>CAZWDM010000086.1:0-11587 GCA_964632415.1 uncultured Dehalococcoidia bacterium | reverse complement strand
GAGCGGAGCCGATCGCGCTCACGGACTGCCTGAACTTTGGGAACCCGGAGAAGCCCGAGACATACTACCAGCTTGAGCAGTGCATCCTGGGGATGGCAGAGGCTTGCCGCGCCCTGAATGTGCCCGTCATAAGCGGGAATGTCAGCCTGTACAACGAGACGCATGGTGAAGGAATATATCCAACGCCAATCATCGGATGTCTCGGCCTGCTAGAAGATGTTCGTGCCAACGTGGGTATCGGCTTTCAACAGCATGGCGACCTGATCGTCCTGCTTGGGGAATCTGAGCCGAACGGCGATGCGAGGTCGCTTGCAGGCAGCGAATATCTTGAACTCGTTCATGGCTTGGTCGCCGGACAGCCAACGCTGGACATCGAGCGTGAGGCCGCGCTGCAGCTCGCATGCCGGCGACTGGTAGAGGAAGGCGTGATCAACTCGGCGCACGACTGCTCAGATGGCGGGTTGGCCGTTGCCTTAGCCGAGTCGTGCATTGCCGGTGGGTTGGGGGCTGATTGCGGGCCGGACACAGTGCTTGGAGCAGAACTTGACGGCAATCATGGTCGTTGGGACGCGACTCTTTTCGGTGAAACGCAGTCCCGTATCGTTGTGTCGCTGCCGCCCGCCAACCTGGACGCGCTGGAGCGTGCCTGCACTGACAGCGGTGTGGAATGGTGCCAGATAGGGGTTGTCGCGGAAGCCGAATTTGTTGCCGGAAGCGCAATCGAACTGCCTATGTCAGAGGTTGAACACGCTTGGCGCTGCGGGTTGGAGGAAAGGCTGTAATTCCGCTGAAAGCGTGAGAGCGGGACATCCAAGATGCACAGGGCTGGGCACTGTTATTTTCTGCCCCTTACCCCAACCCTCTCCCCTAGGGAGAGGTTCACAGGGGTAGGTATCTGAATCGACCGTGCTTGCATCTGCGTTCTCACCCCCATCCTAACCTTCCCCCATCAAGGGGGAAGGGACTTTAGACCGCGTTCGAATTTAGCTCTGAACATTTACCTACCCCCGAGAACCTGGAGAGAGGGGACAATACGCGGCAACTATGGCTGCCCTTCAATACCCGCTTCAATTTGACACTGTTTCGGCGCAGTGCTACATTAGAAATGCTGGCAGTTGCGGCCTGCTTCTGCTAACCCTGCTTTCAAATGGGAGTGTCTATATTGCCTGCATACGACTACAAGTGCAACAGTTGCGACCATCGCTTCGAGGAGCGCCAGAGCTTCTATGACGACCCCGTGGCGTCATGCCCGGTATGTCAGAGTGAGGCCAGCCGACAGTTTGTAGCCGTGCCCATTGTCTTCAAGGGCAGCGGCTTTTATGTGAACGACTACGGCAAGGGCAGCAGCTACACCAGCACCAAGTCAGAAACGAACGGCGCATCCGCCGACTCCGGAGGAAGCGAAGAATCCTCTTCGAAGCCGGCCGAAAAGGCCAAGGCATCCTCATCCACCTCAGACGAGTAACTCTTGCGCGCCCTCGTTCAGCGCGTATCCGGCGCCTCCG
Source organism: uncultured Dehalococcoidia bacterium (assembly GCA_964632415.1). Taxonomy (GTDB): domain Bacteria; phylum Chloroflexota; class Dehalococcoidia; order Lucifugimonadales; family JADFKI01; genus Bin90. The sequence goes on along the minus strand of CAZWDM010000086.1, from coordinate 10,082 downwards.
TCACTGTTGACGGAGAGACTGTAGGCGAAATAGGCGCCGGGCTAGTCGTCCTGGTCGGCATACACCAGGACGATGATGACGAGGACGCCGACTACATCGTCAACAAGACCGCGAACCTGCGCGTTTTCAGCGACGATGACGGCAGGTTCGACCTCTCGGCACTGGACAGTGGGGCAGACCTGCTGGTCATCAGCCAGTTTACGCTTTACGGCGACACCCGACGCGGACGGCGCCCCAGCTTCAGCCACGCGATGGCACCCGGACCCGCAACCGCCCTATTCGACCGCACGCTTGATCTCTTCGCCGAAACTGGGCTGAAGGTTCAGACGGGGCAGTTTCAGGCGCACATGCTGGTCGCGATCCACAATGACGGGCCGGTTACAATCATGATTGACTCGGCGGACAGGAATCGGCCGAGAAGGGGTTGAGGTGAAAGTTATGAAGCAGTTTAAGGTCATAATCGAGAAACACACCGACGGATATGTAGGCTATCCCCTGGGCTTGAAGGGCGTTGTCGTCGGTCAAGGAGATACTTACGACGAAGCGTTAGCTGATGTGAAGTCGGCGATCAAGTATCACTTGGAGACATTTGGAGAGGATGAGCTGGCTGAAGATTCGCCAGTGCTAGAAGTTTTCATCGCTGAGGCCGGAGTAAATGTCTGATGCGTGCGCGCTTTCCCGCTGACGCGCCAAGGCGCAGGGTAATTCGTGCATTCGAGCGGCTGGGGTTTAGATAGTCCGGGAACGACAACATATCATAATGGTTAGGAACAACCCGGATGGCACCAGGAATACACTGACCATGCCGAATCACCTGAGGATTAAGGGCTCTACCCTACGAACCATATGCACTCAGTCAGGCATAAGCAGGGCGGAGTTTCTGGCGGCATACACAATATCGGCCTGACAGGTAATTCACCGAGGCGACCAGAAGCCCATTATGCCCTCGCCGATCTCATGCGCCTCTGCTATGGGCTCTATATCCACGACGACGATGTGGAACGAGGAGTGACCGGGATGGCTGCCGAATGAGGCTGTCACCGAGTCCGTCAGCAGGTCGCCGGCGAACACGATGCTCTCGCTGTCCGGGGACCAGATGGAATGGGAGTATGCGTACTGGTCGAAGAACTGAAACATCGTGAGCTGCTCCGCTGAAGGGGAGAAGTCCACCAGTCGCATCCGTTCGTCGGTCAGTACATCGTACAGCGCCCAACTCAGCGCGCCCTGCTTGTCGGATATGGTTACGAGGGCGATCTTAGTGCCGTCGGGGGACCAGAAGAACGCAAGCACGGGCAGGTCAAGCTCAACGACGCTGTGTGAAGTGCCCAGAGGCACAATTGCGATTCCATTGTAAACAGGGAGCGCAGTATCCCTGTACATCAGATATTGGGACGCCTCCCCTATTGCCACATGTCTGCCGGTGGACGCCCAGAGGAACGCCGCTTCACCGTCAACGCTGCGAAGTGGGGTTATTGACTGAACCTTCGAGCCGTCCAATCGGACGCTGGAAACACTCGCCTTCAATGCCGCCGGCTGCGACCTCAATGTCAGTGAGCCGTCGATAGGATGCAGCGCAGGGACACGATAGCCTATCTCCCTGATTTCCAGGGGTTGGACTTCGAGCTCATCGCCGCCGGAGACGACGAAATGCTCGGCTCCACGATGGATGGCGAGCAGGGAAGAGTCGTGAGCCCATGACATCCAGAGCGGACCGTCGTCGAGCAGATGCTGCGCCTCTGGATCGTCACGGAGGTCGTCCATGAACAGGCTCAGGCCTCCACGGGCGGTCGCGATGAATGCCAGATGCTCCCCGTTGGGAGACCAGAGCGGGTAGTGAACGACGCCCTGAGCAAGCAGGCCCGCCTCACCCGGGTCGCTGGCGTAGAGGACGCGGTTCGCCACCCCGGAGCTGTCGGAGGCGTACAGGTTTAGCTGGAGAGTTTCGCCCTCATCCACTACCCCGGAGTAAACGATGGTATCCGCATCAGGAGACCATGTGGGCCAGGTAAAGAAACCGTCGCGGTCCGGGCTGATTTGCCTTACTTCCAGTCCGTCCGGGCGCATCGTCATCACGTCGCCGTCAGCATTGACGAAGGCGATGAGGTTGACGCCGGGATCCAGTGACGGGCGCTGGAGTGCGATAACAGCCACGCTCCCGAGCAGGAGCAGGAGCAATGCAATGCCAATGATGAATCTAGGCAACTTCAGATGCTCAGGACGTGAAATCGAGGCTGATGTCGAGGTCCCTGGCGGAGTGGGTAAGCGCACCCACGGAGATAAGGTCCACCCCTGAAGCGGCGGCGGCCCTCACCGTCTGCAGGGTTATGTTACCCGATGCTTCGGTGACTGCCTTGCCCTCTGCCATGCGGACCGCGACTGCCATTTCTTCGGGGTCCATGTTGTCCAGCAGCAGGATTTTCGCGCCCGCATCCAGCGCCTCCTCCACCTGTGAGAGGTCTTCAACCTCGACTTCAACATTTATGGTGTGTGATTTCTCCCGGTTTGCCTTGCGGACTACATCGCCTAGACTCATCCCCTGATTCTGCAGCGTTTCTATGTGGTTGTCCTTGATCAATATGCCGTCGCCGAGGTTCTGTCGGTGGTTGTAGCCGCCCCCTGCCCTAACTGCGTACTTCTCCAGGGCACGGAGGCCGGGTGTCGTCTTGCGCGTGTCAACGATGCGGACGTCATAGCCATCCACTTCCCGCACGTATTCAGCGGTCACAGTGGCTATTCCTGACATCTTGCGCAGGAAGTTGAGGGCGGTTCGCTCTGCCTTGAGCATGGGGTTCATTCTGCCGCGCACGGTGGCTATGGTTTCTCCGGAATGGAGAGGACTTCCATCCTCTACCAGGGCTTCCGCATCCAGGGATGAATCAAATCGCTTGAAAACGGCGAGGGCAACATCCAGTCCGGCCAGGACGCCATCTTCCTTGGCGGTGAAAGAAGCACTCCCCAACATGTCGGTCGGAATCAGGATGTCCGTCGTCGGGTCGCCAATCGAGAGGTCTTCTGACAATGCCCTGTCTATCAGAGCTTCTGTCTCCAATGTCATCTGAAACAATATTCAGTCCCTCCGATTATCCTCGCACTTATGAATAGACCCATCTTGGGAGATCCGTTCACGTCCAAGATGGGTCCGCTGAATGACAATTTGCAATTGAGTCGCCTAGACCACGGCGAGCATCCTGTCCAGGGAGACGCGTGCCTGTTCCGCCGTGTCGTCGTCCACGGAGATGCGATTGACGACCACGCCTTCGTTCAAGCCGTCCAGGACCCAGCTGAGGTAAGCCGGGTGGATGCGGTACATGGTGGAGCATGGGCAGACCACGGAGTCGAGGCAGAAGATCGTCTTGTCGGGGTTTTCTGCGGCGAGGCGGTTCACCATGCTTATTTCCGTACCGATGGCGAGAACGCTGCCCGGGGAAGCCTCGGCGACCGCTCGCTTGATGTATTCGGTGGAGCCGTTGGCGTCCGCTGCCTGCACGACCTCCATAGTGCATTCGGGATGCACCACTACGTGTACATCCGGGTACTTGGCTCGCGCCTCCTCGATCTGCTGCACCGTGAAGCGGGTGTGGACCGAGCAGTGTCCCTGCCAGAGAATGAGCCTGGCATTACGCAACTGTTCCGGTGTATTGCCGCCAAGCGGCTTGAACGGGTTCCAAACGACCATCTCGTCAAGGCCGATGCCCATCTTCAGGCCGGTGTTCCTGCCAAGGTGCTGGTCGGGAAGGAAGAGGATCCGACTTCCTCGCTCCAGCGCCCACTTGAATGTGGCGGGAGCGTTCGAAGAGGTGCAAACTATGCCGCCGTTACGCCCGCAGTGCGCCTTGATAGCGGCGGTAGAGTTCATGTAGGTGATGGGGATGACTGCGCCGTCGTCGCCGATCTCATCCTGCAGGTCGTCCCAGCAGTCCAGAACGTCGTCGATGCGCGCCATGTCCGCCATCGAGCAGCCTGCCGTCAGATTCGGCAGTATGACTCTCTGGTACGGCGCGCTGAGAATGTCGGCCGTTTCCGCCATGAAGTGGACGCCGCAGAATATGATGCTCTCCGTGTTCTTCTGAGAGGCGGCAAACTGGGAGAGGTTGAACGAGTCGCCCCTGTAATCAGCGTACTTGATGACCTCGTCGCGCTGGTAGTGATGCCCTAGGATTACCGTGCTGTCGCCGAGCTTTGCCCTCGCCTCCGCAATGCGTTCGTCGAGTTCTTCCGGTGACATACGCATGTAGCTTACGGGGAGTTTCTGCCAGCGCACGCCGGCGCTGAATTCATCCTCGAGTGTCTTGGCACGAAGCTCGTCATCAGTCTGGCAGAATGCGGACTGCTCGATTTCGGTGATCGGTATAGTCGGAATTTGCTGCTTGACAACCATAACGATATCTCCTCCAGACACGTCCGACCGCAGCGAGTTGCGTCAGGACGCTATCGTCCCCTGCAGTGACCAGGGAGCTGTCTTCTCTACATTGACTTTTACCATTTGCCCTGCCAGATTGGCGTCGGGGCTGCCGTCGTTGATAAACACCAGCTTGTCGTTGCGATTGCGGCCGAACCACTTTCCGCGCTTTCGTCCCTCAACCAGCACGTCAAATGTGCGGCCCAGCATCTCGGCGTTGATTTCAGTTGCAATCCGTTCCTGCAGAATCTCGATGGCCTTCAGCCGAAGCTTCTTCTCGTCCTGCGGCACGTCGTCTATGAGCCTGCGCTCGGCGATGGTGCCGGGTCTGTTCGAATATGCCGCCGCATGCACCTTGTCGAATTTTATGTCTTCGATTAGTGATAGGGTCTCTTCGAACTGTTCATCCGTTTCGCCGCAGAAACCTACGATGACATCCGTGCTCAGAGATACGTCCGGGATGCGCGCCCTGATCTTGTCGATCAGGCGGCGGTAGTCGTCATTGGTGTAGCCGCGCCGCATATTCTCCAGGACCCTGTCGTCGCCTGCCTGGAAGGGCAGATTGATGTGCTCACAAACCTTTTCCAGTCCTGCGACCGAGTCGATGATGTGATCACTCATGTCGTTGGGGTGCGATGTCAGAAAGCGCACACGCTCAAGGCCGGATACATCGTTGACAGCGCCGAGCAGGTCGCCCAGGTCGTGGTCCTGCGGCAGATCGTGCCCATAGGAATCGACATTCTGCCCAAGCAAGGTCACTTCCTTGACGCCGCGCTTCACGAGCATTTCGGCTTCGCGCACAATCTCGGCTACCGGGCGGCTGACTTCCCTGCCGCGCCGGTACGGAATGATGCAGAAGGTGCAGAACTTGTCGCAGCCGTGGATGATGGGGATGTAGGTCGCCACATCAGGTCGTGCAACCAGAGGACCGATGCAGCCTTCGGTGTCGATGTCCATTCGTTCGCCGAGCAGGTCGATGAGCGGCTGAAATTGCTGCGGCTGCATGAAGACATCAACATAGGGGAAGCGCTTCTCAAGATCGTCGGTTTTCGGGCCGACCATGCAGCCCATCAAGGCAAGCACCTTGTCCTGGTTGCGCTGCTTAAGGGGCTTCAGGCTGGTCATCATGCCTACGACGCGATCTTCCGCGCTTTGCCGCACCACGCAGCTATTCAGGACGACAACGTCTGCCTCTTTAGGGGATGTTCGAGGCTCAAAGCCCATCTGCCCCAGCGCACTCTCTAGGCGTTCAGAGTCTGCCTTATTCATCTGGCAGCCGACTGTCCAGATATAGTATCCGTTCATTTGTGAAAGTTTTCTCAATACACTGGTAAAAAAATAAATAAATGGCGGAGGGAATGGGATTCGAACCCATGAGGGCCTTTTCAACCCTAACCGCTTAGCAGGCGGCCGCACTAGACCTCTATGCGATCCCTCCTTGCCAATTTGATGACCTAATATAACAGACGGCAGACAATATTGGCAACCATGATGATTGTGATTTTGGTAACAAAGTGTCTTACTAAAGCAGGATTCCGCAAAGTTATGGAGCGAATTGTCGGTTGCCGTACAAAACCTCAGCAGTCATCGCTGGACTTCGCAATTTTGCACTGATGAGGTGCGAACCACAGTCGCGAATGAAGGCGGGCCGGTTACGAACGACTCACCGCGGCCGCATTCGCCTGCTTCGCGCACTCGTCTTCCTGGCTGCCGACCCAGACCTCGCCGCCCTCGAAGAACTCCTTCTTCCAGATCGGAACTATCTGCTTGATGCGGTCGATGGCGTAGGCGCTTGCTTCGAACGCTTCCTTGCGATGCGGTGACGCTATTGCAACAACGAGGCTGATGTCTCCAATCTCGAGTCTTCCCAGACGGTGAGCGATAGAGACATTTTCTATGCCCCACTTCTCCTGAATTTCGTCCACTATACGGGCAAGCTGGTTGTCAGCCATAGGCCGATACGCCTCGTATTCGAGGTACAGCACATCTCGCTCCGCCGTGGAGTCACGCGTGGAACCTAGGAACGTTACCACGGCTCCATTGCTGTCTTGCTTCACGGCGTCGGTGATGGCTTCGGGGCAAAGTTCTTCGTGGGTTATCGTGATCATGTTTTCACCGGATGGGGGCTAACAGGCTAGACAGGATAAGGCAGTTCGACAGGCTCATTACGATCGATCTGGGAGCATCCTCCACTGACCGGCGGTATGAACGCGACTTCGTCATTGTCGCTGAGCGGGAAGTCATGCTCCTGGTACTCTTCGTTGACGGCAATCATCAGACGGGAACTGTCGCCGGCAATTGCCGGATGCATTCGCAGGAGTGCGCTTGCGGCGTCCGAGACGGTAGCGCCTACCGGCAGGCTCATCACAATGTCGGATGTGCCAGCCTTTTCCTTGTAGCTTGCGAACAGCTTGATTCTGACTTGCAGCCGTCAACCTCCAGCACTGCCGATTACCCTAATTATATCACGCCACAGGGAAGCTCGGATTTAGTAAGCCAGGGCCCCGCCATTCACATGTATCGTCTGTCCGGTGATAAACGAGGCATCGTCGGAGGCGAGAAAGGCGCAGGTGGTCGCAATCTCATGTGGGAATCCGAGCCTGCCCACCGGAATGCCGACGGCACGAGTCGCGGGGGGGCCGGCGAACGCGCTGCCGTTGCCGGGCGGCGGCGAGGTATCGAATGCTCCCGGCACGATGTGATTCACGAGAATGTTATGCTCGGCGAGCTCTTCGGCAAGCGCACGGGTCAGGCCAAGCGCCCCCATCTTAGAGGCGCAGACGTGCGCCCAGTGCGCCCTGCCCTTGAAGGCATTCAGTCCTGAGACGTTTATGATGCGTCCCCAGCCTCGTTCAATCATGCCCGGTATTACCGCCTGCGAGCAGAAGAACGGTCCGTCAAGATTTACCGCGAGGACCGCGCGCCACTGCTCTGAAGACATTTCAGTTATCGGGTCGGCGGCGCGCAGCCCGGCATTGTTGATGAGTATGTCAACCTTGCCGAATGCCGCGAGGGCATCCGTAACCATAGAATCGACCTGCTCCTGCACGCCGACATCCGCTAGGGTTGCAATCGCCGTGCCTCCCAGCGACTCAATCTCGCCTACAACTGCGTTTGCCTCGGTGCGATTGCTGCGGGCGTTAACGACGACGGTGGCACCCCGGCGGGCGAGCTCGAGCGCAGTTGCGCGACCGATATTTCTGCCGGAACCCGTTACAATTGCTACCCTGCCTTCGAGAGTCATTTGGAATTCTCCTGAAGCAACTTCGCGCTTGGCGCGCGCTCTGATCCTGACGTTCACGGATAAATCGTGTCGCGATTGTAACAGATGGCGATATCTGATTCGCCCTCGCACAATCTGGCGAACCGGCAGCTGCAAAGTCTTTCAGACTAGAGTTCATAGTTTGACTCTACGAACGCGTGATACAATACCCGGCATCATGAAGATTGCCCTCGTGCCCCTTCTGCTCCTGGCGCTTCTGGCGACGGCCTGTCTTGAGTTCACACCCAATGTCTCTACCGATTTCTCCGAGATAGAGGCGCGCGCGGTGTTCGAGGCTAAGGTCCGGAGCATGTGTGATCATAAGAAGTCGCGCATACCTGCAATTCTGCAAAGAATCGAAGATGCGGAGGCGATGCCTACGATCGACCACTGGATATTCACCTTCCAGGATATAGAGGCGCAGATCTTTCCCTCGGGACTGGTCACAGGGGAGTTTCACCGCCATATCCAGGAAGACCTTTGCCGGCAGTGAAGCACATCCGGGGGCCGTCAGTCAGGTCAGAAAATCTCGCCGGATAGGGGATCCATCACGAGAACAATCTGATTAACCTGCAATCCGAGTGAGTCGCGCACGCCTATGAGCGCCTCCAGCGCCTGCTCGCGAGTGCCCCAGCCGACTCCATTCACTATCGCCGTCATTTCCTCACCGAGCCTCGACACCTGCGGGCTGCGCTCCTTGAATACCTGCTCCAGTTGGGCCCATTCATCCGCGTTCAATATGATCTGCAGCTCGCAATAGCGTATCGCCCATGTGGTGAACCAGGGAGTCCCGTATTCAGGCACCGGGCTGCTGGCGATACCGTTCAGGGCGCCGTTCAGCATGCGGCCGCGAATGAGGTCGTTGGTGAAGCCCATTTCTGCACGGAGCAGTTCCTCCAGCGGTGGGTGCAGGATCATCTCCTCCAGATCACCGCCGATGCGGGCTTCGACGGAGTCAGGCGGATACTGGCGCCCTCTCACCGTCCTGGGATAGCCCCTCTGCCTTTGAACGACATGGTAAAGCTCGTGAGCGACGTGGTAGGCGAGGTCGGCGTCGGGCAGCCCTGCCCACGCTGGCAGGTCGGGCGCGCTCAGGTCGTATCCCTGGTCGCCGAATACGACGCTGTGACCTGCTTCGATGTGCTCGCTGGGCACGGGAATATCAGCCTGAAAGCGCTCCCAGAATATGTCGAATGGCGAAGGTAGTTCGCGTCCAAGAACCTTCATCTCATCCCCTGCCGAGTCTTAGTCCGCCGCTTGCGTCGCGGGTGCTGGGCCTGCTTCCTGAATCTGCGGGCGCTTCACTGTGAGCATGAGGAAAGCGCCGAGTACATTAAGCAGTCCGAAGAAGGCGAACGGTATGAAGTAGGTGCCGGTAGTGTCGAACATGAACCCGGCAAATAGCGGGGCGAAAATCATGCAGATATTGTTCGGCATCTGCGACAGGCCCATGATCGTTGCGAATGCCTTGCGGCCAAAATACTCGCCGCGGATGGATGTCAGCAGCGGGATTCGCCCGCCAAAGCCTATCCCGTACAGAATGGCGAAAATCAGAGCCATGAATATCTGGTCTGTTGCGGCGATGAGCATGATCGCGATGCCCTGCAGCAGTATGAAGAAGAATATCAGCGGTGGCTTGGGCATGCGGTCCGCGAGCCAGCCTGCGACGAACTGGGTGGGCAGCGCAAGCACGGTGTAAATGAGGACGATAGTGCCGGCGCCGCTGAGAGACATGCCCATGTCGGTCAACTTGGGGGCAAGATGCAATGCCAGGGTAACGATAGATACGCTCGATGACATATGCACGATGGTCAGGATCCAGAAGGCGCGTGTCCTGAGGGCCTGCATTGCGGTGAATTCAGGTTCGTCGTCGACGGGCGCAGCAGCAGCGGTGTTCCTGTCAGCCTGTCGCCTTCCACCAGGTCGCTCTCCGTCCGGAAGCAAGCCCATGTCTTCAGGCCTGTCGCGGAGTACGGCGAATACCGGAAGGATCAGCACCGCGAGGAATATGGCTATGCCGAATGTTGTCCAGCGGAAGCCGTATGCTTCAATGCCGAGCGCCAATACGGGAACCAGGAGGCCGCCCAGATGGATCCCCGACATCGAGGTCGCTATGGCGAGTGAACGCTGACGGAGGAACCAGTTGTTCATCAGCGCCATTATCGCAAGCCAGCCACCCACGCCCGACCCGAGACTGATCGTGATGAAGGAGATGTAGAACTGCCAGACGCCGCTCTTGATGCCGAACGACCCGATGTTCCAGAATGCCTGGTTGCCGACCTGTGAGAACATAAGGAAGCCAAACGCCATCAGCAGATAGCCGAGAAGTATCATGCGGCGGTTGCCGACCTTGTCGATCAGCCAACCTTCGATGGGGCCTATCACCGCGCCCTGGGCTCGTGAGAGGGAGAATGCGCCGGA
>CAZWDM010000085.1:0-11691 GCA_964632415.1 uncultured Dehalococcoidia bacterium | reverse complement strand
ACAACACTGTCATTCTGAATGCAGCACAGCGGAGTGAAGAATCTACAATCGCTGTCATAAGACAAGCCCGTTCGCAGTTAAGGACGCCAGATTCCGCCCTCCGTTCGGAATGAGAGTATAAATCCGGTTTGCTTGAAGCACTGCGGCATTTTATTTGAAACGCCAGATATCTACCCCCCTCGGCCCTCGATGGGGGAAGAGCCTGCCCCTGCGAAGGCAGGGGTTAGGATGGGGGTGAAACCAGCATAAACAACAATGTCGAATACGATACCAACACCTGCTGACAATGCCCGTGGCCTCTTCCCTCTTGACAAGCCAAACATCCGCGACCCGTAAACCTCGGCACGTCCCGCAAGAATCAGACGGACCAGCCGGCAATCCTCAGCACCGGGGCATCCTACGCCTGCCAGACCAGGGCGGCCTCGCTGACTCGCTCTTGATATTCGCCGTCGAGGATGAATCCCTCATAGCCGTTGTCCGCGATCTCGTTGCACCTCTTGCGGTACGCGCCGACGCCCCCCGCGTACGGCATGAACACACGCGGCTTCCCCGGGATGTTCGCGCCCAGGTACCACGAGTTTGCCAGCATGAACATCGTCGGCTCCGCGACCTCGTTCACATGTGCAACCCACGCCGTTTCCGCATCCGCGTCCGCCTCAGCCGACTCGATTTCGTGGTCGCATAGATACTCGATGAAATCGGAAATCCACTCGATGTGCTGCTCGATAGAGACCGGCATATTGCTCAGCACGGACGGGCTGCCCGGCCCCGTAATCATGAACATGTTCGGGAATCCCGCCACCTGCACTCCAAGGTATGTCTTCGGCCCCTCCGCCCACTTCTCCCGGAGCGGCAGGTCGCCCCTCCCGCGGATGTCCATCTTCAGGAAAGTGCCCGTCATCGCATCGAACCCGGTAGCGAAGACGATCATGTCGAACTCGAACTCTTCGTCCTCGGTCCGTATCCCCCTCGGCGTTATCCTCTCGATCGGCGAATGCCGGATATCCACCAGCTCCACATTTCCCCGGTTATATGTCTCGAAATAGTTGGTATCGATCAGCGTCCGCTTCGACCCGAACGGGTGGTCAACGGGCAGAAGTTTCTCCGTCATCTCGGGATCATGCACCGTCTCCCGGATCTTCGACCGGATGAACTCGGCAGCCGTGTCGTTCGCCCGCCTGTCCGTCCTGATGTCATTGAACGTCCCGTACAGGAATGTGGTACCGCCCTTGGCCCACAGGTCCTCGTAGGTCTCCAGCCGCTCCGCCGCCGACACCTCCAGTGCCGACCGCTCGCTGAAGTCCGCGGGGAAGCCCGCCTTCGACCACTTCGCCTTCTCCCAGATGGCATCGTAGTTCGGCTTCACCTCTTCCTCGATAAACCTGCGATCAACATTCTCGTGGCGGGCAGGAATGGTGTACTGCGGCGTGCGCTGAAAGACGGTCAGGCTCTCTGCCTTTTCGGCGATCACCGGTATCGCCTGCACCCCGCTCGAACCCGTCCCGATCACCGCAACGCGCTTGCCGGCGAAGTCCACCTCTTCGTGGGGCCAGCTTCCCGTGTGGTACCACTCGCCCTCATACGTTTCCAGCCCCGGGATGTCCGGTACATTCCCCGTCGAAATACACCCTATGCCCGTAATCAGGAACCGCGCCCTGACGCAGTCGCCCCGGTCCGTCTCGATCTGCCAGCAGTCCGCACCTTCCAGGAACTTCGCGGCAGTTACCCGTGTGTTGAGCTGTATGTCGCGGCGCAGGTCGAAGCGGTCCGCCACATGGTTCAGGTAGGACAGGATCTCCGGCTGTTCGGGATACTTGCCACTCCAGTTCCAGTCCTGAAGCAGCTCATCCGAAAACGAGAAGCAGTAAACATAGCTCTCCGAGTCGCACCGCGCGCCGGGGTACCGGTTCCAGTACCATGTTCCCCCAACCCCGTCCCCCGCCTCGTAAACCTGCACGGTCATGCCAAGTTCGTCTCTCAGCCGCCGCAGCATGCCCAGCCCCGCGAATCCGGCGCCAATCACCACCGCATCAAATTCCGGAGAAAGTTCTGAGTTAGCCGCCATATTTCACTCTCCTGTGGTGCTGGTCTGTAATGTCGGACTTCGGCAACCGTCGCTATTCTGATCTACCCTTGCGCCACTTCACGATGCAAGCCCTGACTGCCCTTACCACCTGCTGAAATCCCAGCTCGCTGCCCGGCAGCATCAGTAGTGTAAAGAACCCATGCATCTGTCCGGCATGTCTTTGCAGGTCAGTCGTAACGCCGGCCTCTTTCAGACGTGCCGCGTAAGCCTCTCCCTCGTCCCGCAGAACATCATGCTCCGCAGTAAGGATAACAGCCGGCGGAAGCCCGCGTAGGTCCTCAGTTCGTAAAGGAGCGGCATCAGGCTCGGTTCGACGGCTTGCATCAGGAAGATAATGGTCCCACGACCAAATCACACCGTCGCGATTAACGAGAATCTCATTCTCAGGGTCCAGGTATGACGGACGGTCGAAGTCTGCATCTGTAATCGGATATATGAGAACCTGCAACGCTATGTGTGGGCCACCCCTGTCCCGGGCTCGTACGGCAGTCACAGCGGCGAGGTTCCCGCCTGAGCCGTCCCCCGCCACTACCAGCGGCACATCTTGCCCCGCAATATCGCTAACGTGCCCACCAACCCACTCCAGAGCAGCAAAAGAGTCGTTCACTCCCACCGGATATCGATGTTCAGGCGCCAGACGATAATCTACCAGCACAACCGCGCATGATGTCCGTTCCGCGAGCTTCCGCGCCACCGTGTCATAGTCGTCCGCCGAGCCGGTAACCCACCAGTCGCCGTGGCAGTAAACTATCACCCCTCTTGGCTGCTGAAATGGAACGAGTACCCGCAGCCCCGCTTCACCGTGCCCTCCACCTACCTTATGCTCCTCCACACGCTTCATTTCCGGCGCGGGCCCTGCAAGACCTGCAATCCTCGACGCAATTGTGCGTGCCTCTTCAGGCGTGCATTCGGCTAGAGGCTTCCAATCGCGGTCAGCCATCTCCTCCAGAAATTTGAGTGTGGCGGAGTCAAGTGCCATGCAGCGCCCCCAGCTACTTCAGGTTCAGTTCCTTATAGCCGCCTCGGGCGACCTCTTCGCATCGGCGCCTGTACGAAGGCTGGCCGCCCGAATACATGCCCACGATTCGCTTCTGTCTGCCTTCAATGTTCATATTTATGCCGGTCTGCCAAGAATCAACATCGTTTCTAAGCAGGTCCTTGCCCTGTTCCACGACATACTCCCGCCAGTCCTTCTGCGCTTCCGGTCCTGCTTCGGCCCGGGTCAGGTCGTTGTCGTCCATATACTTGATGAGATCAGTCACCCAGTTGACCTGGTACTCTATGGCACGCGGGTTGTTCCCGGCCATCGCGTGCGGCCCGATAATCATGAACATGTTGGGGTAACCGCTCGTCTGGATGCCCAGGAAAGTCGCCAGCTCCTCGTCCCACTGTTCCTTCAGTTTGCGCCCGTTCGCGCCCCGGATGTCTATCCTGTTGTAGCTGCCGAATATCGCGTCGAAGCCGGTGGCATATATTATGTAGTCAAACGCGAACTCCCTCTCAGAAGTCAGAACTCCATTCTCAGTGATCCTGATGATTGGAGTCTCACTTATGTCTATGAGCTCGACGTTCTCCTGGTTGTATGATTCAAAGTAACCGGTCTCCAGCGGAACCCGCTTCGTCCCGAAACCGTGGTCTTTCGGAATCAGTTTCTCAGCAATCGCGGGGTCATTCACCCTCCCCCGTATCTTGTCGGCTATGAATTCCGAGATTGCCCTGTTGGCTTCCGGGTTGGTCAGTATATCCTTGAAGTTGCCCTGCCATATCCCGAACCCTGGACTCGCGTACAGCCGCTCCCAGAACTCATACCGCTCCTTTTCGGGCACATCGAATGTGTTCCTGGGATCGACATCGTGAATGAACCCGGCCGCAGTTCTGGTGCAGTGCTCGAACATGTCATCGTAGTTGGCCCTGATGGCTTCCATCTCTTCAGGCTCGATCTTCGAGTTATGCAGGGGAGCCGACCACTCAGGTCGAAGCTGAAAGACAGTGAGCCTCCCGACATTCTTGGCAACTTCCTGGATCGTCTGGATTCCAGTAGCGCCTGTGCCGATAACACCCACTCTCTTGCCCGCGAAATTCACCGGAGTGTGAGGCCACCGGGAGGTGTGAAATGACTCCCCTCTGAAATCCTCGATTCCTTCTATCCTTGGCAGAGTAGGCTGGGAAAGAATCCCGACTCCGGTGATCAGGAACCTGCTGGTGTGAGAAGTCCCATCCGCCAATCGCACAGTCCAGCGCCGTGACTCGTCATCGAAGTCGGCGGACTTCACATCGCTGGAGAACTGTATATCCTTGCGAAGGTCGAACTTGTCTGCCACGTACTGCAGGTATCGCAGAATCTCCGGCTGTGATGCGAAGCGCTCCGACCAGTCCCACTCATCGAGCAGTTCCTGGGAGAATGAATAGCCGTATGAATAACTCTCCGAGTCGAATCTGGCTCCCGGGTATCGGTTCCAGTACCACGTGCCTCCCACGCCTGTCCCGCGCTCGAAGACCCGAACCCTCAGGCCCAGTTCGCGCAACCTGTACAGCTGGTACATTCCTGCAATACCGGCGCCGATTACGATTGCGTCAAAGTCGAGGTCAGTGCTCGAAGTTGCCATGCTCTTGACTCCACCATATATTTGGGCTTGTGATCGAATAACGTCTTGGACCAGTAAATGTTCTTAAGTCCCCGACCACCCGGTTCCAACAGTCCAACAGGATTATAACCCAATAGTGTAAGGCTTTACCGCTGCCCGGCTATTGTCGCTGTCCGACATTATGTAATAAGATGCGCCCAAGGTCGTCGGACATCGTCCGGTGCCAGATTCACCGGCACTCGGTCACCGCAGTTCTAGATGTCTCGGCTCGCTTCAAAGCCCACTGAATCAGGGAGGCTGAAATATGGAACAGGAACGAGACCTTTACATGCTAATGCTACGGCGGATGATGCTGATCCGTGAGTTCGAGGAGAACGTCAAGCAGCTCGTCCAGCGCGGCGAGCTCGTCGGCATGGCACACTGCTACATCGGCGAGGAAGCAGTGGCGGTCGGTGCCTGCGCCGCTCTGAGGGACGACGACTACATCACCGGCAACCACCGCTCCCACGGCCATCCGATTTCCAAGGGCGGCGACGTCCGGCGCGCGATGGCCGAGCTTCTCGGCAAAGCGACCGGATACTGCAAGGGCAAGGGTGGTTCGATGCACCTCGCCGACTTCGACATTGGGATTCTCGGCGAGTCCGGCATTGTCGGATCGGCACTTCCCGTCGCGGTGGGCGCGGCTATGGGAAGCAAGATGCAGGGTAACGACCGCGTTGTGGTCGCTTTCTTTGGCGACGGCGCAAGCAACCAGGGGGCGTGCCACGAGGCAATGAACCTTGCCGCAATCTGGAAGCTGCCCGTCATTTTCCTGTGTGAGAACAACCAGTATGCGGTAACCACCAGTTTCACGGAATCCGTATCCGTGGAGAACATTTCGGACCGCGCCGCCGCATACGACATGCCCGGCGTACTCGTTGACGGCCAGGACGTGCTTGCCATGTACGAGGCGACCACAGAGGCAGTAAGAAGAGGGCGCGCCGGAGAGGGACCGACACTAATCGAAGCGCGCACCTACCGCTACGAAGACCACTCTGAGGGGTTGGTCCGCATCCTGCGCGAGCCGTACCGGACCGATGAAGAGGTGCTGGCATGGCAGGAGCGCGACCCCATAGAGCTTCACTCTCAGTGGCTCGTCGATCAGGATATTGCCTCTAAGGAAGAGGTTGAGGCGGTGCGGCAGAATGTAGCCGATACGATCGCTGAAGCGCTGCAATTCGCGCGCGAAAGCCCATACCCTGAGATGGAAGACCTGCTCAACGACTTGTACGCCGACCCTCTGCCCACTTACAACTAGATACTACCGTTGCCACGCATTTAGACGAATCAGGAGAGATGTGCAATGCCTGAGATGACCTACGCAGACGCGCTGAATGCCGCAATCAAAGAGGAGATGCGCCGCGACGAATCGGTATTCATCATGGGCGAGAGCATTCGCGGGGGCATTTACGGCGTGACCGGCGGCCTCTCCCAGGAATTCGGCGATCGCGTCATCGACACGCCACTGTCGGAAAACGGGTTCATGGGAGCGGCGGTGGGCGCGGCAGCCGTCGGGATGAGACCCATCGTGCAGTCGCTCTCAAGCTTTCTATGGGTTGCAATGGACCAGCTCATAAGTCAGGCTGCCAAGATGCGCTTTATGTTCGGCGGACAAGTGAGTCTGCCCGTTGTGTACAGATGCGGCATGATCTACGGTGCGAACAGTGCGGCTCACCACACTGACAGGCCCTACCCTATGCTAATGAACATGCCCGGCCTGAAGATTGCTATTCCCACGACACCTGCGGACGCCAAGGGGCTGCTTAAAACCGCGGTCCGCGACAATGACCCAGTCATGTTCTTCGAGGACAACAACCTGGCAGGGACGCGCGGCGAGGTAGATGACGACGACGACAATACTATCCCGTTCGGCGTAGCGGATGTGAAGAATGAAGGCTCCGATGTCACGGTGGTCGCTCTGGCTGGAATGCTGAGACGCGCGATGGCAGTCGCGGAGGCACTGGACGAGGAGGACATCTCAGTCGAGGTCATCGACCCGCGCACGATCGTGCCATTGGACACGAAGACGATACTCGAATCGGTGGAGAAGACGGGTCGCTTAGTCATCGTGGATCCGGCGCACAAGAGCTGCAGCGTAGCATCCGAAATCTCGGCGATGGTGGCGCAGGAAGGCTTCTGGAGCTTGCAAAGCCCGATACAGAGGGTGACAAGTATGGACTGCCACTTCCCGTTCAGCCCAGCCCTCGAACCCGAAGTCTTCCCCAACGAGGACAAGATCACTGACGCGATTTACGCCACGCTGGAGTAGCGGCTGCATCCAAACGCCCTGGCGGCGTCTCACCGGAGGATAGACATGGCTACAAACGTGCTGCTGCCCCAGTGGGGCATGAACATGGAAGACGGCACGCTGACCAGGTGGCTCGTCAGCGAGGGTGATGAGATCGCCGAAGGGCAGCCTCTGGTCGAAGTCGAGACGGCGAAGATCAACTCTGAACTGGAGTCTCCCGCCACTGGGGTCGTTTACCACATCATGGCACCCGAAGGCTCGCTGGTTAAAGTTGGCGAACTGGTTGCAGTCATCGGCGAGCCCGGAGAGAACCCCTCGCGTCCAGAGCCCGGAGCCCCTGCCTCATCTGCCGGTGCCCGAAGGCGTAGGCGGCGCAGGGATGCACGCCCTGCGGGTGGTGGGACCCGGCAGGTTACCCCCGTAGCCAGGCGGCTTGCACGCGACAACGGCATAGACCTCGACAACCTAAACGGTACCGGGCCGCGTGGTCGCATCACCGAGCAGGATGTGCGCGCCGCCATCGAAGCCAGGCAGAGCAGGCCGCGTGTCCAGGTCGTCCCGCGTGCGCGGATGCTGGCACGTCAACAGGACATAGACCTGGACGAAGTTGCCGGATCGGGACCGAATGGTCGCATCACGGTCGCCGATGTAGAGCAGGCAATTGCGGAGCGGGAGGCAGCCTCAGCGCGCGCAGACGCCGTGGGCGAGACCGTGCCGCTGACCGGACTGCGCAAGATCATCGCAGACCGCATGTCTATGAGCGTCAGCACGATGGCTCAGGTGACACTCAGCACCGAGGCCGATGTAACCGAGCTCCTGAGCCTCCGCGAGTGGCTGGTCTCCGAGTGGCGGCCGCACCGGATCAGGCCGCTTGACCTCGACCTCATCATCGCTGCCGTTGCGAGCGCGCTCAAGGCGCATCCGAGGCTCAATTCGCACCTTGTGGACGGGAATGTGCTGCTGCTCAATGAGGTCAACATCGGCCTTGCGGTGGCAGTGTCGGAAGGTCTGCTTGTTCCGGTGCTGAAGGGGGCAGATTCACTGAGTCTGCTGGACATCGCCGGACAGATTCGCTCTCTCGCGGACAAGACGCGCAAGAATGAGCTTGGCGTCGATGACATGACGGGTGCAGGCTTCACCGTAACCGCGCTGTCCAACTACGACATCGATGTGTTCACACCCATCATTGACCCTCCACAAGTGGCGATACTGGGACTGGGTCGGGCAATCGAGAAACCGGTCGTGGTCGATGGGGAGATCGTCGTGCGGTCGATGATGCACTTGAGCGTGACCTTCGATCATCGCGCACTGGACGGCGTTCCCGTCGCCGAGTTTATGCGAACACTGAAGGGAAGCCTGGAGTCTCCTGGCGATTTGGTCGGGTCGGACTGATCCCTCTCTCGACATGTCGAAGAGCATGGCGATGCCACTAGCAGTGAATTGCCTAATCATCCGCGAGACTGTCTATCAGTGGGCATCTGAAGCAATCCCCAATGCCCACGGAACGGTCATTTCCAGTCTAGGTCCGCCTAGACAGGGCAGAACCGACCCACCGGAGCGCCAAGTCCTACATATTTACAGCTATTCATTATGAATGCGAGAGACTTGCGGCTTCCTCATTCAGTTTAAGACTTGGGCAGCACCTATAGTCCTCGAGCTTCCCGGTAGGTAGCCTCGAGATCCGGGAACAACGTCAAGACTGCAATTTCCTGAGCGGCACCCGGTATTCCCCACTTACTCCCTGCTTCGCAGCCGCCTCTTCACCCACAAAATTACCGTGGGTCGATTCATGGGCAAGCACTCTCCCGCGTACGCACTCCCGCGCTCCTTGACTGCTTCCCAATGCCTTTAGCATGCAGTGGCAGCACATTGTATTATTGACAACCAGTGAGAATCAGTGCATATTAACTAATGGGATTAATGGTGCTGTTTACAGGTAGTCAGTGTACAGGTTGACTGCATCTAAACACTGTTTCGCCCCAAAACATCGCTGGAGGAAAACCGACACGGATGGTGACGATTGGGCGAATATCGCACAACGTTGGCTCAACCGGCTGGGAGCTGATCTCCGGTCAGCGGCGCTCGCTGCCGAGTTTGCCTCCAATCCCCGTGTTGCTGCCCGCATTGCTGGTCGGGGCTGCCATGGCACTGCCCGCGGCGTATCTGCTGATAAGGGGCGCGAGTGCGAGCGAGGAAGCATGGGATCTTCTTTTTCGCGTGCGCACTTTGGAGACGCTGCTGCGCACATTGCTCCTGATTGGCTGTGTTACGACATTCTCTGCTGTCATAGCGGTGCCATTCGCGTGGCTTACATACAGGACCGACCTACCACTTCGACGGTTCTGGACAGTGCTCGCGGCGCTACCGCTGGTCATTCCCAGCTTTGTTGGAGCCTTCCTGTACATATCTGCCCTAGGGCCAAAGGGACTTCTGCAGTCCGGGCTCGAAGTGCTGTTCGGTCTGCAGCGGCTACCCGACATGTACGGTCTGTTTGGCGCTACCGCCGTGCTGACTTTGCTAAGCTACCCCTATCTGTTCCTCACTGTTCGTGGCTCCATCGCCAGACTCGATCCATCAACGGAAGAGGCTTCTCGCGGTCTGGGGCACAGCGCGTGGAGCACATTCTTTCGGGTAACCCTCCCTCAGTTGAAACCCTCCATAGCCGCCGGGTCGCTGCTGGTTGCACTTTATACGCTGAGTGAATTCGGTGCGGTCGCAATGCTGCGCTACAACACATTCACATTTGCGATATACCAGCAGTACGAGGGCTCTATTGACCGCTCGATAGCCGCGCTGCTTTCGTTCGTGCTGGTCATTATGGCAGTAGTCATACTGCTGTTGGAGAACCACACGAGAGGCAGAGGCAGGTACTACCGTTCCGGCGTTGGCTCTGCTCGGATGGCTTCAATCGTGAAGCTTGGTAACTGGAAATGGCTGGCGATTGGCGCGATGGGAGCCGTACTCACGCTTGCGCTGGTACTGCCGGTCGGTGTCCTTCTCTTCTGGCTGGTGCGTGGCTTGGATGCGGGAGAGCCGCTGCTGCTGCTGTGGAGCGCCACACGAAATTCGCTCATCGTATCGGGGGCTGCTGCTGCCATGACCGCCGGAATGGCAATAGCGATGGCTGTGCTGCTGGTGCGTTATCCGAGCCGACTCAACAGGGCGCTGGAACCGATCAGCTTCACAGGCTACGCGCTTCCGGGTGTGGTGGTTGCACTTGCGCTGGTATTCTTCGGAGCGAAGTACGCACGCCCGCTGTACCAGACACACTTGCTGCTCATATTCGCCTATGCAGTGCTCTTCTTCCCAGTTGCCCTGGGTTCTGTACGATCGGCGCTTCTGCAAGTCAGCCCACGACTAGAGGACGCAGCGCGTTGCCTCGGACACAATCCCGTGCGAGTCATGAGGCACATAACGCTGCCACTGATGCGCTCAGGTGTGCTTATGGGGGCGGCCCTGGTGTTCCTCCTCACAATGAAGGAACTTCCTGCGACACTGATTCTCGGACCCCTGGGCTTCCAGACACTAGCGACATCCGTCTGGTCGGCGACATCTGAAGCGTTCTTCGCACGCGCGGCGGCACCCGCTCTCTTGATCATCCTGACCTCATCCATCCCGATGACCTTGCTCGTGCTGCGCGAGAAGAAGGCGCTGGCGTGAACATGCCCCTTATAGAGTGCATAGGCGCGGCGAAACGCTTCGGTGATGTGGTCGCCGTCGAGGATGTGAGCTTTCAGCTGATGCCCGGCGAGGTTCTGTCGATTCTGGGCGCGAGCGGCTGCGGCAAGACCACGCTACTGCGGCTTATTGCGGGATTCGAGCATCTTGATGCCGGGCAACTGCTGATTCACCCGGATCTCGCGTCCGACGCCGATCATCACCTGCCACCGGAGCGACGAAACATTGGCATGGTGTTTCAGGAGTATGCGCTCTTTCCTCACCTCACGGTCGCGCAGAATGTTGCATTCGGACTTCGCGGCATGTCAAAGGGGGAGCAGCGCAGTCGCACCAAAGATGCCCTGGACTTAGTCAGGCTGACGAAACTCGAAGAACGTTATCCGCACGAGTTGTCCGGCGGGCAGCAACAGAGAGTAGCGCTTGCCAGAACGCTGGCCCCGTCGCCAGTTGCGGTCTTGCTGGACGAGCCATTCAGCAACCTCGACGCGGGAATGCGGCTGGAAGTGCGCCAGGAAGTAGCGGCTATTTTGCGGATCAAGGGCATCGCCGCGATATTCGTCACTCACGACAGGGAAGAAGCGTTCGCCTTTGGGGACAGGGTTGGAGTGATGAACGAGGGACGCTTGGAGCAGGTGGACACGCCGGAAGACCTGTATCAGTCACCCCTGAACCCGCAGGTTGCGCGAATTGTCGGCGACTGCGACTTCCTGGAGGGCGTCGTACAGGGAGGCTTGGCTTTGACCGACATGGGACCGCTGAAGTTCAAGTGCAAAGACGGAGTTGCGCCAGATGGCACTGAACTACTACTGATGATTCGGCCCCAGGATCTGGCGATCGAGGCGAATTGCTCCGGGGGTTGCATTGTTGAAGCCCTGGAATACCGCGGCAGCGAGACAGTTCTCACGGTGGGTCTTGCTGGAGGCGGCCACTTGCGATGCAGGCTGCCGGGCCATTCAGATCTGGCCAAGGATACCAGAGCTAAACTATCGCCCATTAGCCCAATGCCGTTTCAGGCCTTCATTCGCCGCTGACTGCAAATGGAGCTGGAACGCGAG
>CAZWDM010000084.1:0-12096 GCA_964632415.1 uncultured Dehalococcoidia bacterium | reverse complement strand
GACAGTGTGGCAAGTAAGGCCTGTCAGGGTTATAATCAGCGTCGGTGTCCGATGGCATGAACCTCTATGGAGACTGACGGATGGCGACTAATGGTGCGAAGGGCGCGCTTGCGCCAGTAAGAATATGCGATTTTTCCGGGCAGCTTGCAGGCGCGGGCGCAACCCGGTTTTTCGCTGCGTTCGGGGCGCAGGTGATAAGAATCGAAGACCGGCTGACGCAGGGTGGCTGGGACATCTTCCGCGGGAACGGGCCCTACATTGACGAGCGGCGCGGAACGAACCTGGGCGGGATGTTCAACAACCACAATGTGGAGAAGCTGGGAGTCACGCTGAATGCGAAGAGCGAGCGCGGCAAGGAGCTGCTGAGAGAGATAATCTCGATCAGCGATGTGGTGACGGAGAACTTCAGCGCGGGTGTGATGGAACGCTGGGGGTTTCCGTACGAAGAGATGAGGCGGATCAAGCCGGACATCATCTATGTGTCGAACTGCGGCTTCGGCCACCGGGGACCCTATACGCTCTTCAAGACATGGGGCCCTGTTGTGCAGGCGGTGTCCGGGCTGACATTCCAGTCTGCGCTGCCTGAAATGCCACCCGCCGGGTGGGGATACTCGCACATGGACCATACAGGCGGGTACTTCATGGCGATCGCGATTCTGATGGCGCTGTACCACCGCAACAAGACGGGCGAAGGGCAATATGTCGACATGTCGTGTACGGATGCGGCGCTGTCGCTTAACGGTCCCGCGCTGCTGGACTACACGGTGAACGGGCGTCCGATGCGGCAGCCGGGTAAGCCGCACAGCAATCGGAATGTATTTCCCCCGATGGCACCGCACGGGATATACAGATCGAAGGGCGACGACCGGTGGGTCGCGATTTCGGCGCGGGACGACGCCGAATGGCGGGCGATATGCGAGGTTATCGGGCGGCCTGAACTGGCGGACGATGACAGGTTTGCGACATTGGAATCGCGGATGCTGGATGAGAGCCAGGATGCACTTGACGAGATACTGGAGTCCTGGACGGCGGAGCGGTCTGACTTCGAGGCGATGGATGCGCTTCAGGCGAAGGGAGTGGCCGCTGCCGTGGTTCAGCATCCAGAGGACAGGATGGACAAGGACGCCAACTCGCTGGCCTGGGACACCTTCCCCGAGGTGAAGCACCTGGAGATGGGCCGCGTGCGCGTTGAGGGAATGCCGATGAAGCTGTCGAAAACGCCCGCGACGATCCAGAAGGGCGCGCCAGTGCTGGGCGAAGACAACGATTTCTTCTATGACGAGATACTGATGCTGGACAAGAATGAGCAGCAGGAACTTCACGACAAGGGAGTTATCTAGTCTTTCAGTGAGGCTTGCAGGAATTGAAGCCGGTTGGATTTGAGGGAGCAAGAAGATGACGTCGGTCCTGGATGATGTTCGAGTACTGGAAGTCGGGGGCGAGTTGGGCGGCTGGTGCGGTAAGCTGCTCGGTGACATGGGTGCGACCGTGGTGAAGTTGGAGCCACCTGAGGGTGACGATACCCGAGGATACCCTCCGTTCTATCAGGACAGACCGGATAAAGACGGCAGCCTGTACTTCTGGCACTACAACACGAACAAGCAGAGCGTAACGCTGGACATCGAGTCCGAGACGGGACGAGACCTGTTCCTGCGGCTGGCGGCTCAGGTGGATGTGGTGATCGACAGCTGTGCGCCGAGGTACCTTGATTCGCTGGGACTTGGGTACGAGAGGGTGTCGGAGGTTGCACCGAGTGTCGTATTCGCGGCAATTAGCCCGTTCGGGCAGGATGCTCCGTTCAACGATTATGCCTCGACGGACATGACCGCGTTGGCGTTCGGGGGACCCGTGTGGAGCTGCGGATACGACGACCACTCGATTGCGCCGGTTCGAGGTGGTGGCAACCAGGCATACCATACGACATGCCACTTCGCGGCGATCGGCATTCTGACGGCACTGGTGCACAGGCAGTTCACGGGTGAGGGGCAGTTTATCGACGTGAATATGCACGCTGCGCAGAACGTTACGACTGAGGGCGCGGTCTATCACTGGCTGGTCGCGGGCGACACGGTGCAGCGGCAGACGGGTCGTCATTCGTCGCCGACGCCAACGTCGAACGTGCAGATCGTGTGCGGCGACGGTCGGTATGTGAACATTGGGTTCCCGGCGCGGACCGAGGAGCAGTGGCTTCACTTGCTGGCGTGGCTGGATGAGCACGGGCTAGTGGGCGATCTGGCGAAATATATTTCGCCGCCAAGCAGGGAGGCTCTCATCAGGCGGGACCCGGATGCGATACAGCAGATGGAGGAGGTGATGGGCGCGGTGAGGGAACTCTGCCTTGCGAATAACGCCTACGACATATTTGTGCGGGCGCAGGACCTGGGATTCCAGTGGGGGATCGTGTACTCGCCGGAAGAGACTCTGGAGGACAGGCACTTCAAGGAGCGCGGGATGCAGGTGCCGGTGGCGCACCCGGAGCTTGGAAAGGAGTTCGTGTATGTTGGAGCGCCTTACGACTTCACGGCGACGCCGTGGGAGATCAGGCGACGTCCGCCGCTGCTGGGGGAGGACAACAAGGCCGTGTATGGTGAGCTTGGGATTGGCATGGAGGAACTGGCCGCGTTGAGGGACGCAGGGGTGGTTTAGCATTTCAGTCTTTCAGTTCGCCAGACGGTCAGTCTGCCGGCGGACAGACCACATAAGTTAACGCCCGGGCGATTTAAGACCGGGCGTTCCAGCGTCCGCGATTAATGGCGACCGTTACGTCCCCTGTGATTCGTGCCAAGCTTCCAGGTTCTGGCGCATGTATTCGAGGTGCTCGGGGACGTGGCGCTCGTAGGTATCGAGCCAGTCGTCCAGGGTTGTCTGCCCGTTCTCGGGATGGTAGGAGGAGTGCGCCCAGACGGGCTCGGGGAGGTCCTTGATAAGCGTGTAACTCTTGTGGCGCAGCAACTTGAAAAGGGCAAGGGCGTCTTCGGTGCTCTGCTCGTGGTAGTCGAGGGCGGTTGCCCACTGGTTTTCGTCGTACGCCATCAGTGGTTCGCCCTGCTCGGCGATGAGTCGTCTGCAGCGGATGTAGCTGTTCGCTTCGCTGTCGGTGATGTGGACGATGTGCTCGTGTATGCTCCAGCAGCCGTGTTCATCCCGGAACTGCCACATCTCCTTAGGAAATCCATCGAGTGAGCTAACGAGGAGATCGTGGGCATTGCGGTAGGACTCTAACTTTTCTGCGCGTTGCCGGGGTGTCATTCGCAGCGCCTCCTGCATCAAATGCGTGAAGTTGTGATGGATTTCACATGATATCCGAGAATGTAAGTAGCGCTCAAGAACAACCCAAAGGAACAGCACGTGAATGTCGCCAAATTGACCGCTTCATTGGGACTACTTATAATTGTGGCTCAATGCGGATATGTGTGGGAAATCGCAGTCTGGCGACAGCGCCTGCCTTAAGCGGAAGGAGAGATTGATGGTTCAGGAACAACAGCCTCAGATTCTTAGGCCTGAGACTATGGTCGAGGAGTTCAAGAAAAACGGCGTGACGCACATAATTACGATTCCGGACAGCGAGACGAACTACCTTTATGAGTTGATGCTGGATCAGGACTGGCTGGATGTGGTGCCGGTGTCGCGTGAGGGCGAGACTATGGGCGTGGCGCTTGGGCTGAATGTCGCGGGTAAGGTGCCCGTGTGCCTCATCCAGAATACCGGGATGATGGAGTCCGGAGACTCGATTCGCGGGATGGCGCTGGACGCGGGCTTTCCGCTGGTAATGGTTGTCGGGTATCGCGGCTGGACGCGTTGGGGCAAGACGCCTGACACGGCAGCGACCTACACGGAGCCATTCCTGAATGCGTTCCGATTAAACTACTTCCTGGTGGAGCACGATGAGGATGGTGACCGGATATCCGAGGCGTTCGCAGAGGCGCGCCGGACAAATCGACCCGTTGTCGTCCTCGTTGGAGACGAGTATCACGGGTTCAACAGGTAGTAGGCTCATTCGAACTGACAGACATATAGGTCAAGTGGTAAGGAGACGAGATGCTGGATCCAATTGATGTTTTCAACGCGTTCAAGCCGCATCGCGGCGACGCAATCGTTACGACCCAGGGAACGGCGGGAAGGCACTGGCAGGATGTGAGCGACCAGCCGTCAAGGGACATTGCGCTGGGCGGCGCGATGGGGCACACGACATCGGCGGCATTCGGGCTTGCGCTGGGGCTGCCGGACGAGAAGGTGGTGCTGTTCGACGCCGAGGGTTCGCTGCTGATGAACCTGGGCGTGATTGCAAGCATCGCGGGCAAGCAGCCGAAGAACTTCGTACACTTCGTGCTGGACAACGAGTGCTACGCAACGACCGGTGGGCAGCCGGTACCGAACGCGCAGGATATCGACTATGCGGCGATGGCGAAGGGCGCAGGATACACTAATGCGTACAACTTTGATGACCTCGAGGACTTCGCCACAAGCATCGAGGACATCATGAAGGAAGACGGCCCCGTGATGGTGGCGATAAAGATTCAGCCGGAAGTGCAGAACCTGCCAATCGGCTTGCGTGAGCGAAGAGTTACGCGCAGCCGGGCGGAGACCATCAACGACCTGCGCGCGGAGCTTGGAATCGGGGCGTAGCTTAGAATAATATCTCAGTAGCCCTAGGGAGCATTCCCTAAGCTAATAGTACGGAATCATACGAGAGCCTTCTTCTTCGGAAGAGGGCTCTTTACTTTTTCCTCAGGAGTGGTCGGCGGCGCCTGCAAGTGGGCGGGGTCGGTAGTAGATGCCCCAGCGCTGCATGATGTCCGTTACGCGGTCATCGTCGAGTTCGCCGAGCTCGCGGAAGAAGCCGGCGAGCGAGTGGGCGTGCAGGAGGTCTTCATCGCATACCCAGTTCGCTTCCCCTCGCACTACATAGACGAGCCCGTTCTGGTGCTCGCACTGCATTTCTATGCGCTTGCCTTCGTTGTCGTGCTTCACGTTCAGGCCAAAGTCGGGCATTCTAAGCTCCCTGGAATATGTCGTCTATTCTTAGAGTAAATTCGGTGAGAGTGGGAGAAGCGAGTGTGTCGCCGGCGCCGTATGAGCCAGCGATGTCATAGCCGTTCGCATCAAGCAACAGGACTTCTATCGTGCGGGCAACAGGGTCCACAAGCCAAAATTCCGTGACACCATGGCGGGCGTATAGAGAGCGTTTGTATGTTCGGTCGCGGTGGGCGGTGGATGGCGAGAGGACTTCGACCACTAGATCGGGAGCGCCCTGTATGTTGTCGGCGGTGATGATGTCGAGGCGGTCATTGGATACGAACAGAACATCAGGCTGCACGACGTCGTAGTCGGAGAGCACGACGTCGAAGGGGGCAATATACGCCCGCCCTGTCCTTTCTCCCATCACGAAACCTCTCAGCAGAAAGTAAATGCTACCGACTAGGTCCTGATGTTGCTCCTTGGGTGAGGGAACCAATATGAGATCTCCGTCGTGAAGTTCGTAGCGCCTGTCTTCGGGCGCATTGCAGTAGTCTTCGTAAGTGAACTTGACCGTGGCACCTGTGACGACCATATTTACCCTCCGGGCTCGACCGACGTATAGGCCGCCATGTTTGACGGCGGGATGGGTACTGATATAATTCTGTCTTGACGGTATTTTATCAGACTTTCAGGAGTAGCCATGGCGACGCCACGTTATCAGGATGACAATGTAATTATCCACAAGATGGAGTGCGGGCCCTACGGTAACAATATGTACCTCGTGGTCTGCCCCGAGACGAATGAGAGCATTCTCATCGATACACCTGCCGAGCCCGACAAGATGATCGAGCTTGCGAAGACGACGGATGTGAAGGCGATCATCATCACGCACAACCACATGGACCACCTGCTGGGATTTGAGGACGTCACGGCTGCGATTGATGCCCCGGTCGCGATAGGCACTGACGACGCCGATGCGCTTTCTCGCCCTGCAGACAGGTTGCTCAATGACGGTGACGTGATTTCGGCGGGCAATGTGAGCTTGACATCGGTGTTCACACCAGGGCACACGCCGGGCTCGACCTGCTTTTTCACTGAGGGGCACCTGTTTTCGGGCGACACGCTGTTCCCTGGTGGACCCGGCAAGTCCGGTTCGCCGGAGAAGTTCAAGCAGCTCGTGGAGAGCATCACCACCAAGCTGTTCACACTAGGCGATGACATTAACGTCTTTCCTGGTCATGGAGGCGACGGGCACCTGCAGGACTCCAAGGAAGAGTACGCCGTGTTCGCGTCCAGGGAACATCCAGACGACCTCTTCGGCGATGTGCTGTGGAAGGAAAGCTAAAGAGCGAGCGAGATGCCAGCGAGGGCTGCACGGACATTGCTCCCGGCGCACCCGTCGGATGCGACAGCTGCTGTGTGCCAACTGAGTCGGCGGTAAGCAGGAGCCCGTTCGCAAGCACGATTGGCAGGGTCCCCTGGTCCATCAAAGATGTGATCATTGGAACGGCATTGTTCGTTCCTGCCGGCGTTGGCGGCAGTCTTGGACTGGGACTTGTCCTGGTTCGGTCTGGCCTGGTCGAAGACAGAATCCTGGCCGTGGTCCTCGGCAGCACGCTGCTGCCGTTGTCATTACTTGCAGCTGCCTGGATATTTGGGCTTCGTCGGCACGGGGTTTCACTGGCAACTCTGGGCTTCAGGCGGACGACGCTCACAGAAGTCGCATGGCTGCCGATGGTCGCGCTGGCAATAGGGCTATCGGTGACCGGAGTGTACGCACTCATTGTTGAAGCGCTCGGTATCGACATTCTAACCCCGGACCAGAACCTGGAGGAGATTGGAGCAATAGAGGGAGTGGCGCAGGCGCCGGTGTTCGCGATTGTTGGCTTCCTTGCGCCCTTTGGCGAGGAGGTGTTCTTTCGGGGCTTCCTGCTTGCGGCACTCTTACCAGCCCTCGGCGGGTTCCGCAGCGCCATAGTCAGTTCGGGGGTGTTTGCAGTGGCCCACATTAGTGTCGGCACGCTGCTCCCGATATTCGTAATGGGTATGCTGCTGGCATGGCTGTACCTGCGTACCGGGTCGATTTGGCCGGCGTTCGCTGCACACGCAGCGCAGAATATACTAGCTCTGACATTCCTGGAGATACCATTCGACCCTCCCACTTCGTCTCTACTAAACATATAGCAAGGGGCAGTTATGACTAATCGAATCGATTCCACACTAGCGGCGCTGAGGGCAGAGGGCAAGGCCGCTCTCGCGCCGTTCGTTACGCTGGGATACCCGGACGTGCCGACTTCAGAGGCAATGGCGGTTGCCATCCTAGAATCGGGAGGCGACATGCTGGAATTGGGGATACCATTCAGCGACCCGCTCGCAGATGGGCCCACCGTTCAGATGACAAGCTTCCGGGCGCTGGAGAACGGCGCAAACCTACGGGGAGCACTTGCGAGCCTGCAACGACTGCGTCAAAAGGGGGTCGACTCTCCCCTGATTTTTATGGGTTACCTCAATCCATTCCTGAACTATGGCATTGAGGCTTTCGCGCGAGACGCATCCAATGCGGGTATGGACGGAATCATCATCCCCGACCTGCCGCCGGAGGAAGCCCCACCATACCAGGCGATATTGGAATCGGAAGGGATTCACCTGATACCCCTGCTCGCCCCTACGAGCACCGATGAGCGAATTAAACGTGCTTGCAAACAGGCAAGTGGTTTCATATACTGCGTGAGCGTCACGGGGGTGACGGGAGCGAGGTCGGAACTGTCTGGGGGCGTAGAAGGGCTTGCAAGACGCATACGCGAACACACCGATCTTCCGATACTGGTGGGTTTCGGCGTATCACGGCAGGAGCATGTCGATAGCATATCGCGCTTCGCCGACGGTGCGGTAGTCGCAAGCGCCATGCTTGACAACGTGAGCAGAGTCCCAATCGAAAATGCGGCGGAAACAGCAGCAGAATTCGTTCGCGGGCTCAGGGGCGAGTCCTAGCAGGACGAGCCCTGTCAACAATCAGATTACCATTTCATGAAATATGAGGGTGCAGCAGGATGTCCAAAGTCCGCGGCATAAGAGGAGCAACTACAGCGAACACCAACGAGAAGGATGAGGTGTTCAACGCTACGAGCGAGTTGCTTGCAGAGCTGGTGAAGGCTAACGATATTGAGACAGACGATGTGGCGGCGGCGTTCTTTACTACCACGCCCGACATAAATGCGGACTTTCCGGCGGCGGCGGCGAGACTGATGGGCTGGACACATGTCGCGCTACTGGATGCGGTAGAGATTAACGTGCCAGGTTCACAGGCCCGATGCATTCGGACTCTGATTCTCGTCAATACGGAGAAGCGCGCAGACGAGTTGGTGAACGTGTACCTTCGGGAAGCGGCCAACCTGCGGAAGTGGCGCGTCCAGGAATAAGCACTCCAAAAGGTCTGCATTTCATTCCTTCTTTCCACTCGCTTCGGTACTATTTTATGAAGTGCCAGTGGAACAGATACCTCAACAACGCGCACAAGAGCCGGATCATTAACAGAATGTTATAATCCGCGCCATTATGCTGAATTACGTGCTTCGCGCGCCTCAGAGCCGCCGGACGCTATGGTTTGGCTCCGTGATGCACATCTGGAGCGACCTCCACTTCGCTCTCATGTTCCCGCTGCTTCCCCTGATCGAAAGCGATATGGGGCTTTCATTTACTCAGGTTGGGATATTGCGGGCGACCTATAGCGGCGCCTCCGCGGTGCTGCAGATTCCTGCCGGATTCATTGCAGAGGGCATGGGCGAGTTCTGGTTGCTGCTTGCAGGCAATGTCTGGGTGTCGATTGGGCTTGTGGGGATGGCACTGGCGCCGGCGTTCGTTCTGCTTGTTGTACTCAGCTTTTTCGGCGGATTGGGCGGGGGGTTCCAGCATCCGCTGGCTTCGAGCATGGTGTCGCGGGCGTATGACGACAGCGGCCGGTCAACCGCGGTGGGCACGGTGAACTTCGCCGGGGACTTGGGGAAAATGATCGCGCCGCCGATTGTCGCGGGCGCAATTGCGATCAGCATGGGATGGCGGCAGCTGCTGTGGGTGGTCGGGCTCGTTAGCCTGGCATTCATGGTGGCGACGGCGTTCACACGGAAAACGGTGGATATCGGCAGGCCGGCGAGGGAAGATACGGATGCGGGCGCTGGTGGTGGTGCCGGTACGAGGCTCAGCGGCTTCGTGACGTTGAGCGGGATTGGCATGCTGGACTCGATGGCGCGGGTTGGGGCGCTGACGTTCCTGCCGTTCGTGCTCATTTCGAAGGATGTAAGCAGGCCGGAAGCCATCAGCATGCTGACATTTGCCTTTGTCGGCGGCGCGGCGGGCAAGTTCGTGGTTGGATGGCTGGGGGACAAGTTCAGCACCGTGAGCCTGGTATGGGCGACCAAGGGAATGACGGCCGTGCTGATAGTGCTTGCCCTTTATGCACCTATATCCCTGATGATTCCGCTGCTGATCCTGCTGGGTATCGGGCTGAACGGAACATCGTCGATTCTGTACGCGACGGTGGCGGAATATGTTCCTGCGCACAGGCGGGCGCGCTACTTCGGATTCTTTTACACGACTAACGAGATCGGAACCGTTGCGGCGCCAATAATATATGGGATTACTGCCGATGCCTTCAGCCTGGGCACAACGATGCTGCTGATGGGGGGAGCAACGGCGATGATCCTGCCGGTAAGCCTGCTCCTGCTGACAGATAGGTTCAGCAGATAGTCACCCTTCAGCATCTCCGCCCGAGTCAATACTTCGCGCATTTGAGGCGGAGAATTATGGATGTGTTGCTTTGGCGTCTGATATACTCCGATGAATCCTTCGGGATGGCCTCTGCGCGTTCGAATTTCAGCCTTAGCGGCCATCCCGGACCGCCGAATTCGTTGGGTATGGAACCCGGGAATGGGGAGCAATGCAAATCGAGCGGGAGCTGGAAGAGGCACACATCAGCAGGGACGCGGTCCTGACAATAGGCGTCTTCGACGGAGTGCATCTTGGGCATCAGCATCTGATTGGCAGGGTCGTCGATGAGGCGCACTCCAGGAATCTCGCCGCCGGAGTCCTTACTTTTCGCAACCATCCCGACTCCGTACTCAACCCGAACTTTCAGCCGCAGTACATCACCAGCATAGATGAGCGCACTCGTCTAATTCGGCAGGTCGGCGCCGATTATGTTGTTCCCGTGACCTTCGACAGGGAAGTTGCCGGCCTGCGAGCGCGAAAGTTCGCTGAGCTGCTGAGGAGCAAGCTGCGGATGCGCGGGCTCGTTGTGGGGCCGGACTTCGCGATGGGGTACAAGCGCGAGGGTACCGTAGAAATGCTGTCGGAACTGGGTGCGGAGCATGGATTCTCGGTGAACGTCGTCGAACTGCTCTCTGAAGGCGGGGCGGCAGTCCACAGCACGAGAATAAGGAAAGAACTCGCTTCGGGCAATGTGGAAGATGTAGCCAGCAAACTGGGGCGCAATTTTTCCATAAGCGGGACTGTGGTGGCTGGCGAGAAACTGGGCAGGACGCTGGGTTTTCCCACCGCAAATATTGAAGTGGTGCCGAATATGGCGGTGCCCGGAAACGGGATATACGCAACGCTGGCTTATGTTGACGGTGAACGGCACATAGCCGCTACCAGCATCGGCACGCGACCTACTTTCGACGGCAAGGGACGGACCATTGAAGCGTTCTTGTTGGAATTTGACAGGAACCTGTATAATAAGCAACTACGGCTGGAATTCGTGCAGCGTCTGCGCGATGAGCTGAAGTTTGACAGCGTAGATGCCCTGCTAGAACAGATGGAGCTTGATGTAGAGCAAACGCGGGAACTACTACAGGCAAGGCAATAATCTGAATCTAGTGGATTGGGGGTTTTCGTGCAGAATCAGCCTTACGCCCAATTCCAACGGGCGGACTCTAGCACAGAGGTGTCGCCGGAAGTCGCCAGGGAAATAACAGAAGAGGCGCGACGCATCGCAGCTGAGTATGCCATCTTCGCTGAGATTGGTCGCGTAATTAACTCCTCCCCGGACATCTACGACATCTACGAAGGTTTCGCCGAACAGGTTCTGAAACTCCTGCCGTTCGAGCGACTGGTCATAAATAGCGTCGACACTTCCAACTGGACGATGGTCACGCTATATCAGTCGGGGGTGAATGTTCCTGAATGGGAACCTGGCGTGGTGCGGCCGATGACGGGGTCCCCGACCGAAATGGTCGTGAAGAACCGGCGCAGCCTGCTCCTGAGTTCTGATTCCCCGCCGGAAGATGGCGAGTCCTTTTCCAACCAGGACCCTAGCCTAAGAGCGGGGTTGCCGTTTCTGATTGCCGTGCCTCTCATTTCGAGGAACGAAGTTATCGGCACGCTGCATTTCAGATCGAGCGAACCTGGCGCATACAATTCAGCTTGCGTCGAAATTGCTGAACGAGTCGCGTCGCAGATAGCTGGCGCGATCGCCAACTCCCTGCTGTACACCGAGCAGATCGCCACGAGGGCAACACTGGAGGATACACTCCGGGAGGCCCGTGAACTGGCTGAGGAGAATGCCCTCATCAGCGAGGTGGGCAGAATCATCTCCTCTTCACTTGACATCACGGAGGTGTACGATGCATTCGCGGAGGCCGTCCACCGGCTGATTCCGTTCGACAGAATCACTATTGCGATGGTCAACGAGGAGGACTTCGAGAGGGTAAATATCTTCGTGCGGGGCGTGGATGTCCCAAGCTTCGTTGAGGGGGGACTTGCTCCTATCACGGGAACCAGTCTGGAGGCAGTAGTAAGGCACCGAAAGAGTGTACTCCACAACGCCGAACAACTGGATGACTTCCTGAGAGCCTATCCCGCACTGGGCGCTTCCGTTACTTCAGGTCTGAGGGCGATGCTTGCGGCACCCCTGCTTTCTCGTGGTGAAATCATCGGCGGACTGATATTCCGCAGCAGGCAATCGGGCATCTACACTGAACGGCACCGCAATATTGCCGAGCACATTGGGTCACAGATGGCGGGTGCGGTTGCCAACTCCAGGCTTTACTCAATACAGCTGGAGACTCAGAAGGCGTTGGAAGAGAGCCTCCAATTGGAGCACCGCCTCGTGCAGGAAAACGGCTTGTTCGCAGAGATCGGCAG
>CAZWDM010000083.1:0-12330 GCA_964632415.1 uncultured Dehalococcoidia bacterium | reverse complement strand
CCGTTCCCAGGGTGGTCCATAAAGTGTCGGAGGCTTCGGTGAGTAGTGACCTTATGGCAACTGTGTTCAAAGTCAAGACACATTTCCGGTCATTTTCAGCGTCAAATCGCACCAGGGCGTGCGATGTTTCAACATGGAATTGAGGACACGAGCAGTTTTCGCATACAGGCTGTGAGGGCAACTTTCGTCGGCTTGCCGGCGTACAATAAGCGCCAATAGAAGTCCCTTATAGCGGGATTGCATCGACTGGCTGTCAACGCTCCCATGTACAGAGAAGCGCGGACCTTGGCTCGCCCACCCCAGACAGTTCACTTGCCTTTCATCGTGCCGCTGTCGCGATTGATAGGGGGGCACTCCGACCAGTGCGGCGATTTGCCGGTGGTTCAGCGTACCCAGCTCAGGTAGGTAAGCCAGGAGCGTGACGGAGATCTGCTCCCCGACTCCGGGAACGGTGCACAACAGGTCATCCTTCTCCCGCCAGACAGGACTGCTACGAACGGACTGCCGCAAGCCTGTGTCCAGGTCATGCAGCTGGCGCTGTAGCCACTCTATGTGGAACTTTATGCCAAGACGTACAGCGGCGGTAGTGGCAGTTCTCAGGCGGTTATTCTCCGCGACCAGCATGGCTATGAGTTGGTGTCTGCGAGCTACCAGGGAGTTGAGCAACGGGGTCTCAGCGTTCCGAAGAGGGCGCACCGGAGGCGGGATCGCTCCGCCGAAGTGAGCCAGCACTACGGCGTCAAGGGCGTCGGTCTTTGCCAATCGTCCTGTGACCCTGGCGAAGTCGTCGGAGCTGTAAGTGGGAACCTCGTGGTACTCCAGCTCATTCACAAGATGGTGAATGTAGTATGAGAGCCTGTCGGGATTGGGATCGGCGAGTCCGACGAGTTCGCTATCCTCGCGGAACCTTGATCGCGAGCGGGTCTATACACATTCTCGGGCGAGAGCCTGATGCCGAACTCATCCGGCATCACCCGCGCAAAAGAGATGATGTCCGTAGGGGACACTCCAGCGTCAATCAGGTTGGAACTCAGATCCATAGACGCATCGACCGACTTTAGTCCACTTCCAGGCTGCCGGCGATTAGATTTCTGGCTCGATTCTCTGTTGATGCCAGTTGGTCGATCCTCCTCTATTGCCGAAAGCAATCCTGACAATCATGCAAAGTCCTAGAGCATCATCGGCTCTAGCCGGTCAGTTGCGTTGCAACGCCTTCGCATTACAACCAGTGTCGCCTGCGCTGGAACGGGTAGGTTGGGACCGAAATGCGACGGCGCGACTCACCAGCGAACATGCCCTCGAATGTGATCGGCATGCCTGCCTCGTATGCTCGCGCAACAGCGTCGATAAAGCCTTCCGACCGCCCTGGCGATCCGTTTGAAGGTTGCCTACTAAGGCTTGCCATCACAAGCGGCCTCCGTGCAGAATCTGAACCGTTTGAGGGCACGGGCCAAGCTTGGCTCATCTGGGGGCCCATGACAGCGCTTGGTCCAATCTCAATAAGTGCATCTATACCCAGTTCGGCAAGCGTTGCGGCGCAAGTGCCTATTTCTGCCGTCTCCCGCGCCTGTCTGCTCCAGTATGTGTCATACGGCGGATTGTTGGAATCAACCACAAGCCCCGTGACGCCGCTGACCATAGTCAGCGAGGGAGGCGAGACCGCTATATCCTTGAATGCCATTTCAAGACCCATCAGAGACTGGTTCGGGTCAACCCCGGGCAGCACCGTCATCAGAGTGCTGCGCGCGAGAACGAAGCGCAGTCCGTCTTCCAAGCTGAACACGCCCGCAGCCTGCGCTGCGGCGATTTCGCCTGTGCCTTGCCCAAGCACTACGTTCGGACGTATCCCGATGCTTGCCCAAAGCGCTGTGAGCGCGCACTGCAGAGAGTAGAGCGCCGGTTGCGCCCATGCCGCATCACTCAGGTTCCCTGCGGCTTCAGGGCGACCGAACATCACATCGAGAAGTGAGCCGCCCCTCTCAGCCCTCACAACGGCATCGCATCTGTCCAGCACGGCGCGTGCTACCGGCTCGCTGTCATATAGCACCTTGCCCATGCCAGTCCACTGGCTGCCATCGTATGTGTACAGGAAGGCAATCTTCGTTGCTACTGGTGGTACGGCGCTATCAGATGCGCCCTTCGCGTCCCTGACTTTCGCTAGACCGTTTCGAATCGACGCGACATCGTTGAATACCAAACCGGCGCGATGTTCGAAGTGACTACGTCCGATGCTTGCCATCCACGCGAGGTCGGCAAGGGACTGTGATGTCAAAGTTTCGTGCGATGAACCGTTGTCGTGCAAGTCAAGCCACGATAGGTACTGGGCGGCCAAATCCCTCAGCGCACCTTCAGACTTGCCGGACAGTGGGAGGAAGCGGGATCTGCGTTGCTCCAATCCATCACCGGAAACTGGCAGGTTCGCCACCCTCTCGGGGAGCGAGATTGGCACCTGCTTCTCAGAACTCGTGAACGACATCAGTCCAAGGTCTGGGGTGCCATTTGTTGTAGCTCTCTCATAACCCTCCAGCACGACATGCGCGTTTGCACCTGAAATGCCAAATGCGCTCACTGCTGCGCGTGGTGGCCTGTCGAGGTGCTTGGGCCATTCGACCTTCTCGACTGTAACACTCACAGGCATTGAAGCCCACTCTATTTGTGGATTCGGATTGTCAAAGTGGAGATGCCTAGGGATGACGCCCTGCTTCATAGCGAGCACCGTCTTTATGAGGCCTGCCACTCCTGCCGCAGCCTCTAAATGCCCGATGTTGGACTTTACCGTGCCCATAAGCAGAGGGCGGTCGGTTTCGCGCCCCTTGCCGTACACCGTTCCCACTGCATGGGCCTCTATCGCATCGCCGAGCTGCGAGCCGGTGGCGTGTGCCTCGAGGTAGTCGATATGGGCGCCAGACAAGCCTGCCTTTTTGAGCGCGGCTTCCATGACACGTTCCTGCGCCGATCCATTGGGAACGGTCAGTCCCGCACTGGCGCCGTTCTGGTTCACCGCGGAGCCTTTAATGACGCCCCATATCCGGTCTCCGTCCGCTTCGGCCTCGCTCAGCCGCTTCAGGACCACCACTCCGCATCCTTCGCCACGCACATAGCCGTCCGCCGCTGCGTCGAATGGGCTGCACTGTCCGCTCGTTGAGAGCATGCCCAATTCCGTCATCACGTCTGAGACGGATGGCGAGAGCACGACGTGTACACCTCCCGCAAGTGCAAGATCCACTTCGCCACGTTCCAAACCGG
Source organism: uncultured Dehalococcoidia bacterium (assembly GCA_964632415.1). Taxonomy (GTDB): domain Bacteria; phylum Chloroflexota; class Dehalococcoidia; order Lucifugimonadales; family JADFKI01; genus Bin90. Next base: position 9,084 of record CAZWDM010000083.1, on the reverse strand, counting down.
ATACTGCCTGATGCACTGCCGCTAGCGCCGACGCGCACGCCATATCGATCGCCATCGCGGGGCCTTCCAGCCCTAGAGCGAAGGCTATCCGTCCGGCGGCTACGCTGGCGTTTGTCCCAAGATAGTTTCCTGATTTGCCGCTGCTCTCTATTAGCTCGCGGTATTCGCTCCCACAGATTCCGGCGTAAACTCCGGTCTGGCTGCCACGCAGTCTGTCGGGGTCGATGCCGGCGTCTTCAAGAGCTTCCCAGCTCGTCTCGAGCATCATTCGTTGCTGCGGGTCCATCAATCTCGCCTCTACCGGAGAAATGCGAAAGAATCGCGAGTCGAACCACTCGATGCCTTCGACATACGCGCCGCGCAAGCCGGGTGCAATGCCATCGCCTGGGCGTCCGTCGGTGACGGCGTCGGTGCCAGACTCCAGTAGGCGCCAGTACTCTGAAAGATTCTCTGACTGAGGGAAACGGCAAGCCATGCCTATGACCGCGATTCCGTCTTCGTCGCTTCTGACAGGCTGGGTTTCTACTGGAACGAGCGGCTCAGGCGCGGATGGTGCATCTCCAAGCTGACCAAGCTCCTCTGCCAGATGTCCGGCAAGGCTTGAAATGTCCGGGTAGTCGAACACGATAGTGTTGGAGGCTGTGTATTCGCCCTCAAATGCGCGGTTCAGACGATTCCGGAACTCTACTGCCATCAGCGAGTCCATGCCGAGGTCGAAGAAGCCGACTGTCGGGGACGGCGCCGAGGACAGCCTAAGCACAGCCTGCAACTCCTGCTGCAAGTAGGACACGAGCAGTTCTTGCTGCTCGTCCGCGGGAGCTATTGTATTGCGCAACCGAGTCAGCACGCCTTCGGTTGACGCGGAGTCTTCGGCTGCAACTTCGTCTAGCGAGGACAGCAGGTCCTCCAGCAATGCGGGACGATCTTCTACCGCTTCCTCAAATACCGACCAGTCCATCGACATTACAACGGACGCCGTCGTATCCTCGCGTACCAGCCTTTCCAGTGCCCTTATTCCTTGTTGTGGCGTGAACCAGCGACCGCCGAGCGCCGCCCTGCGCTGCTCAATTCGCTCCCTTTGTTCCGCCGCTTCGCCGATCTCCGACCATGCGCCCCAGGCAATTGCCTGCCCGGGAAGACCCATCGCCCGCCTGTGCCCGGCAAGCTGATCCAGGAAGGCATTGGCCGCGGCATGATTAGCCTGCCCCGGATTGCCCATAACCCCGACTCTGCTCGAGAACAGGATGAACATGTCCAGGTCACGGTCCATCGTCGCGCGGTGTAAGTGCCACGCACCCAATATCTTAGGAGACAGCACCCGCTCGAAACTCTCCCAGCTCTGGTTGGTGAGCGCGGCATCAGACAGCACACCTACGCTGTGTATCACACCGCCCAGTGGTTGGTAATTGGCGTCCATGCGCCCCAGCATCGCGTCAATTGCGGCTGTGTCGGTCATGTCGGCCAGCTCGACCTGGACCTTGACACCACTCCCACGCAGCCTTTCGATTGCGTCCTGCGCCTCCGGGTCGGGGTCTCTGCGACCATTCAGCACAATGGTGCCTGCGCCGTGGTCCGCGAGCCATTCGGCGACCGCTATACCGATGCCACCCAGTCCGCCGGTCACGAGGTATGAGCGGTCTTGCCGCAGCTGACCTTTTACGATGGAAGGAGGCGTCAGGACAATCTTGCCGATGTGCCGCGCCGAGCGCATGAATGACAGGGCGGTGCCCGCCTCAGCAAGGGGCCACCTGCTATGAACAATCGGTTTCAATTCGCCCGTCGAAATGCCTGCCATCACCTCTCGCAGCACTTGTCCGACCCACTCCGGGTCGGTCTTCTTCAAGACATCAAGCTCAAGGATGTCGTATTTCACATCCGGGCGTAATGCGGCCATCTCTTCGACGCTCAGGATATCCCTTCGCGCCAGCTCGACAAATCGTCCGCCTTCCGCCAGGCATGACAGGCTCGCATCTATGAAGCCCTCGCTTGTCAGGCTGTTGAGCACCACGTGTATGCCCTCACCTCCTGTGTCTGACAGTATTTCTTCGCCGAACTTGGTCTGGCGACTGTCGTAAATGTGCTTCACGCCAACAGACCTGAGATATGCCTGCTTGGGGGCGCTTGCGGTGGCAAATACCTCAGCGCCCGCCGCCTGCGCGAGCTGGATTGCCGCCAGCCCGACGCCGCCCGAACCCGCGTGAATGAGCACACGGTCTCCGGGTTCAAGTCCGGAGAGTTGGTACGAAAGCGCGGCCGACACAAACGCGCTGGGGATGGTGGCAAGCCCCGAAACGGAAATGCCGTCCGGTGCGGGTGCGACCAGCTCTTCGTGCGTGACCATTTCCGGGCCAAAAGCGCCGAATCCCAGCCCTACTACGCGGTCGCCTATTGATAAGTTCGTTACTTCTGAGCCAATGTCGAGGACGTGACCGCACAGCTCTCTTCCCAGGTCTCCCTCTTCGATGAACCCCAAAGAACGGAAGACATCCCAGAAGTTCAGTCCTGTGGCTTCGACCGACACCAGTACTTCCCAGGGTTCCAGTGTACGAGTGGGGAGCCGCTTGATTTCCGGCTTGTCGAATACGCCGTCCCGGTGCGGTGCAAGCACCCAGTCCGAGTCGTCGGGCAGTGCCAGCCGCTCTGTTGAGGCGCCCGGCCGGACGAGCCGCGCAGCAAAGCGGCGACCTAGTCTGTACGCTATGTGATTTTCATCGTCCGGGTACATCAGATCGTTAACGAATTCGGTCGTGACTTCAGAATTGGCGGGATCTATGTCTATCATTCGCGGCTGCAAGTGGGCCGCCTCGAGGGTAACCACCTTGCCCAGACCCCAAAGCGTCGCGCCAGCAAGTTCTCCGCTAAGCTCGCGCTCCAAGACCTGCGCTCCGCGCGTTACGAACCAGACGCCATTTTCAGGTATCACATCCGAGTCGGACAGACCCTGCACCAGTGCAAGCGCGCTTGCACCAACCCGCTTTACATCCGCCGCAATCTCCTCCGTGGTTGCCCGGGGTCCGTGGCCGTGCAGCGCTTCCAGATGTATTACGCCTTTGAACGGCACTTCAGTGGGCAGGTCATCGATTAGCGCCTGCCACGACTCGCGCGACTCCACATCCACAGCGGTTTTGACCACAACCGGCCCTGTTAATTCAGATACCTCGCCCGTCGATTGTTCCTTGCCCGCGAGCACAACACTTTGATTACGTGCTGCCATTTCGGCAGCGAGTTCCTCTGCCAAGCCGTCTTGATCGGCCGCTGTCAGAACCCATAGGCCAGGCTGCTCCGTCACCTGCGCCGGTCCCTGCGCGACAATCACGCCCTTGTCCAGCATTTCGTGCGTGTAGGTGTCGTCAACGCCAAGGACTTCAACCTCCACGAAACCGACGTCTCCGAGAGCCTGACGCCAAATAGTGGGAGTGGCCAGGGCGTGATCCGGGCGGTAATCATCGGCGAACCGCCACCAGCCGTCCAGCTGACCAAAGGTAAGGTCCATCCAGCCCAGTCCACGCAGGTTCTCCAGCGCCACCAGCTGACCGGACGGCGATAGCAGGTCGCGGCAATGTCCCAGTGTTTCCGACAGGTAGCGGGTCGCGTGCAGAACATTCGATGCGAGCACTATGTCATAACTGTGGGCGTCGAAGCCCTGTGCCAAAGGGTCTTTCTCAATGTCTAGGGTGCGGTACTCGATACAGCCGTCGCCATCGCCGAACCTCACCTCCGCTTCAGCAAAGAAGCCCGCTGAGATGTCCGTATAGACGTAGTCGAACCTGCCTTCTGGCAGCTCCGGCAACACGGATGCGGTTGCCGATCCCGTGCCTGCGCCAATCTCGATAATCCGCAGCCGTCGGTCTTCAGGTAGCCGGGCCAGTAGCGTCCGAATAGCCTCAGCGAGCATTCGGTTCGCGGCGCGGGCGACCGGCGCCTTCAGATACAGGTCTGCTGCCGTCGGTTCTCCGCTGCTGAACAGCAGAGTCAGTGGGTCCTCCTGACCGCGAAGCACATCCGCCAATGCCGCTCCTGACCGTTTGAACAGCCCGGTTTCTGTCAAACCGTGCGGATACTTCTCGACCATCTGCTTGTCGAACTCCTCAGGATTCTCTGGGAGTTCGGGCGGCAGCGGCTCACCCTCGCCAATCAAAACTTGAAAGCCGTCGTCTGCCTGATGAAGAACTCCTGACTGCGCAAGCATCTCTAGCATTCTCAGGAATAGGCGGCTATGCTCTGCATTGACATTAAGGCGCTCACGTAGTTCCTCGGCTTCTACTACCTCGCCTAGTATTCGCTGCCAACCCAGATTTTCCAGAGTTCGTAGCGCATAAGAACGCGACCACTGCTCCAGATCAGCGAGCAGCATGTTTCTGCCTTTGGGATCGACCCCCGCATCGGTGAGGTAGTCAGGGAAAAGTTCCGAAGCCTCAGCGACAGCGGCGGGTGCGGGGAAGAAATCGGCGGGCATAAGCCCAGATTCAAGGGGACGGTCTAGCCAGTCGATTTCATAAAGAAGGTCATTCACGCCTTCGAATGCCGACAGGAGGGCGGCTCGCGTGGCACGCTTCACCGTGTAGCCGCTGAATTCGCCAATGAGAACCCCGTTCAGGTCGTAGATGCGCATCTCCCCACTTAGGACCTCCGGCATCTTGGCCGATTCGGTATCCTCTGCGGAAGATGCCTCACTCATGATTACGTGGCATACCAACTGATCCGGCAGTTGTCGTGTCAACCAGAACCGTTCCCAGCCGAATGGCAAATATGTCGCTTCCCCTGGTTCGCCCGTCATATTGCGCGCCACACCAACGACCTGGAAGCAGCCGTCCATCAGGAGCGGATGCGCATCCAGATCGTGTCGCCCCACGGTCTCCGGCAGTGTCACTTCGCCAAGCGCCTCGCCGGGCGCGGACCAGACATTTCCCAGAGTGCGGAAGAACGGGCCGAGGTTGATTCCGGTAGCAGACTTGGCTCGGTAGTAGTCCGCCACATCCACGGGCGACAGGCGAGCCTTCAGTGCTTCGAGGTCAACTCGACCACCGGCTTCCGGTATCTGTGCGCCAGTTGATATGCGCCCTTCGATGTGCAGAATCCATTCGCCCTCGGACCCTTTGCTGAAGATCTGGACGTTGCTTGAAGCGACCTGCTCGGAATCATCGAGAACGACCTGAACCGTCCTGCCTTCTTCATCCGATCCGTCGGTTCCGTCATCTTCTGCAAAGACAAGCGGATTGTGCAACTGGAAGTCCTCAACAACTATTGTGCCGCTTCCTTCGGCAAGAGCCGCAGAGGTCGTCAATGCTCCGTATAGTGCGCCCGGCGCTACCAGACGGCCAAAGACGCGGTGGTCGTTCAGCCAGGCCGGGTCCGACGGGAATACTTCAGTCTCGTACATAATTTCGCCACGAGCGGACTCGTGCCGTTCGCCCAGCAGCGCGTGACCCGCGCTCTGGCGGCGTTTCCTGGTCTGCTCTACCCAGTACCTTTCTCGCTGGAAAGGATAACTTGGCAGCGAAATCCGGCGGCGCTTCTCTCCCGCGAACAGACCCTCGAAGCCTACATCCAGACCGGCTTCATAGGCTGCGGCAACGGCGTCGATAAAACTGCTCTCAGGTTCTGATGACGAGCCGTCCCTTGGAGGCCGCCGCAGGCTGGCTAACGCGGTTGGAGGCGCGGAGTCGGGCCACGCAAGCGTCGCCATTGTTCCAAGAATGTCATGCGGTCCTAACTCCAGGACAACATCAACATCCTGTTCTGCCATTGCCCTCACGCCACTCGCGAATGCTACCGCCTCCCTTGCATGTCGCTTCCAGTACTCCACATCCAGCGCTAATCCAGAGTCCACAACCTGGCCTGTCAGGTTGCTGACAATTGTCAGCGTTGGGGACTTTATCTCCAGACCTTCAAGCGCATCTTCCAGTCCACCAAGGATCGGATCAACCAGGGCGCTGTGGAATGCCTTGGTCGTATTCAGGCGTCTTGCGCGTATCCCCAGTGCCTCGAATCGTTCGACGATGGCTTCGATGTCCTCGACTGGACCGCTGACCGCCTGGTGCGCTCCGTTGTCTGCCGCAATGCTCAAGCCAACACTGCGGGTACTTGCGTTGTGCGCCTCGACCTCAGACGCAACCTGCTCCGGTGGCGCGAAGATGGCGGCCATCGTGCCAAATGCCATCTGGGACATGAGAGTGCCCCGCGCGGCTGCAAATCTCATTCCGTCTTCGAGACTGAACACGCCGGCAGCCTGCGCTGCTGCAATCTCACCTACGCTGTGTCCCAATACCACGTTGGGATGGATTCCCACGCTCGACCAGAGCGCGGTCAGCGCGCATTCCAACGTGTACAGGGCGGGCTGCTCCCATGCGGTATCACCAAGATTTTCGTCTGCGCCGTTTCGACCGAACATCACGTCCAGAAGAGAAACGCCCCTGACTTCCCGGAACACTTCCTCGCATCGGTCCATAACCGCCCGCGCTACCGGCTCGCTCTCGTAGAGAGCCTGACCCATCCCAACCCACTGGCTGCCCTGCCCGGTGTAGATGAATGCAACCTTGCTGGCAGTTCGCGGCTCTATACTTGAATCGGACTCACATAGATCGCCGAGTTGTGCCCGCAGTGCTGCAATGTCTTGGAACACCACGCTTGCGCGGCGCTCGAACTGGCTGCGTCCTACACCCGCTGTCCACGACATGTCCGAAAGCATCTGCCCTGAGGCGACGCCATCAGAGGAGAGTTCGTCTCCCCGCTCATCGAGCCACTTAAGATACCGCCCTGCGAGGTCTTTGAGCGCGCCGTCAGATTTGCCGGAAAGCGGCAAGAAACGGCTTTGGCGCGGTGCTGTATCCTCCTGCGGCATCTCCAGATCGGTTACAGGCTCCGGCATTGAAATCGCTATTTCCTGCACGGAGCCCGCCATCGGACTTTCCTGCTCCGCCTCGACTCCAGTGCCTGTATGTTCTTCGACAATGATATGGGAGTTCGTTCCGGATATTCCGAAGCAGTTCACCCCTGCTACGCGCGGTCGGTCGCCTCGGCGCTTCCATTCGGTGTGATCCGTTGTAACTTTTAGTGGCAGTTTGTCCCAGTCAACGCGCGGGTTGGGGTCGTTGAAGTGCAGTTGTTTCGGAATCACGCGATGCTTCAACGCAAGTGCCGCCTTGATTAAACCGGCGATTCCGGCAGCAGACTCCAGATGCCCGATATTGGTCTTGACAGAACCGATCAGAAGCGGGTTACTTGCGTCTCGGCCCTTGCAATAGACTTCGGAAACGGCCTCAAGTTCTATTGGATCGCCTACGGCGGTCCCCGTACCGTGCGCCTCAAGAAAATCGACATCCTGCGGAAGGACGCCTGCGTCCGAGAGCGCCGTTTCCATCACCTGTTTCAATGCGGGAGGATTCGGCACGGTCAGTCCCACGCTGTCGCCGCCATGGTTGACGGCAGCGCCCTTAATTACCGCCCAAATCCTGTCGCCGTCGCGCTCGGCGTCGGATAGCCGCTTCAGCACGACCACCCCACATCCTTCACCTCGCACATAGCCGTCAGCAGAGGCGTCGAATGTCTTGCATTGCCCCTCAGGGGACAGCATCATTGCCTCAGCGCGAAGCTCGTATATGCGACCGTTAATTATTGCCTGCACCCCGGCGGCGATTGCCAAGTCTGCCTTTCCCTGCTGAAGGTCAGCAACTGCATCTGATACAGCTACCAGTGCTGAAGCGCATGCGGCGTCCACAGCTTTCGCCGGTCCCATCAGACCGAGGACGAATGAGACGCGACCGGCTGTGCCGTTCAGGTTCGTGCCACTGAGGGCGTACAGGCTTCCTGCAGCTTCTGTTGGTCTGCTCGTATCGAGAACAAGCATCCGGTACTCGTCGTTGCTGATCCCGGTGTACATGCCGGTGAGACTGTGCTTCAACTTGAGCGGGTCGATTCCTGCGTCTTCGAGTGCCTCCCAGCTCGTCTCCAGCATCATTCGCTGCTGTGGGTCCAGCAATTCCGCCTCGACGGGCGAAATTCGGAAGAACGCGGCATCGAACTTATCAATGTCATCCACGAAGGCGCCGTAGCGACAGGCATCGATCTGCACCGACGGATCGCGGATAATGTCCGCCAGCCGTCCCTCACCAGAGCCTGGAACTCCCTCGGTTACCGAGTTTCCGCCTTCTTCCAAAAGCTGCCAAAAGGCATCAAGGTTATTGGCCCCGGGAAAACGGCACGCCATGCCGATAATCGCTATCGGCTCGCCTGTCTGCTGCCCTGTGTGACTAAGAATTTCCGGATTACCGGCAGTTGAGAGCGAATTTTCGGCTTTGCTGCGGATGGTCATGTCGTCCCTCTTTGCGGTTCGGATGTCATCATGAGAAATCCGTCTGCTGAGCTTTCAAGTCTGAACAACTGCGAAGTTCATTGCATCTCGAAGTTTAACACATTCAGGTGGGAGATTTGGAGTGGTTTATATAGAAATTCGCTGTATTACGACTCAGTATCACCGAAAGGGTATCGAAAATGCAGTGAATCTGCGAAGTAAAGCGGAACCTTGATTTCTGGAAGGTAAGGTATGGTGAAAAGGTAGAAGGAATCGTACTCAAGGCGTACAGAATATGCTGTGAACAGAGGCCAGGTCGAATACGCGATCAAAAACGACAGTGCTCTTCAGAGGGTTGTTGCGCAAACATAAGACTTCAAATGGGTCGCTGGAGTTCAAAACGGAACAACTACTTGCTCCCTTTCAGAACCTACACGAGCCGTTCGGTCAACAGTTGACATTGTAGAGTCGAATGCAAGGAGGCAGCATTCAGGAAAATCCTTAGGAGTATGGCGCACTCGCTCGTGGTATTGAGCATGGCGAGAACTACTTTGGATACGGCATCAAGAGCCTCTGAGACGACACAGTAACGGTCTTTGGCGAGAATTCCCACTTGCGAGTTTTGGGACTGTCGTTGTGCAGTGATTCTGTCCACCTAGGTGTGCAGTGATTCTGTCCATTGGTGTAGTCTGCCATAATATCAGACTACGATGCGGCTGATGTCGGGCGCCCGCGAGGTGCAGTTCCGCGACGAGCCTGTCCTGAAACGTTCCCGCGGCACGTTCCACACGCCC
>CAZWDM010000082.1:0-12539 GCA_964632415.1 uncultured Dehalococcoidia bacterium | reverse complement strand
AATGGAAGATCTATCATTATGCCAACCCAAACGCAAGGTGTATTTCGGCTAATTTTCTGCCTAATATGCAATACATCAAAGAGAATAGCACCGCGCATCGACGCGTGGCTAGTGCAGCACACAACTCTACATCAAGAAAAAAGATGCGTAAAGAGCAATATTCGCGAGTGATGGCTCCGGATTTCGTCCAATCCGGCACGTCGCTAGGAGAGCATTGATGAACTTATTGAGACTACCGGTCCGGGAGAACGGCAACTCCGGGCAGTTCCCTGCCCTCCATAAATTCAAGCGACGCCCCACCGCCGGACGACACATGCGTCATCTGGTCCGCCAACCCCAGCACCGCCACCGCCTCAGCAGTCGATCCGCCCCCCAGCACCGTGGTCGCGCCATCCATGGCTGCCAGGGTCTCAGCGATTGCCCGTGTTCCGTGCGAGAACTGTTCCCACTCGAACACGCCGGCGGGCCCATTCCACACCACCGTCCTGCAGCCCCTGAGCTGCTCACAGTATCGCTTAGAGGTGTTGGGCCCGATATCCATGATGCGATATGTCTCAGGAATCGCGTCCACGCCTACCGTCAAGACATCCGCATCTTCCGCGAAGGCGTCGGCAACCACTACATCGTCCGGTAGCAGCAACCTGAAATTCTCCCGTTCGGACCGTTCGATCAACTGCGCGGCGAAGTCCACCCGGTCCTCTTCCACCAGCGTCTCGCCCACGTCATGCCCCAGCGCCCTGATGAATGTGGCTGCCATTCCTCCCCCTATCATCAGCAGGTCCGTTCGTTTGGCCAGATTATCCAGCACACCCAGCTTGTCCGATACCTTCGCGCCTCCCAGGATCGCGGCAAGCGGTCTGTCCGGCGCATCCAGCACCCCGCCGAGGAATCGCAACTCCCGCTCCATCAGCAGGCCCGCAGCAGAGGGCAGCAAGCGGGCAACACCCTCGGTAGAAGCGTGCGCCCGGTGCGCCGTGCCAAACGCATCGTTCACATACAAGGTAGCTAGAGAAGCCAACTCACCGGCAAAGTCCATTTCGTTCGCCTCTTCACCCGGGTTAAATCGCGTGTTCTCGAGCATCATCGCTTCCCCCGATGCCAGATTCGACGCCATTTCACGCGCGGCTGGTCCTGTCGTTTCAGTACACTGGGCAACTGGAATCCCGAGCAGTTCTTCGAGCCGCCTCGACACGGGGGCCATTCTCAGAGACTCCACCACCTGCCCCTGCGGCCTCCCCAGGTGAGAGCAAATTATCAGCTTGCAATCCCTCTCCAGGAGGTAGCGCAGCGTGGGAAGCGACGCCCGAATCCGTCCATCATCCGAGATCTCCCTGGTGCCGGGCCTGAAGGGCACATTGAAATCGACCCTGACCAGAACCGTCCGCCCGGCCACCTCCACATCACGAATGCTCCTCTTCTCAGGCATGAAAAAGCAGGACCTCACTCAGCCGGTCAGTTCCTCGATGTAATCTCGAATCTGTGTACCACCGTGCGAATTGAGGCCAGCGACGCTCACCGCATCGAGCGCCTCTGCCTTGAGCGCAGCGATAATCTCCTCGCACGCGCTCCGCGCCCCAAGCCCCTCGATAACGCCCCGCAGCCTTACGGCATCATCCGCATCAAGCACTCGCTTGAAATAGATCTCACCCATCGCCCGCTTTTCACTGACCGATGCATTCTCCAGTGCATGCACCACTGGCAAGAGCTTCTTCTTGTTCAGCACCTCTACATTAGGCAGAGCATTTTCGCCGCTCCCCCACAATGCCTCGACGTCCGAACGCACCTGAAGCGCAACCCCCAGCCTTTCGCCACCGCGTGCCATTGCTTCCGATGTCTCCGGCTCTCCGCCGCCAACAAGCGCCCCAACCTGCATCGCACAGCCCAGAAGCGCGCCAGCCTTGTCGGCTGCCATCTCCATGTACGCCGAAACGCTCAAGTCAATGCGCTCCTGAGCCTCCAGGTCGCGGAATCGCCCCTCGCATGCCCGCAGACTCGCCCTGTCAACGAGCCGCACGATGTCGAATACGCGGTCGTCAGGAACTCCGCGCTCCGAGAGCCGCAACAGTGCCAACCGTCCTAACGCATGCATACCATCCCCAGTATTGATCGCCTGCGCCGGCCCCCACACCCACCAGACGGCATCCCGCTCATTGCGCTGCGGGTTGCCCTCCTGCACGTCGTCGTGAATCTCCGCGAACTTGTCCACCAGTTCAAGAGCCGCAGCTGCCGGCAGGCACGACTCCACCGCGCCGCCGACGGCATCACAGGCAAGGAGTGTCAGCAAGCCATGACGGCGGTCCTGTTGCTTCGGTGCCGCGTCGTCCAGGCTGTGCGCTCCCTTCCACCCAAGGTGATAGCCCATCATGTCATACAGCGGGAAGCCCCGCTCTTCGACTATCCCCCTCAGTTCCGCGTCAACCCTCGAAGTCAGATCACTTATGTAATTTGAAACTGTCAATCTCGCTCCAGACTCTAGTGGTTGGCACATTCGCCGTTCGCCGTGTTCCAACCCCCTTTTGGGAAGGTTAGGAAGGGGGACATGGCAAATTATGTCAAGCCCTAATACTCACCGGAAGTTGCCTACTGTTTAGCTCCAATTGTGATTCTCGATCCAAAGTGTCCATTGCCGAAAGCGCAATCGCAGTTATCGCGAAGCCTCTGCGAGGACGGTCGAAATCTCATCCCAGCTCACCGCTCCCTCCCGAAGTATGCGCGCTTCCTCTCCCGTCATGTCAATGATCGTTGAAGCAACGCCTCCCTCGGCATCTCCTCCGTCAAGAACAAAGTCGATCGAATCCCCAAACTCCCGCCTCACCGCATCTGCGGTCGTTAGACCCGGCCTCCCGCTCAGATTCGCGCTCGTTCCGGTGATCGGCGCGCCAAGTAGCTTGGCGATTCCCCTTGGAACGGGATGGTCAGGCACTCGAAGCGCGACCGTTTCCATTCCTGCCGTAACTATGTCCGGCACCTCCGCTCGCTTCCGTACCACAAGCGTTACCGCGCCCGGCCAGAACCGCTTTGCCAGCGCAATGGCATCATCTGTCACGGATTCAGCGCACTTCTCGATGTCCTCGGGCTCTGACAGCAGCAGCGGCAGTGCCATGCCTTCCGGTCGCCCCTTCAACTCATACACCTTCATGACGGCCGATTCGTCGAAGGCGCAGGCAGCAAGGCCGTAGAGTGTATCCGTCGGAATAGCAGCGACCCCGCCGTTTGAAATGATATCAACGGCAGTCTCAATTTTCCCCTGCATCCCTTCGTTTAGCGGTAAATCGTTCATCGGCACTCCACCCAAATGTTGATTTAGTATACCATAGATGGTAAATTCTAAGCAGTATGTTCAAGGTTTCACAGACATACTCAGCAAGCTGGCCGATGCGCGAATGGTAAACGAAGAAACCCACCGAAGCGGAACCGCAACCCGGGACAATGGCGAGAATGCCCGCGTCCATCGCGAGACTGTTGTCGTCGTTGACTTCGGCTCACAGTACAGCATGCTCATCGCCCGCCGTGTGCGCGAGAGCAATGTGTACTGCGAGATAGTTCCGCACACCTCGGACTGGGCATCCGTCGCCCGTCTCAACCCAAAGGGCGTAATCCTTTCAGGCGGCCCCGCAAGCGTTTACGAGCCTGGCGCGCCGCTCGCTCCCTCCTGGGTGTACGATTCCGGCCTCCCCGTGCTAGGGATCTGCTACGGCATGCAGGCGATGGCGTACCAGCTCGGCGGCAAGGTAGCCCCCACTGATCACAAGGAATACGGCCACGCCGTTATGGAACGCAGCGCTCACTCCGACCCCCTGTTCAAGGGCTTGCCGCAGTCGATGTCTGTCTGGATGAGCCACGGCGACCAGATTATCGAAACTCCGGCCGGCTTCAGGTCACTCGCTAGCTCCGAGAATTCCCCCGTAGTGGTCATGGGCAACAGCGCGGGAATGCTCGGTCTGCAGTTCCATCCCGAGGTAGTTCACACGCCGCATGGCAAAGCGATCATCGAGAACTTCCTTTACGAGATCTGCGGCTGCGACCCCCTCTGGACACCGAGCAATTTCGTGAGCGACAGCATCGACCGAGTCCGACAGCAGGTCGGCGACGGCAAGGTGATATGCGCCCTCTCCGGAGGCGTTGACTCGGCAGTCGCAGCGGCTCTGATCCAGCGCGCCGTCGGTGATCGCCTCACCTGCATCTTCGTCAACAACGGCATGATGCGAAAGGGAGAGCCGCAGGCAGTAAGCGACACCTTCCGGCGACACTTTCAGACTAGCTTCGTCTATGCTGATGCAACCGAAAACTTCCTCGGCGCCCTCAGTGGGGTCATCGATCCCGAGCAGAAGCGAAAGATCATCGGCGAAGAGTTCATCCGTGTGTTCGACGAGCATGCCGCAAGCATCGGCGCAGTTGACTTTCTGGCACAAGGGACACTCTACCCCGATGTCATCGAGAGCGAGACGGCCGACAACTCCGTCTCCGCCAAGATTAAGTCCCACCACAATGTCGGCGGCTTGCCCGAGCACATGAAGCTCAGCTTGGTTGAACCGCTCCGCTACCTCTTCAAGGATGAAGTGCGCGGAGTTGGTCTGGAGCTGGGCTTGCCCGAGGAGATCGTCTATCGTCAGCCCTTCCCCGGCCCCGGTCTCGCAATCCGAATCATTGGCGAGGTCACTCATGACAAGTTGGAAGTCCTCCGCGAAGCTGACGCGGTCGTCATGGATGAGGTCCGCAAAAATGACCTCTACCGGGAAATCTGGCAGAGCTTCGCCGTTCTCACGGACACCCGCAGCGTAGGCGTCACCGGCGACTTCCGCACTTACGGGCATGTAATAGCCATCCGCGCCGTCAGCAGCGAGGACGCGATGACTGCCGATTGGGCACGCATCCCTTACGACGTACTGGGTCGCATCTCCACCCGAATCGCCAATGAAGTCCCCGGCGTCAATCGCGTGGTTTACGACATCACCAGTAAGCCCCCTGGCACGATCGAGTGGGAGTAAGTCAGCCAATGCCCTCTCCAAAGAATGCAATTTCCAGGGAAGAGTTCGTTTCCGCAGTTTCCCGCCTTGCAGAGAGCGTCTATGACTTCCATGACCGGTTTGAAGTGTCAAATTTAAACGACAAAAATCTCAGTGAAGATCCATTTCCCCGTCTCTGCACGCGCCTCGCATTCCTGATGGAAGAGACCGGCGAACACGCTCGAGAGCTTAACCAAGGCGTTCTCGGCAAGGCAGCCGACGAGATGGCGGACGTTGCATTCGTCGCAATGGGCACGCTCCTTGAGATGGACTCCCTCGGCGCTATTGCTTGCCAGGATGTGGCAAACAAAAACGACAAAAAGACACTGGAGACCCACATGGTCGAACCCTCATCGGGCAAACTCGTCAGGAGGGCGCAGCCTCGATGAACGTCCTCGTTGTCGGAAACGGCGCCCGCGAACACGCCATCACATGGAAGCTCTCCCAGAGTCCTTCTATCGGCAAACTCTTCGTAGCACCTGGCAACGCTGGCACCCACTTCATCGCTACCAACGTACCCATCGGCTCTGAAGACATCCCTTCCCTCATCGACTTCGCATCCGAAAACTCAGTGGACCTGACGGTCGTCGGCCCCGAAGCTCCACTTGCATCCGGAATAGTCGATGCCTTCACTGACGCAGGCCTGCTCGCCTTCGGTCCAACACAGGCCGCAGCACGCATCGAGAGCAGCAAGTCATTCGCGAAGACGCTGATGGCCGACTGCAAAGTCCCCACAGCTTCCTCCGACACTTTCACTGATTACGAGTCCGCGAATGCGTACCTCGACACCTGTTCGTTCCCAATTGTCGTCAAGGCGGACGGCCTCGCCGCCGGCAAAGGCGTAACCATCGCCCAGACCCGCGAACAAGCGCAAACAGCAATTCACGAATCCCTGCTCGACCGCCAGTTCGGAGACGCCGGCGACTGCGTCCTCATCGAGGAATACATGGAAGGCCAGGAAGTCAGCGTTTTCGCCTTTGTTGACGGCGCGTATATCTCCCCTATGGTCGCCGCCTGCGACTACAAGCGCGTCGGCGAAGGCGACACCGGCCCCAATACGGGAGGCATGGGCAGCTACAGCCCACCCCAGCCGCAACATTGGAACGCCGATATGGAAGCAAGAGTCCGCAGCGCCATAATGGAGCCTGTCACGCAGGGCCTGGCTGACATCGGTTGTCCTTACCGTGGCATCCTGTACCTCGGCATGATGCTGACTTCAGACGGTCCCAAAGTCCTCGAATTCAACTGCAGGCTCGGCGACCCCGAAACGCAGGTCATCCTCCCTCGCCTCAAGTCCGACCTCGCGGAGATTCTCCACGCTACCGCAAGGGGCGAACTGGAAGACCAGCAGATCGAATGGGACGACCGCGCCTGCGTGGGTGTCGTCACCGCGTCGGGCGGCTACCCCGGCGCCTACACCACCGGCCACTCTATTGACGGCATCACCGAAGTCGGTCATGAGGCAATCGTCTTCCACGCCGGCACAAGGCTCGCCAACGACCAGGTGTTAACCGACGGTGGCCGCATCCTGACAGTTTCTGCCATCGCCGGCACCATGGACGAAGCCCGAACTCTGGCATACGACAACATCAAGCGCATATCATTCAAGGGCGGCTTCTATCGCACCGACATCGCCGCCCTTGATAATCTGTCGTCCTGAGCCTGTCCAGGGATATGGGTGTAAACGAACTCAACCACATACAACTGATTACTGAAAACTGATTACTGAAAACAAAAACTAAACTCGAAAGGAGATATTTGAAATGCCATTAGTAGGCGTCATCATGGGAAGTAGCTCCGACAAGGACATAGTTGACGAGACGGTCAGCGTGCTCGACCAGATGGGCATAGAGAACGAGGTTATCGTCGCTTCCGCACACCGCACTCCCGAAAAAGTCATGGAGTACGTCACCGGCGCGCGCGACAGGGGCATCGAAGTCCTCATCGCGGCAGCAGGCGGCTCTGCGGGCTTGCCCGGTGTTGCCGCATCCTGGACAACCCTCCCCGTCATAGGCATTCCCCTGCCCAGCAGCGACCTCGACGGTGTGGACGCTCTCTACGCCATCGCCCAGATGCCACCCGGCATCCCAGTCGCCTGCGTGGCAGTCGGCTCATGGGGCGCACGCAACGCCGCGTTCCTCGCCGCCCAGATTCTCGGCATCAAGCACGACAGCATCCGTGCCGCCTACGACGACTATCGCCAGTCCCTCAAAAACCGCTAATCCGTATTTCCCTTCCCCCGTCACGGGGGAAGGTTAGGATGGGAGTGAATAATATCCTTCCCGTCCATCCTTCCAATCCAATTAAGTTCAGAGGTGACAGAAATGACCACAATCACCGAAACCACCCTGCCCAACCGACTCTATCAGGGCAAAGTCCGCGACACCTACGACCTCGGCGACGGCTTGCTGCTGATGGTCGCCACCGACCGAATCTCCGCATTCGACGTGGTGCTACCAACCGGCATCCCGGAGAAAGGTGCCGTTCTAACCCAGATCTCCGAGTTCTGGTTCGACAAGACTGCCAACATCATCCCCAACCACTTCGTTTCGCTTGCGTCAAACCGGGACGACCTCGGCCTGTCCGAAGACCTCGCGCGCCGCACGATGGTCGTCAAGCGCGCCGACCGCATCGACGTCGAGTGCATCGTCCGTGGTTTCATCACCGGCTCCGCCTGGGGCGAGTACCGAAGGACTGGCACCGTCGCCGGACAGCCAATGCCCGAAGGCCTGCAGGACGGCGATATGTTCCCCGAACCGCTATTCACGCCCAGCACGAAGGCTGAAGAGGGTCACGACGAGAACATCACCGTCGCCCAGATGGAAGACCTCGTCGGCAAGGAGCTCACCGAGCGCCTGTCTAAGGCGTCAATCGAAGTCTACTCCTACGCCCGTGACCTCGCCCGGGAGAGGGGCATCATAATCGCTGACACCAAGTTTGAGTTCGGCATCATCGACGGGGAAATCTCCCTCATCGACGAGGTGCTCACACCCGACTCTAGCCGATTCTGGGACGTTGACGGCTACGCCCCCGGCAAGTCGCAGCCCAGTTACGACAAGCAGTACGTCCGCGACTGGCTCGACGATGCCGGCTGGGACCACGAGCCTCCCGCGCCGGAGCTACCCGATGACGTAGTCGCAAGCACTCACGCACGCTACCTCGAAGCCTACGAAAAGTTGACTGGCAGTCCCCTAACCTAGAAAATCAGGGTTGAAAATTCCCTCCCCCTTGATGAGGGAAGGCAAGGATGGGGGTGAAATTCCTGTCCATCCTAAAAATCCTGTTAAGTTGGAACAGACATGACAACCAATGTAAGACGACCAACCCCAACACAAGCCCGCGCAGCAAGAAGAAGGCGGCAGGCGCGCCGCAAGAAGTTCCTCGCCATTGGTGGGTTCACCGCCGCGGGCCTTGTTGCCTTTCTTCTGATCCTGAGCCTCGTGCTGCCCGGCCTGCCGCTGGACGCCCTATTCAGGGGTGGCTCCGGCGACATCTTCGATACCGGCGCGGCGCAGGCACCTCAGTTCGACGTGGAGGTCACGGACGTTCGCGTCGTCTCGCCCGATGACGAGTCCTCCGGCGACGAGGCGGTAGCACCGCCTTCGCCACCCAACCCAATCCTCGGTGGCGTGGACATCTTCTACAACTGCCCCGACGGCTGCGATGATCTCATCTCCCAGTTAAATACCATCGCCGCAGACCTCGGCGCCGACGATTCGCCCATTGGCGTCACGCCCAAGACCGACATGGAGTCGAAGATACTCCTGGTCGGCGCCGATGCAAACCAGACCCTCGAAGACTTCGACGAAGCCGCCATCCGCGCCTTCATAGAAGCCAACACTACCCAGTGAATGTCCCCTCCCCCTTTTGGGGGAGGGTCAGGGTGGGTCAAGAGGGGTAACAACCCATCCCATCCTGTACATCCTGTTGGCCCCGTCGCAGGAGCGCAATGTACCTCGCCAAAATCTACATCCAATACCGCCCCACCGTCAGCGACCCCCAGGGCCAGACCATCCTTGGCGGCCTCCACCAGCTCGGCTTCGACAGCGTAACCGGCGTCCGCGCCGGCAAATACATGGAAATCACCCTCCAGGCCGTCACCGAATCCGCCGCCTCCGACCAGGTCCGCCAGATGTGCGACCAGCTCCTAGCCAACCCCGTCATCGAAGACTACCGCTTCGACCTCGAACGCATTTCCTCCTAAAAGTCTCCGTACTCTCCTCTGCCTGTTGCCACACTGTTCGCCCACTTGTACCTTTGGCTCACCTTAATGTATATTGTGCCAGATACTTTTTTATAAGGTATTAGTACCATTACACATGTAGCTGAAGGGGTCAATGATGAAGAGAATTGCCGCCCCATTTTTTCTTATGGCACTAGTCATCGCGGTTCTCATCGGTATTAGCGGGGCAGGCGCCCAGTCAACCTGCATCCAGGCGGTTGCCAACGACGGTTCGATCAATGGGTCTTGGACAGATGAGTGCCTTTCCCAGAATACCCCTGCCGAGCCAATTAATCTCCCGACCGGTATTCGCTATGCCCGTTTCTACACATTTACACTCACAGAACCTACCACTGTAACGATCAGCTTGACTTCGACCGCCGACACATTCCTGTACCTGATGGAAGGCACAGGTACAGCTGGCACCATCCTGCACCATAATGACGACATCGTTACTGGTAATACCAACTCCCGTATTTCGGAAGAACTGCTTCCCGGCAACTACACTATTGAAGCAACGACATACACCCTCACGACCACCGGCACCTTCACACTTACAATCCAGGGATTGCCAAGCGCAACATCAACGGTTGAGCCCCTTAATCCGACTCCAACTCAAGACCCCACATCATCCACGGCCACGCCTGAACCAACGCCGACTGAGCCACCCGGACCAGTTAACACGGTCACCCCCACTCATGCTGCCATAATCGATGCCGGACCCTATCACGCCTGCGCGGTGGACAGGAACGGCGGCATCACTTGTAAGGGGACAGACAATCACGGTCAGGTGTCGAATCGACCTAGATCCACTGGCTTTGCCGCCGTCACCACTGGGGAAAATCACTCCTGCGCAATTGACTCAAGAGGCCGCATACATTGCTGGGGATCGAATGAATACGGGCAATCCACACCTCCAACACAAGCAGGATTCGTTGCAATACAATCAGGGAGCAACTACACTTGCGCTCTCCAGACCAACCGTGAAATGGAATGCTGGGGCCGCTTCGACCCAATAGCAACTGGGACTTCAGTATCTACACCTGAGCCAACATATACACCCCTACCTACAAGTACACCGGCACCTACATCTACGCCGGTATCTTCCCAGTTCGGGGAGTCCCCAGACTTGGCGGCGCAAGTTATGGCCGGTCACCTACCTCCGGTATCTGAGCGCATGCCTTTGCAGCCGGTTATAATCCCGACGCTTCAGGATGGCATTGGTCAATACGGCGGTTTGTTGAGACGCTTTTACCTTGGGCCCGCGGATGGTTGCAATTTCTTCCGCCTTTCACGGGCCTCGCTTGTCCGGTTCTCACAGGACGGCTTCTCACTGATTCCGTCAGTAGCTAAGGATTGGGCAGTTTCCAACGACGGAACGGAGTGGATCTTCTACTTGCGCGAGGGTATGAAATGGTCCGACGGAGATGATTTCAACGCTGATGATTTTGTGTGGCAATACGAGAATGTCATACTAAATAGTGAGCTGAGCTCCGATGCTCCATCCTTCCTTAGCGTCGGCAGCGGTGTGGGCAGCGTCTCTAAAGTGGACGACGCTACTGTCAAATTCACGTTTCCGAAACCAAATTTCCTGTTCCTTGAGATAGTGGCGCAGGCGGACGAGGCATGCTACGGGAACAACTCATGGAGGAACGTACTGTGGGCGCCGTCGCATTACATGCAGCAGTTCCACATTGATTTCAATGCTGACGCAGAAGCTATGGCAGAGGATGCAGGCTTCCCCGACTGGACTGCCCTATTTGACAACAAGGGTCAGATCAACCTGAACCCAGACAAGCCGGTCATATCTCCTTGGAGGCTGACGACCACACTGACAGAGCAGGTAGTTTTCGCAGAGCGCAACCCGTACTTCTGGGCAGTTGACCCTGCGGGCAATCAGCTCCCATACCTAGACGGCATCCAGTTGACGCTGTCCGAGGGCGGCACTGAAGTCGGCACGCTGATGGCGGTGCAGGGCGACATCGACATGCAGGGTCGGCATATCCAGCTTGACCAGTACACCACGCTGAAGCAAGGCGAGGATGCAGGCGGCTACAATGTGAAGACCTGGCCGACATTCGCCGGCTCGGATGTGGCGTTCTTCTTCAACATGAGCCTCCCCGGAGGCACGGGCGACGCTATAAGGACGAAGGAGTTCCGGCAGGCGCTGTCACTGGCGATTGACCGTGAGTCCATCCGCGAGATCCAGTTCCTCGGTCTGGGGCAGATACGCCAGGGCGTTCCCAAGCCAGGCCATCCGCACTATCCGGGGGATGACATTGCCACGCTTCGCACCGAGTATGATCCGGACGCGGCGAATGCGCTGCTTGATAGCGTATTCCCGAACAAGGATGGCGATGGCTTCAGGCTCGACGCTAACGGCGAGAGGATAGTTATGGATGTGACCGTTACGGACGCATTCGGCACCTGGCCCGATGCCGCGCTGGCAGTGGGACGCAACTGGGAAGCGGTTGGCGTAAGCACAAATGTGAACACCACGACGCGCACGCTGCACACGACGCGCTGGCAGGCGAATGAGTGGGGCGTGATGGTGTGGAACGAGGACACAGCGGGCTTCACCTTCAGCTCAATCGGCAAGCGCGCGCCTGTTGGCATCGGCACATTCCACGGGCCTGGTTGCGCCCAGTGGCTGGATAGCGGCGGAAGGGACGGCAACCCGGACGCTCAGGGCTTCCCTTGCACACAGGAGTCACTCGACTTGCTGGACATGCACCTTGCCGGACCCGGATTGCCGCCGGCAGAGCGCAACGCGCTGGGCAAGGAAATTTATAAGACTATCGTCGAGAACCAGTACAACATCGGCATCGTCGGGCTTAGCCCGATGGTTGATGGCGTAATCGTAGTCAATAATGATCTGAGGAATGTGCCTGACGAGGCTGCCAACGGCTGGCCACTTCGAACGCCAAGTACGGCGTTCCCGGAGCAGTGGTATTACTCGCAATAGGCCTCTGTCTCACCTTGGTCGTAACGAATCCTAGATCCGCTGCTTCACGGGGAACTCACACTTGAACAAGTAAGTAAATTACCAACGCGCATAAGTAGCCTTCCGCAGGTCATACTTAACCTCGCCCCCTACCCAATACTCCCCTTCGTGCTCGCAACCTCCCCGCCCAGCCGCTCATCCACCTCCAGCGCAGCTCGCATCGACCGCGCAAGGCTCTTGAAAAGCGCCTCCGCCTTGTGGTGATTGCTGCTCCCCGCCAGAATCCGCACATGCAGGTTGAACGCCCCCTCCCGCGCCATCGTCTCCAGGAAGTGCGGTATCAGCTCCGCCGGCAGCGCGCCCAGGT
>CAZWDM010000081.1:0-12731 GCA_964632415.1 uncultured Dehalococcoidia bacterium | reverse complement strand
ACGCCGGAGAACCCGAATACTCGCTCAAGCCGCGCAGTAGCGACGGGCAGATGCTGTTTCTCGCAAACATGCTGAGTAAGATGAAGACCGACACGCCCTTGGGCAGCCGCATCGCCGAAGTGCATAACGGCAGTTCGCTGTTCACGGGCGACGCAGGGCAGGGCGAGAGCAACATACGGCGCTGGATAATCGAGAACGACTGGCTCGAAGCGATAGTCGCGCTGCCACTGAATATGTTCTACAACACAGGCATAGCGACCTACATCTGGGTGCTCACGAACAAGAAGAAGCCAGAACGCAGGGGCTATGTGCAGCTGATAGACGCAACGGAATGGTATGAGCCGCTCCGCAAGAACCTGGGGCAGAAGAATTGCCAGTTGTCGGAAGCGGACAAGGGGCACATCGTCGATACGTTCATCGCCTTTAAGGAGACCGAGCAATCGAAGATATTTCCCAACGAGGCGTTCGGCTATTGGAAGGTTACGGTTGAGCGTCCGCTACGGATTGTAGGCATAGACGGGGAGCGCGCGTACAAGGCCGCAGAAATCCGCGAACTGAAGGCGAATGGCGAGCGTTCCCTTGGTGCGCCGCCGCTCATCAAGCGAATACACAAGCGCGGAACGCAGCCGGACCCGCTGCGGGGCTTGTTCCCCGCGAATATCAGCGGCGATATGGTCGTCGTGGAGTACGAGCCGGACACCGAGTTGCGCGATACCGAGCAGATACCGTTGCTGTACGAGGGAGGCATAGAAAGCTTCCTGCGACGAGAGGTGCTGCCCTATGCGCCAGACGCATGGTACAAGCCTGCCAGCGTGAAGACCGGCTACGAAATAAGCTTCACCCGCCACTTCTACAAGTCGCAGCCGATGCGACCGTTGGAGGAAATACGCGCTGATATACTGGAATTGGAGCGCGAAGGCGAGGGGCTGTTGGCTGAAATTGTAGGAGGCACCTGGTGAGAATCGTTAACCTAGTAGTTGAGAACTTCCGCGCGGTCGATCGACTGGAGCTGACTTCTCTTAAAGACATGGTTGTCATAGCAGGACCAAACGGTTGCGGCAAGTCCTGTATCCTCGATGCCATTCGCCTGTTCAAATCCGTTTATGGTGGCTACCAGCCAAACGAATGGCACCAATGGATGAACGAATTCCAAATCAACATTCGCAACTTGCAGCGAATGGCGTCATTGCTCAGGGACCGCTCTCGATCATCTGTTATTGAAGCTTATATCGAGCTGGCTGATGAAGAGAGGAATTTCATTGAGGACAATTTGAGCCCTATGCTGGATGAGTTAGCTTGGAGGACAGTGGTGCCCGGACCACAAGCGTGGAGTCGATCAGCAAACGCACTGGCAACTGAGCTACGAGCTTATCAACCACAAGTTGCTCAGCACGTTAAAGAGCTAATGCCTATGGTTCGTGACCAACTCAACCACCGTTTGCTAACCGGAAAGTTGGTAATCAATCCACTCGGCCAAGCAACAACTACTAGGAACGTCCTTTTGGAATTGGTGTTCTCTTCATTTCATCCAAATCAAATAGGTGTAATCGACTATCACGGGGCGCACCGGAACTATGCCCGCGAGGAACTTGGAGGCATCAATCTCAATCTTGACCAAGAGGAAGAACGTCTACGAACAACTTCTCTATACAATGCTGCAAACAAATACTCCAACATAAAGAGTGAAATGGCGGCCGAGTATGTTAAGCAGAACCTCAAGGAGAAACGCTTTGGTCCCGACGCATCAGCAGAGGCGACTCGGCCACTTACAGAAACCCTTCAGGAGTTATTCGCAACTTTCTTCCCGGGAAAGACTTTTCTAGGTCCAGTGCCCACTAGCGACGGTAATTTAGGATTCCCTGTAGAGGTCGGCGACGGGTCCACCCACGACATAAATGATCTATCCTCCGGAGAAAAGGAGATTCTCTTCGGATATTTGCGGCTAAGAAATTCCGCACCCAAATACTCGGTCATCCTTCTGGACGAACCTGAGTTGCATCTGAATCCGGCTCTAGTACGCGGTCTCCCGCAGTTTTATTACAAACATATCGGCAAGGAACTAGACAACCAAATCTGGCTGGTGACTCACTCCGATGCGTTTCTCAGAGAGGCCATCGGGCAGGAGGGTCTGCAAGTATTTCATATGCAACACGCACCTATCTCTGGAGCAACAGAAAATCAGATGCGCGAACTTCATCCAGGTGAAGAGGTGGAATCAATTGTTTTAGAATTGGTGGGCAACTTGGCGACCTACAGCCCCGGGGCAAAGGTAGTGTTCTTTGAAGGTGAGGATTCCGAATTCGACTTGCATATGGTGTCTCGTCTATTTCCAGCCATAGAGAATGACATCAACCTTGTGTCTGGGGGCAACCGCTTTAGAGTGGAGATTCTTCACAAAACCCTGGAGCGCAGCATCGAGGCAGGAAATATCCCCATAAGAATATACTCCGTGGTGGACAAAGATACTGGACCTGAAGTTGGTCCGACCGGTGACTTCCGGCGTCACTATTCTTGGGATGTGTACCATATAGAAAATTATTTATTGGAACCCATGTTTATTGACGAAGCGTTGGGTCGGCTGGGTGTATCTCACAATGACCTTTCATCATTGGGGAAGATAGACTCGTGCTTAAGGCAGATTGCTGAAAACCAAATTGGCAAACTTGTCAGCCACCGAATCCGATTAGACTTGAACTCGGAGATAGTCAGTGATTTGAATTTGAACTCTAATCCTTTTTCGGATGATATTGGTGCTGAATTGCATCATGCCATTGAGAAATCTATCGAGCGAATAAACCAAAGGTTGGATTCAAATCTAAAGCTCGGTGAAATTCGCAGTAGGGTTGAGACAGAGCAGAAAGCTCTTACTGAGGCACTGACCACGGAAGACTGGAAGAAGCACTTCCGTGGTCGAGATGTCCTTCAAGAATTTGCAGGTAAGTACGTTCCAGGAATGCGATACGTCTATTTCCGAGAGTTGATCATTAGCCAAATGAGTAGCGCAGGGTATCAACCACCAGGAATGAAAGACATCCTCGACCAGATCGTTGCCGATTAGTGAGATTACAGATGCAATTCCATCCCTATCGCACTTACAAGCCCTCCGGCATCAACTGGCTCGGCGACGTCCCGGCGCACTGGGATGTACGACGGCTGAAGACCATATGCGGCATGAAGAGTGGAGAGAATATCACCGCCGAATCAATCGAACCCTCTGGCGAGTATCCCGTCTATGGTGGGAACGGAATACGTGGATACGCTCTAGCATACACTCATAAAGGCGACTTCGTACTGATTGGCAGGCAAGGGGCGCTCTGCGGCAACATCCATATTGCCAGAAGGAAATTCTGGGCTTCAGAGCATGCAGTTATTGCAACACTCGATGTGCCCAACCGCGTTGAATGGTTTGCGGCGGTCTTGGAAACGATGAACCTTAACCAGTATTCGATATCTGCCGCCCAGCCTGGATTAGCGGTTGAACGGATATTGAACCTATCCTTGCCCGTCCCGCCCCTCGCCGAGCAAGCCACAATCGTGCGCTACCTCGACGATGCCGACGAGCGCATTCAGCGAGCCATCAGCGCCAAGGAGCGCCTCATCGAATTGCTGACCGAGCAGCGCCAGGTCGTCATATATCGCGCCGTCATGCGTGGCCTCGACCCGAATGTACGGCTTAAGGATTCGGGCGTGGCGTGGCTTGGCGATGTGCCGGAGCACTGGGAAGTACGGCGCGCAAAGCACTACTATTGTGAAGTGGACGAGAGATCAACCACCGGCACAGAGGAATTGATGTCAGTGTCTCACATAACGGGAGTTACGCCTCGAAAGAGCAGCGTTACGATGTTCATGGCTGACAACAATATCGGCTACAAGATATGTCGGCCGGGGGACATAGCGATCAACACGATGTGGGCTTACATGGCGGCACTCGGAGTTGTAGGGCAAGAGGGTATAGTCAGCCCTTCGTATGGCGTTTATCGCCCACGCAGTGCCAGCACATTTATCCCGCGTTATGTTGATCCGCTACTCAGGACGGCAACTTACAAAGCAGAATATCTTCGCAGGTCAACAGGCATAACCTCCTCACGGCTTCGCCTTTATCCTGACCAGTTCTTGAGCATACCATTGCTTTGCCCGCCTGCTGCCGAGCAATTCGACATCGTACGCTATCTCGACAAGGCGACCGCCGACATTGACTCCGCGATAGCCAACGCCGAGCGTCAGGTCGATCTGCTGGGGGAGTATCGGGCGCGGTTGATTGCGGATGTGGTTACGGGGCGCATGGACGTGCGGGGCGAGGAATGAACGTCGATTACCTGCTAGCTGGAATAATTGCTGACAGGAGGCATTTGCAAATGCAAGACGAGGAATTACTTGAGCAAATACAGCGAAAAAGAGAAGTAAATGCCCAAGAAATCCGAAGCGAATTCGGCGAAATCCTAGACGCCTCGGATTTGTTGCACCATTATGCCGAGCAGTGGCACGCGTTCATTCTTCCGTTTAGACATCTGCCGACGAACATGATGGAAAATCCCATGGTGTGCAAAGAAGTCACATTGCAGGCAATGGCCCGAGAGACAGTACATGTATCCAGTGAAATGTATCAGTCCGTGAGGGCAAGCTTAGTCGGTCCCTTCCAATGGTTATGGAGGAAACAATTCGAGGCTCGAACCAACGCCTTGTTCTTGAGCCTTGATGAATCAGGCAATTCAGCGTTCCTATACCAACATTGGCAGATAACTGAACACGCCAAACTCAATCCTGAAAATGGTGGAATGCAAGAGGCGTTTCAGCAATCCCTGAAAGACTTGGGCGACAAGAAAAGTGATAGAAGGCAGGGTTGGTGGGCTAAAGCTCCTGACGGTACACCTTACCGCGATTTGATCAGCAGAGCGGAATATGTGGCGAAGGAGGTCAGAGATATTTGGCCCAACAACAGAATATCGAAACGAGAATGGAACGAGTTTAACCGGCTCCACATTAGGATGTATAAGAGTGCAAACACCGTGGTGCATCCCTCGATAATAGGATCGGCGAACCTGAACGATTTCTGGTTCATTTTGTCCTCTAACAATTTGTTCTTCGTGAATGTACTGCGTGCATACCGTGAAGCGGTAATCCCTGAATTAACTATATTGGCTGAGATAGACGAGCTTGTTCATTGGGACCGAATGGCAGATGCATACAGTGATTTGGCGGCAGCCATCGGCAAGAAACTTGATGACCACTGATCTCTTTGAACCGTACAGCATTGTGCTACTATCGTAATCATACGGTGACCGCTCCTTGCGCTGAACCTAGGGCCCGAACAAGAATGACATCAACCAAACGAAAACACGGCATCAGTTTCGGGACTGCGTCCCTTGTGTCGATAGCTCGTTTCGTGTGAGAGACGACGGCCCACATCCTTGCCGTCCATCTCAGAACGGCAGCCCACAATAGCCAAGGAGGCGATTCATTATGGACTGGGAGAAGTGTCCAGCAGTGGAAAGCGTACCGGGCAGGCTCAGCGGGGCATGGGTGTTCACCAATACGCGTGTGCCGGTCTCGGCTCTGTTCGGCAACCTCGCAGCCGGAGCGACGATTGAAGAGTTCTTGGACTGGTTTGAAGGTGTGGCGAAGTGGCAGGTGAACGCCGTGCTGGAGCATGTCGCCGAAAACCTGGATGCCAAGGTAAGGCATGCGAATCCTGTTTGACCACAACACTCCTCTGCCCCTGCGCTGCTATCTCTTGGAGCACGCTGTGGATACCCCAACGAAAAGGGTTACGAGATTCTGATAGGCGCTGACATCTCCGCATTGTGCTAGTATCGTAATCGGACGGGAGTCGCTCCCTTGCGCTGGACATGGGACCCGAACAAGAATGAAGCGAATAAGCGAAAGCACGGAATTGCCTTTGAGACTGCAGAGCTTGTCTTCTATGACGATTTGGCAATGCCCGGCCGCGACCCATACCGACATGAAGATAGGTATCGTATAACGGGTATGGTGCATGGAGTAGTTCTACGAGTTGTCTATACACTCAACGAAAGCGACTTTGGCGAAGACGACGAGTTCGGCAGAATCATTAGCGCGAGAAAGGCAACTCCTAGCGAGCGACGGCGATATGAAGAACCCCAACTATGAACTGACGCCGGAACAGCGCGCGGAACTGGAAGCTCTCGCCGCAATGCCTGACGACGAGATTGACACTTCTGATATTCCCGAGGTAACCGACTGGTCCAATGCAAGGCGCGGTATATTCCGATTGCCCCCTGACGAACGTCGGGAGGCGATATTGGAACTCAAGAGAACCCGTCCCAGGGTCTTGGACACATCCGAGTACGGGCTTGAGACGTTAATCTACGACGCGATCACGGGCGATATTCCCCTTTCCGACGGACGCATGGTGAGGGAAAGCGCTGCGGCTTACGGCGGCGAGTGGTTGCGCGGCGAATCGACCGACTACGACCGCGAGCACTGCGTTGACCTATTCCAGTTTTCCTCCTTCCTAAAGGCCACGCAGCCCGATGTCGCTGACGCTCTGTCGCTCGACGCCGACGACCCCACGCGCCGGCAGTTCCTCGACCGACTCAGCGCAGAGGTGAGCAGGCGGGGCGTGATAGATGTGCTGCGCGGTGGCGTAAAGCATCTTCAGCACAGCATCACGCTCTTCTACCCGTCACCGTCCGCGAACAACGAAACTGCGGCATATCTGCACAAGCAAAACCGTTTCTCCGCGACCCGCCAGCTGCGATACAGCGTTCGCAGCAAGAACCTCTCTGTTGACCTCGCTCTGTTTGTTAACGGTCTGCCAGTCTCTACGATGGAGCTGAAGAACAACCTGACAAGACAGACATACAAGCACGCGATTGAGCAATACAGGAACACGCGCAATCCGCGTCAGGAGCCGTTGTTCCGCCCAGGGCGCTGCGCTGCGCATTTCGCGCTTGACGAAAGCCAAGTCCACTTCTGCGCCGAACTGAAAGGTAGGCAGTCGGCGTTCCTGCCGTTCAACAAGGGAGATTTAGACGGCGGCGCGGGCAACCCCGTCAACCCAAGCGGATTCCGCACCTCGTACTTCTGGGAAGAGATACTTCATCCCGACAGCCTGACCGACATCATCGAGAACTACGCCTGCATCGTGACCGAAGGCGGACGGGGCGCAAGGAAGACGAAAAAACCCATCTGGCCCCGCTACCACCAACTGGACGCGGTTCGAAATCTGCTTGCCGATGTGCGCGAGAACGGCGTAGGACGCAGATACCTAATTCAGCATTCGGCGGGCAGCGGCAAGTCAAACTCCATCGCGTGGCTCGCGCGGGGACTGATGAGCGTGGAACCGGACGGCAGGCGACTGTTCGACAGCATCATCGTGATCACGGACCGCAGGGTGCTGGACAGGCAGATAGACGACACAATCAAGGGGTTCATGCAGATTGAGTCGAATGTGGGACACGCCGACTCCGCGCGCGAGTTGGGACGGCTACTGCGTGAGGGAACGCGCATAGTCACGACCACCGTTCAAAAGTTCCCGTTCATTCAGGACGCGATAGGCGAGGGGCACAGGGACAAGAAATTCGCAATCATCATTGACGAGGCGCACTCCGGGCAGGGCGGTAGCACGGCGATAGAGATGGGCAGGGTTCTGGGCAACTCGGAGTTCTCCGGTGAGATAGAGGACTACGAAGACGCCATCAACGCGGCGATAGAGTCTCGGCAGCTCCTCACCAATGCCAGCTACTTCGCGTTCACTGCCACACCCAAGAACAAGACGCTGGAGATGTTCGGCGAGCCGGAGCCGCAGGCGGACGGCGATGTGAGGCATCGTCCGTTCCATCTATACACAATGAAGCAGGCAATCGAGGAAGGCTTCATCATCGACGTGCTCACGAACTTCACGCCGTATAGGAGCTACTACGAACTGAACAAGGCAATCGAGGACGACCCTGAGTTCGATAGCCGCCGCGCCCAGCGCAAGCTGCGCCGCTATGTGGAGGAACACCCTGTCACCGTGGCGCAGAAGGCGACAATAATGGTTGACCACTTCGAGAGCGCTGTGTTCCGTCCGAAGAAGATTGGCGGCAGGGGGCGCGCGATGATCGTAACCGAGAGCGTCAGCCGCGCGATAGAGTATTACTACGCGATCCGTGAGCGCATCCGCGAGCAAGGGTTGGGCTACGGTGTTCTAGTGGCATTCTCCGGAGAGCGCGAGTTCAACGGCGAGACGGTCTCCGAACCCAGGCTCAACGGCTTCTCGGAGAGCGAGACGGCGGCGAAATTCCGCGATGGCGACTATCGCATTCTGGTGTGCGCCGACAAGTTTCAGACAGGCTACGACGAGCCGCTGCTGCACACGATGTATGTCGATAAGACTCTGTCGGGCGTTAAAGCGGTGCAGACGCTCTCGCGCCTCAACCGCGTCGCGCCCGGCAAGCGCGAGACCTTTGTGCTGGACTTCGCCAACGACGCGGACGACATAGAGCGTTCATTCGCCGACTATTACCGCGCAACTATATTGAGCGGCGAGACCGACCCGAACAAGTTGCACGACCTCAAGTATCGGTTGGACGAAAGCGGAGTGTACACGCAGGAGCGCGTGGAGGATGTCAATCGCGCCTTCCACTTCCATAACGGCAACGGCGTGGGAAGCAGGCGCCGCGGAGACAGGTTCGAGCCTGCGCTCGAGGACTGCGTGGAGCGTTACCTGGGACTGGACGAAGACGGGCAGGTAGAGTTCAAGGGCGATGCGAAGTCGTTTACGCGCACCTATGCGTTTCTGAGCCAGATAACAGACATACGCAGCAAGGAATGGGAGGAACTGCATACTTTCCTGACATTCCTGTTACCTAAGCTGCCGTCGCCCGTCGAAGATGACCTGTCTGCGGGGATAGAGCAGGCTATTGACTTGGAGAGTTACCACATCGAAAAGCAAGAGATGCTGAAAGTCATCCTAGAAGACGAGGACTCCGAGATAGACCCCGTTCCTGTCGGAATGGGTGGTGGACTGCCTATGCCCGATCTTGACCCGCTATCGGTCATCATCGACGAGTTCAACAAGCACCATCGACCGCCGGGCGTAAGCGAAGAGGATATGGCGAACTGGATCGTCACAGTGGTGAACAAAGTTAAGGACGACAAGAAGTTCCAGAACGCTCGCCAGCACTCCGATATGGAGAATGCGGAACAGGAGCATACGCGGGCGGTCAGAGATGCGGTTGTCTCAGGGCTGAACAGCAACACCGCGCTGGCCGGAGCGTACTTCGATTACGACGGCAATCTCAGGAATAGGCTAAACGCGAGGTTGTTCCGCTTGAACTACTAGCAACCCATTTGGAGTGATCAGAGGCTCCGACCTCCGCATGCTTGCAGGCAGATTCTCGGACGACTTCGGGCCGTCAGCTTGCTCTAGCTCAGGAGCGTCGATGCCGTACAGCCTCACACGTGTGAACTGCCCGCAAAAACTACACCCAATACTATCGCCATCCGTCACGCTAACACTCGTGATGCGAATCGTAACGGCCCTGCTTTGTCGCATATAGGTTAATCTCTCGCGTTACGCACGATGTCAGATAAGCCGCTGCCAGCAGTGAAGGCCACACGCTTGCCCGCTGGAACCTCGATAAGCTGACCGGCGTTGGGACCGGCAATGGGCCTGATTTTTCGAGGCGACGTGTCACGCACCTCAAATGTGCCGAAGCCGGTCAGGGTCACCCGGTCATTCTCGCTGAGAGCCTGTCCAATACTGTTAAGCACGGCGTTCACCGACTGGGCCGCATGCGCCTTCGGGCAGCCGAGGCTTTTCGCTACCATGTCTACCAGTTGTCCCTTGTGTATTCTGTCCGCCAATTTGAAACCTCCTATGTTCAATCCGTTCCTGAATTGCTCAATTCCAGCAAGTCGCAACCGACTGGTATTCCATCTCGTTGTTTCACGAACTACCGTCGATCACTATAACGCAAAAAAGCCCGTTTTCTCGCGGACATCGGTCAATTCGACATCTTCCCAGCCGACTCCTATGATGGCAAGTTCGTGGAGTTTCAAGAGTACAGAGCGACCCCGTCTGCGCTGCTGGCGGTCGACAGTAATCGGAAACACTTGTGTGACAGGGAATCTCGCACGGCTACATATGCTACACCAGGAAATGCACCTGAAACGCAAAAAAGTCCTACTTTCCGTCAACTGATCCTGACAGGGATAATGACCCCTCACGCGCAACGCCCGAGGGTTCAGCGAATATCCATTTACTCCGACCATTGCAGACAGGTGAGAACGCTGCAGCCTGTCCTTTCGAACTCAGCAAGCAGAAACTCGCGAAGCGCGTCGTCAATATCGCGGTCCTCTTCGACAGGGGTCTTATCGACCGCCCACATCCTTACGGCGCTAGCTATTTGCTCGCCCGGAGTAGCCTAGAACTCTCCCTCCAGCTCGTACGCGATTCTGCTGAAATCGGATGGCGCCATCGCGCTCAGAACATTCGTCAAGTTGAGCAGGGACATTGCGCCAGACTATGTAGTAGATGGTCTCGTCAGGGTCATGCCACTGCAGCATCCAGAGGTTCCGGCGTGAGCTCCCATCCATAAGAAGACGCAGCCTGTCATCGCTTGTCAAGAACTCAAGCATCGAGTATTCGAGCGACCTGCACCGCACGAAGACGTAGGTTCCCGGCACGGTTCCGCTTTCAAACCTGGCCGCCAGCGCGTCCAAGAACCGATTCAGAGGAGCGACGTGGCGCCAGTTCCTCTACGTTCTTCAATTCGCAGTCTTCGATCAGGTAGTATTCCGTATCCAGAATTTTCCTCTTCCTTATCTCAAATGTTTGTCGATCAGGTCCGACACTGACTGAGCCGACTCGCTCACTCAGGTCTCAGAACGGCGGAGTGAAGCCTTCCCGCTCCTTTCCAAGTCGCAGAGACGCCTTAGCGCTTCTCCGACTTTCCTCTTGAGGGATTCCCTTGCTCCTTGAGGCGGGAAGGCTTGAGTCTGAGCCTGACGAAGGAATCGGAGGGTGAAGTGTTTGCTCTCCGCCCTCCTGTCGATGACTCCACAAACTCCCTGTTGTTCGATTTTACAGGAAAGAGTCTCTTCGCTCAGTCTTTCCAGTCATGTACGAACATCGGCATGACGACATGCACATAGGCGTCGTCTTCCGCAGGCTTCAGCACGCCGGGGTTTGTCGCCGATGACACTTCCATCGCAATGTCCCCGCCCAGCACGTCGAGGACATCGGTGAGGTATTTGTAGTTAAAGGCGATCTTCGCCTCGTCGCCCTCCACGGCGGCGTCCAGTTGCCCCTCGTTGTCTCCGACTTCCTGAGAGCGAGACGTCACCGTCAGCCGTCCCGGTGACTCCTCTTCTCCTGCCGCCACTTTCAGACGGATGATGCCGCTGTCGTCTCGGGCGAAGATCGCGGCCGTTCGCGTGGCCCGCAGGAACTCCTGCGAGTTCAGCACGGCGCGCGTTGCGTATCCCTTAGGGATCAGTCTCTCGTAATTCGGGAAGTTCCCGGCGATCAGCGACGAGACCATCTCCACATCGCCCACACGGAAGAGCGCCTGGTTTCCGGTCGGTGTCACCTTGAATTCCACGTTCGCATCCTGGCTACCCAGCAAGCGCGCTATCTCATTCAGCACTCGCGCCGGCACGAGTATGTCGATGTCCTTATCTGAAGCCTCCGCCAGCTTCGCACCGTACACGGCCAGCCTGAAACCGTCGGACGCCACGAACCTGGCCTCGTCGCCTCTTATCTCGACCTTCACGCCCGTCAGAGCGGTCCGCGCCTCATCGGTCGCCGCAGCAAACGCCACGCGCCTGATCGCCTCACGAAGAGCGTCCGGCTCCATCTGGAGCACTACCCCATCCTCGACGGTCGGGACCGGAGGGAAGTCGTCGGCCCCAGTGCCGCTGACATTCGACTCGAAGCTCACGCACTTGACGTTAACGCCGATTGGCTTCGCGGTCGCCTCTATGCTGATCGTCTCCTCCGGCAGCGAGCTCACGAAGTCTCCGAGCAACCGGGCGGGAACCGTGACAGCGCCGTCCTCTTCGACGTGCGCTCCAATCCAGGTCGTCATCGACAGGCTCAGGTCGGTTGCCGAGAGCCTGAGCATCGACTGCTCGGCGCTCAGAAGCACGTTCTGCGTGATGGGCAGCGTCGAAGGCGACGACACGGCCCTTCCGACGACCGACAGCGCGCGGGCTAGATTTTCCTGTAGGCAAGTAAACTTCATCGTAATTCTCCTGAGTGCATTTCGGGACATGTCATCGACAATTCCACTACCACAACCGGTATGCTGCGGTGCAGATGACGATAGTGCCCCATACAGATATTCGCGCGAAAGAAGCCCCGCTCGCATAAGCGAGACTCCAACTATTTCAAATCTACGTCAAACTGCCTGGCATTGCCGTCAGGAACTCTCGGTGTCCTCAGACACTTCTGCCGCATCATCCAGGCACTCCAGCAACTCGGCTATCGCCCGCACGTCGTCGCCCCTCATCTTCTCGACAAGACGCTCGCCGAAGTCGTATGACAGTACCGCGAACGAAACTGCCGGGTAGCACGACTCGAACGGCGCCGATGCCCCTATCCCGCTCTCGACGGCAGACTCTCTCACATCAAAGCCCAGCCGGCAGTCAAGCGCCGCCCAGGCATCCTCGTTCCGCTCTTCGCAGTCGCCGTCCACATCGTGCCAGTCGTAGGGCGTGGCGAACATTATCCCCTCATCCTCGACGGACGCCGTGAACTCGAACTC
>CAZWDM010000080.1:9274-12812 GCA_964632415.1 uncultured Dehalococcoidia bacterium | reverse complement strand
CCCGGACTCGAAGGCTCTGGTTCGTCTGATGACGGACGAAACCATCGGGGATGAAGGGCGAACTGGACCGTTGGCATCTGTTCATACCGCTGCGGACTGAAACAGTTACCAACACACCAAACAACCGTTTTAGAAAATCAGTGCTCCAAGCCAACAATCGCACATCATTTAGACGTTGATGGGCAGATATTGAACTTTCCGTATAAGAATTGGCAATGAGATTCGCCTGGCTAGACACTCTTAGCAAAATAGTTCCAGAAAGACTGGGCCTGTTGGCGTTGGTGGCGCTCCTTATTGCAACTGCCTTCGCCTCATATGCCATAGCGGATTTGGCGCACGCTCAGAGCCCGACTTTCTCCGCGAGTTGGTCGTCAAGTGCGATCAGCGAGGGCGAAACCTCGACACTTACCCTCAACACCGCTGACACATCCGTGACGGACGACGACAAGATGGTAATGATTCTGCATGTGGGCCGCAATGAGGGAACCGCGGATGCAGAAGACATTCAGGTGAGGCAGACCTGCGCTGTGGATGTGCAGGACCAGGGACAGACCACTACGCAGATCAGGACCGAGACTCTCCGGGCCAACAACGTTGCTGCAAACACTCACCATGGTGGAGGGTGGCTGTATGTGTTCAGCGAACCGTGCAATTTCGGAGACCTGAAGACCAGAGGCATGACACTCATGGCCGTCGCCGACTCGGACTTTAGCGACGAGTATCTGACGGTATGGGTCTTCGCGAACGGAGAACTCGCCGGCTCGCAGACCCTGACACTCCAGGCCTCGGGAAACCCGCCGCCAATCACCATCGGCTTTGGTGCGTCATCGTACACGGCGACCGAGGGAGGCGCCGGCGCCCCCGTCGCTGTCACCTTGAGTGAGGCGCCCCCCGCATCTGTTGACATACCGATCCGGGTTACAGGGCGCAATGGCGGGGCGACTGACGCCGACTTCTCCGGTGTGCCGCAGACCCTGAATTTCACCACATCCGATACTTCAAAGACCTTCACCGTCACGGCGACTGACGACAGCGAAAACGACGACAACGAGAGCGTCACGATAGGCTTCGGAACTCTGCCCTCGGGATATTCAGCAAGCGGCACCACCTCGACCACGGTCTCACTAGTCGATAATGACGCCGCGATTCCGACACCAACCCCTACACCCACTCCAACTGCTACTTCCACGCCTACACCAACTCCTACACCCACAGACACGCCTACGCCTACGCCGTCACCAACGCCCTCCCCGACATTCAC
This sequence comes from uncultured Dehalococcoidia bacterium, assembly GCA_964632415.1. GTDB lineage: Bacteria > Chloroflexota > Dehalococcoidia > Lucifugimonadales > JADFKI01 > Bin90. Next base: position 11,551 of record CAZWDM010000080.1, on the reverse strand, counting down.
AACCACCGCGGTGCCTACCGATACCGCTAGTCCAACCGCAACTCTCACAACCACACCTCGTCCTACACATACGGCCACGGCAGTGCCTACCTTTACCGTAACGCCTTCGCCGACATCCACCTACACACCCTCTGCGACTTCCACTTCGACAGCTTCACCAGTACCGACCTCGACTGTGACCGAAGTGCCGGCCACTCCAACGCCCACCAGGGAAAGCAGTAGAAGTAGGCGCACCTCCACTCCGGTCCCTACCAGTACACCTCGTCCAACCGCGACCATTCTCCCAACCACCACTCCGCCGCCTACGATTACACCAATGCCTACCCTTACATCGATACCGACCGCAACATCTGAACCAAAACCAACAGCTACAACCCTGGCAACTCGACCGCCCCGGAGCAGAGATTCAGTTACCCACACAGTCACTGCCACTACCACTGCGACACCTGCCCTGACTCACACATCGACGCCCGAACCTGCCACCGCGACTGCTACCGCGAGTCCGACCTTCACTACGACCCCATCGTACACGCCAACTCCGACAGCGACCGCTTCACCCACCAGCACTCCGTCCTCTTCGCCAACTCATACGACAACCGCGACCCCGACTCACACTGTAACGCGGATCCCTACGGTTACGCCGACGAATTCGGCAACCGCCACTCCCACGCCTCCTGACCAGGGCGCTATAGGTATCTTGCCCCCATTTATGATGCCACTGGCGAGTGATGCCGTTCCGCGACTTCGCGGCACCCTTGAAACTGTTGTCAACGTGCCACGCCAGCGCATGACGCTGGTGATCTTTCTGGCGATCACATGCGCTCTGGCAATGGCCGCGTTCGCCTATCTGATGTTGCGAAGACTCTAAGACAGCCAGCGCCGTTGTAAAGAAGGTTGACGCTAGTGACAGCCTATTCTGAATCATCTTGCGATGACGCCGCCCCAGCAGTAGATGCGGCTCCCGCCCTGGACTTGTACCTCGACATGCTAGGTATAATTCCGTGAACGAGACGGTTCGGTGTGCGGCAGCCCGAACGGGATTTGCTCTTGCCAGCCGATGCAGCGCTGCAAGCGCCGGTCTCAGCCGTGGCGACCGCCAGGCCAATGCAGCGCTATACCGATAGAAATTCCTCAATTGACATTGAGTGAGCTTGTAGTTTCCAGGCGGTGCCGTTCCAGCTGAAGCTGAGCATCGGTTATTCCGATTGCTCTTCAGGATCAAGGATTCCTAGTCGCATCGCTGTCAGGACGGCTTCCAGCTTGGTTGGAGCGCTGAGCTTGTTTCGGAAGTTCCGTATGTGGTTGCGAACAGTATGCGGGCTGATGCCCAGATCCTCAGCGATGTTCGGGGTTTCCTGCCCTTCTGCCACCAGTCGAAGTACCTCCAGTTCCCTACCGCTCAGGTGGGGCCTCTCGGGAGGACTGTGAGGCTGTTCCTGTCCCACTGTCGCGCTGCTGTCAGAGCCAAGAAAGTCAGGTATAGATTTGCCGATATTGGTCAGCCCAGAGTCGGATGTAACTTCATCGAAAAGGTGCACGAGAACAGGAGCATCCCAGTAGATACCGGTTACTACGACTGGTAAAACCGTAACCCACTTTCGCCCTCCGGAGGCACAGGCCATCTGAAGCCGCATGGGCGAAGGAACCAATCCCGCGCGCAAGTGGCGAATCGAGGGACAGCCGGAAAGACACTCGGGCGCCAGTCTGTCACCGGAACGACCTGCCGTAACCTCGTAGCAGCGTCGACCAATGGCGTCGGCCGGCTGATGGCCGAGGATGCGCTGGGCTACCTGGTTCCAGTACAGAATGACCTGGTCGACGGACACGGCGTAAGCCCCATATGGAACCTGATCCAGCAGCGCGAAGAGGGTATTGGCGATTGCGGTTTCTCGCATCAAGGAAGGACGACCTCGGAAACGGTTGCAGGTACCGCAGAAGACAGGCCACTGGCCCGGATAAACCAAGCCGCCAGTGCGGATCTAGGACTGATGTACTTGCATCCGGCCGCCACTTTCTCGATCCGTTCCGGAGCACTCAATCAGATTTCCGCCCTGCATCAAAGAGACAATTCTGTGGGTTTCGTCTGTCAATTATAATTCGGCAAGTTGTACTCTTGTATAATCCGATTCTGTTACTGTAGCGATGAGAACTGATACGTAAGTGCTGGCTCATATCCTCTTCGTGTCACACGACCTCTGGTCAACAACGCATTTATCCGTGATTCTGAGAATAGGTAACTCTCCGTGGTCGGCTACGAAGGCGACCTAGCTGTCGAAT
>CAZWDM010000080.1:0-9174 GCA_964632415.1 uncultured Dehalococcoidia bacterium | reverse complement strand
TCTGAGAATAGGTAACTCTCCGTGGTCGGCTACGAAGGCGACCTAGCTGTCGAATCGTGGTGTGATGGTCGTTTCTTTCGGTATGGATTCTATTTCCCAGATGGAGAAGTACTGTGAGCTTGGCAGTCGACACCGCGTACAGGGCGGGCAGCTTGAGAAAACACCTGGAAGACCTGAACATTACTGGATACATACCACTCCATCCAAGCCAGGAAATGAGTACGGTCTCCAAGGGAGGTTTCCCCTATAGGGGTGATCACCTGCTCTGTCCCGAGCGTAAGATGCTCTTGACCGGTACGTCTTGCCCACCTGCACTGAGCAGCAGATCACCAACGCCCGGAAGTTCCACCGGGACTTGCGCCATATCCCTCTTACGTTCACGCAGGCGGTCACGAAGTGCCAAATAATCCAAAAACTCAGCGAGGCGCCCCTCCCAATCATCAGCGCCATGGAGTCTGACCAACTCGAGCAGCGACGCGTGCACCTGGTACACACTGTTGGGTCTGTTTACGGGACGCCCGGGGTCATCGGGGTTCAGGACAACTAAAATCATACCCATGAACTGGTGCAGCGTGAATCTCCTTATGGTTCCACGAGTGTTTGGGGCATAGGACTTGCCATAATGTTCAGACATCCAGCCCATGATTTCTGTGACGCCACGTAGTTGCGCGGTCGAGTCGGCCCACGAATCTTCGGGTCCGAGATCGAGCAGCGCCAAAAGAGTGAACGCAGAGCCTTCATTCAACTGAGCACGCTGCACCCCGACGCTTCGCAGCACCGCCAGAGTCTCCTGAACCCTATACCCCACTTGCGCTGCATCCACACTATCATTCATCTCTGGAACGTCATCCTTTAGCATATTGTCGATTTCGTCCGGAGTCGGGATACCCTCGCCGATCCCCATTCCGAGACCCACCAGCGCATCCGGGTCAGGCAAGCGCATGGTACGCAGATCGCCGGCATTAACCTGGGTGTGACCGCCGAACTGGCGAAAATATGAACCACCCACCGAGCTGTTCAGACACGCCGCCAGCCCCTTGGCCAGTCTCTCCGGCAACCCGCCGTTTCGGTCGTGGAACACGTTCAACTTATTGTCGAAGGCCACGCAATCAGCATTCACTCGCCCAGGATCGAAGAGAGTAGCCACCACACGACTCTTCTCTTCTTTAGCGCTGAAGCGATTCACCAGGACATACCATCCCGAAGGTAAAACCAAGCCGTCGTCAGGTCCAGACATGGTTAGTCCGTTAGGAGTGACGGTGCCTTCGTGCGGCCACGTCACGAAACCGCTCCTAGAATGCCGCGGCATTACCATGGGGGCGTCTCCGTTCCGGGCCTCCGTCTTAAGCCGGTCCTTCGCACGGAAGCCGACCACGCGGCCAGTGGGAACCGATATACCCGGGTCGGACAGTTCGTTCGGCAGGCCCCACATCCCCTCAGCGATCTGAGCCTCATTCTCATCAGCGACTTTGCGAATTACCGAATCTGGAACGCCGGGACTGACGACATCCTCGATCCGAACGATTCGCTCCGTCTAACCGGTGTCCTGGGGACCGTGCGATGTCGTGATCTTCACCGGTCCTGCCGGCCCACGGTGAACGCCGTGGAAAATAACATTCTCCTGCGACACCCTATCATTGGCGAGAGCCGTATCTCGGGCTCCCTAAACGTGAAGACGTCGCAAGGCAAGTTTCTCAATCAACGCCTTGCGCAACGGACGGAAATAGACACCGTTCATGAAACTCCGCGGCGTAACCGCCACTAACTCACCGCCGGATTCCATAAGCTTAAGAGCCAACCAGACGAACGCCGAGTACATATTCAAGGTGCCCATACCCAGAGCATTTAGACGAGAGCGTTCCCAGCTACTGCCTCGCAACTTGCGATAAGGAGGATTCATAACCGCGACGAGAAAAGGCGAATGTACGGTTTCGGTAATCAGTGTGCCGCCACCAAGCAGATCCGTGGCGTCAAGGATGAAATCCTCTAACCTGAGGTCCCACGAAAGGTCAATCCCAGCTCGACGACAGATTGCCTCACAGCCCTCTAAGTTACGCTCCAGGAATGGCTGAAACTGGCTGTCAATTTCCCACATGACCAGGTGTCTTGCCGAGGGACGCCGGCTTTCAGGTCGCGAACAGATTTCTGCGACAACAGCGGCCGTCAACATACCATTCCCGCCACCAGGGTCCAGAACCCGCAATTGGTCAGGCAGAGAACCCAAGTCCAGCATTGATGCCATAAAGCCGGCCACGTTGGCCGGAGTTATGAACTGCCCAAGATCGGACCGGGGCTGCGGGTCCATGGCGAGCCGGTCGGAAACCGCCAGGCGCTCCGAATCCAGACGTTCCAGCAGTGCGGAGCCCACCAGTCGATTGCTCACATCACGCGCGAGCATCAGGAGTTGCCTGCGAAGCACTCGTCAAAGGTGGCAGGAATTTGTCTCCAAATAATTTCTCTGACTCCGCGGGCAGAGCAGGTCTTACTCGATGGATAGTAGCGGTCGGTCGATAGGCTCATGTGCCGGCTGAGCATAGACAAGCTTCTCTGGAGCGTCCTTTATCTGTACGATGACCCACTGCCCTATTTCCACGAAGCTCACGTTCTGCAGCGTCTGCTGCGCGACTATGCCCACACAGATGCCGCTCAGGAGGACGACCACGGCAGGCCCGCCCATCATGCTTGTGGCCAGCAGCACCGCTCCGGTACATATTCCGCCTCTCGCGAGGCCGTCGGTGAACTCCTTGTAGTCACCGGTCTTCCGGGCAGTGTGGAACGCCCTTCCCAGTGCCACGACCGCTACTATCAGAAGCAGCGGATTGGCGCCCGCCACCGCGGCAAGTCCCATGCTGCCAACAATCTGGGAGAACTGCTCAACGTCATCACTGTTCCAGTTGAGCGCTATTGCAAGAACGCCCAGCGAGACACCTATCAGTTCAACCGCATCATAGGAGACCATGTCCTTCAGCCAGACCCGCGGTATCCCTACCCTGCCGAGATTGTCGGCCAGGCCATAAAACGTGTCCTGGTCCCAGGTCACAAGCGGCAGTCCTCTGGGGGTTGTGGCGTCTCTGGTCAGTGCCTGCAGAAGGCCGGCCGCTTCCTCGAAGATGCTGTCGTCCGGAGATGCGTCCCTTGCGGCCTGAAAGGCGCCCGCTATGCTGTGCCCGCCGTCGAACAGCCTGTGGTCTCCACCGCCTATCTTTGTGGCATTGTATGTGGCGTCAATCGCCCGGTCATAGATCGTTGACTCGCCCTTGACCATATCCTGTAGCCAGCTGTTCAGCATTCGCGATGCATCAGGACTGGCGATCCATCCCTGAAGGATCGACAGTACCTGGGCCTGGGAAGCCATTTCCTTGCTGAAAAAGGCAGAAAGAGCGGGCATCATCTGCTCGGCCATCTTCTGCCTGGCGCTTGCACTCAGTGTCTTGGTGGAGTTAAGAGCGGTGAGCAAATTGCTTCTGGCATCGTCCGGCAGTACCAATTCCCAAGGAACGCCCTCTTTAACAAGGTCCATACTGCTTCTGGCCTTGTCGCTGCCGCGAGCTACAGTCGTCGCTGCCAATTCCGAGCTCTGGGCGGCGACATCCTTAGATTTCTGAACGATGCTTTCTCCTGCGGACGAAAGGCCATGCGCGGCACGGCTGTCCGATAATGTCCTGGCGCCCTGAACCGTTGCGTCACGGGCAGACCTAGCCTTATCAGAAGCGGCGGTCCTTGTAGAGTCCACACCCTTGGACACAGCTTTTTTGACAGTGTGGATTCTTGTCTTCCTGTTGGATTGCCCTGGCATTGCGGTCTGTCTCCTGAGATCTGAGGTGTCCAATGGTATCAGAACACACAGAATGCAACATGTGAATCTGTCTTCCATATACCAGTCCACTCACAAGGGGTATGTCATTTCGCCATGCCAGGTGAGATGCTGAAGAGTCGTGGGCGTAACTTTGAGGGCGCTGCCCATTCGCGCGGGCCCTTCGCCTCTTAAATCCCCAGCACAACTTTCGCGAGACTACTCCCTCAACCTGATAAGTATGTCGCGGTCCTCCATATCAGCCCAGTCCGGCCACTCTTCCCTCTCCCGCGCCTGCTCCAACTCCTCGTGAGCTTCCTCAAGCCACTGTTCCGTGTTGTAATCATCGAGAGGTATCCAGCGCCCAAAGAACAGTTGAGGATAGTACGACCTGCAGGAGTCGATTCTACCGTCCCGCCAGATGGTCTCTATCCCCCACCACTCGATTTCGTCAGACCTTGCGGAATCACGCGGCCAGTCGCCAACTCTGTTAGATTCCCTATACCTTCCTTTGCCTGACTCTGACGACCGCTCCCATACCCTTGCCACCAGGTCGTGCGGCCTTTCCTCCGCGGCAATCAGGGCTTCACCATCTATCTCCATCCAGTTAAGAAGCCGCACCGCCTGGTTGACCACAACAGGCGACATTTCATCGTCCTCATAGTCCTGATAAGCCTGCTTCGCGTAGCCCTCGGTCTGAACCCCCAACCACACAAGATCCACTAAACAGCCCAGTCCCAAAGCGTCGAAGTTTCGAATGTCCATATTTTCAGCACCCAGCGGCTCAGACCAGTAATCCCGGCACCACTCAACGTGATCACTTCTGAAGCGGAGCACTCCGTAGTCAGTGTCATCTGAGTAGTACGAATCGATATGGTTAACCCTGTCCTGCCCGACAATGACACTCCCCCACAACACACGCTCCAAATCGGTCATGTTGTACGGGTTGAGTTCTTCGAATCTGCTGTACTCTATCGGCTCCAGGTTACGCAGAGCCCAGTGTTTGCAGCGGGCTATGTACTCTTCTCGCTGCGCCTGTGCGCTCTCGCTGCTGATCGGCGTAGCAGTCGGACGTGGCACGGCAGTCGCGGTCGGCTCCGGCGTGTACGACGGCAGCACCGCCAGAGGCGTCATAACCGACAAGGGCGTATTCGCCGGCGCAGGTGTGTCAGCCGGCCTGGGCGTGCTAGGCCGGTTGCTTGATCTCTCCGGCTCCTTTGGCGCCCCAGGCGTTGAAGGAGGTTCTGGTCTCGCGGTGGCCGCATTGTTGTCCGATTGCTGAAGTACCCCCACCTGTTCGCATCCCACGGCTATTCCGCTCAACAGAATGAATGCCGCCAAGACAATCACCCTCATCAGTGCACCTCTACATCTCAAGCAGGATTCCGCATTGGTCTCAATCGACGATTATCCAATGCTCGAATTTAGGATTCCGGGCTTTCACCATTGTCATCCAGACCACAACGCGCCCTACTCTACATTTGCACATACATCCGATAGACCCACGGCATCCAAGCCGCGTCGCAAGATCGAGTTCTCAATGCCGCTGCGCTCATCTTTTGGCTTTTCGATAAGATCAAGGAGATTTTCAGGCACTCCGGCTTCGCGCGCGGCGTCTATGCAGTCAGTGTCCTTAATCGACTCCACAGCCTCTTTCGCCTTCTCAACCGCTTCTTCTTGCACGACATCAATCCCCCTGGCGAAGTCCACAATTTCACCGACTGAAACATCTATCGAGGCCACATCGGGAATATCCGTCTTCAAGTACGCGCCCAGAAGATCGGGATCTGCCTGGTCAACTGCCTGCTCATTAAGGTCTATGATCAGCACGAAGGGCAAGCCAACCTCTACTGTCGCTGCTCCCGAAGGCATATCAACGCTGAAGTCGACATACGACACAGCGACGACTTCGTACTTGTCGCCTCCAAGTGCGTTCGAGGGCTGATAATCCCAATCGACGACATCGTGAATTCTGTCCTCCACATACTCGGCACCCAGTTCCTTGAGGAGCCAGTTTCCGCCGACTATGAATAGCGCGATCTGTTCGCTTATCGCGTCTATCCTGTCGGCTATGTATTTCCTCGCTATGTCGTGAAGAACCTTATCCAGCGACGGCAAATCGGTGCCGAATTGCGCCTTGGAGTAGTCCAGTTCATACTCGACGACAGATTCTTCAGCCTGGTCAATGGTCAAGACGAAGGGTACGACAGCCTCCGCGATACCCGAAGCCCAAGGTGAAGATACACCGACGCTCGTGGATGCCAACGCTCTCACCTCATACATACTCCCTCCCTGGGCTTGAGCCGGAAAGCGTTCCCAGCTAATGGACCCTTCGACCTGCTTGGAAAAGGATTGTCTGTCCAGCCGCTCAAGGACCCAATGGTTGACTGCCATGTATTCCGCGACTTCTCTTGCAAATGCGCCGGAGTTGGCGTCGATATAGTCTTGCGCCAGATCCTCCGGATTAGTCTTGGAGTTAAGTAATATGACAGCTATCACCACGATTGCGGCGGCCAGACCGACTCCAACCAATATCGCTATGAGTTTGGCGTTCACTCTGCCGCTCTGAGGTGCATCCTGCGAAGTTGTAGTCATTCGTCCGTCCCCTTGTATGTAATGCAGTTATCGCCACAGAAATCTCATTCGTTCACTTCATTGATGTCCACATTTTTTTCCTTCGCCTCCGTATCCGCCGTATCCCGTCGCGATGCAGTCGAACAGGGAATGCCACACCTTCACGCATTCACCAATCAAGAATGTCGTGGTTGCTGCGTCCCGCGATCAATACATCGCAGGAGAAGATGAGCAGCCTGAGTCAGATCAAGTCATCTCTGTGAAACCCTTTCCCGATGGATGCTTGCAAATCGGCCAGAGGTTGACCGAGTTAAGCCGGAGCGGCAGGTACGGGCTGGGGCCGGTGATGCAAGGAAGCAACCCCACCTGTCCTGTTCAATTGTTGTTTCTCATATGGCGAGCAGAGGCATCGATTCAGGTGGGCCGGAATCGCCTTGCCCCAAGGCTGCCAATTGACCACCGGCACGTCCGCTGCTCTTACTCCGTCTCTGCAAGCCCTCCAATCTCCAGCGAGAAGTCCCCACTCTTCTCCGCATAGTAAGTCGTCGCCTCAATCGTGTAGTCGCCTGCAGAGAGTGTCTCCGACAGACGGGAGTCCGTGTTGCTCAGATAATCTATATCGTCTTCCTCGTAGAGAACCTCTCCGTCCCGACCGTGACCGGAGAGCAGATAGAGGTAGGTGTCCTCTTCCGAACTGAGCGAGATGACAACGTCAGCCTCTTCAGCCAGCGTGAAGGTGTAGAAGCGCGCATACCTGTCGCCACTGCCTCCGGGAGCCGCCTTCTCCGACAGGCAGGTGACATCCCATTCGGCCTCGATCGTGCCATCGGATGTCAGCGACACCACACAGGTGTCCACGGGTTCCGGCTCCGGTTCGGGATCAGGGTCGGTGGCGGCAGCTTCCGCGCGAGTCACCGTGACCGTGTATGTGTTCGTTGTCTCGCCGTCCTCGGCGGTGACCTCCACAGTGATTACGTTCACTCCCACGGCAAGCGCTATCGTACCGTCGGCGTCTTCAACTCCGTCCAGCTTGACTGCGTGCGAAGCATCCACGTCGTTCCGCACAACCGTAACGGTCGTCTCTGCCACGTCATTCTCGACTGCGGCAGTGTAAGAGGTAGTGCCGAATGCGAAAGTGCCGATGTCGATTCCGCTCAGCGATAGCGATCGCAGGGAAGCATCCGTGGACAGGTCGGCGGTTACCTTTGCCCGGTTCACGACCACTGTGTAGACGCGGGTGGTCACGCCGTCCTCCGCCGTGACGTGAACCGTGATCACGTTCCTGCCGGTTCCGAGGTTCACCGTGCCGTCCGAGTCTTCCGTGCCGCCGAGCTTCACGACGTAGCTTGCAGCGGAGTCGTTCAGCGTGGCAGTCACCGTCGTCTGCGACACGTCATTGGCGACGCTGCCGCCGTAGCGGTAGAGTGTTGAACTGAAGTCCGGATCGAGAGTCACGCCGCTGAGAGACAGTGACCTGAGGGCCGCGTCTGACGACAGCGTCGTGCCACCGCTAGCCTGTGTCGTCACCTCGATGGACTTCTCCAGGATGACCGTTCCGTCGCCGCTTCTGAGAGACAGGTTGTACCTGTAACGGGAGTCCGATGAAAGGCCCGTGCTGGACACAGATACACTGCTTCCGCCTGCCGTATCGGCTGATGAGCTCCAGTCCGAGAGCGCGAACTCCGTGCCATCGTGGTCGTACCGCTCGAGGACGTAGCCGGTGATACCCCTGTTGCGCGGGACCTCCCAGGCCAGGTTGACCTCGTCCTCGTCGAAGCTCGTAACCCTGAGGTTCACAGGCGGGTCGTCAGTTGCAAGGTCCCCGACGGGGAGGGTCCGCGCTCGGGTCACGGTAACCGTGTAGGTCCGCTGGGTCTCCCCGTCCTGTGCGGTGACGATGACCGATACGACGTTCTCCCCGACATCGAGCGGGACCTCGCCGTCGTCGTATGTGTCCTCACCGATCTTTACCACGTAGCTCGCGCCGGAGTGGCCCGTCGTCGCGGTGACCGTCGTCTCTTCGATTTCGTTTCCGACATCGGCGCTGTAGGACGTAGTAGCGCTGTCGAAGTCTCCGAAGTCCACGTCGCTGAGGCTGAGGGCGCTGAGAGTCGCGTCCGACGATGCCGCCGCTCGCGTCACGGTGATGGTGTAAGTCTCTTTGTCTATCCCGTTTTCTGCAGTCACCTCTACTGTGAGGGCATTTGTGCCGACTGCCAATGAAACCACGCCATCCGCATCCGTTACCCCATCTAGCTTTATGACGTAAGCTGCACCTGAGTGGTTTGCGGTTGGAGTGACCGTAGTCTGTGTCACACTGAATGCGATGTCCGCACTGTAAGACGTTGATGCGGAATCGAAAGTTCCGAAGTCTATATCGCTCAGGGCCAGTGCGCTAAGCGTCGCGTCACCGGACTGTGGCGACCGCACGTTAGTGGCGGCGCGTGTAACCGTAACCGTGTAGGTGCGGGTGGTCTGGCCGTCCTCTGCGGTCACTTCTACCGTGATCGTGTTGCCTCCTTCTACCAGTGAGACCGTACCGTCCGAATCCACCACCCCACCGAGCTTGATGACATAGCTCGCGCCCGAGTGGTTCACCGTCGGTTTCACCGTAGTCTGCGAGACGCTGTTGGCAACTGCCGCAGAGTATGAGGTCGTGCCGGAAGAGAATGTGCCGAAGTTGATGCCGCTGAGGTTTAGGGCGCTGAGTGAAGCGTCGCTGGAGCGCTGCACTCGCTGGGTGTTCTCGGCGCGGGTAACGACAACCGTGTACATTCTGGTCGTGGCGTCGTCTTCAGCAGTCACCT
>CAZWDM010000079.1:0-13158 GCA_964632415.1 uncultured Dehalococcoidia bacterium | reverse complement strand
GACAAACATGCGCGCGACATCCACCGTCCGCATGAACTCGACGCCGGGGAAGGTCAGAGTCGCTCCCATTCTTCGCGGGAAATACCTGCTTGCCGGAGTATTTCAGCAAGCAACGGTCTACTAATATCGCCTCGATGCGGATTAGGGATACTGATTTGCAACTGCCCTCTTCGCATTACTTGGTGTCGCCTGCCCGAATGCGGTCCGTCAAATCCCAAATTGCGCAGGTGCCGTATCAGGTTTCTTCTGCTGACCGGCCCTAGCTGAGGCATCAGGCGAGTTCCTTTGGTTTGGCAGGAACCTTAAAGCCATCTATCTCAGGCATCGTATCGCCGAAGCGTAGGCCCACAGCAATCCAATCTTCGAGGACACTTTCCAGCTCTGCTTCACACTCTTGCATGCTGTCGGCGTTTGCCCATACCCCTCGAAGAGGAGGTATTTCTCCCCAATAGGTTTCGTCTTCAAGCAGTTTATATTCTGCTTGTCGCATCGCGGCAGCTATGTAGTCCCTCAGCATTCTCCACGACCTTTCGTATTCCAAGCTGCAAGAATGTCGCACCATCCTACCCAGCAGTTGTTGAGGTGTCAACGAAGATTTCTCATCAGACAAACATGCGCGCGACATCCACCGTCCGCATGAACTCGACGCCGGGGAAGGTCTGGATGTACTGGATGAGCCGCTCGAGCATGCGCAGTCGGCCGGGCCGCCCGATAGTGTATGGGTGCATGGTGAGTGCGAAAGAGCGGCCGTAGTGGTGCATGCCTTCGAATGCGGCTGACCATGCGCGATAGACATGATCGGGGTTTGCCATCACATTGCGGGCACCCAGCGCAGGCGAGTAATTGAAGTACGGCACGTCGTCGAGTTCCCAGTGAATCGGCACCTCCACGATCTCTGAACCGTTTGCGTCAACCTTGTACGGAATGTCGTTGCCCATCAGGCTTGAGTCGTACAGGAAACCGCGCTCAGCCAGAAGCGTCAGCGAGTCCTCGCTCAGCTCCCAGCTTGGCGATCGGTATCCGAGCGGCCTCTCACCGGTGATGCGTTCCAGGATGGCGCTGCCCCTGTCGAGTACCCCGGCTTCCTGGTCCCGTGTAAGGGTAGCTGGCGGCTCGTGCAGGTACCCGTGATGCCCGATCTCGTGACCGCGTCGCTGGATGTCCAGCACCAGCTCTTCGTGCGTCTCTGCGACGAATCCAGGGATGTAGAAGCTCGCCTTGATATCGTACTTGTCCAGCAGATCGAGGATGCGAGGCGTGGCGACGCTAGGTCCATACTCGCGGGCAGACATAAAACTAGGTAGGCGCGCGCTGTCCGGGTTCTGGTTGAGCGCGCCCGAAACGCCATCCACATCGAAGCTGAGCATCGCAACACAGCGAAGGTCGCCTGGCCAGATTCCGCTCATAATTCACCCTCCTTCTGTACGGTTGATGTTGAGACAGCATTCGTTCAGGTTTGAATCGCATGTCTCCTACAAGTTAGCATGACAATGACTATACACGGCGGCGCTGAGGTTTGTCCGCCTACCCCTGGGTGAAGACGGAGCATTGAATGGAAGTTGCGGTCGTAGTCCTGGTAGCAGCATTTATCGCGCTTGCAGCAGCAGCGATCGGTTATGGCATATACCTGACGAATCTGATTCGGGATGGCAGCCTTTCATCCGACCACTGGACTCCTCCGTATGACATCGTTGCCAGCGCAGAGGGAAACGGGCGCATTACGCTGCGCGCGATGGACGAGCAACGGGGCGCGATGGACCTGCATCACGACGGCGTTTTCGGTATCGTCAGCGCCGGTGGATACGGACAGGTCGGCCGCATTCTGGAGGCGGGGATTGGCTACGCGGTGCGTGAGTACACGCCCCTGACTACGACGATAGCCGAGTGGGAGGATGCGCGGCTGGACATCTACGCATATCCGGACAATCCCCAGGTTGCTCACGGCCTGGCATACAAGACTGTGAGGTACGAGTCGGAGCTGGGGCAGTCTCCTGCCTGGCTCATCCCGGGAGAACGCAAGACCTGGGTGGTCTTCGCGCACGGACGCGGCGCGCACCCAAACGAGGCGTTACGGATCATGCCGGTGCTTGCCGATGCCGGGCTGCCGATTCTCGCGTTCAACTATCGCAACGACGACGATGCACCGCGTAGCTACGACGGGCAGCACTGGCTCGGGTTAACAGAGTGGCGCGACCTGGAGGCAGCAATGAAGTACGGGCTGGACAACGGTGCGAAAGACTTCATTCTCTTCGGTTACAGCATGGGCGGCGGGATGTGCCTGAATCTGCTCTATGAGTCCGATCTTGCCTGCAAGGTGCGAGGAGTAGTAATGAATTCGCCCCTGCTCGACTTCGGTGGGACACTGGACATAGTCGGGCAGATCAGAGGCTATCCTCAATCCGTCGTGCGCATCGGCAAGCGGGTGGCAGGACTTCGCTTTGGTATCGACTGGCAGCGGATGAACTATGTGTCGATGGCGTCGAAGATATCCGTACCGGTACTCATTCTTCACGGCGAGAAGGACAGCCTGGTTCCGGCGTCGATCAGCCAGTTGCTTGCCCGCACACGGCCCGACGTGGTGCGCTATGTGGGGTTTCCCGACGCCGAGCACGCGCGGTCATGGAATCTTGACCCGAAGAAGTACGACGCGGAAGTTCGAGAATTTCTGCGCGGGGTCCTGCACGAGAATTGCTAGACCGCCAGCATCGCCTTGACCTTCGCTGCGACATCCTCGACGGCAACCATCTCTGCATCGGACGATGAGCGGCTCTTGACCTCGACTACTCCCTCGCGGATGTTGCGCTGGCTTACGACGAGGCGCACCGGCAATCCTATTAGGTCCGCATCGTTGAACTTGACGCCTGCCGACTCGTTCCTGTCGTCGAAAAGCACCTCAAGACCGGCGGCTCCCAGTGCTTCGTAGAGTGATTTCGCGGATTCGGCGACCGTCTCGTTCTGCATGTTGAGGGCGACGAGAGAGACCTCGTAAGGCGCGATTGTGGGGGGCAGCACCATGCCGTCATCGTCGTGGTTCTGCTCGATTGCCGCGGCTAGCAGGCGGCCCACGCCGATCCCGTAGCATCCCATCAGTATGTGGTGAGGCGCACCATGTTCATCGGGGTAGTAGGCTTCAATCACATCGCTGTACCGGGTACCCAGCTTGAAGATGTGCCCAACTTCGATCCCGCGGCGCATTTCCAACTTCGTTCCACACTTCTCGCAGGAATCGCCAAGCTGTGCAAGGGCTATGTCCGTAACGATGTCCGCTTCGAAATCCCTATGGTGGTTCGTGTTTCGCAGATGGTAGTCGGGCCTGTTAGCTCCGGCGAGGAAGTTCGAACCCATGTCGACGGAGTCGTCTGCAACCACCTTGATGCCATCGATGCCAATGGGAGACGCCGAGCCTGCCGTGAGCCCGTGCGCCTTCACTTCATCAGATGAAGCGAGCCGCAGGTCGGGCACTCCACCCAGCACATTCGAGAGTTTGACCTCGTTCACCTCGAGGTCACCGCGAATGACAACGAAAACCAGCTCGCCGGATGCCATGTAGAAGACGGCCTTCAGGGTCTTGCACGGCTTCTCTTCGAGGAAATCGCAAAGCTCCTCGATTGTCTTAATGCCGGGCGTGTGGGCCTCCTCGATTGGCAACAGAGGCTCGATGTCCTGCTGCGGTTTCGCAAACACTGCCTTTTCCGCGTTTGCGGCGTAGTCACCGGTTGGGCAGATGACAACCGTGTCCTCCCCCGCTTCGGCGACGAGAATGAACTCGCTGGAGTCCTTGCCTCCGATGGCACCGCTGTCCGCTTCGACCTCGATCGTCTCGAGGCCGCAGCGGCTGAATATGTTGCGGTATGCCTGTGCCATCGCCTCGTAGCTGACATCCAGCCCCGCCTGGTCCACATCGAAGCTGTACGCGTCCTTCATGTCGAACTCGCGCACGCGGATCAGCCCGCCTCGCGGTCGCGGCTCATCGCGAAACTTGGTCTGGATCTGGTAGATGATGAGCGGCAGGTCACGATAGCTGTGAACATTCGCCTTTACCATGTAGGTAAGCAGCTCTTCATGGGTGGGAGCAAGCACAAGAGGGCGCTCGCGGCGGTCATTCAATCTGAACAACTCGCTGCCCATCGCCTCGCTGCGCCCCGACTCGTCCCAGAACTCCAGCGGCTGGAGCGCGGACATCATTACTTCCTGACCGCCTGCCGCGTCCATCTCCTCGCGGATGATCTGCTCAATCTTCTTCAGGGAGCGCAGGGCGAGCGGCATGTAGCTGTAAACGCCCGCCGAGACCTGATAGATCATGCCTGTACGCAACATCAGGCGATGGCTCACGAGCTCGGCTTCTGCCGGGTCGTTGCGCAGGGTTTTTCCGAACATCCTGGACATTTTCATAGTTCAATTACTGCCTATCATGAGATAACGCGGGCAGGAGATTCCTGCTTGCCCGCAGTGTGTCGACTTGCTCAGACGCCGGCTAGCTCGGATTCGACCTGACGGACCTCCTCCATCAGTGCGCCGAGCATATCGGCTTCATCAACGATGCGCGCCTTCTGGCCCTTGCGGAAGATGATTGCCCTGCCCGCCCCTGCGGCGATACCAACATCGGCGTCCTTCGCCTCGCCGGGACCGTTCACCTCGCAGCCCATGACCGCAACTTTAATGGGCGACTTGATGCTCTTCAGCAGGTCATCGACATTGTTGGCGAGAGCGCGCACATCCACGTCCGCCCTGCCGCAGCTCGGGCACGCGACGAGTGTGGTGCCTTCCTTGCGGAGTTCCAGTGCCTTGAGGATCTCCATACCGGTGTAAATCTCTTCGCACGGGTCGTCGCTGAGTGAGACGCGGATTGTGTCTCCGATGCCCTCGTACAGGAGCATTCCAAGCCCGATGGCGCTTCGGATGCTGCCGGACTTGGCAGTTCCGGCTTCGGTGATGCCGAGGTGGAACGGGTAAGGAACCATGCTTGCCAGGCGTCTGTAAGCCTCGACAGTGGTGTCGATGTCGAATGCCTTGAGCGAGATCTTGATGAGGTCGAAGTCGAGGTCTTCGAGGATGCCGATCTCCCACAAGCCGGTCTGTACCATGTGATCGACGACGGTGTATTCGCCTTCTTCGGCTTCGCCCGCCTTCGGGAGCATGTTCACGCCGTCGCGGTGGCGGGAGAGACCGCGCGTGACGCCAATGCCGCCTACCGGAGGCAGGCTGCCAAAGTTCACTCCGATGCGGATGGGCACCTGCCGTGCCTTCGCCTCCAGCACTACAGCTTCGACCTTCTCGCGGTCGCGGATGTTGCCGGGGTTGAGCCTGAGGCAGTCCACGCCGCTCTTCAGGGCTCCAAGCGCAAGCTGGTAGTGGAAGTGTATGTCGGCTACGAGCGGGATGTTGACCTGCTTTTTGATGTCGGCTAGGGCCTTTGCCGCTTCCATATCCGGGACGGCGCAGCGGATAATCTCGCCGCCTGCCTCTTCGACCTCACGGATCTGGCGCACCGTGGCAGCCACATCGCGCGTGTCGGTCTTCGTCATGGACTGCACTGTGACCGGCGCATCGCCGCCGACCTTCACATCGCCGACATAGACGGGCTTCGTTACGCGTCTCTTCTTCACTTGTCGTCCTCCTCATCGGTGCGGAGAAGCGAATGCTCGTGGCACACGGGTTATGGTATCAGGCTGTCGCCATTAATCAGTCGAACGATGTCGAAGTAGCTGACCACCACTATGAGGCCGATCAGCAACAGGAAGCCTATAAGGTGCGCCATTCCTTCGCGCCTGGGCGATATGGGCTTGCCGCCTCGCAAGAATTCTATCACTACGAACACCAGCCTTCCGCCGTCCAGCGCCGGAATGGGCAGGAGGTTAATGATTCCCAGGCTGATACTGATGATTGCCGTCAGTTGAAGGAGCGGCGATATGCCAATCTGAGCAACCTCGCCGGTAACGCGCGCAATGCCGACCGGTCCTGATAAGCCGGGATCGGGACCGCCCGACACCCAGCGCACTATGCTGGTACGCGTCAGCGTAAGCACGTCCCACATCTGCCGGAAGGACATCGGCACCGCCTGGAAGATCGAGAAGTCACGCTCGACCATCTGCGTGTCAAAGGTGCCAATCATCACGCCCATCGCGCCCTGCGTCAGAGTATCGCCCACCTGCAAGCCGGGCTGGTAGCGTCTCGCCTCCGTGACGGAAACCTCTTTCGTTGGATCGACGACCTGCTCCACAACTCTGAGTTCGGGAGGTCTTACCCGAGGCACGAGCATGACGAATTCGTGGCCTCCAGTTGTGGCCTGAGGTGACGGGTTGCCGGTGATGAACACTCCGCGTTGTATGGTCAACTCGGTTGGCTCACCAAGGCTCGACATGACCTCCCGCATGAGGTCGGCGTGTGTGTCCAGATCGTTTCCGTTGACCGCGACAACCGTATCGCCGGATGTCAGTCCTGCCTGCTCTGCCGGTGAGTCGGGTGCGACTGCCGTAATGACCACCCTGCCGCTAGGGACATCATGGGGCAGCGCGAACATTGCGGCAAAGACGATGATCGGAAAGAGCAGATTGACGAATGAGCCGGCGACGAGCACAATCGCGCGCTTCAGCACAGTCTGGTCGGCAAAGCTCACCTCTTCAGGTATTACGGCGTGCAATCGACGGTCATAAGATGCTCGCGTATCAGGGTCGGACAGCACCGAGCGCGCATGTTCGGCGTATCGGACCAGTCCGGCGCGATTGTCCGGCTTTTTCTCGTTAATCAATCCGACAAGATCCTCATAGCCCTTGTCGATCTCTTCCTGCGAGGCAGAAGGAGAGACCTCAAGCAGCCCGTAGTAGTCGGGAGGGTCTGCCGGCTCCATTTCTACATTCTTGATCAGCTCGTCATAGGCAGCGCGCTTTTCAGGGTTGGACAGTTCGCTATAGGCGATCTGCAGGGTGTGCAGCATCCGATCGCGACGCTCAGGCTCCCTCAGGTTGATGAGTTCAACCAGTTCGACATACGACCTGCGGATATCCTCCTGCGACGCGTCTCTCGGTACTGCGAACAGCCCGTAGAAGTCGGGGTAGTTGTGGCGGCCGCGCACCAAGATGACATTTTTCTCCGGCTTCTGCCGGACATACCTGCCCTCTTCGATGCCCTCGCCGTGCTCGCCGACCATGCGAACGAATCCGCCAAGCGGAATCCAGTTGATGGAGTATATGGTGCCGCCGGGGGAGAATCGGATACCTATGAGGCGCGGGGGGAATCCGAAGCCGAACTCCTTCACCGTGATGCCGAACCACTTGGCGGTTAGGAAGTGTCCCATTTCGTGAATGAAGACGAGGAACCCGAGAACGGGAAACACCATGAGCCATGCGGGGAATCCAAACATTCCGGCTACGCCTCCACGGTCCCGGCGGCGCGGCTTCGTGCGGCTGCGGCTGCGGCCAGAGTATCCTCAAGGGTTGGCTCTTCGATGTTCCGATGCTCCCTGAGCGCCTCGGCTATGACGTCTCTGATCTCCATAAATCCTATCTTTCCGGCAAGGAACAGTTCCACGGCGATATCGTCAGCACCGCAGAGCGCAGCCGGCCAGGTGCCGCCACGCTGCGCCACTTCCAGGGCGAGATAGAAGCATGGGTATCGCTCGGGGTCCAGCTGCTCGAAGCTGAGCACACCGGTCGCGACCGGATTGAACGGCTTGATGGAAGGATTGTGCAGGCGGCGCGGGTAGAAGAGGGCGTACTGAATGGGCAGGCGCATGTCCGGCGGACTGATCTGCGCCTTGACCGAGCCATCCACGAACTCCACCATCGAGTGAATCATGCTCTGCGGATGGATCACCACTTCGATGTCTTCCCACGGCACGCCGAACAGCCAGTGCGCCTCAATGACCTCGAACGCCTTGTTCATCATTGTGGCGGAATCTACGGTTATCTTCGCGCCCATCTGCCAGGTCGGATGACGCAGCGCCTGCTCGTGCGTGACATCCGCAAGCAAATCTAGCGGGGTATTTCGAAATGCCCCCCCGGATGCCGTGATGATGAGCTTCGCCACAGCGCTGTCGTCCTCGCCGCGGAGGCACTGCCAAATGGCGTTCGGCTCGCTGTCCAGGGGAAGCAGTGACACGTTATTGTCCCGCGCCGCCTTTGTAACCAGCTCGCCCGCGACTACCACCGTTTCCTTGTTTGCGAGAGCGATGTCCTTGCCGGCCTCGATTCCGGCGAATGTCGCAGGAACCGCCACATCCCCGGTCGTTGCGGCGACAACGATATCCACTTCTGGGCTGGCTGCGATCCCCTCTATCTCGCTGTCAGCACAGCCACTGTCGGCAAGGAATGCCTTTTCGTGGGCGCTGCCTTCGCAATGGACCATCGAAGGGCTGAACTCTTGGATCTGCCGTTCCAGCAGGCGGTGACTGCGTCGGGCGGCGAGTCCTACCACTCGGAACTCATCGGGAAAAGTGCGCACGATGTCGAGCGTCTGAGTACCGACAGAACCCGTGGAGCCTAGGACAGCAAGCCCTTTTGTTGAATTTCCCATATTATGATGAGGTGTACAGCGGGCAGCGCGTAGAGTATGGAGTCCAGCCTGTCGAGGATACCCCCATGCCCAGGTATGAGCCAGCCCGAATCTTTCACACCCGCCTTTCGCTTCAGCCTTGATTCGGCGAGGTCTCCCAGTTGCCCCAGAACGCCGATGGCGGCACCGAGTCCTGCGGCTTCCCACATTATAGCATCCAGCCCCAGTATGCTGTTAGCCGCCACGCTCGCAACGACGGCGCCAATGAATCCGGCAGCTGCGCCTTCCCAGGTCTTGTTTGGGCTGATGTCCGGCGCCATCGGCGTGCGTCCGATCGCACGGCCCACGAGGTACGCCGAGGTGTCCGTGGCGAATACGACCAGAAGCAACAGGAGAGTCCATTCGCGGCCGTCTTCGATGAACCGGAGCTGCAGAGCATAGTAGAGCGACAATCCTATGTACACGCCAGTACGGAGCATCATCGCCGGCGAGGAGTCCACAAAGGGAAGCTTACGACCGCTACCAAGGACCCAGCCGGCAACAGGGCAAATTGCGACAGCCGCAATATCCAGATAGAAACCGTAACCCTCCTGGGGATCACCAAGGGCACGACTCAGCCCTGAAATGAGCAGAATCATGGTGATGACGAGAGGTATGGCGGCGTGGCCCTTGTCGCCCCAGAGGTTGGAAAGGCGTGAAAGTTCGAATGTAGCTATCGCGGCTGCAATGAACACGAGGCCGGCGAACCAGAACGAGCCCAGCCAGACAACACCAAGCAGAATGGGAAGACCAACGGAAGCGCTGGCTAGTCTCTTGGTCACGCCGCCCCCAGAAGTGCCATTAAGGGATTAACGAACCTTGCCAAATCGCCGCTTTCGCTTTGCGTATGCCTCTAGCGCCTTCTCGACCTCCGACTCATCGAAGTCGGGCCAAAGGACGGGTGTCGTGTAGTACTCAGCGTAGGCGGCCTGCCAGATGAGGAAATTGCTCAGGCGCTGCTCACCCGAGGTGCGGATTATGAGGTCGGGGTCGGGCATTCCGTCAGTGTACATATACCTGTGGAGAAGCTCCTCAGAAACATCCTGGGCTGGAACGCCGTCTGATATCAAAGAGCGAACTGCCTCTACGATTTCCGCCCTGCCTCCGTAATCGAAGGCTACGCAGAGAGTCATCCTGGTGTTGTTCCTGGTCAGTTCCATGCTTTCGCAGATGGAACGACGCACATCCCGGGGCAGACGATCGAGCCTGCCGATGTGACGGAGCTTTACGTCCTCGCGGTGAAGTTCATCGACCTCACCTCGGATAACTTCATCCACGATTTCCAGCAGCGTCGTTACTTCATCATTGGGACGCTCCCAGTTTTCAGTCGAGAAGGCGTAAAGCGTAAGGCACTTAACGCCGTGATCTATGAAGGCTTCGATTATGCGCCGCAGATTCTCAGCCCCGGCGCGATGGCCGTCGCTGCGTGTCAGACCGCGGCCCGAAGCCCAGCGACCGTTGCCGTCCATAATAATTGCGACGTGCGCGGGTGGAGCGCTAGGTCCCCTGGGCCGTTCAAATGAGTCAGCAGAAATGTTTGGTTCCACTCTTGTGGCCATTCATCAGAGGCTTTCTCGCCTCATACCTCCATCACTTCCGCTTCCTTCTCCTGCTTCATCTCCTGCATCTGGCTGGAGAAGGCATCCGTGATTTCCTGCAACTGCTCCTGCGCGTATCGGCTTTCGTCCTGAGAAATATCCTTGTTTCTCTCCATGGAGCGGAACTCCCCGAGACTGTCGCGGCGAATGTTCCGGAGCGATACGAGGCCATCTTCGACTTTTCGGCCTACCAGCCTGACCAGATCCCTCCGCCTCTCCTCGGTTGGAATCGGCAGAGTGAGTCGAATTGCCGTGCCGTCGTTGTTCGGAGTCAGCCCAAGATCGGACGTCAGGATGCTGCGCTCGACTTCTTTCATCGACTGCTTGTCCCACGGCTGAATCATCAGGACGCGAGCTTCCGGCACGGAAATGGAAGCCAGCTGGTTCATGGGAGTTGGGACGCCGTAGTACTCGACCATCAGCGTCTCCACAAGAGCCGGCGATGCACGCCCCGTCCGTATTGTGTTCAACTCGCGCCTCAGCGCCTCTACGGACTTTTGCATCCTCTCATCGGTTTCAAGCAGAATGTCATCAGACGTAACCATAGGCGTCTCTCCCTAGCAGTCACGGACTTCATAGCGCCGGGGCTGAAGCAACCACAGACCCGAGCGTGTCGCCCGCGATAATCCTTTCAATGCTTCCCGTTTCGAACAGGTCAAAAACGATTATAGGCAGATCGTTGTCCATGCAGAGTGAAAGCGCCGTGGCATCCATCACTCGAAGACGCCGCTCCAACGCTTCCTGGTGCGTAATGAAATCAATCTTGGCGGCGTCCGGGAAGAGGTTGGGGTCGGACTCATACACACCGTCCACGTTATTCTTAGCCATCAACAACACTTTGGCTTCAATCTCAATGGCCCGCAGAGCTGCAGCCGTGTCCGTAGTCATAAACGGGTTGCCGGTGCCCCCGGCGAATATTACCACGCGCCCCTTTTCCAGGTGACGAATGGCGCGACGGCGTATGTACGGCTCCGCAATCTGCTGCACGGTGATTGCGCTCTGGGTGCGGACCTCGAGGCCGTGATGCCGTTCGAGAGCGTCCTGCAAAGCCAGCGCGTTGATAATGGTAGCCAGCATTCCCGCATAGTCTGCAGTGGAGCGGTCCATGCCCTCGGATTCGGCCTCCCAGCCCCGAAGGATGTTTCCACCGCCAACTACGATGCCCGTTTCGACGCCCATCTCGCAGATGTTTCTTATCTGCTGTGCCATAAATGCCACGGCACCCGAATCGGTTCCATAGCCTCGATCACCGGTGAACGATTCGCCGCTAAGCTTCAGCAACACCCGTCGGTACTTTTGGGTGGCACATCTCAAAGGAGCGTCACTCCCCCAACGAGAATCTGGTAAATCTCCGGACGCGAATATTTTCGCCCAGCTTGCCGATGCCTTCGTTAACGAGATCCTGCACGGACTTAGAGGGATCCTTGATGAAGGGCTGGAACATCAGCACGGTTTCCGCGCTCTCCGCGTCCTCCCCCTCGGGCACATCGTCGCCGCTCACATAGGAGGGCGCCATGGCGGCGACCTGCATAGCTATGTCGTGCGCCAGTTCCTTGAAGTCTTCCGTGCGGGCTACGAAATCGGTTTCGCAATTCACTTCGAGCAGCACGCCGATGCGACCGCCGCTATGAATATATGATTCTACGATTCCCTCTTCGGTGGAGCGGCTCGCCTTCTTGACTGCGCTGGCGATTCCCTGCTGGGTCAGCAGCTCCTCAGCCCTCGCCATATCGCCGGATGTTTCTTCAAGGGCACGCTTGCAGTCCATAATGCCTGCGCCCGTGCGTTCTCTGAGTTCCTTGATGGTATCTACGGTAAGTTCCACTTTGCACCTATCAAATCAATGAAAATCTTATTCTGCCTGGGCAGCCTCTGGGGGCCTCTCCTCGGTCGCAGCTCCGTTCGTGGCGGGTGTGACGGCAGGCGGGGTCCCTTCAACCGGGGTCGGAGTCTCGGCTATGCTTGCGGCATCAAGTGGCGCCGCGGCTTCGCCCATCTCTTCGTATTCGAATGCGGTGTGCCTGTTCCTGCCCTCGATGATCGCGTTCGTAATCCTGCCCGTGACCAGACGGATGGACCGTATGGCATCGTCGTTACCGGGTATAGGATAGTCGATCAGATCGGGGTCGCAGTCCGAATCAACCAGCGCGACAATGGGTATTCCGACTCGCCTTGCTTCAGCGACGGCGATCGACTCCTTGCCGATGTCGATGACGAACAATGCCCCCGGCATCTCGGTCATCTCCTTGATGCCGCCAAGGTATCTGTTCAAGCGAGAGATTGAAGCTTCTCTCTTCAAGGCTTCCTTCTTGGTGTAGGAAGCGAACTCGCCCTTCGCCTGCTGCGTTTCCAGCTCAACGAGGTAGTCGATACGGGATTGTATCGTCTTGAAATTCGTGAGTGTGCCGCCAAGCCAGCGAGTCGTGATGAAGTAGGCATTGGCACGCTGAGACTCGTTCACAATCGTGTCCTGAGCCTGCTTCTTCGTGCCTACCATGAGGACCTTCTTGCCCTCTGCGGCAACATCGCTTATGAAGCTCGCCGCCTCTTCGAGCATCCGCAGGGTCTTCTGCAAGTCAATAATATGAATGCCATTGCGGTGCGTGAAAATATACCGCTGCATCTTGGGATTCCAACGGCGCTTCTGATGCCCGAAATGTACGCCGGCTTCAAGCAGCGACTTCATGGTTATGTTAGTCGGCACACTTGCCATCTGCGTGCGCGATGCCTGCTGGACCACGACGCCTGACTGCGGCGTGACTGGTACGGTTTGCTGCATATACGCCTTCCTAGACTACCTCAGGTAAAGTTACTCAATATCCCGAAAAGTATAACACACGGGAATTAGAGCGGGCAATGAGACGCAAGGCAAACTCAGACGCCTGGAACGCCCGGTTTTCACTGACGATTGAATCGCACTTCTCCCCAAATTGACACCTGTTCCGAGCGATTGATATAATTTTTGGAGTGGTTCAAGGGGATATAGCTCAACTGGGAGAGCGCGGCGTTCGCAATGCCGAGGTTGGGGGTT
>CAZWDM010000078.1:0-13190 GCA_964632415.1 uncultured Dehalococcoidia bacterium | reverse complement strand
AGCGATTGCCCATCTTATCAGGCCGATCCGGCTTGACAATGAATACGGATACTCCGACGGTAATCGGGCTGGTATCCGGCCCGGTACGGCCTGATCTTACGCTCCAGGTCATAACGTCTGTTGCGTCCCGCTCTGCTGCCCGTAAGGTACTCCTCAGTGTACTGAACGATCCGCTCCACGCCCGCGCGATTCTGCGCGAATGTCAGCGTCCTGATGTCCTCCCGCATGAGCGTGGCGGTGTATGCTGCGGCCTGCAGGTTGATGCCCATGCTGCCGCCGCTCTGCTCCTCCTGCGCGGCGTCCATCAGCGCGAAAGCGCGTCCGCCCGAAGGCGAGCCATCCGTGCTGACGACACTGAATGGCAGTCCCGTCAGTCGCTCCGCATGCTCGCCCGCGTTTGCGATCGTTGCCGAGCAAAGGATGAACTGCGGGCTGGCCCCGACCTCTCTCAGTATGCGACGCAGCCGCCGCAAGATCATTGCAACGTGGGAGCCGAAGATTCCCCGGTAGTAGTGTGCCTCGTCAACCACCACGAAGGCGAGGTTGCGCAGGAAGTCGCCCCACACGTGGTGTTGGGGCAGCATTGACGCCTGCATCATATCCACATTAGAGATAATAATCCTGTCCTGCCTGCGGATGCGCGCCCTCTCGGAGCGCGGGGTGTCGCCGTCGTATGTTGCGACACCAAGCTCGATGCCGCCCGCGCCCATAAGATCGTTGATTCCCGAGAGCTGGTCATGTCCCAGTGCCTTTGTCGGAAATAAGTAGAGCGCCCGGGTGTTGGATTTGGAAAGGAGTGTATGCAGCACCGGCGCGTGAAAGCAGACGCTCTTGCCCGATGCGGTGCTGGTCGATATCACTACGTTCTGTCCGCTCATCGCGGCGTCTATCGCATCCGCCTGGTGCGTGTAGGTGCGCTCCACCCCCTTCGCCGCAAGCGCCCTCAGTACCGCCGGGTGCAGCTTCGCACTCGGCTCGCGGTACTGGGCCTCCCGCGGCGGTATGTACTCGATATGACCGTTAAGATTACCGGTCTCTATCTGGGCTTCCAGCCGCCTGATGAAGTCCGTAACTCCTCTGTCAGCCATGTATGGTCTCCGTGCTGTGCTTCATTTGGTCTGACTCTCTTTCTGCTCTTGTTGGGCGTCCGAGCCGTCCCGCTCCTGCTGCCCTCTGATCCATGCGCCGCCAAGCGTGACGCCGACATGCCATTTGCGATCCCGACCGGCAAAGGCCGAGTCCTTGTGGAGTTCCAACTTATACCAGTTCTCTTTACCTGTGACAAAGAAGGGAGACGAAATACCCTGCGTCGCAAAATGAAGAACCCCTGCCGTCACGGCGTCAGCGTGCGATACGTGAAGAACCTCCGTAAGAACAAAACCTACGGAGGCTCTTCGACGTCAGTTTGCAGGCTGTTGACCGACTCGCTACCGAGTGATGGCCAGGGTGACTATTCCGCCGATAAGAGTGACTATCACCCCGGCACCGGTGGCAAAGATGGCGAAATAAAGTCTGTCGAACTTAGTGTCGAACTTGGCGTCGAGTGCGTCGATCTTGGCTTCAAGCTTAGACTCGGATGCGTCGACCTTGGCTTCAAGCTTAGACTCGGATGTGTCGATCTTAGTGTCGAGTGCGTCGATCTTGGCTTCGAGTTTAGACTCAGATGCGTCGATCTTGGCTTCGAGTTTAGACTCAGATGCGTCGAGCTTGGCTTCGAGTTTAGACTCGGATGCGTCGAGCTTGGCGCTGAGGTCGCGGTGATTCTGGTCCTGTCTGCGAGCGTTCTCACGCATCTCGCCAAGGATAGACCTCTGGTTGGCCTCGACAACGCTCAGGCGCTCAGGGACAGTGACGACGTTTACGGCTACTTCTTCCTGCTCTTGACTTGTGGTGACCATAGTTTGCTCACTTTCTCTTGCGTGTATAGTATCACTGAATCCATGTCTCTTCTATGTCTGCTCGCACATCGGTCTTGGCCTACCCACCGTTCCCTCGTTCCTTCAGATTCCTGCCGTCCTGAAACACTTCGTCCATTTCGAGCTCATGCTGTTTGTCTCCTGGCATCGAAAAGCTCCGTTTAGAGTTCCCTCAAGTACGTTTCCTATTTCGATAAGATTATGCGACGGCTTTCGTCACCTCTTCATCTACATCTTGATGCTCTGAGCCGAGCACAGCCGAGACCAGGGCGGCGGCCAGATTCACCGGCACGGCATTGCCTATCTGCTTCGTGACTTCGCTGGTGTTCCCAACGAACTCATACTGCTGCTCCTCGTCGCTGAAGCCCATTGCCCTCGCCAGTTCCAGGTTCTGAAGCATGCGGAAGCGGATGTCCAGGATATGCATGCGTCCATTTATGAGAACCAGCCTGCGGGGGTCCACGCCTTCGATCTCCTTTTTCGTGACCTCCGATGCCAAGGGGGTCAGCAAGTTCCCTGCACCACGACTCGTGACTGCCGGAGTGGGGCTGCCTATGTCATGAATGCGAGGCGCCTGGTTGTCGCGCTCTCCGAAGTTCGGGATGATGCAGGCATGCGCCTCCGGTTTCGCAATGTCGGTGGGGTTGTTGTCGCCGTCGGGTGTGTCCTGGTCCACCGCAGGAACCACGGTGGGCTGCGCCAGTGCGTGTCTGGCTTTGGTGGTAGCAGTAGTTAGCGGGTCCGAGACGGGCCGTGCTCCTCCATTGCCGTAATACTCCACGATCATTGGCCGGATCATCGATATGGCGCCTGCGGCTGCAATAGTCGGTATCGGCTCTGTTGCTGCTCTGGGCGACGAGCCGCTTTGCTGTCCAAGCACGAACGCCTGCACTGAGGGCTGTACGATGTAGCATCCCCCACCACCCCCGGTGGTGATTACCGGCACCGGCTGGTCAACCGCCTGCGGCACGTTGTGGTTGCGGTTAGCGCCGACAAGTGGTGCCGCTAGAGGTTGAACCATGTAGGCGCCGCCCGCACCCCAGGTCGTGACGGTCGGAACAGGCTCATCCATGCCGCGCGGAGCCGTATTCTGCCGGTTGGAGCCATGGAACCCCAGGGTATGACCGGTGCTGACAGGCTCTTTACTGATTGACTCCACACTGTCGTCATCGAGGTCTAGCAGTCGGATGTAATATGGGGCCAGAGGCCCGCCGAAGCGGTGCAGGCCGCGCGCTATGCGACGGCGTGTGTTTATGCTCAGTGGACGTCGTTTGTACTTCGGGTCATCAAGCAGGGAGCGGCCGAGATCGGACCAGTCGATGATCTCCCTTGCGCCTCTCCATTTGGGCAGTTCACCCAGCATGGTGTTGCCTCCCGTTTTGGAATGAGAGGGTTCCGGCCAGCGGATCGGCACTCCGTCCTTTCGCGCCTGCAGGAAAAACCTGACTCGGCTGGTGGCGTCACCAAAGTCCGCAGCGTTCAGCAGCCGCCACTCCACCGTGTAGCCGATCTCCCACAGGGAGCGCACCCAGGCCTCGAAGTATTGTCCCTTTCTGTCCTTGTCCGGTCTCCCATCAACGACGGGTCCCCAATTCTGAAATTCAGGAACATTTTCGCAGATGACGGAATTCACATCGAGAGAAGTCAGCCAGCGGTTGATGATCCACGGACTCATGCGCCCCTGCTCCTGCACCGGCTTGCCCCCGCGAGCCCGGCTGAAGAAGCGACACTCCGGACTTGCCATCAGCAAGTCAAGCCTGCCCTCCGGCACGAGCGTCTCGGGATCTGCGCCATCCAGGTCCTGGACGAAATGCCGCGCCTGTGGATGGTTTCTGCTATGAGTGGCGACCGCTGTTGCCCAGTGGTTTACCGCCACCAGTTCCATCTCGGCTCCCAACGAGGTTATTGCTTGGGTTGCGCCCGTGGATGTGCCGCCGGCGCCGCAAAACAGATCAGCGACCATGAACTTTCGTGGTGGCCCACTGTGAACACCTTTGCCCGGGCCACGCTCTTCGGGTTGGGGTAGTTTGACGCTCTGTGCGGGCTTCTTTCGCCGCCGTTTTGTCTTGGTATCCATACTTGTCTCCCAGTCTGCACAGCACTTGGCGCTTGCATAAAGAACTATTGATAAACATAGAAGAGAGCGGACTCGCTGCGGGTTAAATGGCTGGTTGCGGCGTGAGTGTGTTGCCTTGCCCGGGGCCGCGCTTCACAGTGGTGAATATCCCTCGGGACGGCGAGAGAACATCTATTACTTCCTCTCCCACCACAACCGCTCCGCCGACAAGTCTGTGTATGAACATCTCCGTCGAGCATGGGGATACCAGATCTTGTCCTGGTGTCCTGGGTAGAACACCCCCGTCAATAAGGCGGGCAAGTGTCACTGCAGTGACCTCCTCTTGTCCGACCACCTTGTACCATGCCCTGATGAAATCGAACTCGGAGGAATCCCCCGAGGTCAGATCGCAGACTTTGCAGGTGCCATTCTCGTACTCATGTCCCGATGTTGCATGTGATGCAGATTGCTGCATTGTTCTGTCTCCTCATTTCGAGTTCTCTTTCGACACTCGTTAAATGCAGGAGCGGCCGCTCAAGGGCCGCTCCGAAACTTTGGTCTGTAGAAGTGTCTGCCGCATTCTGCGTCACGCAGCGACTACACTCACTCCGGCTAATCGCACTTGGAGTAGCCGCAATTCAGGCAGCTCGCGCAACCCTCCTGCATTATCAGCTGTCCCGGGCACTTTGGGCAGGAAGCCCCGTTGCCGTTCAGCATCATGCCATTTGCTGCGACAGCAGTGGAAAGTGGCTTGTTTGGGCCATTCGCATGCATCTTCAGGACATAGGCTATGCCGTCCTCTGCGGACTTCACGATACGCCCGTTGTCCAGCACCGGCTCCGACGTGATGCCCTCGAGTTCGCTGATGATCCTCGCAGGGGAATGTCCGTCGCGCAGGTTCATCGAGATCATCCGAGACAATCCCTCGAGGTGGGCGGGCTCTGAGCCGCCAGCCTGGCCTATTGCGGTGAACAGTTCAAACGGCTTGTTGTCCTCATCGAAGTTAAGCGTGACGTACATCTTGCCGTGTCCGGTCGCAACCTTCTGCGTCAGTCCGCGCATCGTTACAGGACGCTCCCGGTTTCCGCTCGGCGCAGGGGCGGGCGCTTCTTCTTCCTTCTTGCTACCTGTTTCTAGCACCTGGATCGCCTTCGATCCGTCCCGATATACGGTGATTGCCTTGCAGCCCGTCTCCCACGCCAGCCAGTAGGCGTTTGCGACATCCTCGATGGTCGCGCTGTTTGGGAGGTTGATGGTCTTGGAGACCGAGTTCGTGACGCTCTTCTGCCACGCGGCCTGCATCCTGATATGCGCCTCCGCGCTTATCTCCATGGCGTTGCGGAAGATGCCGGCGTCAATGCCCTCTGCTGTCATAATGGCTTCCGCTTTCTGCGGGTTGTCGGCTATGCGCTCCAGCACGGCAGTGGCCTTGTCGGAAGACCCCAGGCTGCTCTCAAGCGCCTGCCTGACGGAGCGGGGCGCGTCAAGCAGCCTTCTCGCCGCGCTACCACCCTCAGCGCCCTCCCACAAGACATTTGACCACCAGGCGCTCGCGAAGTGCGGCTCGATGCCCGATGAACAGTCGGCCAGCCGGCTGATGGTGCCGGTCGGCGCGATCGTGAAGACGCTTGAGTTACGGACCGGCGGCATACCCTTCGCCTTCAGCGCGGAGTTCTCATACTCGCTGAATGGGCCT
This sequence comes from uncultured Dehalococcoidia bacterium, assembly GCA_964632415.1. Classification (GTDB taxonomy): domain Bacteria; phylum Chloroflexota; class Dehalococcoidia; order Lucifugimonadales; family JADFKI01; genus Bin90. Next base: position 7,522 of record CAZWDM010000078.1, on the reverse strand, counting down.
CGCTCCTTCGCTATCTCGGCAGATTCCTCCCACGCGATTTTTGCGAGAAAATCCCCGACATGCTCCGCGAGTCTGATTGCCTCGGACGAGTCATACGGAATGCCCAGCCTGACCAGCAGGTCCGCCCACCCCATCACGCCAAGTCCGATGCGCCGCGTAGCGAGGTTAACCTCGCGCAGCTTGTCCAGGGGGAACTGGTTCACCTCGATCACGTCGTTGAGGAATCGGACCGCAACCCTGATGGTCTGTTCGAGCGCCTCGTAGTCGAGGTCCAGTCCCTTGCCTATTACCCGTGTGTGCCTGTCAAGGTTCACTGATGCAAGGCAGCAGTTACCGTAGTTTTCGAGCCACTCCTCACCGCAATTCGAGATATAAATCCCTTGGGTGTCCCACGCATGCGGCCCCGGTATCGTGCAGTCATAGACTTCGGCTTCACCGGCATCCGTTACGCTGATAACCTTCGCCTCTGCTGCGCTTGCATGCGTATGCGTTCGGAGTCTCTCGCCCTCGTGCAGATCTCCCGCCTTGACCCAGCCACCGGCGTCCAGCGACCAGACCTTGTGGTCCCGTGTCAACTTGATGCTCCCACTCGTGGTGCTCAACTTGATTATGGGTTTGACGCCCTGGCTGAAGAAGCCCTCGCCGGTGCTCACGTAGCCTTTGTTGTCAACACGCGCCACGAAGCGCTTGCCGACTAGCTTTGCGACGGTGGTTTGGCCTCGTGTCGTCATCACCGGGGTGTCTGCCGTTACGCACGGATTGCTGGACATGATGTCGCCCATCTGCGGATTGGGCTGTGTTTCAAGGATTCTGTCCATGAAGGCAACGCCAGGGTCGCCCGTCTTCCAGGCTGACTCACATATCTCGTTCCAGAGGTCGCGGGCGCGAACCGTGCCGGCAGGGGCGTTCAGAGGACCGTCGCCGGCGTCGCGGGGATTGATGAAAGTCCAGTCCTCGTCATTCCGCACCGCTTCCATGAAGGCGTCGCTGATCTGCACCGTGATGTTGAAGTTCTGCAGGGTATCGTCGTTGTCCTTGCAGTGGATGAATGCCTGCACGTCCGGGTGCTTGATATTGAGCTGGCCCATGTGAGCGCCGAGCCGGAACGATCCCTGCGTCAGAGTCGCCCCGACCGCCGAGTACAGCTTCATGACGGCGATTGGACCGCAGGCCTCACCGTGCGTGGTGGCGATGCGGTCCTGTGCCGGGCGCAGCGCAGAGAGGCCGAAGCCTATGCCGCCGCCCCACTTCTCTATCATCGCGGCGTCTGACGCGACCTGCATGATGGAGTTCATATTGTCTTCCGGCGACACGACGAAGCAGGCCGATAGGCAACCACGGCCGCCAGTTCCCGCGTTAACCAGTGTTGGTGAGTTCGGCAGGAACTTCAGTGTGGACATGTGCTCGTAGAAGGCCTTCGCCCACACCTTTCGGTTTGCGGTGTCCCCGCGCTCGCCCTCCGCCACCGCGCTCGCTACGCGGTGGAACAGGTCATCGGGCCGTTCGATAAGCTCGCCGGCGTCATCCTTCATGAGGTAACGCTGCTTCAGTATGGTCTGAGCGTTCTCGCTCAGTGCCGTTGATGCGTCATTGTGAATCTCAGACATCGGTATTCCTTTCCCTGCAACCTAGATGTAGAGCATGGGCAGCCTAGGCCCGTCCGCGTGCTTGCTCACCACGTGAGTCACTGCATGCGGGATCGACCTTATCTGCACTGATTTCGTTCCGTCCTGCTGCTGGTTCCACACGGGAGTGGTCGTTATTCGATCTCCCGCGCCCGTGATCGCCTTCGTGTCACCTTCTCTGAGGACGTTGCTTGCAAGCCTGCAGGCAAACTCCAGCAGTGCGCCCTCCTCGTTTCCGGCCTTGCCGACAGCTCCGAACACCTCGACAGGCCGATTCTCCCGGTCGAAGTTCACCGTGACGTACACCTTGCCCGATGCTGTCTGCACCTGCTCTGTGATCCCGTCCAGGATGCTGCTTGTGGGCTGCGCGGCAGCGTCGCCGTCAGGCAGGCTGAGAGGATCGGGAACGTCCAGCCCGGCGAGCTCCGAGATGAAGCGTCCAGTGGCGTCCGTCGCCGATGCCAGCATAACGCGCTCTCCGTCCTCCCCGTAATTCACGGTTGGAGTGGACTTGACCCCGAGCAGTTCCGCCGCGATGTCCTCGATCGGCATTTCCATTCGGAGCGCAATCGAGACCAGCCTGCCAAGCGCCTCGTGAAAGGCCCGAGACTCGCTTCCCAGCTCGTCAGCGGACGCCCAGACCTCGAAGGGCTTGCCCTCGTAAAGAGTCACCGTTAATCGGTGCGTCACGCCTCCTATCAGGAAGCTGTACGTCTTTGAAGGGAGCACCTGCGGTCGCGGCACCATCGTGGGTGTTGCGTACGCCTCGCTCTGAAGTCCCTCCGGGGTTTCCGAGAACTGCTCCAGCAACTCGGCTCCACCGGCGTCTATGCGCCTCTGGAGCATTTTTGCCAGTGCGTCCGGTACCGATTCCACCACCTCGCCGTCGTTCCAGGTCGGTTCGCTCTTGATGCCCGACAGAGCTTTCACGATCCGCTCCGGCGGGATGTAGCTGCGCAACAGCAGAGAGACCATCTTGCCCAGGAACTCCTGCTGCTCAGACGCAACCGCATCTGATGCGCCGTTGAGGAAGACCTCTATGATCTCACCGTCCAGCGCCACGTTCAGTGTGATATACCACTTCCGTTCACCTACCCGGAAGCACGTCGTCTCCCCCAGCGTGATCCGCTCTCTAGCTTTCTTCGTTGGTGGCAACATCGGTTTGCCTCCTTAGCTATAACACATCTTTATATCCAAACTTGCCGGCCGCGCCAAGCGGTCGGCGACGTATTTTCAAGCCGTGTGGCCGCTCGATTGAACCTTCGCCCCGTATCTGTTTCGTCGGGACTCCCACCTCAATAACTCGTTCTCAGAATCCTGTATGTCCTTATGCCCGCCCTTGCCGCCACATTCACCATGTCCGCAGTGCCGCCTCCACCAGCAAACGCCAAAACTATGTCGGGCCTGTGCAGAAGCATCTCGCGGTTTCGTATTGCTCCCGCTCGTTTGCCGTGCGCCCGCCAGTCGGCAGGGCAGGCTATCGTGGAAACACCGAACTCTGCGGCCAGCTGCCCGGCCATTGTGTCGGCGCCTCTCGCCGCCCCATGAATTACGACTGCTAGGTTCAGCGCTCCAAGCACGGCCCTCATAAGCTCGATGTCGCAAAAGTCCCGACCACCACAGACCAGCGCCCTAAGCGGCCGGGTTACGGCAGGCGGCGCGGCTTTCCCTCGTAGAAAGAACTCCGCGCCACCGCTTTCTCCGGGCCTGACTGATAGATCAGTTATCACCTTGAGGTCTTCCTATCAGCGGCTTAGGTATCCTCGGCGCACCCGCCAGGGGCTTTCCTGTCCGTGTTCTTTCTGCGAACTCAAGGGCTACAAGAGCGCCAACGTCCGCGCAAGCGTTGCCCCACGAGTAACCGTGTGAAAGCTCACCGCCGGAGTAGGCATGCCCGAGCTCGTGTATGACCAATCCGAGTTGCTCGCGGTCCCGGGCAGTGAAGAACTCATCGTTGAGACGCGCGGTGTTGAAGCGCATCGTCGGGTGCGTGGTGCCCCGTGTGCAGTCCGCCGCGGCGAAGGAGCGGCTGTTGTGAATGAAGAGCACGTCGACGACCAGGCCGATCGACCGGCCAATGTCCATGACCCACTCGGCGAAGTCCTGCTTGTCGAGGTCATCCGATATGTCAACTTCGCGGAAATGCGGACTGTCGGCATGGCCGAGCGTCTGTCCGTATCGGACACTGGCCAGTTCGAGCCCGCCCTTCTCCTGCAGGCTCTCACGCTCCGCCTTGCTCATCGCTCTCCAGTGAATCACCTCAGCGCCGGTGTCTGCGGCTTCCAGATTCGCGCCCTTGTTGGACGACCAGAGCACGGCGTTTCTACCGTAACGCTTCTGCAGCGTCGTTCGGGCCGCACCATCGGTTACGCGGCTATCCTCGACCGCAGTTCGCACCCAGGTTTCACTGAACTCCTCACGCTTCATGTCATTGTGCATCGCGTTCAGCAGTTCCGAGTAGATGTCCTGCAGGTAAGCCTCGCCCACCGTGTCTCGGTTCGGTGGCATCGGCACTTTCTGCAGGATGTTTACGTCGTAGGGCGTGTCGATCACCTGGACCGGCATGCCCATCTCGTAGATCTGTCCCTTGCCGTCCTTCCGTGCGGGCTCGCTTATCTCTATTCTCGTCTTGCGTCTGGTGCGCCGCATCGGTTCGCCAGGGTTGTCCTGGATCACCGACTCAAGGACGGCCTCGTGGACCTTCAGAGGCTGTTCATGCGAAACCTCCCTGCCATTGAGTTTCAGGCGGTAGCCCTCCGGAGGGCGCACCAGTCGCACCCTCTCACGCAGTTGCTCGGCATCGCAGATAGTCCAGGGCATGATCATTCTGATCTCGGTGCCCTGTTTTCGCCTGTTTCGACGCACCACGCGGCCACCGGTCTTCGGAAACCCCACCGTGTAGCCCACGGTCGTCACTGTCGCTTCAGTTGCAACCGACAATGCCTGCTGCTGTCCCCAGTTGAATCTGCCGCGCTTTTCAGGGTTCCTGCGCTTGGCATTGGGTCCCAGTATGCGCCATGCGTCTCGCGCATTCGCGAAGCCGTCGCCGTTGTCCTTGACGACCACCCTGACGCCACTATTCCAGTTCGCATAGATAGATACCAGAACCTCTGTAGCTGAATCTTCGTCGAATACATTCTGTATCAACTCGTAGATCAGCCCCTCGAAACGCTCCTTGTTCAAGTCACTCATTCCCTCGGCACTCACGGTGAAGCGCTCGGGGAAAAAGCCCGTCTCTATCTCGTGTTCTGTCATCGCATACTCCTGTATAGGTGATGCAGCCTGTGAGGCCCCGCAGCATAGCGAAGCGTCCCAGATAATGCCGTTTCGCTCGACCACGCCCCTCCGCTCTAACGGCGTCGGAAAGCAGCCTTGACGGTTTCGTATGTTCGGGCACCGTTGCCGCAACTCCCGCACGGCGCATCGCACTGCTGCTCCGCTCCGCACTCCACGCAAATCGACGGCGTAAAGGCCCTCCCGAGATTTGGGATCAACTCACGCAGAGTGTCGTAGTGGCTGTCCTCGTCCTGAACGTCGTCCGGCGCAGAGTACACCGTTCCACCCTTGCATCGGATGCAGCTCCACATCTTCGCGGCACTGCCCGCGGCCGTAACTCTCACTGCCAGATGGCCGGTTGAGAAACACGAGACACCTGCGAACAGCGGAGCGTAACGCTGCCGGTAGGCGCTGAAGCGGCCGTTGTCATATGCCTGCTGAAGCTCCCTGTCAAGTGAGGCAACAATCTTATGCTGCCGTCTTGCCGGCTGCGGGCTGTTGCACCTGATGCATGAGCGCTTGCGCTCTTCAGTGGTGTAGGTTCTCACAACGAGGCAGGACACCCCGCAGTCGGCGCTGTTGATGGCATGTTGCTCGTCCATGATTCCGAGCCTGTACAACTTGTCCAGTTCCAATCTTCTGAATGCGTCCATTCTTCCTTCTCCGGTCCGCGCTCTCGCGCCTATATGTAATCAGCCTGGTTGTAACCGAGCACCTTCTCGACCGTCTCGAACAGGTCGTGCGCGTTGAAAAGACTGGTGTCGTTCAGGTGCGCCTCGTCTGCCTTGCTCCAGACATTGTTGGTGTCCACAATCACCTCCAGGACGTCGTATTCGTCGTCCGTTCCCTGCTTGATGTCCCGTGCGAGCGCATCAAGGTACTGTTGCAGGCGCTCCACAGTTTCGCCGGTAAGGTAATCGAGTTTGCCGGAGAGTGCGTTCTGCACCGTATCGCCGTCGTGTATGCCAAAGGAGCAGCGCACCACATCGAGCATGCAGATGCCATCTTCGTTGCAGCCCTCGTCACAGAAGCTCAGTTGTCCGTGCGAGTCCCAACTCGCATCTCGAAGTATTTTGCTGGGCAGTTCCTGCTGGGCTTTGTACCTGTGATAGCTTCTCATCGTCTTTCCTTGAGTTTCATTGTCACTGGTGCTGCGCCCAACCACGGGGTCAGGCGCAGCCTTTTGACTCTGCCACATCCACCAGACCCTCGTCCCTCACGGCCTACAAGGCGCGAACGCAGCTCTCGCTGACTTGATCCCGAAGCCACCCCTCAGCGGCCCGGTAAATTTTCAGGGTGTCACTCATGACGCGACGCGCACGGAAGCAGAGAGCCTGTGGCGATATCTACAAGATCACTTCAGCGCGCACGCCACGTTTGATCAGCCCGGACACGGCATCGTGTCCTTGCTCATCAGGCGTACCCAACGAACTCAGACCGATAGGGGTTGAAGGGCAGCCCCGCCTCAATTACCGCCTCCCGTCTTGCATCCGGCAACTCTTCAAATAGAGTGCCGCACGTTTGGCACGCCACCTGTCCCTCAGAGGGGCCACCCTCAGGGACGGCTCTCAAATAGTCCGCGTCGCACTCGCACTCGACGTACTCCGGTACGAGCCAGATCACAGACCGGTCCGAGTCGAACCTTTCGCTGTAAGTCTCATCGAGGCTGACTGAAAGCGCGAACCGCTCGTCGGGAGTCCTGCCGACCCATCTCCGCACGAGTTCCACCTCTCCGGCCGTCACGCCCGAAACTGTTCCAATGTAACGCTCCATGAGCGTCGCCAGTTCGCCGCGCCCCTCGACGAGGAAGTATCCCTCAGTACCGTCCGCGTTCCGTACTCCCTTTCGGTTTATGAGGAACTGCGCGAACCTCTTCGGGATCTCAGGCCACTTTCCCTTCGTAACCACCCTGCTGACACCAACCACCGTTATCTGTTCATTCATCGAATTTCTCCTGCTCTGAAGTGTTTAAGAGTCCACCACGCTAATGGCGGACTCTCCTCTATCGGTTATCGTCGGGACCTGCTGTTAGTTCGCTTCATCAGTTGACGGGCTGACGGACACGAGAGAGGCCTGCGGAGCAGCGCGTCTGAGCTTCACCTATATCCAGACGCCGAACAGCGCCACCTTGCCGTTGTCCTCTTTCATTATCCGCCTGCCGACCTCACAGAACTCCCTTGCCTGACTGTGGTCGTTGTCGGCATTCTCACGCCCGCTCTGGATGGAACACTCCACCGCAGCGATGTATTCTTCGGTCAGAACCTCGTTGTATTCTTCAAGCCTGTCGGGAGAGTATTCGTAGTTAAGACTGACCTGATCCATCAGGGCAATCATGGCGTCTTCGCAGTTCGTCGCCGTGTACACCAGGTCCCCTCTGTTGATCGCGTCGTTCGGCAGGAGCGTGTAGTTGTTCTCGTCCATTGCATATAGCAGAATCTTGGGCATCTTCTTCCTCGTTGTCGGTGTAATCTTTGACCCTGGCACTGTTCATTGAAGGAGATTGACGGCAACCATGCCGCCTGTCTCCGTTTCGCCTCATTCGCGCTGATCCTTACCTAGCCCGGTAACGGTCCCAGATCTCCCTCATGGTTTCCGCTATACGCTGTCCATGCTCGGCTTTG
>CAZWDM010000077.1:0-13397 GCA_964632415.1 uncultured Dehalococcoidia bacterium | reverse complement strand
CATTACAGCGGCATCCTGCAATTTAATCCCCGAAACGGCATCGACGTCCTGCCGGACATCGGCGAAAGCTGGGAGTTTGCCCCCACCGTCGATGAGATCAAGGTCAATATGATCGACGGCATAATGTGGCATGACGGCAATCCGCTGACCGTCGAGGACATCGAATTCACGCTCGACCGCTGGGTGAACCCGCCCGAGGGCATCCCACAGCCACGGGTTGGCGGCTTCAAGAACATTGCCGGTACGGAGAAGATTGACGACACCACCTTCAAGGTAACACTGAAGCAACCCAGCGCCGACTTCCTGCTCGACCTCGCCGACGGCTGGCACATTATGCTGCCCAAGCACATCGTCGAGCTGGAAGGGGGCATCAACTCCCCCGACCGACTGATTGGAACGGGGGCATTCCGGGTCAAGGACACCGAGCGTGACAGCTTCGTGCTGTCCGAAGCGAACCCGGACTACTTCAGAGACGCGCCCGACGGCAGCCCTTACCCGTACCTTGATCTCGTTACGACGATCCAGTTCACGGACTGGGACACCCAGGCTGCCGCGGTTGCCACAAATCGCGTGGATCTCGCGGCGCCTATGGATCTCGCGAAGGGCTGGGGAGTTAAGGAATCACTCGGCGACAGCGTAGACTTCGTATCCGCGTTCAGCCCGGGCGTGATGTACATCGCTATGAATGGCGCGCAGCCTCCATTCGACGACATCCGCGCGAGGCGGGCGCTATACCTCGCCGTGAACCGTTCACCAATTCAGGCGACCCTGTCAACTCCGATTCCTGAGCTGCCGGCTAACTTCATTCAGGTCAGTTACTTCGGTTCGGCTGACCCGAATCTCAGCGATGTAATGAGCTACTATGGCTACGACCCCGCCACCAGAGATGCTGCGCTCGAAGAGGCGAAGCAGTTGTTCGCCGAAGTAGGTATAACGGAGTTCACGGCACACGCGGGCATAACGGGCGCGAACACTGACAGCGCGCTGATAATCGCGCAGCAGCTTGAAGACATCGGAGTCAAGATGAACCTCGAGACCTTCGAGACGGCGCCGCTTCGCGCCCTGGGTCAGGACGGTAACTATACTGTGATGTTCGACAGCCACGCAGTTGCTATGTCGAACCCGGTCAACTTTATCGACCTCTTCTACCTGCCAGGTGCTGGAGCGTTCTACCACGGTGCGCCACCGCCGCAGGAATTCCTGGACAAGGTTGCGGAGATCAAGAAGACCTTCCCCGGCCCCGAGCGTAATCAGCAGTTCAAGGAACTAGACGCTCTCATGCGCGAACAGTGGCTGCCTAAAGTACCCACGCTGCGCTTCAACGAGTACAAGCTTGCCTGGAGCTATGTGAACAACTGGGATGCGATACCCGCAATGAAGTTCATCCAGACGCGACTCTACGACGTGTGGCTGAGCGAAGGCTCGCCCCAAAGGTAATCGTTAATTCCATCATGCCGGCAGCCGGGGCATCGCGCCTCGGCTGCCGCATTCACAACCCTCAGGGTAATTTACCGCTTTAGGCTGGTCACCAGTGTGGAAATACACCATACGACGGCTGCTCCTCATAATCCCGACGCTATTTCTGCTCGGCACGATCCTGTTCTTCATGCTGCGCGTCCTCCCGGGAGACGAAGCCCTCTTCATTACATCCGGTGAGGAGTCCGTAGCGTCAATTGAGGACATAGAGGCGCTGCGCGAGGCATGGGGACTCAACGACCCGCTGTACGTGCAGTACGGACGCTGGATCTGGGACATCTTCCAGCCCGTGAAGCACGGTGACTGGCTGTGGCTGCCCAAGTTCGATCTCGGCTACTCCCGTTACGCGGACCGACCCGTCGTCGATGCCCTTGCCAGCAAGATAGAAGTGACGGCGACACTGGCGCTCCTTTCCGTGGTTGTGTCATTGGCCTGGTCGCTTCCGCTTGGCATTATCTCCGCCCTGTGGCGCGGAAGCTGGATCGACCAGACCATCCGCGTCATCACCGCGGCGGGCATAGCAATGCCGAATTTCTGGGTCGCCATTCTGATGATCATATTCCTCGTCAAGTTCTTCAACTGGATCCCCCCGGTGCAGCACGTGAGCATCTTCGACGACCCACTGACGGCGCTCGAGCGGCTTATATTCCCCGCAATGGTGATAGGATTCAGGTCCGCTTCAACCATCAGCAGAATGACCCGCTCGACGATGCTCGAGGTCATCGGCGACGACTACATCCGAACTGCGCGCGCCAAGGGACTGGGCCCCTATGTAGTAACGATGCGCCACGCGCTCGCCAACGCAATCATCCCGGTGCTCACAATGGCGGGGCTACTGGTGGCAGCCCTGATGGACGGCGCGGTCATCATCGAGCGCATATTCTCGCTCCCCGGCCTGGGACAGCAGATCGTTGACGCCACGAGCGCACGCGATTTCGTCATGGTGCAGGGCATCGTCCTGATTCTGGCACTGTTCATGATGGTCTGGATTCTCGTGATCGACCTGCTGTACGCCTGGATCGATCCCAGAATTCGCTACGAGTAAGGCAGACAAGGACCTCTTAGTTGCAGGAAGATCGAGCTACTCCGGAAGCTATCATTGACGGTGCCTCCTTTTCGGGAAGGCTCACCAGGACGAGAGGCGCGCTCGCGGACTTCGCCCGCAGCCACCCTACCGGCGCGGCTGGTGGCGCATTACTCTGTACGGTCATCATCCTCGTAGCCCTGGCCGACATAATATCCCCGTTCAGGTTCGACAGGACCGTTGGACGCCAGCTCCTGCCACCGCTTTCACAAGCAACCCTCGAAGAAGGCATGCTATGGATTGGCAGCGACGAACTCGGTCGCGACGTGGTCAGCCGCCTGCTTCACGGCGGACGCGTCTCCATGTTCGTCGGCATCATGGCCCCGCTCATAGGCGTGGCATTCGGAACCGTCCTCGGCATAGCGAGCGCATACTTCGGCAAGGTATTCGACCTGCTCGTGCAGCGCCTCGTCGACACCGTTCTGATCTTACCCGGCATTGTGGTCGCCATGACCATAACGGTCGCCTTCGGATTCACGGTGCCCGTAGTCATCGCCGCGCTCGCTGTCAGTTACAGCGCCAGTTCCGTCCGCGTGGTACGGTCGCGCGCGCTCACCCTGAGCGAAATGCAGTATGTGGAAGCCGCGCGCGCCATAGGCAGCACGGACACGCGGATCATATTCCGCCACCTCGTCCCGAACTCGCTGCCCGTATCCATGGTCCTCGTGGCGGTCAGCGTCGGGGCGGCGATCACGGCGGAGGCGGCGCTAAGTTTCCTCGGCATCGGCATTCAGCCGCCCATACCGTCATGGGGCAACATGCTCACCCGCGCCCAGCTAAGCTTCGACCTGGCTCCCCACATAGCGATCGCACCCGGCATGGCAATCACATTGGTCGTGCTGGCGATTAACCTCTTCGGGGATTCCCTCCGCGACGTGCTCGATCCCAGGCTGCGAAATGTGCGATAGGTCGGGCAAGTTAAATGCCGGAGTTCTGTACTATGAAGCGAGGCGCGATGCCGATCCGCATTATCCGAACCGCTGCTGTCATAATTCTCTTCCTCGCCTCAGCGTTGACAGCCGCATGCGACGATGAGCTTATGCAGCAGTCTCCTGTCAACATCACCGGAAGCATATCGGGCGACGCGCCTTCACTGGCCTTCGGATACAACACCAGAGGTGCAGACCACATCACAAACGACGGCGACTTCGTTAAGGTCAAGTTTGACAATGCGGGCAGCATACTGATAGATGCTCAGGGCCCGTATGATTTGACGGAGTTACATGTCCATAATCCCAGTGAGCACACCATCGAGGATGAACGGTTCGCCCTGGAATCGCACATGGTTTATCGGAAAGAGTCCGGTGAATTGGCGGTTGTGGGTATACTGTACCGGCTGGGTGAGCCAAACGAGGCGATCCAGCAGATAATCGACTCTGCGCCGCGGCAGGGCGAGAGTGACACCAAGCCCTCCTCGCTGCTCAAGTTTAGCGCCTTCCTGCCCGACGGTCACGGGTACTATGAATACTCGGGATCGCTCACCACTCCACCCTACACGGAAGGAGTTCATTGGTTTGTAATGTCCGACATCCTGGAGGTGTCAAATGAGCAGGTCGGCGGGATGGCGGCATTGACCGGAGGCGGCACGAACAATCGCGAGGTCCAGCCTCTTAACGGCCGGGAAATACGGGAATTTCAACCAACACGGTAATCAGACAGGGGAGTTAATCATGGCAGACAGGCCGAATCTCGTCTTTATTTTCAGCGACCAGCAGCGCGCCGACACAATGGCATGCTATGGAAACGACTGGCTGAACGTGCCGAACCTCAACGCGCTCGCGTCCGAGAGTTTCGTCTTCCAGAACGCCTATGTCACGCAGCCGGTCTGCACCCCCGCACGCGCATCAATCATGACGGGCCTATACCCGCACGCGGCCGGGCCCATCGTCAATCAGCTCGTGCTATCTCGCGAAACACCAGTAATCTCGGAAATGCTTCCCGACGATTACTACTGCGGATACTACGGCAAGTGGCACTTGGGCGACGATGTGATCCGACAGCACGGCTTCGACGAATGGGTCAGCACGGAGGACGGGCACATACCGGAATACACCCGTCGCGAGTATCGCAACGTCTATAGCACCTACTGGCATTACCTTGTGGACAACGGCTACGAGCCAGACTTGGAACGCGCCCCCGGCAAGTTCATCTTCTCGCCCAAACTGCGCTCCCAGCTGCCCGAAGAGCATCAGATGGCATCCTTCCTTGGAGACCGCGCCGCCGACTTCATCGACCGCAACAGCGACAAGCCGTTCGTGCTGTATGTGAGCACCTTCGAGCCGCATCCGCCCTACGACGGGCCGCTGAACGATATGTACGACCCCGCGCAGCTGCCGGTAGGACCCGCATTCCTGCAAAGGCCGGAGGGAACATCCCTCTTCAACCGCGTCCGCGGCAACTACTACACACAGTACATGTACGAGGGTGGCGTTCAGTCGGATGACCCGTACATGTCAGACAACGCGACATCTGGCCATGATGTGACGACCGAACTGGGCTGGCGCACCCTGCGAGCGCACTACCTCGCCAACGTAACGCTGGTTGACCGCATGGTGAAGAAGATCACCGACGCTCTGGAACAGGCCGGAGTCGCCGACAACACGGTCGTCGTGTTCACCAGCGAGCACGGCGAGATGGCAGGCGACCACGGCATGCTGGAGAAGCGCTCCTTCTACGAGGAAGCCGCGCGCGTGCCGCTTACGATGCGCGTCCCCTGGTTGAGCCGTGAGCAGACGATGCTCGAGGGCAGCGCCGGGCACATCGACCTCGTGCCGACCCTACTCGACCTGCTCGGCCAGGACCCGCCCTCACACCTGCAGGGCAAGAGCCTCGCCCCCGTGATGCGTGGCGAAACTGACCTGAGCGACAACGAAGTGATAGTCCAGTGGAACGGCAACAGCGAGGACCTGCCCGACCGCTTCCTCGGCAGTGCTGGCATCAACCGCATGAACGCACTGCCCCGAAGATGCATCATCACCCCGGACCGGTGGAAGCTGGCGCTCTGTGCGGGCGACCAGGGCGAGTTGTTCGACCTGAACACCGACCCCCATGAGCTTACCAACCTGTTCGACGAGCCGGCGCACCGCGACCGCGTAATCGACATGGCCGCGCGCCTGCGAATCTGGCAGCTCGAGACCGGCGACACCGCGCCTCTGCCGAGCATCAGGTAATCCCCGGCGCCGTCAGCCCGAGTCTGAAACTCCGCCAGCCGTCTCCAAACTGAAGAGGCACCCCATAAATTAGGGGTGCCTCTCTGCTTGCAGGCCTCACTTGTGTCCCGTGTGCCCGCACAGACAAATGGCGCATACGAAGGAGGGATTTCGCATGCGCCATCCAATGGGAAAGGAAACTTCCGTATCAGGACTACTGCTTAATCAGGTTCCGGTTGCCCGCATACTCTTCGTCTCCGAGCTTGATGTAGCCGACTTCCTGAGCTAGATCGGCGGCATTCTCCAGATAGAACTCGACGAACGCCTTCACCTCGGGCCGCTCCATGCTCTGCTTGCTAACATAGATGAACAGCGGGCGCGAGAGCGGGGAGTATGTGCCGTTCTCGATCGACTCGGATGTCGGAAGCACACAGCCGTTGCCCGAGTCAACAGACACCAGCTTCAGCCTATCCCTGTTCTCCTGGAAATATGCGAACCCGAAGTAGCCCAGCGAGTACTTCCCGCCGGCAATGCCCTGCACCAGCACATTGTCGTCCGCGCTTGCCGTATAGTCCGCCCGGCTGACCTGCGCCTCACCCATGATCTCCTCGGTGAAGTAGTCGAAAGTGCCGGAGTCGGTGTCGGGACCGTACAGCACGATGTCATTGTCCGGCCAGCTGGGATTCACATCGCTCCACTTGGAGACGGTGCTGCCAGGTTCCCAGATGCTCTTGAGCTCGTCGGTCGTCAGGCACTCTACGAAGTCGTTCTCCGGGCTGACCATCACCGACAGCCCGTCCATAGCGACACGCAGCGGGTAGTATTCGATGTCGTTCTCCATGGCAACCTCTGCCTCGGAGTCCTTGATCGGCCGCGAAGCGTCGCTGATGTCGGTCTCGCCAACGGTGAATCGCTTGAATCCACCACCCGTGCCCGATACGCCCACGTTGACGCGGACATCGGGATGAATCTTGTGGAACTCTTCGGCAACCGCTTCAGAGACCGGGAAAACTGTGCTCGAACCGTCAATCTCGATTGTGCCGCTGAGTGCGACCATAGCCGACGGCTCTTCCATCTTCTCTTCCATCGCCATCATGTGCTCAGGGGGAGGACCCTGGATCATCTGGCGATTGGATGCGTATTCGGCGTCGCTCAGCTTAATGTAGCCTACTTCCTGGGCGAGTTCCGCGGCGTTCTCCAGGTAGAACTCGACGAACTCCTTCACCTCGGGTCGCTCCATACTCGTCGCGCTGACATATATGAACAGCGGTCGCGAGAGCGGAGAGTATGTGCCGTCCTCAATGGATTCCGATGTCGGCAAGACGCAGCCGTTGCCCGAGTCAACAGACACCAGCTTCAGCCTATCCCTGTTCTCCTGGAAATATGCGAACCCGAAGTAGCCCAGCGAGTACTTCCCGCCGGCAATGCCCTGCACCAGCACATTGTCGTCCGCGCTTGCCGTATAGTCCGCCCGGCTGACCTGCGCCTCACCCATGATCTCCTCGGTGAAGTAGTCGAAAGTGCCGGAGTCGGTGTCGGGACCGTACAGCACGATGTCATTGTCCGGCCAGCTGGGATTCACATCGCTCCACTTGGAGACGGTGCTGCCAGGTTCCCAGATGCTCTTGAGCTCGTCGGTCGTCAGGCACTCTACGAAGTCGTTCTCCGGGCTGACCATCACCGACAGCCCGTCCATAGCGACACGCAGCGGGTAGTATTCGATGTCGTTCTCCATGGCAACCTCTGCCTCGGAGTCCTTGATCGGCCGCGAAGCGTCGCTGATGTCGGTCTCGCCAACGGTGAATCGCTTGAATCCACCACCCGTGCCCGATACGCCCACATTTACGCGGACATCGGGATGTAGCTTACCGAATTCTTCCGCGACGGCCTCCGAGACCGGGAATACGGTGCTGGAGCCGTCAATCTCGATTGTGCCGCTCAATTCCATTGCGACAGGCTGTGCGGGTGCGGCTGCGGGTGCAGCGGCAGTGGGCTGCACTGCCGGGGCGGGAGCCGTTGTCTGTCCCGATGGCGCCGGCGCCGAAGGCGCGGGCTCTTCTGCGCCACCGCACGCAATAGCCGCAACTGCAAGCAACAGCGCCATAGCTAGGGCGACACCAGCGGCGCCGCGCATCCGTGAAACAAATGATGACTTGGTCATAGCTATCTGGATAATACCTCCGTCTATATTCATGCCGATCTCTCGTGGTGAGTCATACCCTGCGATACGACAGTGTCCACGATACGAGCCGCATGTGAACGGGTGATTAACGGACAATTAATGTCGCTTTAGGAGGAATTGAACGGACATCGATCTCAATCACCCGAAAGAGGACACGGCGACTGCTGCGTCACGAATCCGAAACAGCGACTAGCCAGATAAGAGATACTGAGCGCCCGTCTGCCTATGACTCCGCGCCCCGGGCTTCCTTGAACGCCTGGCTGAGCTGAATCATCACCGAGCGGGAGCTCCGATTGGAAACCACAACCGCGGAGGGCTGCCTGCTCACAGCCTGCGTCCGAAGATATGCCCTGTCCGATGGAGGGATATCTTCAGCAATGACAAGCGCTTCGAACTCGGAATAGCCGGCAATGTCCAGCGCGGTCGTTACGCTCGTCGTCGCTGTTACGATGCAACTATTGCGCTCCAGGATATCGGTGAGCTCATCCACGCGACTCTGGGTCAGGGCAACCACGAGAACCCGGATGTAATTCCCAAGTGCGTTCATTGTGCCTCCCTGCCTAACTCTTCCTGAAGTGTTCGACGACGCGCCCCAGGATTCCGAGTGCTTCCGCAAAGTCGGGTCCGAGTGGGGGCCCAAAGCTCAGATGAGTGGCGCCGGCGGCGACAAGCGGTTCCAGTCGCTCGATGATCTCTGCGGCGTCACCGAGCACTCCGATCCGCAGCATCTCGTCTGTTACGAGTTCGATCGCGCGCGCCTCATCTCTCTCGTCGGTGAGCGCCCTGTCAATTGGCTCGAAGTCTGCTTTCGCAAGGCCAAGGTTTGCCAGCAGCCCTTCATTCATCGCACTCCCGTAGTACGCCACCTTCTGCGCAAGTACCCTGCGCGCCGAAGCGCGGTCGGACGACGCCGAAACCCAGATGCAAGTCGCGAAGTCGAAATCCGATGCCGCCACTTCACTCGTATCCTGTCCGATGCTGACTACCTTGCGAGCTTCATAGTAATACTCCGGCGGGAACAGCAGCGGCAAAACACCGTCCCCGATCTCTCCCGCCATTTCAAGCATCCTCGGCCCCATGCCCCCGATGTATATGGGAACCTGTCGTTCTGCCCGGAAGCGCAGGTACGCCTCTCCGCCCCATCTCAGGAACTTGCCGTCGCACTCCCCGCTCTCGTTATTCAGAAGCTTCCTGATCGCTCCAACGGACTCGCGCAGCGCCGTCAGCGGGCTGCCATGCCTGATGCCAACCCAGTTCAGAAACTCCGCTGCGCCGGCAGACATCCCGAGCAGAAATCTGCCGTCCGAGACCTCATCGAGCGTCGCTGCCATCATGGCAATCTCAGCCGGGTTGATAGTGTACGGATTCAGAACGCAGCTGCCGACACCTATCCGGCTGGTATTCAGCGCCACTGCAGTGAGAATTACCGGCGTGCTCCTGAAGAACAGATCGTCGCTAACCCAGATCTGGTCGAAGCCCCGCTCCTCCGCCTCCTCAGCCAGTTCCACATACTGCGGCACCGTCAGGTCATTGTTCAGTCGCAGGCTAAAGCGCATATTCGATTTCCGCCGCGGTGTCCGCAACTACCGCCTCGGCTTCGATCTCCACGAGCAGCGATTCGTCCACCAGCCGCGCTTCCACAAGCGTGCAAGCCGGCCGTATGTCCGCGAATACCTCCCCGTGCACCCGCGCTATGCTCTCCCAATCCGCAATGTCCTTCACATATATCCGCGTTCGCACAACATCCCGCAGACTGCCGCCGAGGGCATTGATGGCGCTCTCGATTATCCCCAGTATCGCCCTGGCCTGCTCGCCCGCATCGTCAAGGTCCATCGCGCCGGCTTCGCCGCTCGCCGTTGTGCCCGACACATATATGCGGTCGCCGCTGCGAACCGCCCTGCTGTACCCGCCTACGGCCTCCCACGGAGTGCCGGTTGAGTATCGTCTTGTAGAATCTGCCAAGTCCATCAATCTCCGTTCATTCCTGTATCGCAGTGTCCCATCAAGAGCTGAATGGCCTCGCTACGGCCCTGCGCCGGTCATCAGGATAAACTGCAGTTCGGCGCCAGAAATTGTAGCAGGCAGCCCGACCACGCACAACGACAGCGGACAGAGCGGCCGGCCCTCAATTCTTGACTGCAAATACGCTCAATGTTAAAGTGAAATTGTTCACTAACTGCCGTGAATACAGCCTTCTCCAGGGGATTTCGTGAGGAGAAATGGAACCCGCTGAAGTCGTTCTCAAAGCCAAGGATGCCGGCGTTAATTTGGTATCCTTTTTCTGGTGTGACAACGGCGGCATCATACGCGGCAAGTCCACTCACATATCCGGCCTGGAAGGCAGACTAAGTTCGGGAATCGGCGTAGCCTATGCTATGCAGGCAATGGGCGATATGGACCAGCTTCTGCCCGTGGACGGAATGGGACCGGCCGGAGAGTTCAGGCTGATGCCGGACCCAGACACCTTTACACTCCTGCCGTATGCCCCCAAAAGAGCGCTAATGCTATCAGACCTGATGACCACGCCCAGCACCCCCTGGGACGCGTGCCCCAGAAGCTACCTCAAGAGAACGCTCGCCAAGGGCGAATCGATGGGCATGAAGTTTCAGGCCGCGATGGAACCTGAATGGTACCTCGCACGCAGGGAAGGCGACGAATTCGTACCCTGCGATGAAAGCCTCGACAATTCGAGCGTAGGCATGACCTTCGCACAGGATGTAGTCGACGACATCATCGGCGCGCTCGAATCCCAGGGCATCGGTATAGAGCAGTATCACACCGAAGTCGGGCACGGGCAGCACGAACTCAGCATCCGCCACGCTCCCGCACTCCGCGCCGCCGACAACCACCTGATATACCGCGAGACAGTGCGAAATGTCGCCTTCCGCCACGAGATGTACGCGTCATTCGCTCCCAAGCCCTTCCCGGAACAGGCTGGCAACGGCAACCATATCCACTTCAGCGCATGGGACGACGACGAGCAGACCAATCTGTTCTACGACGCCGACGACGAGCACAATATCAGCGACCTCGCCTACCATTTCATAGGCGGCGTCATGGAACACCTGCCCGCCCTCGTCGCGCTCACCTGCCCCAGCATGAACAGCTACCGCCGCCTCTCGCCAGGCTCCTGGAGCACCGCATATACCTGCTACGGACCCGACAACCGAGAAGCTGCGCTCAGAATACCGTCAAATTTCTGGGGCGCCGAGATGGCAACCACGAACCTCGAGTTCAGGCCGTCAGACTCCAGCGCGAACCCGTACATCGCCCTCGCAGGCCTTATCACCGCCGGCCTGGACGGCATTGAGCGGGAACTCCGCCCGAATGAGACACAACGGATCGACAACGACCCTTCGCGCATGACCGAAGATGAACTCGCGGCACGCGGCATCCGACGCCTGCCCGCCAGCCTGCCGGAGGCGACCCAGGCGCTCGAATGTGATACCGTCCTGATGGACTCGATGGGCAGCCTTCTTGCCGACTCTTACCTCGCAATCAGGCGAGCCGACTGGGAGATCTTCTCCCAACAGGACATTGACTTCGAAATCAATAACCACTTCTATAAATTCTGAATCCAATTGTTGATAAATTGCCCTCGTGCAGCCGATTCGAAGGCACCGCACGAGAGTTTAGCAAAATAGTGGGAGGCTATCTTGCAGAAGAGTATTCTACTGGTACTGGCGAGCCTGTGCACCGTCGCGATGCTGGGCGCAATTGCCTGCGGGCAGCCTACGCCTGAGCCGCCGCCTCCCACAACGGTTCCGCGCATATCTCCTCCGCCCCCCCAGGCTGCTCCAACCGTTCCGGCGCAGTCCAACGGTGCGGCGACCGGCATTGGCGTAACCGGCGGCACCCCCGTCGATGTCGCGTTGCAGGACGTCGGCGGAAGCGGCGAATATGCCTACGGCCCCTCCGACATGACCTTCACTGCAGGGGAGACCGTCACCTTCTCACTCACGTCCGAGACCGAGTTCCACACATTCGAAGTGGACGACCTCGACATATACGTGGAAGTGGACGCCGGCGACACCGTCAACTACACCTTTACCTTCGACAGCCCCGGCACCTACGAACTTATCTGCACTCCGCACAGCGCGCAGGGAATGTTGGGAACGATTACGATAAACTAGCCGCGCCCTGACCCATCGGCATTTGCTGCCCGCCGGACGCCACTGGACGCGTCTCAACGCTCACTCGTCGCGGGCGCAGACAAGTCTGCCGCGCAAGAGTCCCTTCCTCCTCCATGAGAGAAGGCTGGGATGGGGTGAAACGAACCATGCCCAGCCCCAATCGAAGCACAGTGAGTAGAAAGCCCATCCGTGAATGAGTTAGAATTGTCAGTTAAGGCGTAACTGCCTGAATACGACAATCGGAGGACATGAGGAATGAGGTTATCCTGCCTACAAGAGAATCTGGCGCGCGGGCTCTCCGTCGTGGGGAGGGCTGTCGCCACACGCTCCACGCTGCCCATAACTCAGAACGTCCTCCTGTCAACCGAGCAGTCCATGCTGAAGATCTCGGCGACCGACCTGAATATGGCGATGACCACCTGGATAGGCGCGCAGGTCGAAGAGGAAGGCTCCATAACCGTCCCCGCTCGCCTGCTTAGCGACTTCGTAAACTCCCTGCCGCCCGAGCGCATAGACATCGAAGCCACCGCGCAGCCGGTCGGACTGAACCTCAAGTGCGTCAGCATCGAGTCGAATATCAGCGGCACGATAGCCGACGACTTCCCGCCAATTCCTGCTGTCGAAGGTGGGCTGGCAGCGAAAATCGAACCCGACATTCTGCGCGAGGCGATCGGCCGCGTCTCATTTGCCGCCGCCACCGAAGACTCACGCCCCGTCCTGACCGGCGTCAAGACCGAAATCAACGGCGACGAGTTCAAGTTCGCCGCTGCCGACGGCTTCAGGCTTGCCGTTTACAGTGGCAAGCTCTCCGAGGCGCCCAGCGAAGACATCGACTTCCTGATTCCGGCGCGCGTCCTCAACGAGATCAGCCGCCTCCTTGGCACCCAGCAGAAGCCGGTCGAATTCATGGTAACCCCTTCCAGCAATCAGGCCCTCTTCCGCGTGGAGGACGTCGAAATCGTTTCCTCCCTGATCGCCGGCAACTTCCCCAACTACAACCAGCTCATTCCGCAGAGCCACACCACGCGAGTCGTCATCAACTCCGACGACTTCCTCCGCGCCACTCGCACGGCAGCGATCTTCGCGCGCGACGGCAGCGGCATCATCCGCCTGCAAATGGCGGGCGGCGAGGAAGATGACCCCGGGAGGCTGACAATCTCATCCCGCGCCGAAGAGGTCGGCGACAACGAGGGTCAGCTCGGCGCAAGCGTCGAGGGTGAAGACGCCAAGATCGCCTTCAACGCCAAGTACCTCACCGACGTACTAGACGTGCTCAACGGAGACGTCGCCATGGAAGTCTCATCCCCCTCCAGCCCCGGCGTCCTCAAGCCCGTCGAAGGCGACGACTACGTCCACGTAGTAATGCCGATGTT
>CAZWDM010000076.1:1775-13560 GCA_964632415.1 uncultured Dehalococcoidia bacterium | reverse complement strand
CCCTCCACAACAGCCGCCGGGTACACCACATCTGGATAGGAGTCGGTCGGCACGATGTCCAGTACCACAACATCATCAGCGGTAGCCGCATCAGTCTGGTACAGGAATCCTCCATCCGCGTTACCCGTCTGCACATACGACAGCGTCGCCCGCACGTCGTTCGCAAACACTATGTTCGGCAGCAGCCGCTCCCACACACCCAGGTTTTGCAGCGCGGCTCTCGTGTAGTTCCCGGCAGGGGCGATCTCCGGGTCCGGCATCGCAATCCGCTCCAGCCCGGAACCCGCTAACGCTTCGACGCTTCCGATACTTGGACCGTCCTGCCCGGTTATCAGCACGACCTTGTTGGACAGCAGCCGCACGACGCCGTCCGCCGCAACCTGCCCGCCTTCCACCAGCGAATCCATTGGTGGCTGCCCCGCCGCGAAGTACAAGTCAGGCGTCGCCCCGCGCACTATCTGCTGCGCCAGCGCACGAGAAGGCCCGAAGCTGATATCCACGCTTGTGCCGCTCTCGCCCTCGAACGCCTCCCCTGCCTCCGTCATCGCGTCCGTCAGGCTAGTCGCCGCGAATACCAGCAGCTCATCGTTCGTCCCGCCGCCTCCCGTGCAGCCCGCGATCAGAGCCACCGTCAACACGACCATCGCAGCAGCAAAACCTCGCCCCATGCACAGAACTCCGTCGAAATAAGGTTTCGTAATCCACAGCAGCAAAGTATATTGGAACGACACTCATCTGAGCAAAGGAAAAGCAATGCAGCAATCCGGAACAGGTGGCAAGCACGACCCGGAGCACCTCGCCGAAATAGTCATAGCGACCACGCAGGCAATCGAACGCGATCCAAAGGACGCGCAAGCGTGGTTTCAACGCGGCAACGCCCGCTCCAACCAGGGGAGATACGAGGACGCCAAGTCCGACCTGACGCGCGTCATCGCCCTCGAACCCGGCCATGTAATGGCGTGGAACAATCGCGGCATCGCATACCTGTGCACCGGCGACGCTGCAAGTGCAGTCTCGGACATCAGCAGGTCAATCGAGCTGGACGCCGAATACCGAGACGCATATCACAACAGAGGGCTGGCGTACTCCGAACTAGGCAGACTCGACGAGGCAATCGCCGACCTCACCCGCGCCCTTGAAATCGACCCCGACTTCTGGAGCGCATACCGCCACCGCAGCATCCTGCACGCCATGAACGGCAACCACGACGCCAGTTACCAGGACTACCTCAAAGCCCGCGAAAGCGGCTGGAACCAGCACCCTTGAGAAGTCCCTTCCCCCTCGATGGGGGAAGGTTAGAGCCTGCCCTGAGCTTGCCGAAGGAATGGGGGTGAAGGACTACCTAACTTCCTTGAAAGAAGGCAACCCGTCAGTTAACCCAGCACCCTCAGCCTCGGAATCGAAAGCTCGCTGCAGATATCATCGAACCACTCGATGACCTCCTTGTGCAGCGGAATCCCGTTCTCCCGCCTGTCCTGAATCTCCTCGTACTCCGACAGTCCTGGGTAAAGCACCCGGTCATGACCCGGCGCGGGAGGCGTCTCCTTGAGCAGCTTCAGCATCCGGTCCATCTTTTCCTTGAACTCGTCCACATCCGTGAACGCCGAAATGTTATACGCCGCAAACGAATGCTTCGATCCGCCGTCCCGGTCAACCATGCTCGGCAGCGCACCCGAAAGCATCGTCCCCAGCACCTCGGACATCAGCGCCAGGCCATACCCCTTGTGCGAACCGAGTTCGCGCGTACCGCCTAGCGGCAGGTGCCAGTACTCGCCCCGGTCCCGCACATCCGTCTCTTCCATGATCGGCGATCCATCCGCTTCCGTGATCCAACCCGGCAGCAGGCTCGCGCCAACCCTGCGCGCCAGACCCAGCTTGTTCCCCGCAACATTGGAAGTCGCCGCATCGAACAGGAACGGTGGCTCCGTTGCAGCCGGTGCTGCGAGTGCGATCGGGTTCGTTCCAAGCCTGCCCACCGAGCCGAAAGTCGGCACAACCTGTGCGCCGCCCGCGGTCGTTACGAAGCCGATCATGTCCTGCTCCGCCGCAAGCATCGCGTGATGCCCGATTCCGCCCGAGTGACCTGCGTTGAACATCGTCACCACGCCCACGCCCACATCTCGCGCCTTGTCAATCGCCATCTGCATCGCCTTGGGCCCAAGAATGACCGCAAGCCCCTTGTCCGCGTCCATCACCGCGGTCGCCGGCGCCTCGCTGATGATCCTCCAGTTCGGCTGCGCGTTCAGGCTGCCCTCGTTGTACTGCTGCACATACGCCCGCAGCATATTCGACACGCCATGCGTCTCCACGCCCCGCAGGTCGGTCATCGTCAGCGTGTTCGCGCCTATCGCCGCATCTTCCTCGCTGACACCCATCTTCTCGAACACGCCCGCCACCGTCTCTCTCAGAGAGTCCTCCGGCACGCGAACCTGATCCTCATACGGTACCTTGAATCGTTCAAGCATTCCCTGTCGTCCTTTCGGCACAGCCGCAGCATTACCCGGCATTGGCTGCACAAGGTTATCTTTCTGCTCGCGCCAAAGTATATCACGCGCAGCCAACCTTGCCCTATCCTGTCCATCCTGTTTATCGATGTCAGCCCAGTCACAAACTTCGAACAATCAGCCCGATCGCGGCAGTCGCCAGCCCCAGGTACACGAGGAACCCGAGCACATCAGTCAGCGTCGTAACAGCGACAGCCGACGAAAGAGCCGGGTCAATCTTCAGCGCCCGAAACCCCAGTGGCACCACGACCCCGCTTATCCCCGCGACCACCAGGTTCGCAACCATCGCAACGCCCACCACCAGCGCCAGGAACTCGCTTCCCTTCCAGAAGAACGCAATGGCGCCCACCACCAGCCCCAGCGCAAGCCCATGCACCAGCCCAAGCCCAAGCTCTTTCAGCAGCAGTTGCCGTGCGTTTGCGGGCGACACCTCGCCCAGCGTAATCGAGCGTATTATCAGAGTGAGCGTCTGAGTGCCTGCGATGCCTCCCTGCCCCGCGATCACCGGCAGGAACGCCGCCAGCGCGACAACCTGCCCCAGGGTGCTCTGGAAGAGTGTGATGACGAAACCAGCCAGCACCGCCGTCCCCAGGTTCACCACCAGCCACGGCAGCCTGTTCCTCACAGACCGCCAGAACGGGCCCAGCGCCTTCTCTTCCTCGTCCACGCCGATCATGCGGAACATGTCCTCGGTCGCCTCTTCGTCGAGCACGCGGATCATGTCGTCCAGCCACACCACGCCAACCAGCCGGTCGTCGTCATCCACAACCGGCAGATTGAAGATGTCATACCGCTCCATTATGCGCGCCGCGTCTTCCTGGTCCGTCTCCACGCCTACTGAGACGATATCCTCGTCCATCAGCAGCGACACAGACTGGCTCCGCCGCGCAAGCACGAGCTGTGCCAGGCTCAGACCGCCCTTGAGAGCGCCGTTCCTGTCCAGGACGAACAGGTAGTGCATGTACTCAGGATCGGGGCCGATCTCGTCCGCCCACAGACGGATGAACTCCAGTGCCTGCGCCACATTCATCGTCTCCCGCAGCGCGATGAACTCGGGAGTCATGAGACCGCCCGCGTCGTCATCCTCGTATTCGAGCAGCGGGACCACATCCTGGGATGTTCTCATGGCGGCAAGCGCCGCATCAGACATTTCCGGCTCAAGCGCCTTCAGGACATCGGCGGTTACGTCGGGGCTGGTGGCGTCGAAGACTTCGGCGAGCCTTGCGGCGGCAAGCCTTTCACAGACGGGTACGGCTTCCGATGTCTCCAGCTCCCCGACAATGGCGCCTATGAGCTGCGACGGCAGGAGGTCAAGGAGGACGTCCTGCGCTTCGGGAGAAATCCGTACCAGCGCGTCTGCCTGGTCGGCGACTCGCAACCGCTGCAACCGGACCATTGCTTCGGTCGAATGACCGTTTTCAACCAGATCCTGAAGCATCGAGGCAAACCGTGTCGTATCTGACCAGTCGCCTGACGATGATTCGGGTATTTCGTAGTTCGCTCCGTTAGCCATAATGCTGTCGCAGGCCAACTGCTGCCCGTACCGGCCCTAGGCCGGCAGACCGTCTGCGTACACATCCGCAGCGAGAATCGACTGGAACTTCGGAAAGGCCGGTCCCCGCTCTCAATCGGCGGGCATCTCCAGGACCACCACTTCAGGCTCCTGCGTTGAGAATGTCACTATGTTCCCGCGTTCCCACATCCACCGCCTCAGCTCATAGATGCGGTCCGGCCGGGAAAGGTAGTCCTCGATTCCCAGCGCCTTTGCGACGGCCTCCGCGATCTGCTGGGTCCCGTTGTTGGAGTGCGTCGAGTAGTCGTAGCACACCAGCTCAGGAATCTTCTGTGGATCCACGTCTATCGTAACTTTGATCGGCAGCACTCAATACCCCCGTTTACCTGCTCGGAGCCGCTTCAGTTCGCGGCTCTACCACCGTTCTCCGGCGCTCTTCGCCGGAATGCGATACAGTTCATCCCTGTCGCGGTACTTGTAGCCGTTGTATCCCCGACGCCTGTTCCGGTGGTCGTTCAGCATTATGGAGAACTGTTCCTCCACGCTCTCGTCCTCTTTACCCCTCCACCGTGCCTTCACATCGACACTCTGCAGCTTGTCCGGAAGCACTATCCCGCCCGACAGCACGAGCTTGAGAGCCTCTTCCACGCTGATATCCGTATCGAACACTTCAGACTTGCTCATCAGCGCGAACATGCCTGAAGTCGGATTCGGCACGGTCGGGATGTATATTGCAATCCTTTCGCCCTGATCACCCTTCAATTCGCACTGGCCCGTCACGAAACCTATGGCGAACACATTCGGCTTCGGCCATTCCACGAGCACCACTCGGCTGAATTCGCTATACGACGACAGATGGCCCGCTACCTGCTCCGTCAGCCCGTAAATGCTCCTCACCACCGGAATCCGGCTGAAGACGGCGTGCTGCGCCGCCATCGTCATCTTTCCCACACGCGGAGACAACACGAGACCGCAGAAATAGAAAATTATGAACAGCAGCAGCAGGCTGAGTCCCGGCGCGTTGAACGGCAGCAGGTTCAGCAGCGGCGCAAGAAGCCCGTCCGTGTAACCTACCAGGAAACGCAGCACGAGATAGGTAACGAGAATCGGAACGAACATCATAAAGCCCGAACGAACCCGTCCCCAGACATGGTGCTCCATCTTCTGCGCCCTATTCATTGGCTGTGATGCCACTGTTGCTTGCATTTCTTGTCCTTCTAAACTGTACGCCCAAAGGATAGTCAAGCAAGACAACTAACTTAAAGACAGTTTTGGACACCTTTTGGCAATGTGCCGAAAATTGGTCGGGAACTTCTATGTAAACACCCTCCCGCACGCGCCAATGTAAAGTCGTTTCAAACTCCTTTTTTGATGAATTTCAGATGCCGGCGATTGCTCAAGTCAGCCTCAAGCCTTACACATACACCTTAAAACGCTATAATAGAGACGTTATAATTCCTGTTAACGCTCACTTGTAGGCCGATTTGAACCGCACTATTCCATTCGGATGTGACCCAGGCACAGGCATTCGATATTGTGCAATCAGGACTTTCCTAATGACTGAGTCAAGGCTTCAGCGCAGCATCCTGATAGTTGACGACGAATGGGACTCCAACATTGTGCGCAGCGTCCGAAAGCGCCTCGACGACGAAGGCTGGCACACCCGCGTAGTCGTCCCGTTCGATTTCATCGTATCGGGCGACGACTTCGAGGCGGAAGCGCTATACGCGATCCAGGAAGATCGCCCGGACGGCGTTGTGCTCGACGTCCGCTTCGGCGAGCACGGTTCGGACAGGTTCAAGGGCCTGTCCATATTGCAGAAGATTGTCGAGCAGCACCCTCAGCTGCCCGTTCTCATGTTCACCCAGTACGTGCAGGGCCCCGACAGGGAGACCGCCGTGCGAGGCACACTCAAGTGGGACGCCCAGGTTGACTTCATCGACAAGCTGGCAAGCCCGGAAGAGGTCGTCATGAGGCTGCGCCGGCTCATGGGCACGACGCCTGATACCATCCGTCTCGGGGGAAAGCTCTCCATCGACACCGCAAACGAGGCCGTGTACGTCCACAGCGAGGGCGGCCCGACGCCGGTTGCCGAACTCCACGGCTTGCGCTTCGACATATTGCAGGAGTTGGCGTCCACCTGGTATCGCAGTCCGGGCGAGGTAGTCCCATTCGCAAGGCTGATGCGGTACACTGAGGGCGAAGATCCTCGCGCCTCGATTCGCGTCCGCATACGCGAGATCAAGGTCGCAATCGGAAACGCAATGGGAGTGAAGTTCGGCGCGGGAGACCTCATAGTCAACGTCCGCGACAGAGGCTACCGCTTGGCGCCACCAGACTAGACCATATCCCTCTTTCATCCATGGAAAATGGGACCATCCGATGCGTCATGCCGCGCTTGAACACCAGCCGAAAAGAGAAATGCTGCGACAGATTCCCGCACAATCCATAGCAAAAGTCGCAGGTCTGCTCATACTAGCCGCGGCGGTTGCATGCTTCGTACTCGCCCCCATAATCGGCGAAGCGCTCTTCTCCACCTTCTGGGGCATCGAGCCTCTCACCTATATCGGAGCCGCGCTCCTCACCTGCGGCTTGGCAGTCCTGCTCCTCGCCTATGCGCTGCCCCAGATAGTGCAGCATCGCAATGACGAGCGCCAGCGCGACATGCGGGACTGGAGCAGCGTCACCCAGCAGTACTTCGAGCTGTTCGACCACGACCTGGGAAGACCGCTGCGCCGCATCCTCGGCAAGGAGCGTGAGCTTCGCGCCTTCCTTCGCGCCTCCGAGAACGGCGCCAACGGCCACTTCAATAACGAAGAAGTAACCGAACTGCTCGATGAGATCGAAATGCAGGCGCCCAACTTCCGCCTGATGATGTCCAACATCCGCGTGCTCATCCAGCTCGAAGCGCCCGATGCCGCCTTCGAACCTCAGCCCGTCGAGGTCTCCGAGGTGGTGCGCCGCATCATCGACCGCTACAACCCCGTCGCCGCCGAGGCCAGCAAGAGCATCACTTGGTGGGCGGACCCGCCCGAGTTCGGCATCGTGTACTCGGACAGCGCAGCGATCGAGCACATCGTCACCAACCTGGTCGATAACGCGATTCGCTTCGCCTCGTCGCAGGTGGAGGTGGGACTCACCCGAGAAGACTCCAGCTTCTCCATACACGTTTGGGATGACGGCGAAGGCGTCGCCGCCCACTATCGCCCGCACGTATTCGACCGCGGCTGGACACCCGCCGTCGCCCGCCGCGAGGAAAAGACCAGTTCCGGTCTCGGCCTCTACATTGCACACACTCTCTCCGCCAGGTATGGAGGCGAACTCACCATCGAAAGCGACACCTCCTCCGGCCCCGCAAGCAACACCGCCTTCGTTCTCACTCTGCCGTCAGTCCCGGTGGCAAAGAGTGCTCCCGCCCGTTAGCCCCCTCTCACAGACTTCGCGCAATTTGCGCTAGAATTACTGCGGTGACTGTACGCGTGAATCATTCCATGACACATATGCAATGCCCACGCCGGGCGTATGTCAGGACAGCGCCAGTACAATCGGAGAAACCTCTTTGACGGCTTTCGGTCGGATCTTCAGGCTCAGGGCAGTGGCATTGCTGGCTATTTTGCTTGCAACCCTCGCCGCCGCCTGCGTTACGCCTGTGCCGCGAGTCGAGCCTACTCCCATTCCATCTGCCACGCCCGTTCCGACCGCCACACCACCGCCAACTCCAACACCGCCTCCCACCAGCACGCCCGCACCGACACCGGTGCCAACTGTCACGATAGAAGGCTTGCTCGATGTCCGCGGACCCGAAGACAGCACAGCCGTCCGTGCCGACACCGTAGTGGTGCATGGTTACGCGCACAGCGATGCCGCCGTGCAGATCAACGGCGAGCCTGCCGAACTCGACGACACCGGTCGGTTCAGCCAGGTGGTTGACCTCTCCCCCGGCGTCAATTCCATCACCGTCGATGCCTCGTCCGAGAACGGCGCATCCGAATCCACAACACTCTCCGTGGTGTCGCTGCTCCTGCCGCCTCAACCATTCTTCCTAATCGTAACCGAGCCGGAAGACCAGAGTTTCGTAACGCAGCCGATCATCCCTCTCATCGGCCGGACCACCGCGGGCACAGTTGTTACGATCAAGGGCGTTGCGGTTCCGGTCGACATCTCAGGCGTCTTCTCCACAACGGTCACTCTCGAACCCGGCCCCAACCTGATAGAGGTTCTCGGCACCAGTACAGAGGGAGATGAGCTGAACGCCCTTGTCGCCGTGATCTTCCGACCGCTGAACTCCAATGTGCCCACACCCCCGCCGGTGCCGTCCCAATAGATTGCCGGACCGCATAGCCCGGTGGCCGAAATCACCCCCGCAACCAGGGGATTCTATGCTATACTCGTATCTAGTCGTTCATTCCCCCGACCGCAGCGTGTGTGCTGCGTTTGCTTGCAGATGACATTGGTTGGTATGCAGATGGCATTAGAGAGCAGCGTCACACAGGACGAAGTCCCCATTCGAGGGTACAGCCGCTCCTCCATACGCCGCAGACTCGAAGAACGCGAGCAACAACTCTCCCCATTCGCAGCCAGGTCCGCTCAGTCAGCCGGGCGAGCCATCCCCGAACCCCCATCGGACGTCCGCACCGAGTTTCAGCGCGACCGCGACCGTATCCTGCATTCCAAGTCGTTCCGCCGGCTCAAGCACAAGACTCAGGTCTTCATCGCGCCACTCGGCGACCACTATGTAACCCGCCTGACACACACGCTCGAAGTCAGCCAGATCGCTCGCACCATAGCGCGCGCGCTGAATCTCAATGAAGACCTCGCCGAAGCCATCGCGCTCGGCCACGACCTCGGCCACACCCCATTCGGCCATGTCGGCGAAGACGAGCTCGACAGGATTCTCCCGGACGGCTTCAGGCACAGTCGGCAGAGCCTCAACATAGTGGAGCGTGTCGAGCGCGATGGGCGCGGCCTCAACCTGACCTGGGAAGTCCGGCAGGGCATCCTGCTGCACTCGAAGCCCCGCGGCGACTTCCTCGCAGCCCTCGAAAATGACCTGACACTCGAAGCCCAGATCGTTCGGATTTCCGACGCAGTCGCATACCTCAACCACGACCTCGCAGACGCATTCCGCGCAGGCATCCTGTCTCTCAGCGACCTGCCTGCATCGGTGCCTGCAACGCTCGGCGCCCGACACTCCGAGCGCATCGACACCATCGTCTGCGACATCATCGACCACTCATATCATGTCAGCGGCATTCCAGACGCCGTCCGCCCGGAGATTGTCGAAGGGCGTGCTGACAACCGGAACGGCACACACCCCGAACCGGAACTCGCCATCACCATGGGCGATGAAGTCCGTGGCGCATTCATGGATCTCCGCGAGTTCATGTTCGACACGGTCTATCTGCCCAACGACGACAGCCCCGAAGGCGATGCCGCGCGCCGCATCGTCCGATTCCTCTACGGCTACTTCGGCGAGCGCCAGGAGGAAATCCCGCCTGAATACGGGCAGCGCAGCCGCACTCCCCAGGAAGCCGTCATCGATTATGTTTCCGGAATGACCGACCTTTACGCCATTCGGCTTGCCGAAAAACTATCGCCCGGTATAGCCAAGACATTCGCAGAAAGATTGCTATAATGAGTTACATTACTCCTGCCGACCGCGTTCGCCTGCGAACTGTCCGGCTTCAAGTCAAGCGAGTCCGCGAGCATCTCGAAGCCATGCAGCGAGACGCGCACGGCGTGGAGTACGCTCCGTGGAAGAACGAAGTTGACAATATCTGGAAGATAACCTTCGAGAACATCAATGAGATGAGCGAAGCTCCGCAGCACGACGCCCTGGAAATGATTCGCGAACCCTGGATGATGTACTTGTCCCACTACGCCGCCATCGGCGCCGAAAATTAAAGTCCCTTCCCCCTTGATGGGGGAAGGCTAGAGCCTGCCCCTGTGCAGACAGGGGATGGGAGGGATGTACCCGAAAAAGTAGTCCGTCTAACCCATCCTGTACATCCTGTTAGTTCAGCCCCAGTTACAACAGAAAGAGAATGCCTTGAACGACAACATCGCTTCTACAGAAATCGAGGCCGATCTCAACCAGGCGCGCCGGACGGCGGTCATGGCACACAATGTCGTCATACGCCTCCGAGAACTCGGCTTGCCCGACACCCTGGACGCCGAACTCGCCAGCGTAAGCACGGACCTCGGCGACCTCTGGGGCGCGCAGAAAGAGTTCACCGACCACCTCCACGACATGCTCAAGACATCTCACGACTGGGACTCCGTCGGCGACTCGCTCGTTGACATGCGAGCCTCCATCGAACACATCGCATGGCATCTCGAAAGCGTCCGCGAACCGCTGACAAGGCTGGCTGAGTATGCCTATTCCCAGGCACACGACCCGGCGGCTGAAAACCCGCCACCGCCCGGCGAACATTGCTGTGCTGCCGAGCTGGATGAAATTCTGGATCCCGCCTCCACAGAAACGACGAGGTGAGATGCACGAATATCGAGCAAGCTGACTGGCTGACTGATTGACTGATCACCCGAAAGGCTCACCGACTGCCAAATGACTCTAGTTGACGACATACGCGCCCGCCTGGACATCGTTGATGTGGTGTCAGGCTATATCGCGCTCCAGAAGGCAGGCCGCAGCTTCAAGGCTCCGTGCCCCTTCCACACCGAGCGCACGCCCTCGTTCGTCGTCAACCCCGAGCGGCAGAGCTGGCACTGCTTCGGCGCATGCTCCACCGGAGGCGATGCCTTCTCATTCGTCATGCGACACCAGAATGTCGAGTTCGGCGAAGCCCTGCGCATCCTCGCGCAGAAGGCAGGCGTCGAACTCACGCAGAGCGGCAGGCAGAACAGCGACCGCCGCGACAAGCTCCACGCGGTCAATCGCCTTGCCGCCACCTGGTACCAGGAACGCCTGAATTCGCCGGAAGGCAGAGCAGCGCTGGACTACCTCAGGTTACGAGGCGTCAGTCCGCAGATGATGGAATCGTTCCAGCTTGGATACTCCCCCAACGGCTGGGAGCGCCTGAAAACCTACCTGGCGCAGATGGGAGCGCCCGAGAACGACGCCGTCGAAGCAGGGCTGATATACCGCAGGGACGAGGACGGCAGGACATGGGACTTCTTCCGCGACCGCCTGATGTTCCCCATCCACGACAGGCAAGGCAACGTCATCGGCTTCGGCGGACGACAACTCACCGAACCCGCACCCGACGAGTCCGGCTACAATCCCAAATACATCAATACCTCCGCCACACCGGTCTTCGACAAGCGCAACTCCCTCTACGCCATCAACCGCGCCCACACCGCAATCCGTGAGTCCAACACCGGCATCATCGTCGAAGGCTACATGGATGTCATCGCCGCCCACCAGCACGGCTACACCAACGTAGTCGCCTCGATGGGCACCGCCCTCACCGAGAGCCAGGTCGGGCAGCTCAAATCAATCGCAACAAAATTCGTCCTCGCCCTCGACCCGGACACCGCCGGACAGGAAGCCACCCTCCGCAGCCTCGAATCCTCGTGGAAGGTCATCGGCTTGCAGTCCGCATCACGAGGCCGTTCGCAGGGCGTCCTCTACCAGCGCGACCCAATCACCCTCAGCATCGCCGCTCTCCCAGAAGGCAAGGACCCCGACGACCTCATCCGCCACGATCCCGCCGAATGGGAACGCCTGACCAGCGAAGCCCCGCCGCTCATGAGCTACCTCATACCGGCAATCGCTTCCCGCTTCGACACGAGCACCGGCCACGGCAAG
>CAZWDM010000076.1:0-1675 GCA_964632415.1 uncultured Dehalococcoidia bacterium | reverse complement strand
ACACCGCCAC
Source organism: uncultured Dehalococcoidia bacterium (assembly GCA_964632415.1). Lineage (GTDB taxonomy): Bacteria > Chloroflexota > Dehalococcoidia > Lucifugimonadales > JADFKI01 > Bin90. The sequence continues at coordinate 1,665 of CAZWDM010000076.1, read as the reverse complement.
CACGCGAACTGGCGGCGCAAATATCTACTCTGAACGAAGGCATCAGGGCAACCGAACTGCACCATCAAACCAAACACCCATAACTGACCGACTGACCGACTAACCGGCTACTACTAGGGGGCTAAGAGTATATGAACGCAAACATGGACAGCGACGGCATTGATGATGTCATGATGGGCATTCCCCATGGCGTCTCGACCGGAGACCTCATCCAGACCAGCAAGTCCAGGGAGGACGGCTACAGGATGGGCGAGCCGGAAATCATCCTTTCCGGGCGCAACGGCGCGTCAGACCGCAACGGCGCGGCTTATGACGACGACGACGAGAAAGAGTCCGAGGAACCCGACATTGATAGCGAGTGGGTCAAAAAACTCGAAAATGTGGACATCATTGACGACCCCGTTCGCATGTACTTGCGCGAAATCGGAAGGGTCGGCCTGCTCAAGGCCGCCGACGAGCGAAAGCTCGCCCGCGAGATGGAGGAATGGAAGCACATCGACCGCGTCGAAGAGGAACTGGATTCCCTCCTGAGCAAGCGCCCGCGCGCTTGGCAGACGGTTCATCAATTCCTCGTCAACCTCGCCGCATCCGAAGACCTGCTCGGCGCGTTCTGCAGGTACCACGCCCTCCCCAAGCCCGTTACTCTACATGAAATGCTCACCGATGAAGACCTCACCGACGCTCTCAATGGCGAACTCCCCGAGGAGATGCTCAACTTCATCGCCGAAATCCTCAATCGCGAACCCGACGACATCAAGGATGAAATCCGCGAACTCTCCCTCAACAGCCGCCTGCTTCCGGAAGAGATTCACGACATCTTCGAAATCTCCCCAACGATCACCCAGCTCAGCTCGCTCGGCGATACCCCAGGCTACTACAAGCAGATCGAGACCTACGAACTAGCCTTCAACCGCCACATCAGCCGCACCAAGATCGCCGGCAGGCGCGCCCAGCGTCACCTCGCAGAGGCAAACCTGCGGCTCGTCGTCAGCGTCGCCAAGAAGTACATCGGCAGGGGCATGTCCCTGCTCGACCTCATCCAGGAAGGCAACATCGGCCTCATCCGCGCCGTCGAGAAGTTCGACTACCGCAAGGGCTACAAGTTCAGCACCTACGCCACATGGTGGATCCGGCAGGCAATCACCCGCGCAATCGCCGACCAGGCGCGCACCATCCGCATCCCGGTCCACATGGTCGAGACCATCAACAAGCTCCTGCGCGTCAGCCGCCGTCTCGTCCAGGAATACGGGCGCGAGCCGACCAGCGAGGAAATCGGCTCAGGCATGGACGTAACCCCTGAAAGAGTGCGCGAGATCCTGAAGATATCCCAGGAACCCGTCTCCCTCGAAACCCCCATTGGCGAGGAAGAAGACAGTCACCTCGGAGACTTTATCGAAGACCGCAGCGCCCTGGCACCCGCGGACGCCGCATCCTACCAGCTGCTCAAGGAGCAGGTCGACGATGTCCTGCACACACTCAACGAGCGGGAGGCGCGCGTCCTGCAGCTCCGCTTCGGCCTGGAAGACGGGCGCAGCCGCACCCTCGAAGAAGTCGGACGCGACTTCGGCGTAACCCGAGAACGCATCCGCCAGATCGAAGCCAAGGCGCTCCGCAAGCTCCGCCACCCCAACCGCTCCAAGAAACTCCGCGACTTCCTGGAGTAAA
>CAZWDM010000075.1:0-14017 GCA_964632415.1 uncultured Dehalococcoidia bacterium | reverse complement strand
GAACCGGAGAAGGTCGCCGCCTGATCTCGTTTACACACACATTGACGTGACCTCGCCTCAAAAATTAGACAAGCACCTTTATGATTATCTCCATAATTCCCCCAGAGAGACGAGTTGTGGAAGCTCCTTGAAAAACACGCTGCATACCATTGTGGCCAGAGTATCCGTTGAAGCTGCTCCAGGTAAACTCGGGGAAAGTCCAATGCCAGCAATTGCCGATTCTGCTCTAGAATCCTATCTGTGGCATTCCGTCGCGTGTATTTATAGGCTAGATAGATTTCATTAAACAACTCATTGACGGTTGAACCGATGATTTCGGCGAAATCGTCATGCTCTGCTTCCACCTGCGGTAACAGTTCAAAGAAGTTACTGTCAACCAAGCCTAATGGACTAAGGATGCTCTCATGTTGAGGACGATCCGTTTCTGGCGCCAGGCCCTCGTCGACGTGGACTTCCTGAATTCTAGCCAGAACCTTGTGATGAATAAAGCCGAAATAGGAAAGGAGTTCGCCGAATCTAGCCCGGCGCTTCGATGTCACTATCTTGTCAACCAAGGTGTCCAACCCAGTCTTTTGGAAAACGCGATTCCAGCAAGCGCTAAACAGACTGTCCATTTCTGGAGTCTCTGGTTCATCCCACCTGCCCCACACTGGAATTTCTTCAGGATCAATTCTGAAATCGTTTCCGGAGATTTTCACGTTAATGTAAGTCTGGTGAAGACAGTAAACGTAGTTCTTGAACAGATTAGTCCAGACAATCTTGTCTCCATCCCAGACTATATCCCGCAGACCCTCCAGAGGGTCGTTCAACTGCCCTGGGCTGGCAAAATACACCGTCTGCGTCTCAAGCTCATGGCATTCTTCGTCTAGCAGCCGCTCCATACTTCTGAACCTGTAATACTCTGCCATTTGATTTGGTCCAATCCCAAGCACACTCGAAGCTCATGACGCCTCTGACTAAAATCTATGCAAGTGAGACTAAGTGCGCATAGCTGTCCCTATGAGATATTGCTTCTCTTAGCGAAATGCACCCAGCAACCACAGGATGCCTCCTATTAGAGCCAGTATAATCCCCCAGAGTACAAGCGCGAATACGAAGTGGAGGCTGCACCAGATGTCGGCGAATTCTATGACCGACAGATGCCCACCGATACATTCCCATCTGAATGTAAGAAGGTCGAACAGCATCAAGTTGCTCTTTATTTCGCTGGCCTTACGACATCGACATAGCCGCCTATTCCCGTCGAGTTGAGGTCGCTATACTGTCATTACGGAAAGCGCCGATATATGTCGCTGCGATGGCCGAACCTTACCAGTATCGCCACTTCGTTCTCTATAGTTAAGCCCAGGCGATAATCGCCTATCCTTACATGGTAGTAGTTTCCGCTCGACGAGGTGAGCTTCTTCACGCTGGACACTTCAGTGATAGCGTCGGCGCTTTCCATCTCAGCGATTTTGCGCTCGATCCTATTGAGCAGGGACTGATTACGGATTCCTCTGAGGTCGCGGGTGAAACTGCGCCTAATTTCTAACTTCATGCCGCTCCCGCAGGATGCTCTTGACCTCTTCGATGTGGATGGGCTCGCTTCTCAACCCCTCCTCGATCGCTCGCACCATGGCGACGTCCTCTTCTTCTTCGCTCGCGTCGCCTTCCCAGAAGGCGTCAGCAATTATCGCTGTTTCCTCATCTGTTAAACCGTAGAGGTCATAGACCAGCCAGTCTATATCCTCTTCCAACTCGGATGTGTCCGCCTGCGGGTCGGCGGCTTTGGCGGTTAGGATTTTGTCCACGAGCGCGATGAACGGGCGCTGTCGAGCGATGCTGACTTTCGGGATGGGGATGGTTTCCACATAGACTTTTTTCCAGCGCAATGTTCCCATTCCGGACGTGGGCGCGATTTGCTGAAGAAACCAGCGAATAAGCGTTGAGTTCATCACGGCGCAAAGGTATTTGACGTCTTCACCTGTCAGCATGAAAGTGGTCGCTTCGCCGTAGATGCCACTATTGTCATAAGCAAATCTGCCACTTTCGACCAGTTCAATCCAGAGCAACTTTTCTTTGGCAAACAACTCAAGGTATGCTTCTTTCGGGTTGTTATCCAGTTCTAGCCAATGGTGTTGTCCTGGATAATCTGCCCCCGGTTTACTCGTCGCGGAACGCGAGTATCTGCACTGCCCCCGAAGCCTTAACCTTTCCTCATGTTGGAGCAAATGTCTGTATATCGCAGGGAACTCTTCAGCAAGGGTTTTGTAGATTCCGTATTTTGCGACAATCAGCCACTGCCCAGACCATTGTGCCTGAAAGCGTTGAATGTCCCGACCGCGCAGCACTGGTTTAATTATTTCGGCTGACTTTGCATCGGCGGCAACCAGCGCGTTCTTTGTCTCAGTGTCTATGATGAATGCCTTGTTGTAGCCAGTCTTAATGCCATAGTTGATACTCACATCCCACTCTCTGAGAGGCGTTCCAACTGCGCGCATTTTGTCCATCGCGCTGCGCTCGGCATCCAAGAGGATGCTCCACGGCGCATCACCGTCAAGTCGCACTTGTCCCCACTGACTCCTATCAGGCGGGAAGGGTGTTGATTCCAGTTTTTCCACATCTACGGCATCAAAGACGGGTTGCGTCCTTTTGAGCATGCCCTCGCGCACCATCAAGACGCTTGAATCGACTATCGCGGATTCGAACACATCCTTGCCTAATTCCAGTAGCGTCAAGGGTGTGTGCTTTTCAGCGAAGTAACTGCGTGTAGTCTTGCCGTACTCAGCTTTCAGCCAACTGTTGGATGTGATGTATGCCAGCACACCGGCGGATGACTTCAGCATCTGGCAGCCACGCTCATAGAAGAGCTGGTAGATGTCGCCCCTTGCCGCGAAGGTTTCGTAACCCGCGTTTCGGTAAAGCCGCCCAAGCCTGCTGCTGTCCTTTTGCAACTGCACGTAAGGCGGATTGGCGACCACGATGTCAAATCCACCGTCGCCCATCACTTCGGCGAATTCGACGCGCCAGTCTATTGCATTCGGGACCACCCCGGCGTCGCGGAGCGTTTCTCCGATTTGCACCTGCGCTTTGGCTATCTTGGCGCGCAGCCCGTCCTTGTCGATCTGAGTCCTCGCCCGCATATAGTTCGCCTTCAGCTCGGTAACTTCGCTTTCGCGCATCAAGTGCGCCGTGAAGTCACCGTACTTCTGCGGGTCAGGATCAGGTGCGAGCAGACTGTCACCGCAGGCTATCTTGAAATCAAGGTTAGGCAACGGTTCTGGCTCGTCGCCTTCGTACTCTATGACGAGCGAGAGCCACAGGCGCAACATTGCGATGTTCACTGCGAAGTTGTCAATATCCGCTCCATAGAGGTTGCGTCGGATGATTTCCAGTTTCAGGTCGTAGAGGGATTTCGCATCCACTCCCACGTTGAACAGCGTGGTCTGCAAATCCACAAGCTCCTGCATCATGCCCAGCAGGTAAGCACCCGAACCGCACGCCGGGTCAACAACCGTCACGCGCTCCAGGGCAGCGGCAACCTTGCGGGCAGCGGCAACAGATATGTCCTGCGTTTTCTGCGTGTCCACGAACTCACTGATGACATCATCTGACAGCCCCGTTTCCGCGCCGGACAGAAAACCCTTAAGCGCTTCGCGGCACATGAACGACACCACAGGGCGCGGCGTATAGTAAGCGCCGGATTCGTTCCGCTCGTTCACCAGTTCCTCAAACACCTTGCCGAGCATTTCAGGATCAACCGCGACCTCCGTGTCGTAGGGAGTGGACTCCATAACCGTGAAGTTGAAGGGGTCGAACAGATCTCGAAGGATGGACAGTATCACGGCATCCGAGACATATATGTCGGAACGCGCGTCCATGCCGGTCTCCTCGAACAGCCCTCCGTTGAGGAATGGCACGGTGCCGATGAGCCGGCGGGAGTCCGGGTATTCAGTAAGGTCTTCGGACTTCGGGTTGTTCAGTCCGGCGAAGAAAAGCAGTCGCAGCCTGTCGACATTGAAGTTGGATTCACTTGTCCGCTGGCTTTCGTAGTCTCGCCATAGAGCGTTCAAGTAATCGGTGTCGTCGTCGAAATGGAGCCAACCCTTGCGTGAGACGAAATAGACGAACATCAGTCGGTTGAAGAGCGTCTGCGTGAACAGGTGCAGCTCACGCTCGTCCTCAAAGCCGGTGATGGCGTTCTTGGCATCCTCGAAAACACGCCTATACTCGGCGAAGAACCGCTTGGTTACGGGTTCCACGCTGAATGCGGCGACTATCGCTTCGCGGACGGTCTTGCCGTTGCGCCCGTAGTCGTCCCACATATTGGCGATCTGCTGCACGACGGTGCGGTGGTGCTCACCGTGGCGCGCGACCATTCGTTGCAAGCGCGGACGGGCATGTGATAAGTCAGGCCGGATAATATGAAATTGATCGCCTCTACGGTTTGCGAACAACAGCAACAGGTCATCAGACAGGGTATCGCCCAAGGAACGGGCGGCAGAGTTCACAGCGGCAGCGGTAATTCTGTCCGTATCGGCGTTGGTCAACGCGACATAGACCACGCTTGTTCCGTCTCTGCTCGCGACCAGACGGGCATCGGATGGAAGGTTGCCGTCGCGGGCGGCCTGCAATGGGATCAGTCCATCCGCATATTGCCAGTCCAGAGTTTCGACGAACAGGGAGCGAATGTGCCCGACCCGTCTCTCCTCATTACCTTCGCTGAGAATGTCGTCAAGTCTGTCTCCGACTTCAAAGGCATCACCCATATTGGCAATTGGCATGTTCCAACCTCACCTATATTTGGTCTCTGACAATTCTAACACTTCCCTTTGCATCACTTCTGCGCCATGTAGCAGATCGATATGGGAGGCTCGTAACGTAGCATCCGTAGCGCAAGGCTTTGTCCGATAGATGCTTGCAAATCGGCCGGAGGTTGATCGAGTTAAGCGGGTGGGCCAGGTATGAGCGGGGTGCGGAATGCAAGGAAAGTCAGTCTTTCCTTGCATCCAGTTCATTCTAACCATGGACACGGCCGATCACTGTGATCGCGGTCCCGGCTATTGATTTCGATCTTTAGCGTAACGCCTCTCACCCCGAGATAACGAAACACCAAGACTGTGGCAGCAGAGACCTTCGACCCTATAAATGGCGCGTCCCAGAAGTGTGACAGAGAATTAAGGCACCAACTCTGTTATAAGAGATCTATACCGATGCTCCCATCATTAGTGGATTCAAAAGGTGCAGACCAGAACTGTCGTGGACGCAATCAGGAGTCTTCCGCCTTTTTGCCCGGGATGATTAGGACTATCACCAGACCGATGATCCCGAGAAACGCGCCGAGAATAAAGCCCAGATACCCGTTCAGGCCCTTGCGATTGGCGATGAAGGCGCTTCCTCCGCCAAAGATCGCAATATACACAGCGAAGAGCAGCCATCCCAGTTGCCCTGGCAAGTTGATTCCAAGTGCATCCATATTGGTCACTCCAGCTCAGATGGTTACTGCCGCGAAGGTGCGGGACGTATTCAGCGCCGCCACTCATTATAACGCACGCTTCTTGCGTCTTTCCTTGCATCAGCGACAATTACAAAATCAACAAGCCGCTGCGCCTCCATTGTGCATGTGATTCGCCGCCGCCGTCACCGAAGGCTTACCAGATTAGTTCACAGCCTCTATCTCTATCCTCGGATTGGCATTCGCCAATATCGCCTGAATCCGAGCACAGGCCAGCAGCTAGACGTCTGACATACGCGGCATATCATTCGCCCGCCGCGCATAGAACGCCTTCAGCATCGCCTCTGCGTTGAGCCGGTCGTTGGTATTTCGGTTGACTGCCGCGGCGCTCGCCAAACAAAATGATAAGTGGGTAGTTAGTTGGCCGTCGATACCTGCCGTTGCGTTAGCAACGTACAACGAAACCCCTGCCGGAGGTGTAGCTCAAGCAGCCAACTGCGGCATTATCAGAAAAAGGATTGGCGAATTCCTACACAACTTGACGGGACGCTACTACATCAAAGCATTTGGAGAGGGCATCCAATAGGGAGTTTTCGGGGCGCATTTGGGACATTCAAGATTTAATTTCTGGTTTGCCAACGCGCCTGAGTTTCTTGTTCAGAAGCGCGATCTGTTTGTCGTCCTCCTTGTTGTCAGCACCGTAATAGTGGTCAAACAATTCTTCGATTATCTCCAGGCACCACTCAGCTTCCCCGAACTCAACACTGATTACTTCAAGAGTGGTTCTGTCAGAGATTGGATGAGCAGCAAAATTGCCAAGCCATCGCACAGCGTCGATTTTCTGTCGGATAGAACTGGGAAGAATTTTATCCGGAGAGTTTTCCTCCAATGCTGCGTCAATCTGTTGGGCAAGATATTTGGACTCATAGCCGCGCTCTTCAAGCACAGCCTGTAATAGACGACGAGAAAGGGCTACTGATGCCTTTGAGCTGACCGGCAATACTCGGCAAGCCTCTTCATACTCTTCCCTTAGAGATTTTGGCACCGTGTCGCTGATGTTCTTACGTTTGGAAAAAGGAGGGTACGCTATATATTCGCGGAGAGGTGGGTATGGGTCATTGACATCAACTATGCTCACAAAGATTATGCTTTTCCTGCACGAAGGACATTCTGCTGCTTGCCAACACCACGCTGTCTCTATCCTATTACCTAGACGCCGAGCTTCGTCATCATATAGATCGTCATCATAGGCTTTTTCCGGCTCTATATGCCCAGAGTTCCATGTAGGACTGATTTCAACGGTACAGTGGGGACATTTCATGTCAAAACCTCGCTAATCCGAGCTCAAATAGACGACTTAAACTAAGCTAGGGTCTGCCAGCTTCATATATCTTGTGAACTTCATTCGGCGATTTTCTACTTGGCACAGCAAAAGGTCGTGTTGGTGGGTCATGTTCATCGTCATACTCACTGTCATTGTGTCAGTCGGAAAGATGTCCACAATCTGGCAACCAATAGAACCCTGGCACATGCTCACCAAAAACAACTATAGAGGCGAAGGCGAATAAGAGAACGCTTGACCTCGACACGGCTTATTGAGGTTGGCTTGCCCTCGCTCCTTTTAATTTCGTCTTGTTTCTTTGTTGGCGACTTGTGCTGGTCGATGAGTCGAATTCAGAGGAGGGCATCTAAGGCAAAGATGGAGGGATATGTTAACATCGGGCCGTTGGTCGCATGCCTTGTATTTGATGGGTAGTGCGCTGGCAGGATTGATCGCTCGCGTGGGCCAGGCGGGAGCGGGCGACCATCAGGAAGCCCCGCTCTCCGCCTGGCCCTACCACCTCCACATGTAGAGTGTAGGTGGTAGGGCATGTAGTGTGTAGAGAGATGGAATTCAGGTATGAATTCGGGCTGGTTTGTCCCCTTCGAGTATAGTCAGCGTCCCTTTCGGCTACGGTCAGCGTCCCCTTCAAGTATAATTGGCGTCCCTTTCAAATATAATGTCTGTCCCCTTCGGGTATAGTAAACAGTCGTTCAAATAGGCTGATGTGTCCCTTTCGAGTATAGTGTTGGTCCTCCTAATTAGGGGCTTGATTCAGGAGGGAGAATGCGCCGTCCGTCGATGCGTAGTTCTCCATATTCTTCAAGAGTTTCCAGCGCACTCCAGGCTCGACGCGCCAACTCACGGCGGTTGGTCTTGACGCTGCTTGGGTACGCCAAAGCTACTGCGTCGTCATCGTCCAGCGGGTCATAAGGGTCTAGGCTTGTCTTACGCAACCAGCGCCCGCCCTTCGGCGCATGTGTGCGCCCTGGTTCGTGCCACAGGAAAGACAGCCCGATGAGTGCGCGGTAAGCCGGTGCGCTCTCAGCTCCCCACTGGTCTAACCGCGCTGGTAACTGCACTCCGCCCTCGACTTCCGGTGGAATATCCAAAACAACGCCTATCGGCATATCGAGGTTGATTTTGCCGAAGTTCTCGTTGATGCGGAGTAAGTGGTGAAAGTGACCGTAGCCGGTCTCCGGGTCGAGGATCGGAATACGCGCTTCCTGGTTGATTACCCTGATAGCCTGATGAACACGGGGCCACACCCTTCCAACCGAGTATGCTTGTCGTGGTCTGCCATCGAGGAACGTGGGCGGGTATAGCGCGTCCCTGATGTCTCGCAAGGTTATGTTGTAGGTTACGAAGCGCTCCCCGTGTCTCACGGAAGTCGATGGAGCCGCCGCGAGTTTTACGAGCATACGGGCCGGAATCGGCGCTCCGCCGCTTCCACCCCTACTAGCGCCGGCCTGAACTCCAAGGTCGTATAGATTGATGGGAAGCACGGGCATTCGAACACTTGCATTACCCTCGCGTAAGCCCGGCATCACAATCTGCCCAGACTCTCCGTCCACCGTGATGTGCGCCGGTGGCAGATAGAGCCTGTCTGTTCGGTTGCCACTCTCGCGCATAGCTATACGCGGTGCGATGGTGTCTCCCCGAAGGTTGCCATCCGGGTCCCTGACGGGTAGTACCTCGACTGGTCCTGTGTGCCAGGCTGAAATCAGCGGTGCAAGCGGATGCTTGAGGTTGGCTGCCGTTTTCGTGGCTTCTCCCCAAGTGAGGTGCGCGAGCTGCGCGAAGCTGTTGATGCCATCGAATCTCTTGTCCGTGATGGATTCAACAGCGGCCCAGCGCTGAAAGAACTCCGTCCGGGCCTCGTCGGCCCACGCGGTCGTCGTGAGGATGTCGTCAAGCTGACGGAATGCCGGTATCTTCTCAGGCGGGCAGCCGCCGTCATTGCCATCGGCCTCCCAGACGGCTTCGGTGAGAGTCACCAGGAACTCTTCACTTGTCCTTTGAATGTCCATCAGTCTTCCTTCCGCCAAGTTGCCGACGTCGCCTAGATCGAAGCCTTGATCTGCTCCTTGCTGTATTCAACCTTATTCTGCTGCATCGCCTTGTCTTCATAGTCGGGCGCTCGACCTGAGCTTTCAACCCAGGTGCCATTGCTGTTCGTCAGCCAGATCGGGCTTGTCCTCTGCGAGTAATTCTGCTTCGCGTTGACCAACCTGTAAGCGTAGGCTGGTTCGCAGGTGCAGTTGCGTGGCGACCCGCAATCACCCTGGCAGCCGCGCTTGACGCTCTCGATGTTCCACATTGCCCTGACGCCACCCAGAATGCCGGTCGAACCCGAATAAACCACCCCGGCAGTCTTCGGTGGATGGGCAATCAACAGCACTGTGCAGTCGTTGTCGTCGGCCCACGCAGCCCAGTCCGCGAAAAATGCTCCCACTTGAGCGCGGTCTATCTCGCTCGCGCCATTAGCAACTCCGAGGGTGTCTATCACCAGCAGCCTTGCGTCGTGCCGCTCCGACACTCGTCTGAGCGCCTCTCCTGCCGCGGTCAATCCCGGCACACCATTGGGCTGTGCTGAGGACCAGAGATGACCCCGTGAGCGCATATCCGCAATCTTGAAGTTCTCACCGTCGCCGCCCTTGCCGGATTGTTCAAGCCAGTACAGACGTCCCCGAATCTGCGCGGGGCTGTCCTCCCAAGTGGCATAGACGATTGTGCTGGCTCCAAGCGGATCAAAGCCCGCACCATAGTCTGCCCCGCACTGCGGCATCTGTCCGGCTTCTCCAAGCCACTGACCGTCGCCGCTCAATGCCCACGCGAGCTGCAAGGCCAGACGGGACTTGCCAACGCCGCCGTCTCCCGTGAGCATCGCAACGCAGCTCCGCGGCAGCCACTTCTCGATGAGCCAGCCCTGCCAGTAGTGAGTCGGGATGCCGTCCTCAAGCTCGATGTCAGTGCTCTGCTGGGCCTGTTGGAGCGCATAGCGCACGGCATCGAGGTCTGTGGGTAAGGGTGTCCGCCCATTCAGCAGGGCTTCGTTGATCCGGACGGCGGCTGACCTGCCCAGCTCGACAATGGGAGACTCGTCTTCGGCAACCTCGGCGAGCGCCCTGAGACTGCTCTCCACCTGGCTCCAGTCTATTCCACCTGATGCCGTGAGGGCTGTAACCAGCTCGTGCGCCGCACGCTGGCTTGCTGTCGGCTCTATGTCTATCTGCGTTGCGGGCAGGTTGCCGTTGTCGTGCGTGGTCATGTCTTTCTCCGTCATTTCAGCAGAGTAGAGGCGTATCTCAGCGCCTCGAACGCTACCATCCCTTCGCCCTGCAGTTCTTGGGCAAACCTATGCAGTTCGGCTTCATCAATCTGTGAAAGGGAAACTTCACGGGCTGCATCCGCAGCGTCCTTGCCGATGTCCACTCCCATCACGTCAATGGTCTGCCCGGCGAGCATTCTTGCCTGGGTCAGCGCCCTAACTGCATCCAGTCCCGGTCGTTGACCGTGCTCGTCCTCAGTGTCCATATCCGGCCATATCGTGATCGAGTCGAACACTGAGAGCGCGTCACGCCAGGGCGTCGGAGGACGCGGTGTTGTGAGGGTTGCGATTACGGGGTCGGGTTCTCTTGCGGCCAGCGCCAGCGCGTCGGCAGCTCCCTCGCAGACGATCACGCTGTCGCCGGTGATGTCACCGATGGTCCAGACCGCCATACGCGCATTGCCGAACTTGGGCTTGTCCACACGTCGCCCCTGCCTGTTCTCATAGTCCGCCCGCTCGCCCTCGACGTCGATACTAACGAGCTGCACAGCGGTCGGCGCTGGAGTTGCGGGATAACTCTCTCTCCATGCTGAGATAGGAGCAAGCGGAAAAGCGATTGCGCCTATGCCTGAGTGCGTCCCTCGAAATACAGGCGCGTCGAAAGGAATCCAGCGAAGTGACGGCGGAAGTGGCAGCTCCGGACGCCAGAGGTTGCGCTTTGCCATCCAGTGGCGGACCGGATGGTCATGTGCGTCCCCTATGGGCAGTATCTGGCTGCGTATCCAGCGCAGAGTCGCTTTTCCATCACTGTCAGGTGTCATGCCACGTCCGGCTTGTATTGCGGGGCTATACGGCGATTGTGCGGCTATGGCCTTTCTGGAATCGAGCCCGTCAGCGTGCAAATTGCCGCTTTCTCGCCTGCTATTCAGAAAACCCTGATGTTCGAGCCACGCGAGCGCGCCTGCTTTATCGCAGCGTTCCTCGCGCATCACGAGTGCCAGCACTCCTCCGCCCTCCCCGGCCTCGAAATCGTTCCAGGTGCCGGTGTCGATCTTGAGTCGGAACGACCCCTTGCCCCTCCAGCGCCACTCGCGGGCGGACCTGCTCGACGGCTCGCCCAATAGGCGCTCACATACTGAGGGAGCAATGGAGATGAAATCTCCTGCCGTGGAGACTTGCGTCTCTGCGGGAAATCCTCGTGAATTCATCGGCTAACGACTACTGTCCAGAATTGGCTGTGAGTGCAGGACATGAAACACCTCGTCTTCTGCGCTCACTCTGATACCATTCCGCCGTAGTGTGTCGAGCTCATCCGGGTCGAAGGGTCTGGTTTCTCCCCAGAAAGCCAACGCGCTGCTCATGTCGAGTAGGTGTACGGCTTTGCCTGAAATGCCCATTACGACGGGTGATGCGACATTCCCGCGAAGTCGTGCCGCTCTCACCGCCGACTCACTGATCCCAAACAGCCTCGCCGCGGCCCCGGGTGTCAGTAATTCTTCCTGTAAATTTTCTTCCCGAACTTCGGCTAGCTCCTGGGTTGCCATGCCGTGTCTCCTGCCGTATGTGCCTGGTGCGATGTCTGTCACGGTAACGCTACAAGCACATGAATAACATAGGCCCTGGCATCTTGCAAGCATGCACGTCAACTGGTGTGAGTACAGGCATCTTTGCAAAGATACATATATGCATTTATGCAGGCGTGCATGTTGGAATAACCGCGGTGACGACACGGAATCTCAGAGTACAGAATTCCGTTCGGAGGGCTGCGCGCCGCTTAGCGTAAGGCATGTTGCAGGGATGCGACCAAGCACCTAAGCATACTTGCGATTCTGCATATATGCATATTGGCTAGTGTGCATGCACGCATTTCCGCAGGTCTGCAAGTCCGTACTTTGTCTGCAAGTCCGTACTTTGATTGAAACGGGGTCGGAGTTCACATAGCGGGTATCGGTTGCTTCTCTCTACCGTAAAGTGTGAGGTTGCACTCTTGCGAGATCGCAAAGTCGTGAGTACACGTCATTGCGGAGATGCAAAATTGAACGAATGCACGATTGCATTAAGAGAGGAGGTGTAGAAATGAACGTAGCAATAGTCGGCGAAAAAGGTGGGGGAGGCAAGACGACATTCGCGACCAATCTGGCAGGAATCAGAGCGAGGAGGGTAGGGAACGGTCATGTCGCCCTGCTTGACACCGACCGCCAGGGCAGCTCGCGGTTCTGGAACGAGGAGCGCGTAGATCACGGCAACGGTCTATCCCAAGTGGAAGTAGTGGGAACCTACGGTGAAGGCTACAAGAGAGTGATGAGCGACCGCAAGCCACACTTCACCGACAGTGTAGCCGACATACCGCCGGGAGACAGCCAGGAGCAGCGCACGGCTCTCTATACGGCTGATCGTCTAATAATTCCGGTGCAGCCCGGTGCGGCTGACATCTGGACTCTCAGCCTTCTTGATGTGCGTGTGGCTGAGGCGATGGAAGAACGTCCCGAACTTGAGGCTTGGATCGTCCTGAACAGGGTCTCTACACACCCGGGCAACCGCGACAGAGCTGATGCGCTGGAAGCAATTCGGCAGACGTGCAAGACGATTCAGGTGGCGGACGCTCAGGTGTCTGACCGTGTGAGCCTCCGGCGAGCCTTCAACGACGGGTTGACCGTCGAAGAGTATAGACCGGCGGACAATAGGGGAATAAGCGAAATGCTAGATGTGTATGAACTTGCTTTCGGAAAGGAGTCGAGAAATGACAATTAAACCTAAAGTGGTGAGAGAGGCAAAGGGAACCGGCACCGCGCAAGCATTGCGTGAGAACGATGTCGAGTCTCCCGCAGCGGCTCACAAGTATGTCAGCTTCAATGCTCCCGAGAAGACTGCGCGTATCATCGGGCTGGCCGCGCAGCTTGAAGGTGAGTCCCTGAAGGATTACTGTATTTCTCTGCTATTGCCGGCATCGCAGAACATCCTGAAGGAGAAAGGAATTGATCCGGAAAAGTTAGGCTGATTCCGCATCCTTGCAAGTCTGCATAAAGGTTGAGTTGTGAAAGTGCATAATTGCATTCATTCATTTATGCATAATCGCAGACCGATCTGGGACATTAGAATCACCGGCCATCTCAACCCCCGAGTGACAGATTGGAGTCAGCCAAGCGATTTTGCTTTGGGATGAGGCCGTCTGTCAGAAAATATGATATGCTTTCTGACAAGCAGAAAGGGTTGACGTTATGGCTAGCCTCAATGAACAGATTCTCCAGCACGCCTCGGACTCACCTGAAGGCACTGTGCTCTTTTCCAAGGGACTTCTGCACTTGGGCAATAGGGCCGCTGTGGACCAGTCCTTGTCCCGATTGGCGAAAAATGGGCAATTGATGCGCATTGGGCGGGGCGCCTACGTCGCTCCTGTCAAGA
Source organism: uncultured Dehalococcoidia bacterium (assembly GCA_964632415.1). GTDB lineage: Bacteria > Chloroflexota > Dehalococcoidia > Lucifugimonadales > JADFKI01 > Bin90. Next base: position 589 of record CAZWDM010000075.1, on the reverse strand, counting down.
CTCGTTTCGGCGACAGGCCGCCCGACATTGACAAATCCCTGGAATCCCTTGCAAGACAGTCGGGAGAAACGATTGTCCCCAGCGGCGGTTCTGCGGCATACGGCCTCGGAGTCACCACTCAAGTGCCGGTCAGACCGGTCTATCTCACATCCGGCAACAGTCGCAACCTTCAGTTTGGGAATGTAATCGTAGAACTTCGACGCGCTCCAAAGTGGCAATTGGTCCATCCGAACAAGATGTCGGGCAACATCATCAGAGCGCTTGCTTCGATTGGAAGGGAGGAGTCGGAAGGCTTCCTCAGTGATGTCAAGCCGCGTCTAACCCAACATGACATCGTTGAGCTGGCGGAATCGCGTGTGAGCGCTCCCCGGTGGATTGCCGAATCGGTAAGCGGGATGATTTCCAGTGGCTAGCACACCGTTTCATTCACTTTCGACAGATGACCAGAGGGATGCCTTGGGGTTCGTAGCCGGCGAGAGTGGACGCCCTCCACATCTCCTTGAGAAGGACGTCTGGGTCGTGCAGTTGTTGAAGAGAGGTAACCTCAGAAAGTGTGTAAATGGATCAGACGGTGTAACCTTCTCTGAAC
>CAZWDM010000074.1:0-14260 GCA_964632415.1 uncultured Dehalococcoidia bacterium | reverse complement strand
GTCTGGCCGATTGCACCGATTCCCCGCGGATCGGCAGCATAATCGCCGTTTTCGGCACGATTCCGGAAAAGCCGTCGCCGTACAATCGCCGTACAGCTCCTGTATTTCAACCAAAGGTATCGCAGTACCGCTCGCCTCCGAAATGGACGCACCGCAAGCGCTCGTGGGCGCAGGAGACGGAAACTCACGCTGCCATGCCGCCCGCCAGACCCCGCTCGTCGAGTAATCGCAGGACGCCGCAAGCCCGGAACCCCTGAAACCAATCTCTTGCCAACGGTCGCTTCCTGATGCCATACTTTCTCACAGCCTGCTGGACTCCTTCCCGCAGGCTGTTACGGAATATACTGCACAGAGGAGAATCGGATGAGCAATACGCTCCGAAAGCGCGAGATAGCAGAAAGGGTGGCCGAGTCGATGGGACGCTCCAATTCCCAGGGTGAGCTTGCGCTCAACGCCGTGCTAGCCAGCATCTCCGACGCGATGCGTGCGGGAGACCGGGTGGTTCTTATGGGCTTCGGCACGTTCGAGGTGCGCGAGGTCAAAGCGCGCAAGGTGCGACCAATTCGAGGCGCCAACAGCGGAGAACTCATCGAGGTTCCGGCTCATAACAGCGTGCGCTTCAGGGCAGGCGCGACTCTTGCACAGGTGGCCAGAGAGTAACGGAGAAGTGCCCACACAGGGACATCGCCATCAAGGGAGCGCGCGCCACCTGCCGCGACTGCAAGAGGACGATCTCCGGCTGGTGACTTTCCTCCGACTGGCAAGGGTGTCGCCACCTGACCGGTTACACCGATTCCGCGCGGATCGGCGGCAAAAACGCCGTTTTCGACACGGATCCGGAAAATCCATCTTCGTTGAATCGCCATACAGCCGTTCACAGGCGTCATAGCCCAATGTGATGTCGTCCCGGGTGAGATAGCCTCAGTGGTCAGGCCTGACGCCCGCACATCGAAGCTGGCGTCAGGCACTTTTCTACCTGAGCGCCTCCAGCGCATCGTCTCCGTGACAGTCGTCACTCTTTATGCCATTCGGACAGACCGTCCGCTCCCATTCGGCTTCTCGAGTCCCTGACGCCTTTTCGAAATCCGCACCCGTAAGGTCCGCCGCGGTGAAGATCGTGTTTCGCACCTCAGCGCCGGTGAAGAGGGCATCCTGGAGTCTGGCTTGTGTAAAGTCCGTGTTTCTAAGGTCGGCGTTTCGGAACTTGCAGTCCTCGCACCTTGTCCTCTCGAAGATCGCCCTCTGCACGTTGGCGTTGTCAAACAGCACATCGTCCAGCAGTGCTTCGGTGAAGTCGGCCTTCACGAGCCGCGCAAGCGAGAAGTCTATGTCGTCCAGCGTCATGCCGGCGAAGTCCGCCTCGCGCAAGTCCGCAAGCGTGAAGTCTGTCGTGTGATCAAATTCGGCCTGGTGCATTCTGAGCTCTATCATCCGAGCCTCCGTCAGGTTTGCTCCCACGAAGTTGGTGCCGTTTATCTGCGCATCCTCGAAATTCGCTCCACGCAGAGATGCGCCGTTGAAGTTCACCAGATAGATCTGCGCGTCCTCGAAGTCCGCTTCGTTCAGACTGGTATCCTCCCCAAAGGTGCTTCTCGACAGGTCTGCTTCGATAAACGTGACGCCGTTCAGGACCATCTCGTCCGGCCATATCGTGTTATGCATGATTACCTTGTTGAACGACAGTACCCGGGAGAAGTCCACCGTTCTCAGGTCCACGTTGGTGAAGTTGGCTTCCTCGATGAGCGCGCCCGAGAACGAGACGTTGGTCAGGTCTGCGTCCTTGAACTTCGCGCGCCTCAGGTCAGCACCTGTGAAGTCCGCGCCCGTCAGGTTCAATCCCCTGAAGTCCCGCTCCGCGAAGTCGCACCGTCTGAGGTCCGCGCCAGGAGTTGGGGTGCAGGGCAGTGGGGCGTTCGTCGCGGTCGGCGTTATCGTCGGAGTAGGCGTAACCGTGCCGGTCGCCGTCGCGGTCGGCAATGGAGTCTCGGTCGGGGTGCCAGTCGCGGTGGGAAGCGGCGTGGCGGTGCTCGTAGGAGTCCTGGTAGCGGTTGGCGTCCTGGTGGGTGTATGCGTAGCCGTGCCCGTCGCCGTTGCGGTGGGTGTCGCTGTACCCGTAGCTGTCGGGGTGTTTGTCACGGTTGGAGTCGGGGTCAGCGATGCCCAGACGATGCCGTATGGCGTGGACGTCGCGCGAGGAGGTGTTGTGGCCGTCACGGTCGGCGTGGCCGTGGGAGGCTCGGGAGTCTCAGTCGGAAGCAACACGAGCGCCAGGGCAGTTGCCGTGCCCTCCATGCTGGCAGGTTCGTCTTCACCTTCATCGGTTGTCTCGCCATCAACGCCGCAAGCTCCAAGCAGCAAGATGAGACAGGCAGCAAGAGCCACAAGGAGCGGTTGCCGTCCGTGAGTCAGGCCCGTTCTCATCATTCCTCATCCCCCTCATCTACTATCTCGACACGGCAGAACCTGAAAGATTGACCGATGTACTCCTCGAAGCTGCTGTACTGACCGTTTTCAAGCGCCTCCCACATCTGGCTCTCCGTCTTGGCAATCTCCCAGTCAATTACCTCCTCTGGCAGCTCGGGATTGAGGTAGGTGCGCGCACCGCAATCAGCCATCCAGAGGACTATCTCCAGCTCGTTCTCACTGGCGTCGGCGCGTCTTAGACTGTACAGCGGAGGCGCGATGTACGCTGTCGTGCTGACTATCTCCTGGCCCTCTTCCCCAATCTCCACGACAACCTGTTGTCCCTGGGCTGCCTGGTTCTGCGCCTGAAGCGCGATGTACTGCTCGAAGCTGGTGAGCCGTGCCTCGATGGAAGCGAATCTGTCCTCTGTGCTCAACTCCTCGGCTCCACCTTCGCCCTCTCCGTCACCGCCGCAAGCCGCCGCCAGCACCATCGTCAAGGTCAATAGGACGACCAGGCAAAAGCCCCGTGTAACCCCCGATTCAAATCGCATGGCTCTCCTCCAGTTCTCCCGGTTCTTGCGGCTCACTCCCCAAAAGGAGAGCGACTTGTTCATCATCCCTGTCAAACTCTATCCTCAGCCCGAGGCTCTTCAGCTCCGCGCACAGCAGGTTGAAGCTGTCAGGCAGGTTGGGCCTTCGTTTCGTGCTCTCACCGGTGCCGGCAGCCATCACCGCCTCCAGCAACTCCGCGCGTCCCTCGATGTCGTCGGACTTGACCGTGAGCATCTCGCGCAGCGTGAACGCCGCGCTGTACGCCTCAAGCGCCCAGACTTCCATTTCGCCAAGCCTCTGGCCGCCCCCGGCGGATTTGCCCTGAAGCGGCTGCTGCGTGATGGCCGCATAGGTTCCGACGGAACGTGCATGCATCTTGTCGCTGACCATGTGGCCGAGTTTGAGCATGTACTTGTAGCCCACCATCACGGGCCTTCCAAGTTCCTCGCCGGTCCTACCGTCACGAAGGACCTGCTTGCCCATGATGGGCGCAGCCCTGTTGTGCCGGCGGTCTATGTCAATCGCCTGCCGTCGAAGGTCCTCAAAGAGACCGCTTGCAGCTGGCTGATAGCCGTTGTCGCGCATCCAGAGCTGCAGGCATAGCCTCCCCGCCTCAGTGCCCTCATGGGCTTTCTCTCCAAACAGCGCCTCATAAGAATGACCCTGCTCGGCGCACCACTTCTCAATGCGCCTGTAGTCAGGTGCATAGACATCGTCCTCCGGCAAGTCGGAAGGTTTTAGGCCACCCGCCCGTTCGGCGAGCCACGCCTGAGCCAGGCACTGCTCGATCTCGGCCCAATCCGCACTGTCGAACACCGGCGTTCTGGCGCGAAAACCCAGCTTGTGCGCTGCCCAACCCAAATGTACTTCCATGAGCTGTCCCAGGTTCATGCGCGAAGGCACACCGAGAGGGGATAGCATCACGTCAATTGGAGTGCCGTCCGGTAGAAAAGGCATATCCTCTTCGGGGACGATGATGCTCACACAGCCTTTGTTGCCGTGCCGTCCGCTCATCTTGTCGCCGGGCTGTATGACCCGCGTACCCGCGACCTCCACGATTACGCGCATGAGGCAATCGGGCGGCAGTTGCCTCGAGCTGTCCGTGCCGTCGTCCTTGCTGATCACCTTCACGCTGACCACGCGCCCGTCCTGGCCCTTCGGCAGCAGCAGGGACTTGTCGAGGTAGCGGATGTTGTCGGCGGTCACCCCGAACACCGCATGCAGGAGTTTCTGCTCGGGTTGGATCTCGCGAACCTGCAGATCCGCGGGTAGTGGCCGCGGGGAAGCCTTGCCCACGAGAATCTGCCCAGCCTTCACGAACGTGCCAGCCGGCACGATGCCATCGCCATCGAGCAGCATCTTGCGCCACTCCGCCACGTCGGGCACCTGCTGGGTTATGCGCTCCGCGCCCAGGGGCGTGTCCATCGCGTCGATCGAGAATTTCTTGCGAATCACGGAGCGGAACTTCCCCTCCTTCACGACGCGAGAGCTCAGGATGATCGCATCCTCGTAGTTGTAGCCCTCCCAGCTCATGTAGGCCACAAGCACCCGCTGCCCCAGGGCAAGTTCCCCTTCGGCGCAGGCGTGTCCGTCCGCTATCGGCTGACCCTCGCTGACACGTTGCCACCGACCCACAATGGGCTTCTGGTTCACCAGTGTGAACGCATTGGACCGCCTGCCCTTGATGAGAGGGTGGCGTGAGGGCGCCCCCGTGCCGTGCGGCGCGATTTCGATGCAGTCCGCCGTCACGCTCGTAACAACACCGTCCTGGTCTGCCAGCACCTGGTAGCCGCTGTCGCGGGCGACCTCCGCCTCGGTTCCTGTCGTGACCAAGGATGTCTGCGGCCTCTGGAGCGGCACCGCCTGTCGCTGCATGTTGCAGCCCATCAGGGCGCGGTTGGCATCGTCATGCTCAAGAAACGGGATGAGCGACGTGGACACGCTCACCACCTGCCTGGGGGTGAGGTCAAGGTAGTCGATCTCTTCGGGAAACGCCCTGGTCCACACCTGCCCTTTCCGTACCTCCACCACCTCATCTGCAAGCTGTCCGAGTGAGTCCATCCGGGCATTGCACTGTCCTATCACGACACTCGCCTCGTCGTAGGCGTTCAGGTAGTGAATGTCTTCAGCGTCATTTGAGACATACCGGCGCACTTTCAGATCGAATGCGGGCATGCCTGCGAGTAACTTCACAGCAGCCGCATCGAGAACAGTGCCGGCAGCCGCAATCTCACGTCCCTCACAGAAGACAGACTCCGTTACTTCCCTTCCCTCCAGTCCGGACGAGTGGCTGGATATGCTGCCGCGTATCGGACGCACCGGCGCGGTGAGAAGCCCCGAATCGTCTATGCTCGCGCCAGTCGTAAGCGTCGATAGCAGCCCGATGTTCTGACCCTCCGGAGTCTCTGTCGGACAGAGCTTGCCGTAGTACGTCGGATGAACGTCACGTGGATCCACGCCTGCCGACCTTCGGTTGAGTCCGCCCGGACCGAGCGAACTCACGCGACGCTTGTGCGTCAGCTCCGAAAGCGGGTTCGTCTCGTCCGTTACCTGGCACAGCTGAGATCCGCTGAAGAATCCGCTTAGCCGCTTCATGAGCACCGTCGTCCGCAGGACCTCGCTGGGTTTGGTCGGCTTTCTGTCCGAAAGCTGTAGCCATTCGACGGTTGCGTGATGCATGTCGAGCAATCCTGCCTCGAACTCTCGCTGCACGATCTCCCCTGCCGTTCTGACGCGCCTGTTGGCGAGGTGATCTATGTCGTCGGGGCCGTCCTGCTCGTTGGAGATTCGCACAATCTGCCGGATGGTGTTTTCGAAGTCCTCACGAGTGAGCAGCAGGCTAGTCTCGGCAGTGCCGAAGCGCCTGTTTATGATGTCCCGGCCAACCTGAGACAGCGAGAAGTTCTGACTGTTGAAGAACAGCCTCTCCACGCGCTCCCGCGCGGTGTCGATGTTCGGCGGCGCTCCCGGTGAGACCTCGTTGTATACCTGAAGCAGCGCGTCCTCGTAGCTCGGGCAGTCCCCGAGCAGAACTGTGTTCTGCAGGTACTTTCGGCTGGTCACCCGCTCCACATCGAGGAAGTCGGTCAGCAGCTCATCGTCGCCGATCCCATAGAGGCGCAGAATTGCGAGAGCGCTCATGCTGTTGCCGCCGTTGAGCCTGACGCGAAGCTCGTCGCGGTCGTTCACCTCGAAGCCAACCCATGGCCCTCTGTTTGGACTGGCGCGACCCCTGGCCATCACGTGACCCGTCATCCGGTCGTACTCGCAGCTGAACCAGATGCCGGGAGAGCGCACTATCTGGTGGATCACAACGCGTCGAACGCCGTTTACGATGAACCCGCCCGACGGGTCCATCAGGGGCAGCCGACAGAGAAGGATGCGCTGCTCGCTGATCTCATCCTTCTCGTTCCGCATACGCGCCACGGCCGTGAGACGGGCGTCGTATGTCATTCCGGCCTCGATGCACTCCGCCGGCGTGTGGTCGGGATTTCCAAGCACCGGGGAGTGCAGCGAGACCGAGCAGCGCCAGGGCATATCCACGCTGACGCTGCCTGCGTCGGCAAGACTTCTGGCTATTCCATCGGCCAGAAACCTCTCATAGCTCTCGAGCCGGATGCCGAGCAGAGACTGTCGCGCGCTGGGCGCGCCGAACTTGCCGAACTGCCGCAGGGGCAGTTCTCGTAGGGTAGAACTGGTTGGCATATCAGAACCATACAAACGTCTGGAACTGAAAGTCAACGAGTAGCCTACGGATTTCTGTTCTATTTTCCTCCCGCAGTCCCGTTTATGGGATGATACGGTTCCTAGCTGCCTGTCAGGGTTGGAATAGTAGCTAGATCACGTTCGCCCAGTCGAAGTCCTGCGGCATCGCCGGTTCGCGGCAATCGTTTTTATCCTCGACGATGCCCACCAGGAACATCCCGTCCTGCTGACGGGTGACGCGCAGCCAGCGCGACAGGGGTGGTGTACCGTCCTTCTCGTCCCATGTCATCTTGAAGTTCGCGAGCGCCCCGTCGTATAGCGCAAAACCCCGGTACTGCGCGAAAAAGAAGACCTCGCTCAATATCTCCTTGCCGACTTCGAGTCTCTCCAGGATGTCATTGTCGCTGACGGGTCGCACACCGAATATGGCCGCTATCTCGGCCTCGATCTGCTCTTCTTCGGTAACTGCCATCGCATAGCTCCTTTGCCCTTAACCCTACCAGCTTTTATTCAAAACCCCTGCGATGTCATTTTCAAGCCAGCAACTGCACATATTTGAGCTGATAGTTCTACCCAGGGCCCCTGCGCTGAGAAGAGGCAGATTGTCTTGCGCGACAGGTAATAGTCCATCATGCCGGAGAACGAGCCATCTGCGGCGATTGTCTTCCCTGGAGGGCTCCGAACCCGGCTGGTTTCGGGCAGAAAGACAGGCTCGCCGGTATTTTGGCGAGCCTTCCAAGTCGCGGTTGCGGTTGCGCTATGCGGTCTGCACCTGGATGCCGACGGCGCAGCCGGCGTTGCTCTTTACGAACATCGGTATGAAGAGTCCGCAATTGTCACAGATCACGGACGGGTCCTCAAGAAAGTCGTCCGTCGTCTCGAATTCATGGCTCCACTTGCCATCCTTGCAGACGTTCGAATCCTTGAAGTCATAGCAAAGGTTCTCGGCGCACATCAGTCTATACTCCTTATCACTCTGGTCTGTCTCCGATTGTATTGGTTTTCCGGTTTCGTCCCTGCTGGCACGGCAGCGTTGCCCCGAATCGCCTTGCAGACCCAGCGGATGTCCGGTGCGATGAGTCGCGGCAGTTCCAGGGCCACAGCTGTAAGAGAGTTGCGGTTAACGCTCACGCTGATAGTGGCCCACTCATGCCGGTCTTCACATCGACGCTTCAGTGCCATTCGGAAATCTCCTTGCGGCGGCGGCGGTCGGACTGACCACTCGTTCGGCTACCTTCACGTCGGCTGCCTGTGAAGATTGGAAATAGCCGGTCCTCAACTTCCTGGTCCGGCTGCGACCTTGCTGTTCGGGCTCCGATAGGCTGCAAGGCAGAAGGAATGTCTGAAGCCACTCCGAGTGCGCCGTGCGCAGCTCCTTGGCCATCTGCCAGTCCAGCCGGCAGAACCTCAGAAACCTTGCCAGCCTTCTGTCCTGTCGCGTTTTGTGTTGGTGGCATTCGCGGCACAGCCAGCGGAGGTTGTCCGGGATGAAGGCGCGCAGCAGGGCGTCACGCCCCAGCCTCCTGGCGACCTCGATGGAGAGCCTGTGATCCAGCTCGTCCGCGCTGTTGCCGCAGATCTCGCAGAGCGTGTGCTGGATCTCCTCGGGCTGCTGTCCCGAGGCCACCCAGTAGAAGTTGAGGCAATAGTTGTGCCATCTCGACTTTGGGCTTGCCGTCTTCTGGTAGCACCAGCGGCAAACACCGGGCACGGGCGGCTCTCCCCACCGCGCAGTGCGGTTTACCAGCCGGCGAGGATGGTCTGACGGGTGATGCTTGAAATGCAACAGTAGGCCGCGAATCTGCCGAATTCGGATGATGTTCTTCATTGTGGCTTGTCTCCCCTTGCGGCCAAGGCGTCACGTCAATTCAATCAACCTGTCTGTGTCTCAGCTCGTTCAGACCTGGCCTTCGCTGCCTATATCCATCCGAATGAAATTGCGATTAGAATGGTGATGATGACTATTACTACAATCGCAGCAGTTAGTGGGATGGTGATGAGTCCGCCGCCTTCACGACCGCGGCTGCGATAGTCCCAGGGGCGCTCCCCACCATCCTTGCCGTGTCGCCACAGCCCTCGCTTGCTTGCCTTGGCATCCTGCTCCGCCATCCTGATGCCGAGTTCCGCGCCTCCGAATCTGGTGAAGGCGTAAGCCTGTCCCTCTCGCACCATCCTGAGGTTCAGAGAGTTGCGACGGTGGCTGTTCGTCGGATAGATCAGTCCTATTAGCCTGTCGTAATGGTCGTAGTCCATCACTTCCATCGTCAGGCTACCACTGCGCCGGATGATGGCTTCGAGGTTCTCTGCGGACTCAGAGCCTCCAGGCTGGCTGAGTTCCGGCGCGTCAATGCCATAGAGCCTGACGCGCTCGAAGCGTCCACCGAAGCTACATTCGATGGAGTCGCCGTCAACAACCCTGATCCTCTCGATCCGGGCAGAAGTGCCCGGCAGAGCGGCTCCCCTGTAGCCTCTCGCCATTCCTACCGGGCACCGCGCACTTTATCCAGCAGTCTCTTGCTTGGGCTGAAGGCGATCCTGTGCCTCGGTGGAACATCTCTCAACTCGCCCGCGCTTTCGCCCGCTATGACCTTGACCTGCCGTGCCGGCGTCGGTCGTACATCGAAGGTGCCGAACCTCGTCAGGGTTACGCGGTCATTTTCCTCGATGGATTGGGCGAGTGCGTCAAGGACAGCCTGCAGGTTGTTGGCTGATTCTACCTTTGTCCAACCTGTTTGCTCGCTTAGCCTCTCGATGACTTGTTCTCGGTGGATTCTGCCTGTCATTGTTGCCTCCTTGCTCAAAGTGTGATTTACATCTTGCACCGTATAGGATATCAACTTATCTGTTCTGCCCGTCACCAACCCCTTTGAAGAAGCGATCATCTCTTGTGAGAATAGTCTGTCGTGCGGCTCAGCCAGCGCCACGAGCGCCATGTAGCCGCCAGCCCACACATCAGCACCACTACATGTGCTTGGCCTGGCCACCAGAGTATACCCCCGCCACTCTGTGCAAGGTCAATGAATAAGCCCACGACGATGAGAGTGGTGTAGAGCGCCGCAAGAATCATTGAGACGATACAACCGATACGGGACAGTCTTCCTGCTATTCCGCCAGGCGGACACCGAAAGGTTGCCCTCATAAGGCAGAGCGGCATCACCACCAAAAGAAGAAGGCCGAGGGGCAGAGCAGCCAAAAGTGACAAAGCAAAGAGGATGTCGGTAGCAATCTTCTCGAATGCTCCGTCTAGAACGCGACCTGCCATAGGGACTAGTAGCAGAATGTAGAAGTAAAGGGCAAAGACGCCCGAAACAACCGCGTACCAGGGCAGAGCAGCAGCAAACAACAGACTTGACCGGGTGAGGCCATCGGGTGCGGGCCGCACTCCGGCAACGGTCTCAACTCCCTCTACAACTAATGCCGACCGGCTATATTCAGGACACCGAAGGGTTTCCATGGTTAGCCTCTTCAGTTTTCATCCTCTCATAGGATTCGATAGCGGTCATTCGGCGCAAATGCGTCAACGTCATAGCAAAACTGGCAGTCGCTAAGAACATGACAATGGCGAATGGCTCGTCGAAGATATATAGGATGACGAAGCTCCCATCCGCGCATGGGCTACACCGTTGGCGGTTCGATATTCCGAGACGACCTCAAGAAGCCTCCGCGCGGGCGGGGGGCAACCCACGCCGATGTTCTCCGGCCGGATGCGCTCGAGGAAGCCTCCACATGCGCCCGGGGCAACCTTACCCATGCGTGTTCTCGCAACAATAAATTTGGAAGCCCCCACATGCGCCCGGGGCAACCCATGGGGCCAGTGGATACCGTCGGGTCAGGCGCGAAGCCTCCACATGCGCCCGGGGCAACCCTGCTGGAGACGGTGGTCAACGCCTACCGCGGCGAAGCCTCCACATGCGCCCGGGGCAACCTTCATCGGTCGAAAATCGCCAACCGGTTCGTACGAAGCCTCCACATGCGCCCGGGGCAACCGCCTTGTGTGGCTACCAACTCCGCAAGGCCTTAGAAGCCTCCACATGCGCCCGGGGCAACCCAGGCTTTACCCAGTCAAGTCTGGACTTACGTAGAAGCCTCCACATGCGCCCGGGGCAACCCGACTATCTTCGGCAACCCATTGTACAGTCGACGAAGCCTTCACATGCGCCTGGGGCAACCAAGTCATTCCCTAGAATTCTAAGAGAATCAGAAGGAAGCCTCCACATGCGCCCGGGGCAACCGTTTTTCTGACCGTATGGCTCTGCATCCAGCTAGAAGCCTCCACATGCGCCCGGGGCAACCCTATGGCGGCGGACCTCAGCGCTTCCTGTGACGGAAGCCTCCACATGCGCCCGGGGCAACCCCCCGCATCGTCGTGCGTGGCGTGCGCGAGCTCGAAGCCTCCACATGCGCCCGGGGCAACCACGACCGCCGGGCGAAAATTGCCGGCACGGATAGAAGCCTCCACATGCGCCCGGGGCAACCTGGGCCGCACTCACGCCAGGCGCCAGAAACGAGGAAGCCTCCACATGCGCCCGGGGCAACCCCTTTTGGCGCAATACCTATGTGGGCGCGGTATCGTCAGCCCGGATACGCGAATGGTTTTCTGGGCGCACACCGGACAATTCCGATGTTAGTTTTTCCACACCGGCGCGCCCTGCGACAACAGCTTCGTCCGCAGAGAGGCCCGGACCAGCCAGACCTCTCGCCAGTATGTTGAGCGCAGCATTGACCGTCGATAACAAGTCAGCGCCGCACGATGAGCACTTAAATCGCGTAGCGAACCTCGCCTGATCTGTTTTGACTTCCTTGACGACCCCACATCGACTACAAGTCAGCGATGTGTAGGCCGGGTCAACGCGCACCATCTCGATACCGGCTCCCTCCGCCTTGTATTCGAGCAATTGCGCGAACTCTCCCCAGGTCTGTTCCAGCATGCTGCGATTTATTGCCGCTTTCTTCTGCACCTCCTTTCCAGGCTCTTCCACAGTGCCTTTCGCACTGGCTGTCAGCTTCTTTAGGTCCAGTTCCTCAACTGCGATGTAGTCGTGACGCTTGACTATCTCCGCAGATAGCCTGTGGATTGTATTTCTGTTGCGAATCTGCTCGCGATGCACGAGCTTCCCCAGCAACTCGACGGTCTTGCGTCTCGACGATGACCTGAGATGCTGCCTTGCTATCTTTCGCTGCAGACGTTTCTTCCGCCTCGGGTCCTCCCGCCGCCTCTCAATCACCGTGCCGTCCGACAGCCCCCACCTGGTTCCGCTGCGCCCCGCGTTTATGCCGACAGGGTTGCTAACATCTTCGACTTTGGGATTGGCGCGAAGATGATTGAATACCAAGTAGAGATAGACGCCGTTTGGCCGGCGGCTGATGCGTATCTCAAGAGGTTGCACGCCCTCCGGCACCCTCTTGTCTTTGAAGCGCAGCGCGGGCAAGCCCTTGATGCTCACCACGCCTTTGCCGCGGGCCGCATCGTATCTGACGTATCGCGAAGCTCCTGAATAAAGCTCCAGCGTCTTCCATCGCCTGCCAGACTTGAAGCGCGGATAACCCGGAGTGTCCCCACTTTTGATGCGTCGGAAGAATGCCCCGAACGCCTTATCCAACCTTTTTAGAGTTCCGACCTGAACACGTCTGTCGAGGGAGCCCTCGATCTCCGGGAAATCGCTACGAACCTGCGTAAGGGAACGGCTCTGCTCCTTGTAGGAGATTGCTTTCTTATGTCTCTCCCAAGCCGTCGACCGTTCCTCAAGCGCAGCATTGTAGAGGAGCGCCTGCTGGCGCAGGACATCATCGAAGCGAATATGACCGGCCTTCGAGAGGTATGCCCGGGTACGGAACGTGCGAACAAGAGCAGGCCGCATCTCTGCGCTTTCGGCTTTGTCACGTGCCGTCGGTTCTATTCGTTCAGCTATAACCATGAGTGCAATTATATCGTGGTCAGAGCAAATACAACTGCCTGACGGACATATTTATGAGCGATTTAATCTACACGACAGATAACCGTGTAGCCACAGAATTCCGCGGCCCATGAGCCCCAATGCCCTTCTCTCATCACACCGCTATAGGAAGCTGCGCCGATTGCAGGTGAGCGTTACAGGAGGGCTCGCCGTCATTACCAATGCCATCAGCCAGATCCCCGCAGGTCGAGCAGATGAACCGGAGCCAGTGGTCCCCCTTGTAGCAGTAACGCATGCGACTTTCGGCGGGTGACACATTGGGAAGGATTTCAGTCTCGCAGACGAAACAGACCTTGTAGGACGGACCCTCGGCCACTTCCCTCCAGCCGTCATTGAGAAGCGCTTGCCTGCGGAGTCTGCCATACTCACAGCATGCCTCCGCGCAGACCAGCTGGATGCCTCTATCGGTGCGGGACAGCATCAGGGACTCGGGACATGAGCAACCGTGCCGTGCAGCCTTGATGTGTTTGCAGGGTCCAGGATTGAAGGTGTTGGAAGCACAACCACACGTATTCATGGTGGTGTTGTAGAGCAGGATCCTCTCGCGCGAGACTCCACTGATAACCTCCGGTCCGGGTAAACCGTACTTCACGATGCACCTCCTGATTAGACTTTCAGTATATCAGGTTTTGGCGATTGTATAGAAAAGTCGTTCTAATGCCAAAGAGAAGTGTAAAACTCTTGACGAGTCTGGTCAGGGCGACGAATCAAGCATAATTTTGGGGCTGACTATGCTAGGCGGCACCTGTACTTGCGTTCTAATCCGTGCCTGCTTTAACATGCCCTTGAACAACGAAGTTATGAGGTGAAGGAAAAAGCGCATGGGCAAGATCTTTGAGCACATTGATGAAATCGGTGGTGGCATCGTCGCCTTTACTCCCGATACTCCCGACTCAGAAACGTTAGACGAGATTCACATGGAGCAGAGGGGATTTGAAGATTTGGAACACGACAAAGGCATGTTGGGCGATTTCTCAGATTTGAAATGGGAAGCATATAGTCAGTTGGTTAGAACTAGGGTGGATGAAGGCAATCAGTTGCTCTATCAACTTGCTCAGTCTCAAGGCGGGGAGTTGCGGTGTTTTGTCTGTCAAGCCTCAATGCCATCAGCTGATGATAACGTGAGGCTTCGCAAGTACATTCAAGGCCAGTTGGAGAGTGTTGGTGTCGAAAATCTACGTTTCCCTAAGCAAGGGCTGGTTGGACTTGTTGACCAGACGCACTACGGTCATCACGGCTTAACCGATATGCATAACTACAACGGCATCAACCCTACGCTCGAAATGGTGAAGGTAAGTCCATGTGACCCTTACCTTGAAGATTTGCCTTTGGGAGACGTGATTGCTCCCGCTCTTGACAGTCTTGAACAATGCTCTGCTCTGATACCTGGGTCTGCCAAAAGGTGTGGTGTTAAGGTAGCGCTTCCAGCGTCCGAGATGTACTGCCCAATCCATATGATCCGGTAAAGATTGCAAAACTCCTGAAGTCGAGCTGAGACCCCAAGTCGATCCCCGTTGAAGAGGACATATTCCCTTCGCAGTTAGCACGGACAAAATCGCTGAACATTGGCGCCAAGTGGTACAATTTCGTGTCTGTCTCATAAGTCAGCGTGATTGTGGGGTGTAGAATGTCGGGAAGACTCG
>CAZWDM010000073.1:13009-14356 GCA_964632415.1 uncultured Dehalococcoidia bacterium | reverse complement strand
CGGGCTGCCCTGCCGGTAATGACCGCGCCCGCGTGCCCCATGCGCTTGCCCGGAGGTGCGCTGCGGCCTGCTATGAAGGCTGCCATCGGCTTGCTGAAGTCGCTGCTGATGTACTCCGCGGCTTCCTGCTCTCTTGTGCCGCCAATCTCGCCTATCATCACGACGCCGTCGGTCTCGTCGTCCTCTTCGAACATCTTCAGGATGTCCACGAAGGACGAGCCGTTGACCGGGTCGCCGCCGATGCCGACGCAGGACGACTGGCCGATTCCGAGCGAGGTCAGCTGGCTTACCGCCTCGTAGGTCAGGGTGCCGCTGCGGGAGACGACGCCTATCCTGCCGGGCGCGTGGATGTTGCCGGGCATGATGCCGACTTTGACATTCGCGCCGGGCGTGATCATTCCCGGGCAGTTGGGTCCGATCAGCGTGACGGGCTTGTCGCGAATGTAGCGCTTGACCGCGATGGTGTCCATTATCGGGATGCCCTCGGTGATACAGGCGATGGTGGGGATGCCGGCGTCCACCGACTCGACGATTGCGTCGGCGGCGAAGGGCGGCGGCACGAAGATAAGGGCGCAGTTCGCCTGCGTCTCGTCCACGGCCTGACGGACCGTGTTTAATACCGGCACATCGCCGTCGAAGATTTGTCCGCCTCTGCCCGGGGTAACACCGGCTACCAGGTTTGCGCCGTACTCGCGACAGCGCAGGGCGTGGAAGCTGCCTTCCCTGCCGGTTATGCCCTGCACCATCAGTCTCGTATTTTCGTCAACAAGGATTCCCATGGATTGAGTCTGTCCTTTCGTTAGTCAAGGAATTTTTGGACGGTATCTGTGCGACGCCGAGCACTCATTCCTGATTCTGTGTGACGCCTACCATCCAGTTGATGCCGAACCTGTCGGTGCAAGTGCCGAAGTAGTCTCCCCAGAACATGTCCATCATCGGCATAGTGACATTGCCGCCATCGGATAGGCCGGCGAAGACCCTGTCCGCCTCTTCCTTGCTTTTGGGACTGACGCTCACATGAACATTGGTACCTGAAACGGGAGCTCCGCCAAACGCGTCCGGCACATCACTTCCCATCAGCATGCTGTCCCCTATCGGAAAGGAGACGTGCATGATGTTGTCCATCTCGTCTTCGCCCACGCCCATGCCAGGGGGTCCGTCACGGAAAGTCTGGAAAATCTCGAAGTCTCCGCCGAATACGGAGCGATAGTGTTCAAATGCCTCACGGCAGTTGCCGCCAAAGTTCAGGTACGGATTAAGCATCTGTTCTCCTATTTCAAGGCATAGTCGTTATTCTGACCACACAAGGTTACACAGCCGCCCCGAGATGCTGTCAAGGGGCGGCTG
>CAZWDM010000073.1:8319-12909 GCA_964632415.1 uncultured Dehalococcoidia bacterium | reverse complement strand
GTACTGGTCGATGCCGACTGTGGATGCGCCTTCGCCGGTGGGCATCACAAGCGTCTTGGCACGGTCCGCGCCGACAACGACTATGAACCAGCGATCAACGCTCTCCAGCAGCGGCACGTCCATTTCCAGCCGTTCCTGCTCCGTCTTGTCCTTCAGCCACTGCCACTGCAGGCCGACACGGGCGTCGTCGATGGGCATGTAGTGCATCATCTTGCCCAGGCTCATGTTGGCGTGGTGATGGATGAACTGCTTCGCCTCCTGCTTGGAAAAGCCCTCGCCACCGACGGGTCGGGCGACATCGGGAGGCATGAAGATGAGGCGTTCGTTGGTGTGCCGCGCTCCCATTCCGCGAGTGCCGAAGGTGCTGCCATAGGCGATCGTCTTCAGCAGGTCGGCGGCGTCCGTGTTGCCCTGGTCCTGCACGTCGAGCTCGCCGTCTGTGATGAACACGCTGACCGCGCTCTCGTCGGCTCGGAAGCCCTGGTTCACATGGAACGGCTCCCACGGCGACATCTCTTCGTTCTCGGCAATGCAGTGGACGAACTTGCGAGTCGTGCCGATCGTGTCCATGTCCATCTGGCCGGGGTACCAGTAGCCGAGGTTGCGCAGGCACAGCGAGAACGCGCGCCCGATTGTGATATTCACCTCGTTGTCGCGTCCGGGTCCAAGCCCTGAGCGCGGGTTGATGCCGAGTTCATTCGCTATCGGCCCGTTTACGACCAGCATCGGCGCGTGCGGGCTGGTGGACATCAGCAGCGACTTGCCGCCATGCTCACCAACTTCGGACAGCGCCTTGACGGCCGCGATGATGACCGGCATGTGCTCGGGCTTCGCGCCCGCCATTGCCGAGTTGATTGCGATCTTTTCAACCGTCGCCAGCCCGAATCCGGGCGGCATGTCGCATACGAGGTCATATCTGTCCAGCCCCGTTCCCTCGACGAGCTCTGCGACTGCTGCCTCGGTCGGCGGATGGAGAACCATCGCGTCGCCCCAGTCGCGCATCAGCCACTGCTCGTTCATCCGCAGGATGGCGTCCCAGCGGTCATCGCCCTCGAAGCGCTCGACGGTAGTGGTGGTATCGCGTTCCCTGCGACCATGTGCCTTGTCAACGGTCAGCACATCGATGATCTCGTCGATGACGGCCTCGGTCTGGCTGACGCACAGCTCGGGAGCGAGGTTGCGGTAGATGCGAGGCACGATGACGAACTGCAGGTCCGGCATGGCGAATGCACGCGAACTCGCGATGGCGTCCTCTTCAAAGCGCCCGGATACGATTGGGATGGCGGGCTTGCCCGTCTTCTCAATCTCGATCATGTCGTGGACCATCCACGACGCGCACGTCCCTCAATCGGCTGTGGCGCCGATGACGACGTCGCACTCCTCCGCTGCCTGCTGCACTATGGGCGGCGGCGCGGGATAGTTGCCACCGGTGTAGAAGTTGACCTTGACGTTGCTGAAGCGCTCCTGGAGCATCTCGCCGGCGCGATTGAGGGCAAGGTCTCCGCCGTGCGTGCCGGACCAAAGCAGTCCGACGGTCTTGTTGTCCAGCGATTGCGGACGCTCACTAATGGTCAGCGAGTTTATCAGGCCTCGCTGCTGGCCGATTGGGTTTAGGACTTCGAGCAGGTGCATAGTGTACCTCCTGACGCATCTGTCTTCTTCAACAACATACCGACGATGATCTTTCAGTGAATTTGGAATCGTCCCCTACAGGGCACTCTCTTCGAGTTCTTCCGGGACAAGTTCAAAGCGAAACGGTGCGCGCATCGATTTTTTTGAGACGCCGAGAAGATGAAACCCCAGGATCTTTCCCTGGTCATCAATCTTGACCATGGCTTTTCCGTCCCTGGTCTGAACCATGTCTCCCTCACCTTCCGCAAAAGTTACGGAAAGGAAATCTCCTTCATTGTCCCACCATATACTTATCACATCGTTCCGCATATCTTAACGCCTCATGCCCTGGGAATCCTGCGTGTCGTATAGGAAGTTACCACAAAAGCGTCCTCAGCCTTGAAGGCGACAGCCACTACTACGCATAGCCTCCGGTCAAATCTCTTGTAGTATAACCTGACTTCGTCATCATCTCTGTCTTGGAGGACCAGATCGGGTTCAGAAAGTGTTTGTGGTATCGCATTCCTTACGCGCAGTATTCCAGGGTGTTCCGAAATGATGTGTCCGTACAGCCTTTCATCAGACAATCTGATCTGATTGCCATCAAAGTCCGTGTAAATCCGCATTTGGTAATCAGAATCAAGTCGCCTCTCTCACCGCTTCCGCGGCGCCGCTCAGATCGTCCACCAGCGTTACATCTAGGCTGGACTCCGACAGGATCTGCCGCCCTTCGTCAGCGTTCGTGCCGAGCATGCGCACGACCATCGGGCGGATGCTGTGCGGCGCGCCTTCCGCTGCCATGAGGAAGCCGCGCGCCGCCACGTCGCAGCGTAGTATGCCGCCGAATATGTTCACCAGCACAAGCTCCACCGACTTGTCGGAAAGCACGATGTTGAGCGCCTGGGCGACCTTTTCTTCGTCCGCGCCGCCGCCGATGTCGAGGAAGTTCGCGGGCTTGGCGCCGCCCGACAGGACCACATCCATCGTTGCCATCGCCAGTCCCGCGCCGTTCACGATGCAACCAACGCTGCCGTCGAGCTTCACATAGTTTATGTCGTACTTGCGCGCCTCGACCTCCCCGGCATCCTCCTGCTCGGCGTCGTAGAAGTCGTCCAGGTCGCGGTGGCGGAACATCGCATCGTCGTCGAAGTTCAGCTTGGCGTCAACGGCGAGTACGCGGCCATCGCCGGTTATGACGAGAGGATTGATCTCCGCGAGCGAGCAGTCGTTCTCCTGGAAGGCGCGGCACAGATTCTCGATGAGCAAGCCGACAGGTCGGATTAGCGAGCCGTCAAGGTTCAGTCCATAGGCAAGCGCCCTGCCCTGGTACGGCTGAAATCCGAGGACCGGGTCAATTGCCTCTTGAAGAATCCTCTCCGGCGTGGTGTCGGCAACCTCTTCGATCTCCATTCCACCGGCTTCGCTTGCGAGCACGACCACGCCCTCAGCGGCGCCGTCTATGACCATGCCCAGGTACAGCTCTTGCGCCACATCAATCGCCTCCTCCACCAGCAGCTTGCGAACGGGCACGCCCTCCGGTCCGGTCTGGAAGGTGACGAGGCTCGTGCCGAGAATTGATGCGGCGAATTCCGCGGCTTCCTCAGCGGACGAGACCAGCTTGATGCCCCCCGCCTTGCCGCGCCCACCTGCATGCACCTGCGCCTTGACTACGCCGGTGCCGCCCAGGGATTCAACCAGGTTTGCAGCCTCTTCCGGCGTGGAGGCAACGCCGCCCTCGGGAACGGGGACGCCGTAGTTGCTCAGTATCTGCTTCGCCTGGTACTCGTGAATTTTCATCTAGTCTTACTCCGCAATTGCCGTATCAGATGTCATTGTCGGGGTTTCTGCCGTGGCGGAGGGGACAGGATTCGAACCTGCGGTAGCTTTCACTACTCCTGTTTTCAAGACAGGTGCCTTCAACCGCTCGGCCACCCCTCCGCAAGCGCGGTCGGCCCAGCCGACTCCGCAAGCGCAATTATAGCGCAAATGGCTTGAACCCT
Source organism: uncultured Dehalococcoidia bacterium (assembly GCA_964632415.1). GTDB lineage: Bacteria > Chloroflexota > Dehalococcoidia > Lucifugimonadales > JADFKI01 > Bin90. Next base: position 9,298 of record CAZWDM010000073.1, on the reverse strand, counting down.
GCCCGCAAAGTTGATACGGGCATTGAGTTCTGCGAAACTTGTAAGGACTGTGCGGAAACTCCTGATTGTTGAAAGGGATGCAAGTATAGTAGTCATGCAGCAAGCCTCCAAGTTCGCCGCCGCCATCGTCGAAAGGCCGGCATTCGAATACACCATCATTGCCCTCATCATAGCGACCGGTATCCTGCTCGGCCTTGGGACCTTTCCCGGGCTGGAGATGTCTTACGGCGAGCTGATGCACTGGGGAAACCAGATCATCCTGGGGCTGTTCATCGTCGAGGCGCTGCTGAAGATGCTCGCCAAGGCGCCGCGAGTGGACGATTACTTCCGTGACGGCTGGAACGTGTTTGACTTCCTGGTGATTATTGTCGCGCTGGTTCCGGCAACGGGCGACTACGCGATGATTGCGCGTCTGGCGAGGCTGCTGCGCGTGCTGCGACTGATCTCGGCGATTCGGGAGCTTCGGTTGATCGTGGCGGCTCTCGTGCGCTCGATCCCCAGCGTGGGACATGTCATCCTGCTGATGAGCATCATCGTCTATATCTATGCAATCATCGGCTACCAGCTCTTCCACCAGCACGATCCGAAGCACTGGGGGAGCCTGGGCATATCTGTGCTGACGCTGTTCAACATCATCACGCTAGAGGGCTGGACGATCGTGATGGAGACAGCGATGGAGCTCCATTCGTGGTCGTGGCTTTACTTCGTCAGCTACGTTGTCGCAGGGACTTTCGTGGTGATAAACCTGTTCATAGCGATAATCATCAACAACCTGGACGAGGCTAAAGCGGAACGCCTCCGTGAACTCGAGCCGCCCGTGTCACGGGAGGACCTGCTGCGTGAACTTCGTACCACACAGGACGCATTGCTACGCCTAGAACGGCAGATCGAGGTCAACTTCCAGGAATCGGATGACGATGACGAAGATGCCACCAAGAAGTAGCGGCTTATTCGAAAGCGCCTGACTCCGCCTAGGGCA
>CAZWDM010000073.1:3242-8219 GCA_964632415.1 uncultured Dehalococcoidia bacterium | reverse complement strand
AGATGCCACCAAGAAGTAGCGGCTTATTCGAAAGCGCCTGACTCCGCCTAGGGCACCGGCTTGTCGCCGTAGAAGAACACGACATCATCGGCGAACGGCTTGTCGTACTCCTCCGATCCCACAAGGCCGATCTGGCCCCTGCCATATACCGCCTGCTTTGCGCCGTCCATCACCTCATCCACATAGCGAGCGTACCAGGTTTCCAACTCGTCGCGAAGAACGCTCACCCTGCCGGCGTAGGCGGGGTCGTCGACGAGATTGGTGGTTTCCGCGGGGTCGCCGCCGAGATCGTACAACTCGTTGGGATCGTCGGAATACCGATGCACATACTTCCAGTTGCGCGTGCGTATCATGCGCGTTGCGCCGTACTCGTCATACACGTACACGGGCGTGCTGTCGCCCAGTGATTCGCCGCGCAGCACGGGTGAGAAGTCGCGGCCCGGCAGGCCACCGGCGTGCGGGTTGTCCACGCCGGTATAGCCAAGCAAAGTGGGCATGACATCGTACTGGCTGAGCAGGCGGTCGCACACGAGATCCTGCGGCACGCTGCCGGGCATGGACGCCAGCGCGGGAATCTTCACGGCGGTGTCGTACATGTTAGGCGGGTATGTGCCGTTGCCCTTGCCCCAGATGCCGTGGTGCCCCATGCTCATGCCGTTGTCCGCCATGAACATGACCAGCGTGGACTCGCGCAAGCCGTTCTCCTCGAGCCAGTCCAGCATGCGACCGATGTTGCGGTCCATCTCGGTGACGGCGGCGAAGTAGCCGCTCAGCGCCATCCTGCGATTTTCCGGCGTGTCGCCAAGCGTGGCGGCAGACGGCTCCTTGGCAAGCTGGGACGGGTGAATATCCTGTACCGGCAGCGAGTCGAAGGCGCAGTTTTCGTGGAAGTCGTCGAACACTGCCGTCGGATGCTCCTCAGGTCCCCAGGGCGCGTGCGGCGCGGTGTAGTGCACATTGAGCGAGAACGGCGTGTCAGAGCCGGTCTGCGCGTTCAGGAATTCCAGCGCGTTGTCGGTGATGACATCGGTTACATATTCGTCCGGCTGGTAATGCTCGCCGTTGAGTATCATCGGCGCGGCGTAGTAGTGACCGCCGCCTGCCGCATGCACATTCCAGTACGAGAAGCCGGCGCGCTGCAGTGCGGCGTGACCAATGTGCCACTTGCCGCTCAGACCGCACTCGTAGCCGCTTTCTGCGAGAAGCTCGATGTAAGTAGGCTGGCCCTGGATGTAGTCGATCTCCCTGCCGTCGCCGGGCAGGAATGTGGCATTGCCGGCTCGCAGGAAGTCCTGGACGCCGTGCTGCGAGGGTATGCGTCCGGTCAGGATCGACGCGCGCGCCGGTGAGCATACGGGCGACGCGCAGAAGAAGTTATCAAATCGGATGCCCGTCGCAGAAAGCCTGTCGAGGTTGGGCGTAACCATCTCTTCGTTGCCCGCGCATCGCATCGCCCATGCGCCCTGGTCGTCGCTGAGGATGAACAGGATGTTCGGGCGGGCTGGATTCTTGCTTGCCATGGGAGTCGCTCCTCGGTCTCTTGCTACTTCAATCAGATCTTATGACGGCAGCGGGAAAGCCAGAATGGTCAGGTCGCTGAATTCGGCTTCCTCATCTGCCAGGGATGCCAGCGTGTACTCGCGAATGCTCTCGTCTTCGAAGGACAGACGCTGGAGCGCGCGCAGGGGCGTGTCAGCCGCAATGCCCTCATCGAGCAGACTCGTCGCGATTGTGGCGGGCATCAGGTCGAAGGGGCGGGGCAGCACAATGAGATTGCGCCTGCGTTGCTTCAGACTCTCCGCCAGTTCGCGCATGCCCTCTTCGTGACCGTCGCGGGCGTGCAGCGTGATGAACATCGAGGTCTCCATCGTGAAACCCAGTCGTGCGCACGCCACCTGCACGGAGCTTATGCCGGGAATGAGTTCGACATCGGCGCGACGTCGCACCCTGTCAAGAAGCTCCTTGGACGAGAAGTTGAGGTCGCCCCAGGCGCATACCACGCATCGCTTGCCTGCTTGAGCGTGCGACGCCAGCCTCTCCAGCACATCTTCCTGGTCACGGTAGCGCATCGGTATCGCCTCGCCGGTTATCCAGCGACGAACGGGTCCCAGCACCGTCTCGAATCCGGCAACATAGTCCGCGCTCTGAATCACATCCCGCGCCTTCAAGGTGAGAAGGTCCGGGTCGCCCGGGCCAACGCCCACGATGGTTATCGATGCCACAGAGTTGCCTCCTCCGGTCTGTCAGATGATTCGACTATTGTGACGCCGCCGCTCACTATTCGCCGATTGTATATTCGCTGTATGCCGAAAAGACTCTCCCACGCCTGCGAAACCGCGTTTTCTGCCAGCGCCGTATCGTCATCGAAGAGCAGTCCCAGAACGGTACCGCTGTGCGCCGCGTTCACGCCAACCGCGCCGACTTCGTCCGCAAGCTCAAGCACGGTGTCCAGCTGTGGCTTGTACAGCAGATGCTGATTGGCGATTGCGCTCCGTGTCGCACCGGCACCAATGTCAGACGGGCTGCCCTGTCCGATGCCCCGTTCGATGAGGGCAAGCGCGGCTTCAAATTCGGGCTGCAGGCGGGCAAGCGCAGCATCCCTGTTCACGCCGTTGAACTCCAGCGTGTCAACATTGCCGCCAAACTCCAGGATGACCACTCTCATAGGCGGCGGAATGCCAAGCGACTTTGCGATCCTGCCGCGCTTGTGGTCCAGCATCGCGATTCCGGGCAACATGATGCCGTCGCTCGGCTCAACCCGCAGCGCGATCTCCGCGATCACGTCCGGCGGCATTTCAGATTGCTTTCCGAGAGCGGCGGCGGCGGCACCAATCGCGGCGGACACGTCTGCGGTGCTGCTCGCCATGCCCTTGCCACGCGGGAGCGGGCTTGACAGGGTCAGGTGGGCGTCAAGATCGTCCCGCCCGAAGTGCGCCAGCGTCAGATTCACGGCGCGGCGAGACTTGGGAGCGTCAACGGGGGCATCCACGCGGCCGGTCCCCGTGTTTACGGTGACGGTTGCGGACGAGTGCATGTCGATGGGGCAGGTTACGAGGAAGTAATCACCGTCCAGCATGCCCTGCGCCAGCTCGCCGCAGCTGCCGGGAGCGCGCGCCGTTGCCGTTCCGATCTTGGTTGCCGCCTGCGCCATACTAAACCTTAATCCAATTCGCTGAGATGCTGCGCGCCGAGCGCCTTCAGGTCCAGCGCAAGCCCAGCCGCCATAAGATACACCTTGTCGGAGCGAGACGCCACAAGCGAGTTCACGCGGCCCAGCGCATCGCGATATGCGCGACCCAGCGACGAGGACGGGACGATTCCCAATCCGACTTCGTTAGTTACGATAATCCACTTCGATTCCGACTCGCCGCAGACCTGCAGCAGCCCCTCAGCAGCGTCGATGATTCTCGACTCCGCGTCGGCCTCCGTTTCGTAGTGCAGCAGCAGGTTGCTCACCCACAACGTCAGGCAGTCCACGACAATCGTGTCGTAACTGCGGGAACCTGCGCGGGTCGTGTTGCGTATCGCATCGGACAGGTTGCGGGGTTCTTCGAGGGTGTCCCAGTGATCAGGTCGGCTCGCCTGGTGCGCGGCGATGCGGCGCGCCATCTCGTCATCGAGAGCCTCGGCGGTGGCAACGAACAGAACTCGTTCACCCCGCATCGCGAGCCGCTCGGCGAAAGCGCTCTTACCTGAGCGCGCGCCGCCGGTAATGAGGACGAGTTCCGATGCCATGGCGAATGCCTATGTCCCGACGCCGGCAAGCGCGCCGGACACGTGACCGCTCAGGCCCGCCATCCCGTATATGGCATCCATATCCACGCTTCGGCGCACCAGCGCTGCGAGCTTGTCGTACTCGGCGTCCAGGTCAAGGATAGCGCCCTCCGGCAGCGAAATGCCCTTGCGCCGCGCCAGGTTTTTCAGCAGGGTGTGGCGGAGGCTGTGGTTGTGGAACAGGCCGTGCATGTAGGTGCCCATAGTGAGTCCGCCGGCGTCAATCGCACCGTCGGGCGAGTCCACCGCGACGCCGGAGCGTTCGGCGATTCGGAACGGGGCTGCTTTCCCGCCGTAAGTCTGGCCCATGTGTATCTCGTATCCGGTTATGAACCCGTTGTCGCAGCCCGCCAGAAGCCCCATGCCCGACGCCACGCTTCCGCGGACCTGGTGCGTTGTCTTGGTTGCCGCGAAAGTCGTCGTAAGAGGGAGCAATCCCAAGCCTTGTGACTCTGGAAGGGCCGATTCGACGCCCTCCGGGTCCAGGATGCGCTCGCCGAGCATCTGGTATCCGCCGCAGATGCCGATGACGGGCGTTCCTGCACGGCTCTGCGCAACCACAGCGTCCGCAATGCCGCTTTCGCACATCCAGTCCAGGTCGGCTACGGTCGTTTTGGAGCCGGGGAGGACTATCAGGTCGGGCGTGCCAAGGTCCTTCAAGTTGGTGATGAATCGAAGGCGCACACGCGCCTCCTGCATCAGCGGGTCGAAGTCGTCGAAGTTGGCGATGCGGGGGAACCGGATTACCGCGATATCAATGGACTCGTCGGGACCGGCTTGCTGCTCCGGGTTTGCGCGCTCCAACCCAAGCGAGTCCTCCTCCGGGATGTGAATGTCGTCGAACCAGGGGATGACGCCGGCTACGCTCACGCCCGTCCGCTCTCTCAGCATGTCGAAGCCAGAGTCGAGCAGCGACGGATCGCCACGGAACTTGTTGATGACGAATGCCTTCACCAGCGCCTGTTCTTCGGGTTCGAGCAAAACCATCGTGCCAACAAGCGATGCGAAGACGCCGCCGCGGTCTATGTCTCCCACGATGATCACCGGCGCGTTGGCGTGGCGCGCTACCCGCATGTTGACTATCTCATGCTCCTTCAGGTTGATCTCGGCGGGGCTGCCCGCGCCCTCGATCACCACTATGTCGTACTGCGACCGAAGCGAATCGAGCGCCCGGGTTACGACGGGCCACAGGCGCAGCTTCAT
>CAZWDM010000073.1:0-3142 GCA_964632415.1 uncultured Dehalococcoidia bacterium | reverse complement strand
GCGACCGAAGCGAATCGAGCGCCCGGGTTACGACGGGCCACAGGCGCAGCTTCATTTCGTAGTATTCGCGGGCGGATGCTACGGCAGTCGGCTTGCCCATCACCACCACCTGCGACTTGCGGTTGCCCTCGGGCTTGAGCAGGATGGGGTTCATCTCTACGGTGGGCGCGATCCTTGCCGCCTCCGCCTGCACCGCCTGCGCTCTGCCGAACTCGCCGCCGTCCGGCGTAACGAACGAGTTCAGGGACATGTTCTGCGCCTTGAACGGAGCGACCCGCAGCCCGTCCTGCGCGAAGATGCGGCACAACGCCGTCGCCATAAGGGACTTTCCGGCGTGCGAGGTAGTCCCCTGCACCATCAGGACCTTGCCCATATCGTTACCGCCCGGCGAAGACTTTCTGGATAACATCTTCAATGTGGCTGGTGTCGTTCAGCAGTTCCAGCGCGGCGCCTCCGTCGAATGTATTGACCACGGTTAAGCTACAGTTGGAGAGGCGCAGTCGCCACATGTACTCCGCGGGCATGTCCATCAGCGAGGCGATGAGCCCTCGGAGCGAGCCGCCGTGCGCCACGACAAGGATATTGCCCTCGCTGTCGGCGTGGCGCGCCAGCAGGTCCTCAGCAGCGCCCTGCATCCTGATGTACAGGTCCTTGTCGCTCTCGCCGCCGGGTGGCGCGAAGTCCACATCCTCGTCGAATAGCCGCGTGAACATGGACGGATGATTCTTTTCGACTTCCGCGAATGTCATGCCCTCCCATTCACCGAAACCCTTCTCGCGCAGAGACTTCATTTCGGTGAAAGGCATTCCCCGTTCACTGAGGATGATCTCCGCCGTGCGTGATACACGCTGCAAGTCGCTCGAATATGCCGCCTCGAACTCAAGCGGAGCCAATCTAGTCGCCGTCAGCTCAGCCTGAGCCATGCCTCTCACGTTGAGCGGCGTATCGGACTGTCCTTGAGCGCGCCCTTCGTCATTCCAGGCCGTTTCTCCATGCCTTACCAGGAACCATCTGCAGTTCATCAATTTTTCTCCAGTGTTTTGCGTAGCGCCGCGACCAGCCGCTCGCAGTCCCGCTTCGATTTTATACCGATCCTGATGTACTCAGGCAGACCGAACGAGGTGCAGTCCCGCACGCTGATGTGATGCTCTTTCAATAATGTTTGCCGCAGCTCGGCGGAGTTTCCCACCTTCACGAGGACGAAGTTCGCGGCAGACGGAATGGAATGCAAGTTCATCGCTTCAAGCTCGCGCACCACGAACCGCTTTGCGTCCCGCACGGCTTGTCGTCCGTCGTCCACATGCCGCGGATCGGCGAGCGCCGCGATGCCTGCCGCCTGCGCCAGGGCATTCACGCTCCAGCTGTGCTGCTGCGCCCGGACGCGCTCCAAGACCTCAGGCGGCGCAAGCATATAGCCCAGACGCAGCGCGGTCAATGCGTAGTCTTTCGTCATCGAACGAAGCAGCGCGACATTGCCAAGTTCCAGGAGCGGCAACGAGTTCCAGCGCCTTTCGACGAATGGCAGGTACGCCTCGTCGAGGAGCAGGAGCGATCCATTGGGCAGCGCATTGGCGATCTCTCGCACCTCATTTTCGCTCAGATACCTGCCTGTCGGGTTGTTGGGGTTGCACAGAAAGACGAGCTTTGGCGCATCCTCAGCGATGACCCGGACTGCGCTCTCAATGTCCCATTCGAAGGCGTTGCTCTCGTTGGCGACGATGCCGGTTATCTGTGCCCCCTGCATCCGGCAAGCCGCCTCGAACTCGCCGAAGGTGGGCGCGAAGATCAGCGCCCTGCTCCCTGCTTCAAGATGGGCGCGCGCTGCCAGATGTATCAGCTCGGTGGAGCCGTTGCCGACCAGGATATGCGAAGGGGAGACGCCCAGCATTGCCGAGAGAGACTCGCGGAGGGCGGTGCATTCGGTGTCCGGGTATGCGGAGAGATCAACGTCACGCATAGCCTCAGTGACGCCTGCAGAGACTCCCAGCGGATTGATGCTTGCACTGAAGTCAAGCACATCCCCGGGACGCAATCCGAGCGCGCGCAGTTCGGCGACGTTCGTGCCGCCGTGGACGGGGCGTTTCATGTGCTTCTTCTGCTCCTACTTGCGAATGTCAAATAAGTGGCCTATACCGATTCCGGGTGGCGCGTTCTGACTCCTGAAGCGATGTGTCATCCCTCACGCCAGACCCATTGCCATTGTCACGCCAACCGCCACGACAGTTCCTGCAGCCGCCACGAGGTACGCCAGGCGCACTGCCCTCCCGATGTCGGTGGATTTCGGCTCATCGTACATCCCGCCAACTATGTAGTTTCCCGGCTTCTCCAGCCTCACTCCGAGCAGCCCTGATGCCGCCGCGATAGTCCAGCCGGCATTTGGACTGGCAGTTGCACGATGGTCATGCAGAGCGGTGCGCCAGCCTTGCACCATACTGCAACCTGATGCCGCCACACCCGACAGCAGCAGCAATCCGGCGGAGAGCCGCGCAGGAATCAGGTTCAGCAGGTCGTCGAGGCGCGCCGATGCCTTGCCCAAGTATTCGTACCTACCACGATAGCCTATCATGCTGTCGAGAGTGTTGACCGCGCGATACGCGAATGCTCCCGGCAGCCCCAGCAGCGCGAAGGCGAGCCACGGCGCGATGAAGCTGTCCGTGGTGTTCTCCGCCACCGACTCGATTGCAGCGGCGGCAACCAGCGGCTCCGACAATTCTGATGCGTCACGGCTGACCAGGTCCCGCAAGCTCTGGCGCGCCATCAGGATATCGGCGTCCTCGATGCTGCGCTGCGTCTCAATTGCGGCACGCCCGAGTCCTCGCACCGCAAAGGTCGTCTTGAGCAGCACGGCAGCGCCAAGCAGGAACGGTATGTCACCAAGGGCGTACAGGAAGATCACGCCCAGCCAGGCCAATCCGCCAAACAGGGCGGGCACGGCTAACGCCATCACTGCTCCCAGCATCAATGCTCTGGCGTTCCCAAGACCACCCGCAACGCGCTCCAGCACGGATATGACCCTGCCCATCCATGCGACGGGGTGTAATGCGTTAGGCGGCTCCGGGAAGGCTATGTCCAGCGCGATGGCAATCAGCAGCACCGCCACGTTGAACTGCCAGTCCGGGTGCCAGGGCAGCCACCAGGTCAT
>CAZWDM010000072.1:5800-14392 GCA_964632415.1 uncultured Dehalococcoidia bacterium | reverse complement strand
CAGCGATTTTGGATTCTGAACGCAGCGCAGCGAAGTGAAGAATGACGGTGTTGTGGGGGTGCTGCGATCAGAATGACGGTGTTGTGGGGGTGCTGCGATCAGAATGACGGTGTTGTGGGGGTGCTGCGATCAGAATGACAGTGCTGTGGGGGTGCTGCGATCAGAATGACGGTGTTGTTGGGGGTGCTGCGTTCAGAATGGCAGGATGAGCGGGTTTTTCGCTGAATACACCATTTGCCTACCCCTGTCAGCCCATAGAGGGGGAAGGGGCAGAATGGAACGGCACCTTCCTTCAGAGGGGGAAGGTACTAGATGCTTCACCCCAACCCTCTCCCCGGAGGGAGAGGGGGCAGTCGGCGCGCTCGTCCTTCGACAAGCTGAGGACGAACGGGGGCGGTGGGGCTACTGGGCGACTACTCCGCCGTCGATGACTAGCTCGGAGCCGGTTACGAATGAGGAGTTGTCGGAGGCGAGGAAGAGGACGCCGTTGGCGATGTCGTCCACGGTGCCGAGCCTGCCGAGGGGGATCCTGTCGTCCCAGTACCTGCGGCGTTCGGGGTCGGCGAGGGTGGCTTCGGTCATGGCGGTTACGATCATGCCGGGGTGGACGGAGTTGCAGCGGATGTTGTCGGGGGCGTGCTGGACGGCGGTGGACTTGGTGAGGAGGCGGACGGCGCCCTTGCTTGCGGCGTAGGCGGGGTTGCCGGTGCCGAGGCCGATGAGGCCGGCTATGGAGGAGATGTTGACGATGGAGCCGCCGCCCGCGTCGCGCATGGCGGGAATGGCTGCCTTGGTGCCGAGGAAGACGCCCTTGGCGTTGATGTCGAGGGTGGTGTCCCAGTTCTCCAATGTCGCGTTCTCGATGCCGCCTCCGTGACCGCCGATGCCGGCGTTGTTGACGAGGATGTCGAGCCTGCCGTAGCGGTCGATTGCGGTCTGCACGGCGGCGTCCCAGTCGGCTGCGCTGGTAACATCGAGGTGGATGTATGTGGCGTCGCCGCCTAGCTCGGCGATCTGCGCTTCGATCTGCTTGCCCTCGTCGTCGAGGATGTCGCCGATGACGACCTTCGCGCCTTCGCGGGCGAACAGGAGGGCTTCTGCCGCGCCCTGACCGCGCGCGCCGCCGCTGATGAGTGCTACTTTGCCTTCGAGTCGTGCCATGGTTTCACCTCCGTGAAAGTCGGTCAGTCTATCAGTATGTCAGTCGGTCAGTCAGTAGGCACTCTTGCTTAGCGGGATGTAAGGGATGGGGAGTTTATTTGCCCCCTTCCTAACCTTCCCCCTATGGGGGAAGGGACTCTCTGGGTCCCCTCACCCCAGCCCTCTCCCCAGGGAGAGGGGGCTTATTGTGTCTCCCATCAAGGGGGAGGGATTTCTTGGGTGGCTGATGTTATTGGGCTATGAGGCCGCCGTCTATGACGATTTCGCTGCCGGTTACGAAGGAGGAGTCGTCGGAGGCGAGGAACAGCACGCCGTTGGCGATGTCGTCCACTGTGCCGAGCCTGCCGAGCGGGATGCTGTCGAGGTAGCCTTGCCGCTGGTCGGGGTCGGCGAGGGTGGCTTCGGTCATGGCGGTTACGATCATGCCGGGGTGGACGGAGTTGCAGCGGATGTTGTCGGCGGCATGCTGGAGCGCGGTGGACTTGGTGAGGAGGCGGACTGCGCCCTTGCTCGCCTGGTATGCGGGGATGCCGAGCCTGCTGCCGATGATGCCCGCTATGGACGATATGTTGACGATCGAGCCGCCGCCCGCGTCGCGCAGTGCCGGTATTGCTGCCTTTGTTCCGAGGAAAACGCCCTTGGCGTTGATGTCGAGCGTCCGGTCCCAGAATTCGAGGGTGGTGTCTTCAAGCCCGACTCCGCCGCCGCCGATGCCGGCGTTGTTGACGAGGATGTCGAGCCTGCCGTATCGGTCGATTGCGGTCTGCACGGCGGCGTCCCATTCGGCTGCGCTGGTAACATCGAGGTGGACATAGGTTGCGTCGCCGCCTAGCTCGGCTATCTGCGCTTCGATCTGCTTGCCTTCTTCGTCGAGGATGTCGCCGATGACGACCTTCGCGCCCTCGCGGGCGAATAGCAATGCCTCCGCCGCGCCCTGACCGCGCGCGCCGCCGCTGATGAGTGCTACCTTGCCTTCGAGTCGTGGCATGGGGGACCTCCGGGGAGTTTTGAGTTAACAGTGGTCAGTTAACAGTCTTCAGTTTTCAGTGGCGGTTATCAGGTGTGGAGCGAGAGTTGACAGGATGGACAGGATGAATTGGAGACATCACCCCCATCCTAACCCCTGCCTTCGCTAGGGGCAGGCTCTTCCCCCATCAAGGGGGAAGGGATTTCAATTATTCGTAAATCATCCATTCGAGGAGGTTTTCGTCGGGGTCGCGGGCGTAGAGGCTGACAGCTGACTTGTCGCGGAGTGCGCCGCGGCGGGGGCCGGGGCCGGAGATGATTTCGACGCCGGCGTCGTTGAGCATCTGCACGCAGTCGGCGGCGGTGCCGTTCCAGACGAAGCAGATGTCGGCGCTGCCGGGGACTGCGGTGGGGCCGCGCAGGGCGGCGGTGTAGCCCTCGGGGTGGACGTTGATCTTGGAGTCGCCGACCTGTATGGAGAAGGCGGGGAGGTTGCCGGCGCGCCACTCGGCCTCGTCGTTGATGTGGAAGCCGAGCTTCTTGTAGAAGGCGATGAGGTTTTCGGCGTTGGAGGTGGGCATTGCGATGTGGTCTATGCTGACTGTTGCCATAGTGATGTCCTTACGGCTGCAGGGGGTGGCGGTCTGGCGTTAGGTTACAACGGGACGGGGGAATGGGCAACGGGGGGAAGTCGGTCAGTCTTTCAGTTGGTCAGTCTGTCAGGTATCAGCGGAGGCGAAAAGCGCGGACTTGCTGGAGGAGATTTCCCCACACCCAAACCCTCTCCCCAGGGAGAGGGGATTTCCGCTTGAAATGCGGCGTCCGTGCCGTAGAATTGGGACACTTCGACATAGGAATCAACTAATGAAAGCAGGTGTAGCGATGTTTCCGAGAGAGTTCGATGTTGCGGGCAAGACGGTGATTGTTACGGGGGCGGCGCGAGGGATAGGCAAGGGTATTGCGCGCGTTTTCGCGGAGTCGGGGGCGCGGGTGATGGTTACTTCGCTGACGGACCGCTACCTGACGCCGCTGGCGGAGGAGATGGCGGCGGCGGGACACCCGATCATACCGCTGACGGCGGACGCGACGGACTCCGCGGACTGGCAGCGCACGGTGGATACGGCGATGGATGCGTGGGGACATATCGACGTGCTGGTGAACAACCTGGGAGACGCGATTCGCAAGCCGCTGGTGCCGCCGCCGGGGTCGGGCGGGACGGCGATAACGGACGAGGAGTGGCGGTTCGTGCTGGACATCAACCTGACGGAGGCGTTCATGGGGTGCCGCGCAGTGGGGCAGCACATGCTGGAGCGTGGCAGCGGTCGCGTGATCAACATCAGCGGGTTTGCGGCGCGCAAGGGTTCGCCGGAGATGCTGGTGTACTCGGCGGCGAAGGCGGGGCTGGCGCGGCTGACGCAGACGCTCGCGCTGGAGTGGGCGCCGTACGGAGTTACGGTGAACTGCATCGCGCCGGGGATCTTCCCGGACCCGGAGACGAGCGAGGCCGACCGGATTGCGGCGTCACGGGAGCGCGCGAAGACGACCGTGCCGCTTGGGCGCGTGGGGGAACTGCGTGAGGTCGGGCTGCTGGCGGTGTACCTGGCGTCGGACGCGTCGGCGTACATGACGGGAGAGACGCTGTACATAGACGGCGGGCTGAGCCATGCGTGACGGTGTGGGGGCGCAGCCTATTGCTCGTCCGAAGCCTGGTCTGGCTCCAGGAAGATATGGACTTCCTGCAGCCCGGGTGCTGCCGCTGCCTGCTCTCTCTGCCGGTCGGAGATCCGGTAGCCATAGACGGCGGGAATGGCATCTTCGCCGTATATCTTGTTGAGAGCCAATGCGGACTGGCGGGCGCGTTCTATGTCGTCCTGATCGATTACGCCGGATGCTTCGGCGGTGACCCAGAGACGGCTGCCGTCGGACTCTCTTAATGACCGAACGATGAGGTCGGTACGGGTGAGTCTGCCTTCCTGAATGTCCGAGATTGTTCCGCTGTCGGTGGCGCTCTCTAAGGTTTGCGCGAACTGCTCACTGCGGCTCATTGGAGGGGTCTGGTGGCGTGCCATCCAGACTATTTGCAACCTTCTGATGTCGAGGCTGGCGCTCATCATGTCGCAAAGCTTTGTGGGCATTTTCGTTTCAAGGGCGTCGCCGCGCAGGGCGTTGACCTGGTTTTCAAGGCGGCGCTGCCCCCTCTCCATCGAGTCGAGCCTGCTATCCACACGGTCAAGCCGCTTGTCGGTGCCCTCGGCATATTGGCTAAGGCGCTGCGGGAGTGCGAGCAGTTCTTCAGTCGGCAACTCTCGCCGCGCCGCCGCGTGGAAGTCCGGGTTCGCGCGCAGGGCGCGAATGAAGTCGTCCGTGTTGTTTATCGTAACCATCTTATCGTGACCCCAGGGATTCTCCGATTATGACAGATTATAACGGATTCTCGACAATGGCGGTGAGTAGTTGGCCAGAGGGGAAGGCACTATATCAGCGACGGTGGAGTGGGGTTGGGGCGCGTTGCTACGCGAAACCTTCATGCCATATAATTGCGGGCATGCGGATGGGGTCGGCCATCCTCCCGATTGTTACTATTATTGTCACCGTACAGGCGTCCATGGCGACGCTCCCACCTACGATCCGATTGACGAAGCAGACCCACGACAGGGAGGTCAATGATGAGCAACAGCGATCTTGCAATGATGGCGCACCTGATGAGGCGCGCGGGCTTCGGCGCTTCACGCGAGGAGCTCGAGGAGCGGCTTGCCGTGGGGTACGAGGCGACGGTGGAGGACCTGCTGCATCCCGAACGGCAGGAGCCGGTGGATATCTATGAGTTCCTGCGCTACCACCACATGCAGTGGAAGCCGGGCACGCTGGGCGGCGTCGGGCAGGTGAGTTGGGTGTGGCGGATGATCAATACGAATGCGCCGTTGCAGGAGAAGATGTGCCTGTTCTGGCACCAGATATTCGCGACTGGCGTGTCGAAGGTCGATCACTACGACGAGATCACGGACATGATCGACATGTTCCGCGAGAAGGGCATGGGCAAGTACCGCGACCTGCTGCTTGCGGTGTCGAAGAACCCGGCGATGCTGTTCTGGCTGGACAACAACGAGAACCACGCTACCGCCGTCAACGAGAACTGGGGCAGGGAGCTGCTCGAGCTGTTCAGCATGGGGGTGAGCAACTATACCGAGGACGATGTGCGGGAGTGCTCGCGGGCGTTCACGGGATGGACGATGACTCCAAAGCTGCCGCGCTTCCACATGGGCAGGTGGGACTGGTATTTCGAGTACAGGGAAGACGACCACGACAACGGGGACAAGACCTTCCTCGGCGAGACGGGCAACTTCAACGGCGAGGACATCATCGACATCATCCTGAAGCAGCCTGCGACGGCGCGCTTCGTCGCACGGCACATGTACAGCTTCTTCGTGGCGGACGAGGTGCAGGTGCCCGCGTGGCCGGTAACGCCGCCGCGGGACCCGGAGGCGATCGACTTCCTCTCCAATGCGCTCTTTGAGACGGACTACGACATTCGCGCAGTGCTGCGGATGCTGTTCAACTCGGATTTCTTCAAGGATGCGCAGTTCCGCAAGGTGAAGAACCCGACCGAGGTGGTGGTGAGCACGCTGCGGATGGCGGAGGATGCCACGCTGCCCTCGCCGGACATATACGAGTGGGCGAATCACATCACCTACATGGGGCAGGAGCTGCTGAATCCGCCGAGCGTGGAGGGGTGGCACTCGGGCGTGGAGTGGATAAACAGCGGCGCGCTGATGAAGCGGACGAACTTCGTCGCCGACATGGTGAACGAGGTTGACCGGCCCGGCATACGCAAGCTGATCGACAGGGCGCAGGCGGAAGCGACGACACCTGAGAACCTGGTGGACGCATGCCTCGACCTGCTGGGGCCGCTGCAGTTCAACGACGGCACGCGGGCGGAGCTTGTGGCGCACGCGAAGCAGAACGGCGTCTGCGGGGGCAACGGCAAGAGCGATGCGGAGTCGGCGCAGGAGATTGCGGAGATTCTGCAGCTCATCGTTTCGACGCGGGAGTATATGTTCGCTTAGAGTCCGAGTCTGGAGAACCTACTATTGATTAACGGGGTTTCACCCCCATCCTAACCTTCCCCCATCAAGGGGGAAGGGACTTTTCCGTACCCCAGGGAGGAATAAATGCTGACGAGAATTGTTGCCGACAGGGTTTACGACTTCAGCCATGTGGTTGGCGGCCGGCAGGTTACCGGCATGCTGAATCTGACGGTTGGGCAGGACGACAATGTGTTCGTGCTGCTGAGGCGTCCGAACAGCAGCAATGTCACGAAGCTGTCTATCGGGACGATGCCGGGCGACGAGGAGATACAGACGCAGTTCGGCAGCACTGGCGAGGGCGGCGGCGACTTCAGGTGGCCCGCACACCTCGCGACCGACAGCGACGAGAACGTGTATGTCACGGACGAGTGGCTGCACAAGGTCCTGGTCTTCAGCAGCGACGGCGAGTTCCTGCGGTCGTTCGGCGAGGAGGGCGACGGGCCCGGCCAGTTCAGCAGGCCGTCGGGGATCACGGTTGACGGCAACGACGATGTGTATGTGTCGGATGCGCTGAATCACCGCGTGCAGAAGTTGGACAAGCTCGGCAACCCGCTGTACTCGTTCGGGGAGTGCGGCGACGGCGACGGCGAGTTCAACGCGCCCTGGGGACTGACAACCGATGCGGACGGCAGCGTGTATGTTGCCGATCACAAGAACCACCGCATCCAGAAGTTCGACGCGGACGGCGAGTTCGTGTTCAGCCTGGGCGGGCATGGCGACGGCGAGTACGAGTTCGACCACCCGACGGATGTGGCGGTGGACCCGGACGGCGACATATACGTGTGCGACTGGGTGAACAACAGGGTGCAGGTGTACGACGCCGAGGGCAACTACATCACGACATTCACGGGGGACGCGCAGGAGCTGTCGAAGTGGCAGCACGAGTATGTGCTGAGCAACCCGGATGTTTACAAGGCGCGGCGGCGGGTGTACAGCCTGGAGCCTGAGTGGCGTTTCGCGCTGCCGATGGCGGTGGAGTTCGACCCGGTGAAGTCCCGGCTGCTGGTGGTTGACCCGCAGCGGTGGCGCATTCAGATATACAACAAGCTGGACAACTACGACGACCCGCAGTTCAATATTTGATTTGGGCCCGGACTGAATTGAAATGAGAGCGCCTTCCTCATCGAACGGGGGAGGCGCTTTTGCTAGCGCGGCTCGGCGGGCCTGAGATCAGCCGAGCCTAGTCGATACCAGAATGCTGCATCTTCATCGTTGGCTGCGACGAATTCCTGAACGTCGTCGTAGAGTCTGCTGCGGGTTTCCGGCTCCATGCCGTCGTCAAGTCGCACGGCCGCTACCACCGGATAGGCGTCCAATCCGGTGACGGCGCGGACAATCTTGGCATGGTCGGTCGCCTTGTCGATGTCCTCTGCCTCGCCCGTGTAAGAGGCTTCGACCACGATGTAGAATTCAGGGTCTGCCGCGTTTTCCGCCTGCAAATCTCTGACCGCTGCAATATCATCAGGCGCGAGAAACGTATCCCACGCTCTTGGGCGAATGTCCAGTGCTTCGACTAATGAGACATTGTCCATCAGCCAGCTTTCCACCGAAGCCCTTGAAACCTGCCTCGTCTTGATTCGCTTCATGCCGCGGAGATCGGCAAAGGGGCGGGCTATGTCCTGATTGCTTCCGGTAGCTGCGCTCTGAGCATAGTTGCCGCGGTAGCTGGACTGTGCCTGGACTTCTCGCCTGAATGCTTCTCCGAGTCCGTTGATGTCGCCTTTTATCACGGTGATGTCCGTCTCCACATCGTCCAGCCGTCCTTCGATGCGGTCCAGACGCCTGTTTGTAGCGGCAGAGTGCTCCAACAGGGCCGCGATTCCCCGCTCCATGGTGTCGAGGCGCTGCGGCACTGCCAGAAGTTCCTCCGTCAGCAGTTCGCGCCTCATGGTGTCGCGAAATTCAGAGTCTTGCCGCACGAGTCGTACAAGGTCGTCTGAAGTATTGATAGTTGCCAAGTCTTCTACTCCTCCTGACGATTATAGCCCATGTGGGTCAGCGGAAGAGTGTGCAATCAGCAGATGAAACTTAAAGATCTCCTGGGTGCGAAAGGGAAATGTCGCTCCCACGGCTACCGGCTGCCCCTCAGCCTCGGGTCGAGGATGTCGCGGAGGGCGTCGCCCAGGAGGTTGATGCCGAAGGCGGTGATGGTGAGGGCAAGGCCGGGGAATACGCTCGTCCAGGGGCCGGCGGCGATGTAGCGCTCCTGCGCCTGCCCGAGCATGTTGCCCCAGGTGGGGATGTTAGGCGGGACACCAAGGCCAAGGAAGCTGAGGCTCGCCTCGGTTACGATCGCGCCGCCGAGCACGGCCGAGCCGACGACTATGACGGGCGCCATGCAGTTGGGGGTGATGTGGCGGACCATGATACGCCAGTCGTC
>CAZWDM010000072.1:0-5700 GCA_964632415.1 uncultured Dehalococcoidia bacterium | reverse complement strand
CCGAGCCCGGTGCCGAGCACGCTGCTCGTTACGACCGCGATGAACCCGACGAGGAGCGATACACGGGAGCCGTAGATGACCCTGCTGAAGACGTCGCGGGCGATGTGGTCGGTGCCGAACCAGTGGCGCAGGTCGGGCGGGGTCAGGCGCGAGGTGCGGTCGGATATTTCGGGGTCGTAGGGGCTGATGACGGGGGCGAAGACGGCTACGAATATGGCGGCGACAAGTATGAACGCGCCGAGCGCGCCGAGCGGCTTGGACTTGACGAGCCACCACGAGCGGATGAGCAGGCTTTGCTTCCTGCTCATGCCGAACTCTACGGCGAGTGTGTTTTCTACGGACTTGTCTGTCATTGTGATGTTCCGGCGAAGCCTCTCTGCCTAGGGTTACTCATAGCGGATTCTTGGGTCGAGCCAGCCGTACAGCAGGTCGACGAGAAGGTTGACCGAGAGGAAGATGAAGGCGATGAACATCACGAGGAACTGCACCATGGGGAAGTCCCGCGTGTTGATGGCGAATATCAGCAGGCGTCCTATGCCGGGCAGGCTGAAGACGCTCTCGATGACGACGGAGCCGCCAAGCAGGAAGCCGAACTGCACGCCGAAGAGCGTCAGCACCGGCAGCGCGGCGTTCTTCAGGGCGTGACGGAATACGACGACGCGCTCACGAAGGCCCTTCGCCATTGCGGTGCGGACATAGTCCTCGCGCAGCACCTCGAGCATCTGCGAGCGGGTCATGCGGGCGGCGACGGCGTTCGTGGAGTAGGCGAGCGCGACGGCGGGGAATATGAGCTGGATGAAGTTGGTCTTGAAGTCCACCCAGGGCGCGGTGTAGCCGAGCGGCGGGAACCAGTTGAACCAGAGCGACAGGGACAGAAGCAGCAGCGCGCCCACCCAGAATGTGGGCATGGCGAGGCCTATTATCGCGAAGACGCGCAGGAAGTAGTCCGCCCAGGTGTCCTGGCGTGTGGCGGATATGACGCCCATGGGGACGGCGAAGAGGATGGCGAGGAATATCGCCATGAAAGCGAACTGGAAGGTCAGTGGCAGGCGCGGGCGCACCTCTTCCCATATCGGCTGGTTGGTGAAGAAGGAGTCGCCGAAGTCGAGGCGGACGGCATTGGCGATCCACTTGATGTACTGGATGTGTATGGGGTCGTTGAGGCCGAGACGGCGGCGCACACGTTCGAGCTCCTCCTCCGTGAACGAGCCTTCGCCCTCGTAGCCGGCGAGCATGATGAATGCAGGGTCGCCGGGCACGATGCGCAGTATGATGAAGACGACCAAGGATACCCCAATCAATGTTGGGAAGAAGAGGAGCATCCTGCGGACTACATAGGCTCGCACCGTTCAGACTTTCCTTGTGACTGGAGTGTTTTGCCCCGGTCTGCCCATCGAGGGGGAATCCGTGCTTTACCCCCTCCCTGACCCTCCCCCTAAGGGGGAGGGGACTCTGATTGCCCTTCACACCCTGGGGGGAGGAGATTCTTCTTGCCATTTGCCCCGGGGAGGGGACTATAAATGCCCGTCCACCGGGGAGTGGGGTTGAAGTATGGCGCTAGCGGCAGGGGGCTTCCTGCGCGAGCCAGACGCGGTCGAAGCGGTAGTTGTTCTGGTCGAGCGCGCGCGGGTGGGTGTAGTCACGGACGCAGTCGTACTGCAGATGATAGCCGATGCCCTGCGTGCCCGGAATGTACGGGACTTCGTCGAGCAGGATATCTGTCATTTCACGCAGCAGTCCCCCGCGCTTGTCCTGGTTGACCTCCTGCTTTTCCATGTCGAAGAGTTCCAGGAAGCGCGCGTTTTCCCAGCCCTGGTAGTTGCGGCCCGCGGTGGGCAGCCAGAGCAGGTCGTTGGCTGCATCGGGATCGAGGAAGTTCAGTCCCGTGCCCTGCCAGTTGATCTCGAAGTCGCCCTGCTGGTATGCGGCGAATCCTGCCGCGCTCTCCATCGGGCGGAGCGTGAGGTCTATGCCGATATCCTTCCACTGCTGCGCGACAATGGCGGAGAAGTCGGGATACGAGCCGACCTTGCGGAAGGTGATCGTCGCTTCGAAGCCGTCGGGATATCCAGCCTCTGCGAGCAGGCGCTTTGCCTCCTCGACATCATCGAGGTGGCCGTCGAAGCGGAACCCGGGCATCTGCATGTAGTCCTCTACCGAGTAGATCCAGTCGAAGATGCAGGGGTAGTAGCACTGTGGCTGGCCGCCGGCGGAGTGGATCAACTCGATCATTGCCTCGCGGTCCGTGGCAAGCTGCATCGCCCTGCGGACGCGCACATCGTCGAACGGTGCGTTGCGCAAGTTGATGTGGATGCCGCCCACGCCGAAGCCCACCGTCTCGGTGGTGTACAGTCTGTCGCCCATCTGCTCGCGAATGGCGAGGTCGTCGTCCGCGCCGAAGCCGGGGAAGACCGCCTCCTTGTGCGCGTGTCCGGTGCGGAAAGCCGCAACGCGGGAACTGGGGTCGGTTACGATGACATGGCGGACGCCATCGAGGTATGGGAAGGGCTGTTCATAGTAGTCAGCGTTGCGCTCTACCTCGAACGAGATGCCGCGCTGGTAGTCCTTCAGCGCGAAGGGGCCCGCGCCGATGACCTCGTCGAGTTCAAGCTCGCGGCCGGGGTCTGCGCCGCTGTCTATCTCTTCGAGTATCGACTTGGGAGGAATGGATATCCAGGGGGATGCGACGCATCCGAGGAAGCCGACCGCCGGGTCCTTGAGGTTGACCTGCAGCGTGCCGGAGTCTATCGCCTCCGCGCCCTCCATGAAGCCGCGAATGCAGCCGGAGCGCGGCATTGCTATGTCGTTGGGACGCTCGATCATCCGGTTGAGCGAGTATGACATGTCCTCGGCGGTTACCGGTGAGCCGTCGCTGTACGCAGCGCCATCGCGAACTTTGAATGTATAAGCCTTGCCGGTGGAGTCCACCTCCCACGAGACTGCGAGGTCGGGGACGACGTCAACCCAGGTGGCGGTGCTGTACTGCAGGATGCCGGGGTAGATGTGCGACATGTACGACAGTTCGGCGACGGAAGTGTTGCGATGCGGATCGGTGTGCCCGAGGTCGAAGCCGGCGAGAGGCACGAGAATTCCACCGGTAATGGCTTGCTGGCCGGTGGGAGTGGGATCGGGCCTGCGCTCCTGCGCAATTTGTGCGATTGTCACGGTGGGCACGGCTGCCGGAGCCATCGCCGGAGCCGCTGCGGGCTGTGCGGGAGCTGCCTGAGCGGGAGCGGCGGGCTGTGCGGGAGCCACGGGCGCCTGTGGTGCTGGCGCGGCGGGAGCGGGCGCCGCCTGCTGTGGGGCGGGAGCGGGTGCCTGTGGGGTTGCCGCACCTCCGCACGCCGCCAGGAGCAGTGCAATGAGAGTAATCGTCGAAAGTCCAAACGCCAGTTTCGCCAGCCTCATGGTGTCATCCTCCAGTCCAGGGCCATACAGAGTGTCAGCGCCGTGATTCAGATACGAGCTATTCCAACGAGGATTGGTTGTAGGACCAGATGGATCGATCAGCTGTTAATGGAGCGTCGAGGAGAAGATGATAGCGGTCGGTTCAAAGGCGATTTCGGGGACTTTGAAGATTGGGCAAGAGTGTACCATCGGGATTTTGTCATTTCAAGGCTGTCGTTCCTGCGCCAGATTTCCCGCTCGCTGCCGGCATGTGCTGCCGCAGTGAATGAGCATATAAAGCGTTGACTATGCATAAGGAATAACTTATGATATATGAAGATTCCTTATTCATAAATGTGATTATATGTATTCAGGGAAGCCTGGGGAACCCGCACTCAGCCGGTGGGGTTCTGCCGGCGCCGGAGGGTGAAGGAGGGCACGGACATGTATGCAGCTCGAAGGATACTGGGTAGGACGGAGGCTTCCCGGCGGTGGAAGATTGGGCTGCTGGCACTGATGGCGCTGATGGCTGCCGCGGCGCTGGCGATACTGTTCAGCGCGCCCGCAAGTACGGCGCACGCGTCGTCCGACGTGGAGATCTACCCGTGGCCGGCGGTGGAAATTGCCTGCGTGGAGACGCTGGTCGAGGAAGGGGAGGACTTCACGCTGGGGGTGCGCGCGACGCATAATCCCGACTGGCTCTATACACGCATGCGCGTCCTCTGGTTCACGGAGGCGGGATCTGCCGACGAGTCCGACTACGAACACATCAGTGGGGCATTGCAGGAGACCACCTGGCCCGAGGCCGATGTTGGTGAGATGGTGCGGGATTTCCACACGACGGATGACCTGTACCCGGAAAGCGACGAGAGTTTCACTGTACGGTTCGAAAATGATAATGAGCACGGTGCTGACGGGGAGTGCGGGATCACCATCTCGGATAACGACGGCATTGGCATCTACGATCTTGAAATTACCTCGGAGCCGGGCGAGGTAGTCACGGAGTCCGGCGATGCGGTGGAGGCGTATGGTGCGGGTGATGTCATCGAGATTACGGCGTACTTCACGGGTGCGATAACGCCCATTGATCCTGGGACGGGGCAGCGCGCCGACTACGCAGGTCTGTACATACAGGTGGGGGAGAACCGCAGGGTAGCGCGGCTTCTGAGCGAGCTCGCCGACGATGAGCTGGTCTTCGGATACACGGTGACGGAGGAGGACGCGGACGCAGACGGCATCAGCGTGGAGGGGGGCGGTCGCGGCACGGGTATGTATTACAGCGGGGAGAACGGGGACGGCGGACTGTGGGCACTCGCTCATCCTGACGGAAGGATAAACCGGATGTTTCGCGGGCTGGATGACGACTCCGGCCACAGGGTCGTGGCGGTGCGCGCGGAGGACTCCGGGGATGATGGTGATGACAAGGGGGATGGTGATGACAAGGGCGTCGAAGAGGAGGGCGCGCAGGCCGAACCAATCGTAAACCCCGGGCCGTGGGTGACCAGTGCGAGGAGCATCGAGTCCGGCATGCGCGGTCTGGCGATGGGCGAACTGACGGTTGACGACGGCGGACGGGACTGGTTCAGCTTCGACGCGGATGGCGGCGAGAAGTACATCATCGAGCTTAGGAGCAAGATGAAGATGGTCGAGAACGACGGGTCGGAGTTCACGCCGGAGTATGTTGATGGTCACCTGGTCGATCCCAGCATACTGGAGATCGTGGATGAGGAAGGTGAGCAGGTTCTCGGCGAGCACGATTCCGGCGGATTTGTCTCGAACTTCGCCCGCGCCTTCTTTGAGCCGGACAAGGACGGGACCTACTACGTGGCTATCGGCGCGGGACGGCAGGACCGCAGCCTGCTCGGCTTCTACGACATCTCGGTGCGGCAGGATGACCATGCCGACGACTTCCGCACGGAGCCGGGGATCGTGCTGGAACCGGGAAAGTCCGTCAGCGGCAGGATCGACTCCGATGTTCCGCCGGACGATCCGGGGCTGAATTCCTGGGACTGGCGTGAGGGTATCCCCCTCTGGGGCATCGAGTCGCTGGACGACCGCGATGTCTTCAAGTTCAGGATATCGGATGCCGGCGCCTACGAGCTGAAGGTCATCGAGGGGCCGAAGGAAGTTGGCATCTGGCGAGTTGCGGAGAGGAGCGGGCGGGCATACCTCATGGGCAGGACCGCGCCGGTGGAGTCGCTCGTGGAGGACTTTGACCGCGGGACGTACTATGTCGAAGTGGGGACCGCATTCGGTAGCAGCGGGAATACGGGCCCGTATAGGGTGGCGCTGACGCTGGGGTGAGGGGGCAGG
>CAZWDM010000071.1:0-14451 GCA_964632415.1 uncultured Dehalococcoidia bacterium | reverse complement strand
CCGTATTGCCTTGCCCTCCGCGACGCTGTTCAGGGAGAATGACATGAGCTGACCATAACCGCCTTTATTGAAGCGCCCCAACAGAAAGAGGACTCCCTTGAACTGGAAGAACGATCCCAACCTGAGCGCGATGAGCGACCAGGACTATCTTACTCAGGTCGCTCACAGTCTCACCGATGCCATTCACGCCAACCCCGGGGATGCACGTGCCTGGTTCCTGCGCGGCAACGCCTACCTGGATCGCGGAGAGTACGAATTCGCGGCAAGCGACTACAGCAGGGTCATTGAACTCACACCGGGCGACGCTGTTGCATACAACAATCGCGGCATCGCCTACCGCAACAGCGGCTTCGCGGACCTTGCCATTGCCGATTATCGAAGGGCGCTTGAGCTCGACCCCGACTATCGAGACGCGCACAACAACCTCGGAATGGCGCTCTCCGATGGCGAAAAATACGACGAAGCCATCCTCCACTTCAGCCGCGCCATCGAGCTCGATCCCAACTACTGGTACGCCTACAACAATCGAGGCATGGCGCTCTGGGCAATTGGGCGGAGCGAAGATGGCATCAGGGACTACGAGCGTGCAAAGCAGCTCGCAACATCCTCTCCGCATTGATGCTTGAAGGCGCTCACCGGCTTTCGAAATTGCAATGCGCGTAAATTGAGACTCAAACACCCTTGACACGAATAATTGTTCGTTCTAACCTTGTTCTAATACACGCGCAGACAGATGCGTATCTTCTCTAGTCTCCAGGAGGCAGAATGGGAAATCCAGTTATACACTTCGAAATCGCAGGTCCGGACGGGCCCGCCCTTCAGCAGTTCTATCGCGATCTGTTTGATTGGGACATCCAGGTGCAGGGCCCCGAAATGGGCAACTACGGCGTGGTGATGTGGACCGAGGAGGGCATAGGCGGCGGCATAATGGAGACCTCCGAGGAAATGCCGGTAAGCAACTATGTGACGTTCTACATTCAGGTTGAAGACATACAGGCAACCTTGGACGAGATGGCGAGCAAGGGCGGTTCAACCCTTGTTCCGCCAATGGAGATCGCCCCTGAAGTGGGATCGATGGGAATGTTCGCCGACCCTGCCCACAATGCCATTGGACTCTACTCGATGCCGGCACAGATGAGCGGCGACATGCCCCCGAAGAGCGATGCGCCGCCGGTTATTCACTTCGAACTGGGAGGCAATGACGGGCAGGTGCTCGAAGACTTCTACACAGGGATGTTTGGGTGGCAGATCAACGGCGTCGAAATGCCCGATGGCAGCATCTATCGCCTCGTGCAGCAGGAGCCGGACGGTTTTGGCGGTAACGGCATAGGCGGCGGTATCTTCCAGCACATGGAGGGCATGCCTCCGAATGCCCCCGCCATCGCAGTCGGCGTCGACGACCTCCAGGGATATCTGGACAAGGCCGTGAGCCTCGGCGGAACCGCTCTGATGCAGCCTAGCGAGATCCCCGGTGGATTCGGCGCGCTGGCAATCTTCTACGACATCGCTGGCAATCGCATCTCGCTGTTCAAGCCATCCTGAGACGGGTATTCCCTGCACGTATTGGGGTAGGTCATTTGTCCCTTCCCCCTCGATGGGCTGACAGGGGCAGGAAATTGGCCAAAGTGTCCATAATTGCGGGCTCAGAATCCCTTCCCCCTTGATGGGGGAAGGTTAGGATGGGGGTGAGAACGCAGATGCAAGCACTGTTGATTCAAATACCGACCCCTGTGAACCCTCGATGGGAGAAGAGCCTGCCCCTGTGCGGACAGGGAATGGGGGTGAAGCCCGCATCAAAAACTATGACTAATATGACACCAACATCCATTTGCAATTCCCTGAGACGACATTATCGATCCATATTCTTGCAAAATCAGACGCTCCTAATCTGTCATTCCAAACGAACTTGATCTATCTTGGTAACAGTCATGTTCTGACATTCCGAACAATCACGATCTGTCATTCCAAACGAAGCACCCAACCACTGTCATTCTGAGCGCAGCGAAGAATCTAAAATCTTTTCACTCGCAGCATTCACGGAATTCAGACACCTGGCCTCGTTCGGAATGACAGGCGAAATAAGATCCCGCGACGACAATCCTACGCTCTCCGGGCAATTGCTCCGGTAAGTCCGGTCGTCTCTCAATCCGTTACCCTGTCGCCGCCTCCTCCCTTAATGGCGCCGGCAGGGTAACGGCCCTGCAACTCCTGCCGGTTCAGGCATATCGAAAGGAAACACCTATGGTCAGGCACCTTGCAAGCGTCGCCGAAGTAGTCGAAGACTTCGGGCCCGCCGTCGCCTTCTACCGCGACACGCTTGGGCTCCAGGTCGAAGTCCACCACGACGGCTATGCGGATGTTACCGTCCCCGGAACTTTGCACTTCGGCATCTGGTCCCGCACGGAGGCCGCCAAAGCAACATTCGGCAGTCCCGACGCCGCAGACCGCGTCCCACTCGGATTCACGCTCGGCTTCGAAGTGGACAATGTCTCCGACTCGGAGCAGCGCCTCCGCGACGGCGGCATAGACGTAATTCAGCCCGCCAAGACCGAGCCTTGGGAACAGGTAACCAGCCGTTTCCTGACACCTGGCGGCGCATTCTGCGAGATCGCCGAAACTCCGTGGGCACGCCGTATCACCCAGGACATGTCAGCAGAGTAGGGCAGTACGCGATCACCAGCCCACCGCGCACCCGTCGTTCCGCGGCTCGCTGCCGCCCGTCAGCGCGCCCGTATCCGCATCCCGAGCGATCACCTGCCCGCCCCCGAAATAGAGCGGGTGCGACTCCGTGACGATGATCCTGTGCCCCCGCTCCCAGAGTTCGTCCACGACATCGCCGGGTATGCGCGGCTCCAGCCCCACCTCGCCCTCCAGCGGCCTGTAGCTGAAGCGCGGCGCGTCCAGTGCCTCCTGCGGCGACATCCCGAAGTCGATCATATTGCTAAGCACTTGGATCTGCCCCTGTGCCTGCTGCACCGTCCCCATCACCCCGTAGCTCAGCCACAGCTCGCCTTCCTTCGTCGCCATCCCGGGTATCAGCGTGTGGAACGGCCGCTTCTTCGGCGCAAGCACATTCGGATGACTCGGGTCCAGCGAGAACGATGCCCCCCTGCTGTGCAGCGCAATGCCCGTCCCCGGCACCACTAGCCCCGTCCCGAAGTCCGAGAAGACGCTGTTGATCAGCGAGCAGGCATTCCCCTCACCATCCACGCAGGTTATGTACACCGTATCGCCGTCCGTCCGCCTCACACCAATCGGCACATCCTCCATCGCCCTGTCACCCCGGATCATCTCGCGCCTCTCCTGCGCGTACCACTTGGAAATCAGCATGTTCGTATCAACGCGCATATGTGACGGCTCGGTTATGTGGTACATCCCGTCGGTCAGCGCAAGCCGCGCGCTCTCGATAAGGTGGTGGTGCCGGTCAGCCGACTGCGCTCCCATCCCTCCGATATCGAACCCCTCAGCTATGTTCAGCCCCAGCAGTACATTCACGCCCTGGTTGTTCGGCGGGCACTGCCACACATCCACGCCCCGGTAGTTCGTGGTGATCGGCTCCTCCCAGGTAGGCGCGTGCTCCGCCAGGTCCTCTGCCGCAAGCCACCCGCCGCGCTCCTGCACGAAGGAAGTCATCCTCTCCGCGATCTGCCCCCTGTAGAACGCATCCGGCCCTCCGTAAGCAATTGTCCTCAGCGTTCCCGCGAGTTCTGGCATCGTCATCACTTCGCCCTCGCGAGGCGCCCTTCCGCGCAGCAGAAGCTCCTCGCCGCTGAAATGCTGCTTCAGCCGCGATTCCGCCCCCTGCCACTGGAACGCCACCATCTCCGACACCGGGTACCCGCCCTCCGCGTAGTCGATGGCCGGTCGCAGGACATCCGCCATCCCCATATTGCCGAACCTGTCCAGCAGTGCCTGCCACCCGCTCACTGCGCCCGGCACCGTAACCGCGTACACACTGTCGTCGGGAATGCCGGTATAGCCCCGCGACTCCAGCGCCTCGGCATCAGCGCCCGCCGGCGACCTGCCACTCGCGTTCAGCGCGTACACCTTCCCCATCCGTGCGCTCCACACCAGCGCGAACACATCCCCGCCTACACCTGTCGAGAACGGCTCCACGACATTCAGCGCCGCCGCCGCCGCAACCGCAGCGTCCACCGCCGTGCCGCCGCTCATCAGCATTCGCAGTCCCGCCATTGCCGCCAGCGGCTGGCTTGTAGCAACCATCCCGTTCCGCGCCCTCACATTCGAGCGCCGCGATTCAAACTTCATCCCGCACTCTCCGATATCTGAGATTCTCTGAAGACCCCGCTGATCGCCGCCTCACGCAGAGCCTCCTCGATTAGCACCACCCTCGGTCCGTTTGGACTCAGCTCGACATGCGCATCTTCCCCCGGTTTCAGCGTGAATGCCCGCTCCCCGTCGATCGCCACGGTACACGGCCGCAGTTCCACATCGATGCGGTCCCCGTACCCCAGCACCTGCCACCGCTCCACGCCGACCGGCAGGATCATCCCCGGCGCGACCGGCGCGGCGACCGTATCACCTCCGTCGCCGATCCGAATGTGCAGCCCCCGCTCATCCGTCAGCGATATCGGCATCAGCTGCGCCCCAATCGCCGATAGCCCGATGCTTGCAGGCTCCGCGCGCGCAAGATACAGCTCGTCAACCGTCGCCATATCCCAGATGGCGCGCGCTCCCACGAACCGCTCCTTGGAAATCGCTACATCCACAAGCGCAATGTCCCTCAGCTCCCCTTCCACATGCACCTCCAGCCGCTTGCTTCTCACGGTAGTCCTGCCCTGGTCCACCAGTCCCCGCGCCACCAGCCCGGCCGCGATTCCCGCCAGCGTCCCCTCTGCCATCACCGGGAACACATTATTCGTCCCCGTGGACACCGGCACCAGCGGCACATCACCACAGCCCTTGGCTACCAGCTGGTTCGTGCCGTCTCCACCCAGCGTGATGATGCAGCCCACATCCATCTCCGCCATCACCTCCGCCGCCCTCACCGAGTCCCGCCCCGCGTTGAACACGATCATTTCCACGAACGACACGTCAAGATTGAGCTTCGCGCCGTCAAGCGCGCCGTTGCCCAGCCTCGCCATCTCCGGCATCATCACGACACTCTCGACGCCGACGGAATCCAGCCCTGCAAGAATGCGCTTGAGGATGTTCACCTTCTCCTGGTTTGGCACGAACCTGCCCTGCGCCACAAGCCGCCGGATGTCCTTGCCCGCAGAAGGATTCGCGATTATGCCAACACTTGCCACTTCAGCCTCACAGTCAGTCTAGTCCTCACCACTCTCGCGCCGCGCCCACCGCTCGATCTCGATCAGCGCGTGGGCAATCCGGTCCTTCAGCGCCTCCGCGCTCTCGTCAGTCCAGTCGTACATCCCGGCCCCGCTCTTCAGTCCCAGCCTTCCCTGGAGCACATTGTCCGCCGCAATGACCGACGGCGTGTCCGACGCATCAAGGTCAGGCGCGAGCTCGCTCAGGATCGCATAGATCGTATCCCACCCCGCCGCGTCGAACACCTCGAACGGCCCCGCCACCGAGAGTCGCCTGCCGAAGCTGTTCTTCACCACCGCGTCTATGTCCTCCGGCATTGCCACGCCCTGTTCCACGAGCGAAAGGCACTCCCTGAGCAGGGCGAACTGCAGCCTGTTCCCTATGAATCCGGGCACTTCTTTCCTCAAGGCGACCGGTCGCTTGCCTATGCCTCCCAGCAGGCTCATGACTGCCGCGAGTGTCGAATCCGATGTCCCTTCATGGCGCACCACCTCCACGATGGGGACAAAGTGCGGCGGGTTGAAGTAGTGCGTAACCAGCACCTTGTCCGGCCTGCCGGTCGCGGAAGCCACGCTGCTCGGCATGAAAGTGGAAGTGTTGCTGGCGATGATGGTATGCGCCGGACACAGGCGGTCCATCTCCGCGAACACGCGCTGCTTCAAGCTCAGATCTTCCGTTACCGCCTCTACGACGTAGTCCGCCTCAACTACCGCATCCCCGAGGTGGGTGCTCATTCTGATGGCATCCGGCACCGTTCCCGCGGCGTCCTCGCTGACCAGTCCGGCATCAGCCATTATGCGCAGGTTCCTGCGCATGTTCACCCGCGCTTGTTCCAGCAACTCCTCGCTGATATCGTGCAGCCCCACGTCATATCCGGCTAGCGCGAACTCCTGGGCGATCCCGTGCCCCATAAGTCCCGCGCCCACGACGCCTATCCTCTTGATGCTTTCCGCGCTCATTGCTTCGACCTCCTTGGCATCACGCGCACCTCCCGCCAATGCGCCTGGGCGGTTGGCGAGGTCGCGTTCATAGGCCTGACAACGAGTGCTATACTATCACTTCGTACTCCATAGGGGGAATCTCAATGAAGGAATACGCTCTCGTTGCCGATCTTGGAGGCACCCAGACCCGTGTAGCACTCGTTGATCGGTCCGGTGCAGTATTCGCTCGTCACTCGACCGAGACCCAGGCGCACGAGGGCAGGGACGCGGTAATGAACAGGCTCGCCGACGCCCTACAGCATCTTGCCGCCGACCGCTCCGCCTCCATCGAAGGAATAGGCCTGTCGCTAGCAAGCCCTGTCGAGCCCGTAACAGGTGTCATGTACAGCCCGCCCAACCTCGGCCCCGAATGGCACCTCTATTCTCCTATCCCACTGCTTCAGGAGCGTCTGAACTTGCCCGTCCTCGCGGAGAACGACGCCACCCTCGGCGCACTTGGCGAGCACGCCTTCGGAGCGGGCAGGGGATGCAGGAACATGATCTACATGACCGTCAGCACCGGCATCGGCGGCGGCATCATCATCAACGACAGGCTTTTTACCGGCTCGAACGGCTTCGGCAGTGAAATAGGGCACATGACCATAGACCGCAACGGTCCTCTGGACAACTGCGGCAATGTCGGTTGCCTGGAGGCGCTGGCATCAGGCACTGCGCTCGCAAGGATGGCTCGGGACAGGCTGAGGGCGGGGGAGAGCAGCACAATGCTCGACCCGGCAGCCCCGGACATCGAAGCTGTTGACGCCCGCGCTGTGGTTCGGGCAGCAGGGCAGGGCGATGCGCTGGCAATCTCCCTCCTTGATGAAGTCGCCCGCAGCCTCGCCGCCGGCATCATCAGCCTCATGCACATCTTCGATCCGGACCTCATCGTCATCGGCGGTGGTCTCGGACAGAACCTGAAAATGTTCATGCCCACTATCGAGGCAGAGGTCAAGCGCCACGCCATGGCACACTTCAAAGGCGAGGCTCCCGTCGCCAAGTCCCAGCTAGGCGACGACGTCAGCCTCCTCGGCGCCGCAGCCCTCGTCTTCCAGGACAACTAAGGATTGACGGATATTCCACGCAAGAATCCTTCCCCAAGGTAATGCTTGCACTTGTTGAGGCGTTCAGGCGAGGCATTTAGTTCCTTCCCCCTTGATGGGGGAAGGTTAGGTTGGGGGTGAATTCTGCATAAAGGGGAATCACGAACTTAACGCCAAC
The DNA here is from genome assembly GCA_964632415.1 of uncultured Dehalococcoidia bacterium. Lineage (GTDB taxonomy): Bacteria > Chloroflexota > Dehalococcoidia > Lucifugimonadales > JADFKI01 > Bin90. The sequence goes on along the minus strand of CAZWDM010000071.1, from coordinate 6,964 downwards.
ACCCGCTAGTAATGCCTTCCCCTTATGAGCTAATAGAGGCAGGGAAACGGTGTATCCTCTACAAGGGCCCCTACCGTCTGTCATCTTCAACCGAGCGAGGGCCACCGACCGCCATTTCTGATCAAAGCTCCCAAAAACCCCTGTCATTCTGAGCGAAGCGAAGCGCGGTGAAGAACCCAAAATCGCCATTCTCCAACCATCGCCCTTATGCAATTCTCACCGCTCTCTGACATCCCCATGCTCCATAAGGGGAATGTCCTCGAACTGCCTGAACTCACCCCGCACTTAGGACAATCCCATGACCATACGAATTCGACCAGCCACCCCGTCGGACGCCCCCGCCATCGCAAGAGTGCATGTGGACTCGTGGCGCACAAGCTACGATGGCATTGTCCCGCAGGAAATCCTCTCCGGCCTCTCCTACGGCGACAGGCAGGCGCTCTGGGACGACATCCTGGCCTCATCCAGGCCTGACAGATGCTGTTTCGTTGCGGAAACGGAGCGGGCGCAGGTCGTAGGCTTTGTGTGCGGAGGACTGGGAACCGCTAGTAGCGAGGCATACAAAGGCGAAATCTACTCGATATACTTGCTTCAGGACTTCCAGCGGCTCGGTCTGGGCAGGCGTCTCTTTCTGGCAGCCTGTGAGAGTCTGCTTCAAGCGGGAGTTGATTCGATGCTTCTCTGGGTGTTCGAAGAAAACCACGCCTCCAGGCAATTCTACGAAGCCCTCGGCGGCAAACTGGTTGACCGAAAGGAGCTGAACATCGACGGTGTGAATCTCATAGAAGTCGCCTACGGCTGGAAGAACATCGCATCACTTTGCTGTAATGGCGACCGTTCGGCCGCCCCCGACTCAGCGTAAAGCGGTCTTCGAGTCGCGAAGCGCCCGGCAGCGCCTAAAGCCCAAACCCCAGCGGGTCGTCGTCGAATTCCAGGTTCTCAAGCGCCTCGGTTACAGCCTCTGTCAGTGCCTCTTCTCCCACATCCAGGGCGCGCCGCAGCGCACGTTTCGCCATTGGTCCCCCAATGTTGCCCAGCGCAATTGCTGCAGCACACTGCACCTCGATGTCCTCATCGCTGATCAACGCCGCAAGTTGCGGAATCTCCGGCTCGTCCCCCAGCAGACCGCAGGCGTTCGCGGCCTCATATCGAATCGCCGGATCGTGAGCATTCATCTCCAGCAGGACAACGGGCAGCCAGTTATCGTTGGAACTGCGCCCCATCGCGTAAATCGCCGACTGGCGCATTGTCGAGTCCTCGCTCTCGTATGCTGCCTGCACAATCTCGGTAGTCTCCGCCGTGTCGAAGCTGCCCACAGCCTCGATGGCTCGCCTCCTGACATTCCGGTCTTCATTCCCTCTGCCTATCGTCCCGAGCAGGGCCTCCCGGATACGGTCTTCGTCACGCGACATCAACTTGCCCTGCTGCGCCAGATCGGAAAACTGCGACAGAGTTATGGCCGCGGCCTCCCTGACTTTCGCCGCCGGATCGTCCTTTAACAAGCCGATGAGCGGCCGTATTACCGCCCGGTCGTCACTCTCCATCAGGCCGCGCGTCGCCTGCTCCCTTACCATTTCGCACTCGTCCGACAGGCAAGAGCGATATACCGCGCTGAAATCCAACTCAAGGTTGTCTTCGCTGAGTTCCACCAGCGCAGCGAGTACCTCGCGCTTGCGCTCCTCGCCAACACTGCGCCATAGCCGCCGAAAATCTCTGACGTCGTCCCGAGTCAGGCTCGACAGTTGCAGCAGGCCGGATCGCTTTACGGGGACTGACTCGTCCCCCAGTTCCATTATGTATGTTTCAAGTGTCATTCACCCGCTCCCGCACATTCCCCTTCGCCAATATCCCATCTTCCCCGTTCAATCTTTCTGAATTGAGATTAAGTTAGCGCTCAAAATGCTGTCAAGCATATCTTGAGCGGAATCAGATGAGATTTCTCTGCCCGCGAGTTGAGCATATGGCTGCCTTTCATTGCTCGCAGTTGTAAGACTCCGACGACTCAGTCAGTGTGAGCAACGCCATTCCCACCCGAGGAACATGATACAGTGATCGGTATCGCTTGCACTTGTTTGGGGTGAAGCATTTAGTCCCTTCCCCTTCGATGGGCTGCTAGGGGCAGGCAAGTGGTGAAAACAGCGAAGAAACCCGCTCATCTGGTCATCCTGGAACGTAGCAATCCCGTAACGTTGTCATTCTGAGCCCAGCGCGGCGGAGTGAAGAATCCAGAATTCCTGTCATAAGACAGGCACGCTCGCTGCCAACAATGCCAGATTCCCCGCTGCGTTCGAAATGACAAGATGAAACTTGGGTACGGAATGACAAAGGCCTCTGTAGGGGCGACCGGCTGGTCGCCCTGCGAAAGAGCGCCGAATCGAACACGAAGCCAAATACCTACCCCTCTCAGCCCTCGATGGGGGAAGAGCCTGCCCCTGTGCGGACAGGGGATGGGGGTGAACCCTGCATCAAGAACAATATCGAATATGATACCAACACCTATTGGCAGTACCCTGTGACACCCTTTCTTGACACCCTGCATATCCGCTCGTACCATTCACGGCGACAGGAATCCACAGTATCGTTTAGCGTCCATCCGAACCATTATTCACGCGCCAAGGAGGACGAGCATGGTTGACATCATCATTCACGGCGGCCAGGTAGTAACGCCCGGCGGTGTCGGCAATTTCGACATCGCAATCCACGGCGAGAAGATTGTCGCAGTCGCAGCCCCCGGCGGCATAGACCTCGAAGCCGGCAAGAGCATCGACGCCTCCGGCAACATCGTCATTCCCGGCGGCATCGAGCCCCACGCCCACATCGGCGGTCCCCGCCAGCCTGAGCGCTCCGGCGCAGAACCCGTCTCCCTCGCAGCCATCTGGGGCGGCACAACGACCGTCCTCGACTTCGCAACTCAGGTCCCCGGCAACGACCTCCACCACGCACTCGGCGAGGCGGCCGACCGATGGCGAGGAAACGCATACACCGACTACGCGTACCACCCGATCTTCACGCGTGGCGCCGAAGACCACGTCATCGCCCAGATCGGCGAACTCGTTCAGGACGGCTACGCCAGCTTCAAGATCTTCACCACAAGCATCCGCCCGCCCAGCCCGCAGATGCAGGACAACAAGACCGACTTCGGCAGGCTCGCCGTCATCATGGACGAGATCGAGGCAAGCGGCGGCATCCTCATGATCCACTCCGAAGACGACGACATGGTCATGTACAACTACGACCACGCACCCGAGCGCGACCTCTGGGACTGGTGGAACATGCACCACATCCACTCCAACCTGTCAGAGGACGTATCCTTCCGCCGCGCCATCCGCCTGGCGGAGCAGAAGCACTGCCCCGTCTATTTCGTCCACGTCAGCGCAGGTGAGGGCGTTCGCGCCGTCGCCGAATCGCGCTCCCAGGGCTTCCCCATCTACGGCGAGACCCTGCACAACTACGCCTGCTTCAACGCCGAGAACTACCGGGAAGAGTTCGGCATGAAGTACCACACCTACCCCTCGCTGAAGTCCCCCGGCGACGCCGACACCCTATGGCAGGGCCTCCTCGACGGCAGGCTCTCCACAATCGCCACCGACCTCGTCTCCACCACCTGGGAGGAGAAGACCCGCTTCAAGACCGTCGCCGACGTAACCGGCGGCCACAACGGCATCGAGACCCGCGTCGGCATCGCGTACACCGAGGGCGTCGTCAGGCGCGGCATGTCCCTCCAGCGCTTCGTGGACATCACCTCCACCAACGCCGCCAAGATCATGGGCCTCTACCCGCAAAAGGGCATCATCGCCGCCGGCAGCGACGCCGACATCACCATCATCGACCCCACCATCAAGGGCCCCCTCGCCCTCGATGACCTCCACCTCGAGGACTACAGCATCTGGGAGGGCTGGAACATCGAAGGCTGGCCCGTCACCACAATCCTGCGCGGCAACGTCATGGTCGAAGACCGCCGGCTCGTCGGCACTCCGTCCACTGGCCGCTTCCTCCGCCGCAAGATCGCACCCGAAGTCCTCGCCAGCCCCGTCTGCTAACCCGACCCGTAAAGTCCCTTCCCCCTCGATTGGGGAAGGCAAGGATGGGAGTGAAGATCTCCTGTCTCAGCACAGTCAGAACCATCATCACTCAGGAGGAAAAAGAGAAATGGCAGCACTCACACTCGAAGACGCGCAGCGAGTAATCGCAGGCGCGCAGGCAAAGATGGATGAGATCGACGTCAAGCTCACCGTCTCCATCGTTGACGGCAGGGGCGACCTCATCGCGCTCGCCCGCGTCGATGGCGCATCCTGGCGCACCCCCTACATCTCGCAGGGCAAGGCAGTCGCCTCCGCCACCTGGGGACTCTCCAGCGCCGACATGGCAGCCCGCTGGAACGAGCCGATCATGCCCGGCTTCATGGCCCTCCAGGGCGGTCGCTTCATCCCCAGCCAGGGCGCGCTCCCCATCTACAAGGACGGCGAGCTCGTCGGCGCAGCAGGCGGCAGCGGCGGCACCCCCCAGGAAGACGAAGACTGCGTCCGCGCCGGCATCGAAGGCGCTGGCTTCGCCACAAGCGCATAATAATCCTGACCAAAAGATCCCCTCCCCCTTGATGGGGGAGGGTTAGGGTGGGGGTGATAGGTCACCCAATCCTGCCCACCCTGTCAACTTCCGTTCCCCACCACCTCAAACGCATACCCCGCCAGCACCCGCACATCCTCCGGCGGCGCAACCGCAACTCCATTCCCCGTCTCCAGCGCCAGCCCGCGCGCCAGTTCCTCCCGGCTCACCCATCGCCAGCCTTCGCTAATCGCACCCGGCGCTCCCACGGGCTTGCAGAAGTAGATCATGTCGATATGCTGGTGCCACCCCTGCACCGGATCGTCAATGTCCTCGATCTCGATAGTGAACGGCGCATGCACCTGCTCCGGGTACGCCAGGTCCACCCGCGTACCCGTCGGCACGACCTCCGCCTTCACCCCCGTCTCCTCCTCCACCTCCCGCAGCACCGCCTGCACCGGGTCCTCGTTCGCCTCGATGTGACCGCCCGGCGGCAGCCACATCTTCACCTTCGCGTGCCAGTGCAGCAGAGTCGCACCCTCATGCACCACGAACCCGGTCGCCGTATAATGCCTCACCGCCGTCATGCTAGCTCCGCTCCTCCTCATCTTCACCCTGCGCCGAGGCAAGATAGCTCTCACCAACGCCGGACTCCGACCGCCGTCGCCGCCTCACGTTCAGCCTGAGCCGCCGCCTGAACCGCACGATGACGTAAATCACCACGCCTATCACGAGCCACACCGGCACGAATATCACCACCCAGATGGCAATGGTCCCCACCGCCTGCGCGAATCCGGAAAGCGCCCGAATCGCATCCTTCAGAATATCCCCCGCGCTCCAGCCGGCAATGAAGAAACCCTCCGCCTCATTTACGAACACCTCGATGGTCGCAGTGCCCTCGATGCTTCCCGCCTCGCTGTCTGCGGAGATCGTGAGCGTCACAAAAAACGGGTCGGGCCGGAAATTCTCGTATGCGTGAAGCGCAGTGACCGTAGTGGCTCCCGGTGCCGGTGTGCCTGTAACAGCCTCGCTCCCATCGCTGAACTCCCAGGAATACTGGTAGTTCGTAAGCCCTTCCGGTCGCGTGAACGAGCCTGAGAACTCGACCTCTTCACCCTCTTCAACAACGAGATAATCGCCCGCAAACACCGTTATCGCAGGCAGCTCTGTTACCGTTGCAATGAATGTATCCGACCCCTCGACGATTCCCGCTTCGCCCCGTCCCGTCATCTTGATCTCGACTATGAACGGCGACTCAAGATCACTGCTGTATTGGTGATGGATTGTTGCCGTGATGCGCCCTCCGTCAGCCCTGGGCGCACTGCTGCTGTCCCCTTGCACAGGCGAGCCGTCCCCGAAGTCCCATGTGAAGTCGAAGTCCTCTATTCCTTCAGGCGGGTAGAACGTCGCCCTGAACCGCGCTACCTCGCCAATGCTGAAGGTCTGGTCCTCGCCCGCATCGACCCTCATGTCCTGAGGTGCGAGGTGCAGCGTCACATTCACCAGTGAAAACGCCGCCGTCTCCTCCAGCAGCTTTATCCGCCCCAGGTGCGCCTCGATCTCCACCTGCAGCCGCGCAAGTTCACGCTGCACCGCCAGCGCATCCTCGACCTTATCCGCACGGTCCAGTAGTCTGATAAGTGCTTCTTCCGTCGCCTGCATGCTCTCCACGCGAGAGCGCAGGTCATAGTATTCGTCAGTAACATCCGTGCTGGTCGAAGCCTCCGACAGCACATCAACGCCTACCGCCCGCATCCAGCCCAGTGTGTCGTCGAGTTTCCCCGCCGGTACGCGCACCGCGATAAACCCGATGTGCTTCGAACTGCGATCAGTGCTGACCACCCAGCCGCCATCCGTCTGCGCGCCCTGGGCAATCTCCTCGATGGATTCGGCAACGTCGTCCACCTCAAGCTCGAGTTGCACCGTCCTCACGATGATGCGGTTCTGCGCCACCAGCGCCGCACGCTCCTCGCTGAACTCCACATCCAAAGAGCCCTCTTCCGACATCTCTTCGGCCGCATCCCCCTTCAACACCACCGTCTCCCGCTCCTCAGACGCCATCCTCGGCGCTGGGGCAGCGGCTGCAGGTGCCTGAAGCGCGGAAGCCTGCTGCGGTGCCATCGTTGCCGCCGGTGCAGCCATCGCATGCTCCATCTGTGGCGCGGCAGCGAAGAATTCGCTATCCCCACTATCTGCAGCGCCCCCACACGCGACCAGCGCCATCGCTATCGCCAGAAGTCCTAGCAGCAGGACCATTTTGCTTGTCTTCATCATTCAACCCTCCACCTATTGCAAATTCAACACTATCACACTTGCCAGTTCCCGGTGCCCTAATAGGCACTCTCTCATACCCTTAACGAATCTACCGACAACTTTGTTCCACATCCCGCAGCCGCATCCCCAAAGTCCCCCAATCCCC
>CAZWDM010000070.1:0-14647 GCA_964632415.1 uncultured Dehalococcoidia bacterium | reverse complement strand
CGCGCAAGCTGCGCCACCTGATCCCGAGTCAGTCCCACCGCTTGCTGCGTGTTCAGCAGCACCTCGCTCAAGTAGTAGCTCCGCATATATGACGGATCGTCCGTATTCACCGTGACATTCAGCCCCAGTTCCAGCGCCCTCTTCAGTTCCGCTGCCCGCCGCGCCACAGGACTGCCCGGATTCGAGGTCGTGCAGAAAGTAAGACACACCTGCCGCCGCCTCACATCCTCGATCAGCCCTTCGTCGTCCAGAACATGGTAGCCGTGGTCAATCCTGTCCACGCCGATATCATCCAGGCACTGTCGGATGTGCTGAACCGAATTCTCCTGCAGGTGGTCGCAGTGCATCGTCAGCATGTATCCCTCCGCACGCGCACGCTCGAACACCTCCCGGAACTTCACCGGCGGGTTGTCCTTCTCGTCAGAGTCCAGCCCGACACCAACGATCCAGTCCCTGTAAGGCAGCGACTGTTCCAACGCCTCCATAGCCGACCCAACGCTCATATCCCGCAGGATGCCCAGTATCAGCTGCGACCGGATGCCAAGTTCGCCCTGCGCCGCTTCCTGCGCCCGCCGAATCCCCGTGACTACCGCGTCGAACGCGATCCCCCTGCTCGTATGCGCCTGCGGATCGAAGTGCATCTCCGTATAGACCACATTCTGCTCATGCAACCGCTGCAGGTACGCGTATGTGAGATCGTAGAAGTCCTGCTCGGTAAGCAGCACCGTCATGCCGCTGAAGTACAGCGCCAGAAAGGATGACAAATCCTGATATTCGTAAGAGGCCGCTAGTTCCTCCGCGCTGCCGTAGGGAAGCTTGACTCCATTTCGCTCCGCCAGCCGCATCCGCATGTCAGGCTCCAGCGTCCCCTCCACATGCACATGCAACTCCGCCTTCGGCATCCCGCGAATGAAAGTGCCCATATCAGTTTCAGGCATTTCTATCCCCTACGGCTCTTCCAACCCGTTAGCCCAGACTGACCGACTGATAAGCTGACTTAATGACGAACTTCTACTGCGCCGTAAGGCCGCCGTCCATCACAAGCGGCGTCCCAGTGACGAACGACGCCTCGTCAGACGCCAGGAACAATGCGCCATAGGCAATCTCTCGCGGATCGGCCACGCGCTTCATGAAATTGGACGCTCCCGCCTCGGCTAGAAACTCCTCCGGGTCCGCGCCCACGAATTGCCGGTGCCTTTCCGTAGCAGGCGTCAGCACCGACCCCGGGCACACGCAATTCACGCGGATGTTGTGCGGCGCGAGGTCCATCGCCAGGCAGCGCGTCAGCTGCATTACCGCGCCCTTCGATGCGTTATACGGAATGAAGCCCGGCTGCGCGATGAAGCCGCTCACCGACGCAAGATTCACGATGGCTCCGCCGCCTGCAGCCTGCATGTGCGGCAATACATGCTTCACGCAGTATGCCTGCCCGATCACATTCACGCCGAACACACGCGCCCAGTCCGCGTCGCTGATGTCCTGCACCTCGCCGAACACGAACGCCGCCGCGTCGTTCACCAGCACGTTCACCGTGCCAAAGGCATCGACCGCCGCCCGAACCATCGCCTCCACATCCGATTCCTTCGACACATCCGTCGCCACGAACTGCGCCTCGCCGCCTGCCGCCCTGACACTCGCCAGCGTCTGCTCGCCGCCCTCGACATCGATATCGGCGATAGTCAGCCGCGCCCCCTCCTCCGCAAACACCTCGCATATCGCACGCCCAATCCCCGACGCTCCTCCCGTAACAATCGTCGCCTTGCCTTTCAGCCTCATTGTAATCCCCGTTCATCAGCCATTTGATCCCTTCCCCCTCGATGGGGGAAGGTTAGGATGGGGGTGATAAATCCTCTCCACCCCGTAAACTCAGTTAGCTTCCTCGCCTAATCCAAATGAAACACTTCCTCCAGCTCCACCATCATCGAGTCGGGATGCGCCCCTTCAGGTATCTCAAAAAAGGGCGACATCATGTCCTGCCAGCGCGTGTTCACATCCTCCTTGGACATACCTTCGAGCGCAGCGGCGAAGTTCTCCTCAGCCTCGAAGTAGCCGAACATCAGCCCATCCTCCCGCATGAACAGCGAGTAGTTATGCCACCCGTTACGGCTGAGCGCGTCCAGCATCTCCGGCCACACTGCCTTGTGATGCGCCTTGTACTCTTCGATTCTGTCCTGCTTCACCTTGAGCAGAAAACCCACGCGCTTCATATTCACGCACCTGTCTGTCCTGACTGTCTCTCCACCGGATGATGCTCCGCGATCCACTCCCACACCTGGCTTTCCGGCAATTCCCAGCCGTCCCACGGCAGCCGCATTACAACAGCCTGCTTGAACCAGTGGTGGTGCCTCTCGGCGTACGAGTCGTTGCCCGTCACATCCGCCAGAATCGCAAGCGCAAGCTGAGCGGGACCACCCATGCCGTAGCCCCACTCCAGATTGACCGAGTGCTCCCGCAGGTCGAGTCGGGACGGCAGCTGATGCACCACTCCGTCTTCCTCAACCGTAACAGTTACATCGGACGCGGCGCCCAGTCCTGAGCGTTGTCCGGCATACACCTTGCCGCTCACGCAGTCCTCCCGGCAACATCGGGTTATTCCTGTTCGACGGGCGGCGCCTAGCGCCAGTGTTCCGGCAGTATCGCCTCCGCGTAGCCGAACTCCCGCGCCAGCCACTCTTCCTGGTACATCCCGTCCCGGTAGCTGGAACTCTGCGACTCGTACACGGTTACTTCGCCCTCAATCCCCTCGGACACCGCCGACAGGCCACTCGCGTCCAGTGAACCGCCTGTCGCACCCGCCATCAGCAATGTCCGCGCCCTGACACGCGGCGCAAACTTGGCAAGCTCAAAGTACGACACCGTGTCTGACACCGCGTCCCTGCGCTCAGGATATAGGGTCAGGTAGTCGTTGATCTCTTCGAGCGGATAGTCGCCCGTTCCCGCCGCCTTGTCGAGCGTGTCCACAAACAGTCCCGGCTGAGAGATCACATGCGTCGCGCCGTCACCCAACGCTGCGGAAATAAGCGCCATATCGTTTCCTATTGCCACGACGCGCTCGGCGTCCACCTCCGGTCGGGTCAACAGATACTCCAGACCGCGCACGCTGTCAGCCGCGGTTCCCCTGAAAATGTAGCTCCACGCATCGTCGATGCCCTCGGTCATATGACCCGGAAAGCCGGCGGAGTACGGGCTGTCGGACAGGCGCTGCCCACGACCCGCCAACGCTAGTACGACGAACCGGCTGCGAAGGAAGTTCGCGGAGCCCTGCGGTATCGGTTCCAGCACGCTCTGGTACTTCGGCGCGTAGTAGATTGCAGGAAACGGCCCCTCCCCCTGCGGAATACTCAGATAACCAAATAGCCTGTACGGTCCTATGCTCGTCAGCCGCACGCTGTACATTGTGGCGAACTCAGTGCAGCGCATCGGTAGCAGTCCCACCTCGGGCTTTGCCGGATACCCTGCCAGTTCCTCCAGCGTGTCCGACCAGTATTGCTCAAAATTCATAACCGACCAATCCATCCTGTCAATTCTGTGATTCACATTTACGCTTGCAGGTGCTTCGCAAAAAACTCGGTAACGATTGCCGTATGCCTGTACCGGCCCGCCTCATGCCCATGCCCGTCGTAAGCGTACAGCTGCTTGTCGCTGCTGCCGATCGCATTCTGCAGCGCGTATCCGGTCTCCGGAGGACACACATTGTCCTGCAATCCTATGTTCATGATAATCGGGCACTTGATCTTGTCTGCGAAGCTGATGCCGTCGAAATACGCCAGCGTCCGCTCCACATCCTCTCGGCTCTCCGGATACATACGCAGGTAGTCGTTGATCTCCTGGTACGGATACGAGCTAGTCAGCGCAATCGCATCCATGTACCCGCAGAGGTACGGCGCGCCCGCCGAAGCGACCTTGACCTCCGGCCTCATCGCCGCCGTAGTTATCGTCAGTCCTCCACCCTGGCTGCTGCCCGCCACTCCGATGCGCTCTGAATCGACCTCATCCCGCGTCAGCAAATAGTCTATCGTGCGCCATGCGTCAACATAGAATCCCCTGTACGAGTAGGTATTGCGGTCGGTGATGTTGTGTGTCAGCAGATTCGGGTATCCCGGATTGAACTGCCCGTTGCTACGCAGCTTGCCCCTTGGTGCAGCGGTTACCGCCGCGTATCCCCTGCGCGCCCAGTCCTTCGATATCGCCGGATCGCTCTGGTAACCGGGCATGAACACCACGGCAGGCAGCGGACCTTCCCGCTCTCGCGGCAAGCAGTACCATGCGGCAACGCGCACGCCGTCAAGGCTATCGTAAGTTACCTCGAAGGTCTCCAGCTCATCGGAGCTTCGCAAGGGAAGCGGCACCGTCTCCGCATTTAGCGGAATCCCACTCGCCTCGTCCAGCACATTCCCCCAGAACTCATCGAAGTCATCGGGCTTTCGCACACTGCATCTGTAATCTGAAATCATCCTGCACTTTCCTGAATAATCTGACGAATCCGCTACTCATCTAGCCTGTCTCGTATCTGGTCGATGAGCCTTTGAACGGTAACTTCATCCGGCACGGCCGCGCCGGAAGTCACATACACATGAAGATCTTCGAGCGCTTCCTCGAAGTTACCCAGCCTGTAGTTCACCACTCCACGGTCGCGAAATTCCACGGCATCCTGGGGAAGCAACGCAATCACCCGGTCGATAGTGGCCAGCACACGCTCGTAGTTGCGTCGCTGCAGGTAAACGAGCTTCAGGTTCCGCAGCATTCTTGCGATGAACGCTCTGCCGCTTACCGGCTTGAGGAAATCGCTGTCCCATTCGAGCGCACCCTGCGTAACCTGCTTGAGACGTTCCTTGCATTCCGCCACCGACAGCAATATCCCGCCGTGAAATGGGTCCACGAACACTTCCGGCTCGTCCCTGTGGCGCACGATGAAGTGCCCCGGCATGCCTATGCCCAATATCGGCACGCCAGCGCGCTTGCCAACCTCCATGTAAAGAAGCGAAAGAGAAATCGGTATCCCTTTTCGCCGCTCCATCACATCGTTGAGGAAGCTGTTGCGGGGGTCGTGGTAATTCGTGTGGTTGCCGGCAAACTTCAGCTCGTCGAACAGGTACTCGCTAAGCGTGTTCAACTGGTAGAGCGGAGTGTCGTCTTCCATGTGGGGCGCAATGCCCTCCGCGATACCGTCGAGATGGAACAGTTCACGCTCTATGTTGAGCCCGTCGTATTCGGTGGCGGCAATAAGGAGGGCCGCCCGCGCCAGGTCGATCTCCTCGTCCGGCCCGCCGACCACCCGGTCAAACTGGTTCCAAACTTCCCGCGCTTCCATAATCCTGCCGACATTGTCCAAGCGGCGCGTCCGCACTTCCTGCACAGACGCCAATCGGCTGCATTGTACAACAAAAAAGCCCCGAACCGTTACCAGTCCGGGGCTACTCTCTATGGCAAGCGTACGAGCTTAGTCAGCTGCTGCAGCCGACCTCGCAGTTTCCACTCGGTCCTTGACAATTGCCTTCAATTCCTTGACACGGTTGAGATGAGGCGTTTCGTTGCCCTCTTCAGCCTTGTCGTAGATCTTGTCGCCATCGACATAGACCTGCAATACACCCGATACACCGGGCCTAACTTCTACAGAAACTGCGTTTCCGCCAGCATCCACAAACTCGTTGACCATCCAGGCCGCAACACTGTGGTACTGTCAGGGTACGCAATAGATGATCTCGATATCTACCAGACCTTCGCCAGCCATAACAGATCCTCCTATTGAGATTTAGTGCCATTAGAGCTACATTTGCCAAGCTCCATATAAACACATGGATATATACAACAAAACCTTATCATGTCGCTCCAACCCTGTCAACATCAGCAGGACGGGCCAATGTTAACAAAGTGTAAACTAACTGCCCCTCATTCCCGGGCGTCGATTTTTCATTTCCTCTCCGGGCGTATGTGTAGCGCCGCGCTGGGAATTCCGCTTAACCGTCTGTGCGAAGGCTCCCCGCGCACCTAGACAATCCTGTTGCCCGGCATGTTCGTCCACGCGCTCATCTCATGCGGGGTGGTAACTGCATCCGCCTCGCACACGAACTCGGGCCCAAGCTGGTCGATCGAAGTCACGCCCATCAGCGACATCGCGACGATGATTTCGTCCTCCAGTATCTCCAGCATCCGAACGACGCCCGCCTGCCCGTCCGCCGCAAGACCCCAGGCCTGCATCTTGCCGAGGGCGACGGTCGTTGCGCCCAGGGAGACTGCCTTCAGGATGTCCGCCCCGCGCTGCACACCGCCGTCCAGCACAATCTCAGCCTTGCCGTCAACCGCCTCCACGATCTCCGGAAGCATCGTCATCGTGCCCCGGTCATGGTCCAGCTGCCGCCCGCCATGATTCGACACCCAGACGACATCCACACCGTGGTCAACGGCAATCCGTGCGTCTTCCGCAGTCGCTATACCCTTGAGCATGAAGGGTAACCCAATAAAGTCCTTTATCTTGTCCACCGTGTCCCATGTAACTGATGCCGCATGCGACGGGTCCGGCCTTACTCGCTGAGTCGGCGGCGTCCAGCGCGTTAGCATCGGCCGCTCCCGCCGGCTGTAATGCGCCGTGTCCACAGTGATGCACAGCCCGATGTACCCGGCGGACTTTATGCGCTCCAGCATCTCCACAGTCCAGCCCCAGTCACCGTGCAGGTAAAGCTGGAACACCTTCGGATGGTCAACCGCCGCCGCGGTCTCCTCCAGCGCCGGTTCCGTGACCGAACTGAGAACATGCATAATTCCGAACTCAGCCGCAGCCCTCGTCGAAGCAGCCCCGGCTTCGGGATGAAACACCTGCAGCGATCCGATCGGCGCCAGGACCGCGGGAATCCGCAGATTCTTACCCAGGAAGGTGGTCGAGGTATCAACCTTCGACACATCCCTAAGTACGCGGGGCCGGAACGCCAGCTTGTCGAACGCCAGCCGGTTGCGCCTCATTGTCGTCTCCGACTCGGACGCGCCCGCAAGGTAGTCCCACGCCCCCTGAGGCAGGTTCTTCCTCGCTCGCTGCACTATCTCTTCGTTGCTCAGAAACTGTGATACCACGCTAATCTCCTGTTCAGAATTTCAGATCTTCCGATAAATGCTTGATACAATAGAGCGTATGAATTTACTACGCATAGTGGCCACAATGCTCGCGGCAATCCAGACGGTTGTCGCCATCTTTCTGATGCTGGTTGGGAATTTCGCGGACGGCGGTCAATGGTGGGAGCGTCTGATCCTGACATTGCTCCACCCGCTAGGAGCAGCCGCCCTCATCATCCTTGCCGCCAGACCCCAGTTGTCGCGGGGCATACTTGCGCCTCTGTCGGCATTGCTCGCGCTGAATGTCGCCGCCGACGTGTTCATCGCCGTTGCCATCCTGACCGGAATCACCAGAGGGGACTTCGTACTGCCCTTGATGATTGGCGCCATACCGGCGCTGGGGCTGCTCTACTCCCTTTACCTCCTACGACGAACATAACAGTATCTACCGCTCCCAAACCCCCAGGTCCATCCCCATATCGACGACGCCTGCCTGCCTGCTCATTACATCCTTCAGCCGCGAGCGGTACTTCTGCCACGCCGCATCTTCTTCGTCCGTACTCGACGCAGTCTGCAGCGTATCCTGCAACTCATCCATCAGGTGGTCCTCTGCGCGGCCCGTCGGCATATTGAAGAACTCCGTGTCGAAGCGAGGCAGCTGGCCCGCCGCGAAGTATCCCTTGTCCGGCAGCTCGTACCCTTCGAGGTTGTCGGTGCCCTTGCCCAGCACGTCCCCCGTCTCGATGTAATGCTCCATCACGGGCTTCATGCCGTACTTCTGTATCGGGCAGGTCTTCATGCACACGCCGCACCCCGAATATCTGGTCATCACAGGCCGGCAACGCTTCGCGATGAGTTTCGCCTTCTCCACGCCCCTGTACCACAGCCGTTGCCCCTGTATCGCCCGCCCCGGACAGCGCATGAAACACACCTGGCATATCTCGCAGAACTTAGGAATGCCGTAGTCAACCGGCCGGTCGTATGTAACCCTTGCATCGGTGATAACGATCTGCAGCCTTGCCCGCGACCCAAAGTGCGGCGACAGCAGCTGCCCGTTCACGCCGAGCTGCCCGAGACCTGCGTCCACGAACATCGGAATCATCGGCCCGAACTGCCATGTCGGTCCCGACACCTGCCCGCGGTATCCAAGCGCATTGATGTGCGCCAAGAGCTCCTTGACCAGGTTAGCCTGCCGCCTGTAAGTCTCCCCCTGGGCCTCCTCCGCCTCGATGCTGGGCAATGATTGCGTTGCAGAGTGCCCCTGCTCAAGAGCCAGGCATATCGCATTCGGCAGCCCGCGCCGCACATCGGATTGCCTCGCCTTGTAGATGTAGCGGCGGTCGAAGCGCGCGAACCCCACCTCGCTGTATCCCAGTTCCCGCGCCTTGTTCCTGATGGACTCGGTAACATCTTCGCCGCTCGGCTCTGCGGTGGGCTCGAGATCGCCGCTCGCGCGAATCCACTCGATCTCAGGCATCATGTCGTCTTGAAATTCAGCGTACAGGTCAGCCGTCTCCGGCGAGACCTTGCGCCGCAACACATCGGCCCATTCCACCGACGCGCTCTGCTCCAGCGCAAAGCTCTCCAGCGGGTACTCCCGGGAGTAGAAGGTTATCTCCTGCTCCCTCCGAAGCGAGTCCGGTGACTTCTCAAGGTCTCTCGCCACCGGGATTTCCACGGGTTCGTCCCCGTGCTTGCGTCCCGGCCTAGTTACCGCGTGTCCGAATCGCCGTCTTGCCATATTACCCTCGCGTCTCTATCAGAAAGCGCCAACTAAAACACTAAGCCCCACAGCCAGATCAGTGTCCAATTCAAGAATACTCCGACAATAAAATAGACCAGCATCCAGATGCACCCTCCAGGAGGTGTGCGCCTCGATACTCTCCCTCTAAATTCCTCCGGTGACTGCGGAAACTGGCTCTGCGGCCCGTACAAATTCTCCAGCCATTCTAGGCATACCAACCCATCATCAGCGCGCCGAGCAGCCTCAACAGTATTGCAACCGCAATGACGATGACGGCAAGCCATCCACACAACCCAGCTTTAGGCGGGGTCCCCTTCTATCGCTGCCGCCGATCCTTCCCTGGTACCGAGACCTGAGTTCGGCAGCGTCGGCTGGAATGTCGCCCTGGCCAGGGCCGTGAAACATCGTTCAACTCCCAGTTCCGAGCCACCAGCAATCATATCGCATCCCTATAGAATTGTCAGTCCAACCCCCTCACTGACCGCAGCGGCGACAGCCACAACCACAGCGCACCCAGCAGCCCAACGCACGCCGCAGCCACAATCGTCATCCGCAGCCCAATTACGTCCGCGACAAGACCGCCGACCAGCGATCCCGCGAGCAGCGCGGCAAGCCCCAGCGATCCGATTGTCGCGTTCATGCGGCCAAGCGAGCGGTCGGGTGTGATCGACTGCCGGAGGCTGCTCTCCTGCACCATGAACATCGTGAAGAACCCGTCCCCAAGCTGCGCCAGCGTCAGCATCAACCCGGCGAACAGCAGAGGCTCACGCGCCACCGGAATGAACAGTATCGTCAGCATATAGACCGTGTACCCGCCTGCCAGCGCCCTGCCGTAACCCAGTCTTCGAGCCGCCCTGCCAGCATAGGTGGCGCCGACAATCGAGCTGATCCCACCAATCGCGAATATCGTGCCCAGCACACCCGGCCCGATTCCAAGTTCGCGCACGCCGAAGACCAGCACCACCGCGCCAAGCATACCCGCCGTCCAGTTCTCGGCGGCTGTGGCAACGGCAAGCCCGCGCAGAAGCCGGTCGCGCCACACCAGACCAAGCCCATCCCACATTTCGCGGGCGACGCTGCCCTCGACTTCGGATGGTCCGTCGGTCGGCTCATCTCTCCGTATGAAAATCAGTGACACGGCGGACAGAAGGAATGTCAGCCCTCCTATCGCCGCGACTGCGATGGAACTGGCGAGCTGCGCAATCCACCCGCCTATGCTGAACGCAGTAACCTCGGCGAATGACTCGCTTGCCGTGAGCTTGCTGTTCGCATCGACCAGCTTCTCGCGCCCGACCAGTGTGGGAAGGTACGACCGGTTGGCAACATCGAAGAAAGTGGTAAGCACGCCATGGAAGAACGCAACGGCGTACAGCTGCCCCATGGTGAGATTGCCCAGGAGATACGCCACCGGCACGGACGCCAGCAGCGCGAATCGGCCCAGTTCGGAGGCAATCATTATGGGGCGCCGCCGGATGCGGTCAGCAATCACCCCCAGGAAGAGGCCGATGACTATGCTGGGAGCAACCCTGAGCGCTCCGAGAACGCCCATCTGGAACGGCGTCGCGTTGAGAGCCAGAACGGCTACGAACTGCAGGGCGCCGATCAGGAAGCCGAAATTCGACACGGTTCGGCTTATCCAGAACTTGACGAAATCCCCATCCTGCCACAAACCCTGAAAGTACCCCCTCCCCCTTGATGGAGGAAGGCTGGGATTGGGGTGATTATCCCCTTCATCCTGCCTATCCATGTTGGACTTCGCCCAGAATCGCCCGCAGAATCAGCTCCGCCACTCCCTTGTTCAGCGGCTCGTTGTTGTTGCCGCACTTTGGCGACTGTATGCAGCCGGGGCATCCGCTCTCGCACGGGCACTCGCTGATGACCTGCAGAGTCGCGCCCCAAAGCTCCTCGATTATGTCGTAGCCATGCTCCGCAATGCCCACGCCGCCCGGTATCCCGTCGTGTATGAACACCTGCGGCCTGCCCGTATCAGGGTGCAGCGGCGTGGAAATTCCGCCGATGTCGTTGCGGTCGCACATCGCAAACAAAGGCAGCACCCCGATGGCTGCGTGCTCCACCGCGTGCAGTCCGCCCATCAGGTCGAGCCGGTTGCGCCGAATGTGCTCCAGCGTGTCAGGCGGCACGTCGAACCACAGCGATATGGTGTCGTAGCTCTGCGGCGGCAGATCGACATACTCCTCCCCCAGCGGCTCCTCTGATATGTGCGCCACCCTCCTGAAGCCGACAACACTCGTCGTTACACTCACCTCGCCGAGATAGACCTGCGTCCTGCCCGCCGGCTTCTCCCTGAACTGGTTCAGAACCCGCGTATCCGTGTAATCGCGCGCCTGCGTGTAGTACGGCACATCCGTTTGCACGGCATACGCCATTCCCGCCTCCATGTCCAGGCCCGTGATGAGATACTGCTCCCCCTGGTGCAGGTATATGCCGCCCGGGTGCAACTGCAGGAACGCCGACATCTCTTCGACCGTCTCCAGGATCACACCGCTGTCCTTCTCCACCAGCGAGTACGTCCGCGAAGACGCCGACCGGATATTCACCTCGCCCGCCGGGTACTCCATATCCGCGCTCAGGTACCAGCGCGCACTTCGCACATGCAGCAGACCGTCCTCCACCAGCTCATCCGCATACCAAAGCAGTTCCGGCCCGAAATACTCGGTATCGTCCATCACCAGCGGCGCCTCGTAGGCGGCGCACAGCATGTGCGGCTTCAGGATGTACGGGTTGCCCGGCGACACTCGCGCGCTCTCATGAGCCTTGCCGAAGAAGGCATCCGGGTGGCGCATCAGGTACTGGTCGAGCGGGTTATCATGCGCCACCAGCACAGACAGCGAGCGGTGGCCGCTGCGCCCGCTCCTGCCCGCCTGCTGCCACGCGCTGGCTATCGTTCCCGGGTATCCAGTCAGCAGCGTGGCGTCGAGGTCTCCTATGTCTATGCCAAGCTCCATCGCATTCGTCGTCGTCACGCCAAGAAGCCGTCCCTGCGCCAGGTCGCGCTCTATCGCCCGCCTGTCCTCCGGCAGGTAGCTCGCCCGGTACGGCATCACGCGCCTTGCGACATCCGGGTGCGACAACTTCAGGTTGTCGCGCACATACACATACAGTAGTTCGGCGGCGCGTCTGCTCCTCACGAAGTTCATCGTCCGCACATATCGCCGCAGAAGCTCCGCGAAGAGCTGCGCAGACTCGGTGTTGGTGCTCCGTCTGCTTCCCGTCGCCAAGTCCAGCATCGGCGGATTCCAGAACAGGAAGTCCTTGCCGCCGTATGGCGAGCCGTCGTCGTCAACGACCTCGAATGGCAGCCCCGTCAGCCGCTCGGCGTGCTCTCCGGGATTTGCGATAGTCGCCGAGCAGAGTATGAACTGCGGACTGCTCCCAAGCCGCTCGCAGATGCGCCGCAGCCGCCGTATGATGTTCGCCACATGCGACCCGAACACCCCCCGGTAAACATGCGCCTCGTCGATAACGACATACTTCAGACTCCGAAGCCGCTGATACCACAGCCGGTGATGCGGCAGTATGCCCACATGCAGCATGTCCGGGTTCGTGATGAGAAGCCGGGCGCTGCGCCGTATGCTGCCGCGCTCGGAGGTCGGCGTATCGCCGTCGAAGATGTCGTACCGCAGGCGCGACGCCCTGGGCACCAACCGTTCGAGCGCCTTCCGTTGGTCCTGTGCCAGGGCCTTCGTCGGGAAGATGTACATCGCACTTGCTGTGCGGTCCTCGAGCAGCGTTTCCAGCACAGGCAGGTTGTAGCACAGGCTCTTGCCGCTCGCCGTCCCCGTGGACACAATGACATTCCTGCCCGCTCGCAGCGCGCTGACAGCATCCGCCTGGTGGGTGTACAGCGCGTCGATTCCCGAGTCCCTCAGTCCCTGCTCCAGCCTGCGATCAAGAGGCCGATCCAGTTCGCCATACCGCGCATCACGCGCTGGCACATCCTCGCTGTAAGCGATCTGCTCCATGTACCACGGCATCTTTCGCACCGCGTCCAGAAACGCCCTCACATCCATACGGCTGCACAGCCCCCACTCGCAACTCACTACTGATAACTGATAACTAGTACCCCGAAATCATCTCCTGCTCCACTTCGACCACCACCACGTCCTCCCTGCTGCGCTCGATGTACGCGATCACATTGTCCAACACCTCGTCGGCATGCCTGACGCTGCCGCTGACGCACGCGATGCCAAGCGTCGCCATCTGCCACGAATCGTTATCCTCGACCTCCGCCACCGCCACGCCGAATCTGTTCCGAATTCGCTGGCTCATGGAGGCGATGACCCTGCGCTTCCCCTTCAGGCTCTGGTTTTCAGGAATCTGCAGCCTGACCTTGCACACGCCAACATTCATAACAAGTCCACCGCTTCGGAGATTTCGCCTGCAATGGCGATACACGCAGCATTATATCAGCCGCGCCTGATGGTATAATGCTGCGAAATTCGCGAGGTTCAGCAGCAGAGGACGGCACGGCGCAATGTGCAATAACAGCGTAGGCAAGGCGCTAATCACTGCGGACGACATTCAGGAGAAGGTCCGTGAGATCGGCATCGAGATATCCCGCGACTACGCAGGAAAGCGTCCCGTCCTTGTCGGCGTGCTCAACGGCGCGCTCATCTTCATGGCAGACCTCATGCGCCGGATAGACCTGCCCCTGGAAGCCTACATGATGGCAGCATCCAGCTACGAGGGTTACGAGAGCACAGGCACGGTCGAGATAATCAAGCCGCTGGACGCCAGCATTACGGGGCGCGACGTCATTCTGGTGGAGGACATCGTGGACACCGGAATCACGCTGGAGTGCCTGCTGGAATCACTGCGGTCCGAAAACCCTGCCAGCCTCGAAGTGTGCGCCCTGCTGGACAAGAAGTCACGCCGCCAGGTCGAGGTCCCCATCAGGTACGTGGGATTCGAGATTCCGGACGAGTTCGTAGTTGGCTATGGTCTCGACTTCAATCAGCAGTACCGCAACCTGCCATACGTTGCATCTGTCGGCGGCGAGAATCTGAACGACGAGGACTAGGCTCGCGCCATCGCTCCTGCAAGCACGGGTCTCAGCGAAGTGTGGCCCATCAGGTGAAGGTCAACTCCGCGCGCCGCCTCTCGCCCTTCCGCAAGCGCCCAGACTACCAGCGACTGCCCACGCGACATGTCGCCCGCCGCGAAGACACCATTCACGCTCGTCATCTTGTTCTCGTCAGTCTGCACATTGCCGCGCCCGTCGAGAGCAACTCCCAGCTGCTCCAGAAGCCCTTCCTTCTGCGGATGCACGAAGCCCATTGCCAGCAGCACGAGGTCCGTGTCGATCTCGAACTCGCTGCCTTCGATCTGCTCCATGCTGGGTCTGCCAGAGGCGTCCGGCGCTCCCCAGTTCACACGCACCGCGTGCAACTTCTCCACCGTGCCGTTCCTGCCGGAAAAGTGCGTCGTCAGCACATCGTAGTCCCGGACGCCGCCCTCTTCCTGGGACGACGAGGTCCGCAGGATAAGTGGCCACAATGGCCATGGGTTGCCTTCGCTGCGCTCCAGCGGCGGTTCCGAAAGCAGTTCGTACTGATAGACGATCTCCGCGCCCTGGCGGTGCGATGTCCCCAGGCAGTCCGAACCCGTGTCGCCGCCGCCCAGTATGACCACTCGCTTGCCCTCGGCGCTGATCCGTTCCGATTCAGGTATATTCTCTCCCGCGATGAGACGGTTCTGCTGAGTCAGGAAGTCCATCGCAAAATGAACGCCGTCCAGCTCTCGACCGGGCACCGGCAGGTCACGCGGTACCGTGCAGCCGCCGGTCAGCACCACTGCGTCGAATTGCCCCATAAGCTCGTCGCCGGAGAGATCGACACC
>CAZWDM010000069.1:0-14822 GCA_964632415.1 uncultured Dehalococcoidia bacterium | reverse complement strand
GTCGTAGTCGTACATCTGCGCCTCGTCTTCGGCGAGCCAGGAGCAGTGTATGAGGTTATGAACGCCCGCCTCGACGCAGTTTCGCACACCCGCGGTCGCATGGCAGTGTGCCGCGACGCGCAGTCCGAGCCGCTCGGCGTCCTTGACGGCTGCCTTCAGGGTGGAGGCCGGATACTGCGGCGCGCGGGTGTTGGTTCCGGGGGTGAATCCGCCGCCCGTGGACATTATCTTGATGTAGCCGGCGCCCAGCTTGAACTGCTGGCGCACCGCCTGAACGACCTCTTCCGCGGTGTTCGCCTCAGTGCCGAACATGTTGCAGTGGCCGCCGGTGGTGGTGATGGGTGTGCCAGCCATGATCATTCGCGGTCCGGGGATGATGCCGTCATCTATTGCCTGCTTGATGGGGAATGCCACCTGGTTGCGCGCACCGAGGTCTCGCATCGTCGTTACGCCCGAAGAGAGCGCGTCGCGCACTGCATTTACCGCGCGCATGATGAAGACCTCGTCGGACTCGGTCATTATGTGCCTGAAGGCGTCCTCTTCGGCGCTGCAATGGATGTGCGAGTGCATTTCGATGAAGCCGGGCATCAGGCTTCCGCCTTCGACCTCTATCACTTCGACATCCTCGCCCGGGGCGAACTGCAGGGCATCGTGTGTAGTTACTTCCACGATCTCCTGATTTTCGATGACGATAGCGCCGTTCTGCAATGGGTTCGCGCCGGTGCCGTCGATGAGTCGGTCTGCCTTCAGCGCCAGTTTCATGAGTTACCTCGTGTCTCTTCTTGCCGCAATAGTCGGCACATTATAGCACGGCGCGTACCTCATTTAGGGCTGGGCATACATTTCGATTCACCGCTGTCCTGCCCCTCTTCATCGCACTAGACCACTGCGACATATCTGGATATAATCCAGCCAAAATTGGGCGGGGACGTAAGCCTCGCCTCAAGATGCTAATTCAAAACCCCTGACGTTCAGAAGGGAGGCCGAACCATGACGACCTACGCGGACCTAAACAGGGAATCGCTGCTGTGGATGTACGAGACGATGGTTACGATACGCCGTTTCGAGGAGCAGTCCCGCCGGGAAGCCGATGCGGGCAAGCTGCGCGGCATGCACTCGTCCATCGGCCAGGAAGCCGTACCAACGGGTATCTGCGCGCACCTGCGCGACGATGACTATGTGCTCGGGACCCATCGCAGCCACCATCACTGCATCGCCAAGGGCGTTGACCTCAACGAGATGATGGCTGAACTGCTGGGCAAGGCGACGGGCACGAACAAGGGCAAGGGCGGCACGATGCACATCGCCGACATCAACAAGGGGATGCTCGGCGCGAACGGAGTCGTTGGGTCGAATATCCCGGTGGCGACCGGCGTTGCGCTCAGTGCCAAGGTGCGAGGCAGCGACCAGGTCAGCGTCGTATTCTTCGGGGACGGCGCATCCAGCCAAGGCAGCCTGCACGAGTCGATGAACATCGCCAGCATCTGGAAGCTGCCCGTACTGTTCGTATGCGAGAACAACAGGTACGCCGAATCGACCCCGTTCGAGTACGCTGTCGCCGGAGGCTCTATCGCCAACCGCGCGGCGGGCTACGACATGCCGGGCGTGCTGGTGGACGGCCAGTCGGCGCTGGACATGTTCGAGGTGGGCAAGGAAGCGGTGGCGCGCGCGAGGGCGGGGGACGGCCCCACGCTCATCGAGGCGCAGACATACCGATACCAGGGCCACTTCGGCGCGGACGACCCGCTGGGCTACCGCAGCCAGGAGGAAGAGGACTATTACGAAGCCCGCGACTGCATCAACAGCTTGCGGGCGCACATCGTGGATGGGGACTACGCGAATGAGGCCGATATAGAAGGCATAGAGGAGAAGGCGCTGGCGGCCGTTGCGGCAGCCACGGCATTCGCAGACGAAAGCCCGTTCCCAGACCCGTCCGAGCTGACGACGGACGTCTATGTGAGTTACAGGTAGGCAGGTCTGCCGTTTCGTCAGTCGTTCGGTCTGTGCGACCTGGGTTGCTACTGGACGGCCGACGCGATAACAGACTTTCACAAGGAGAATAGAATGGTACAGACACAGATACGGCGGCTGTCCTACATTCAGGCTGTGAATGAGGCGCTGCGGCAGGAAATGGAGCTCGACGAGTCGGTCATCATTATGGGCGAGGATATCGCGGGCGGTGGCGAGCGGGACCAGTTCCAGGATGCCTGGGGCGGCCCGATGAGGCTGACGAAGGGGTTGGTTGGCGAATTCGGCCGGAATCGAGTCCGGGACACGCCAATCGCGGAGTCCGGCTTCGTAGGCGCGGGCGTCGGGGCTGCCGCAACGGGACTGCGCCCGGTGGTTGACCTGATGTATGTCGGCTTCCTCGGAGTCTGCGGCGACCAGATCCTGAACAATGCCGCGAAGATCCACTACATGTTCGGCGGCAAGGTCAAGGTGCCGCTGACTATCATGACAGGCACCGGCGCGGGCACGAACTCGGCAGCGCAGCACTCGGAGACGGTGTACTCGGTGTTCACGCACTACCCGGGCCTGAAAGTGGTTGCGCCGTCGAATCCGTACAACGCGAAGGGGCTGTACACTGCGTCCATCCGGGACGACGATCCCGTCATCATCTGCAACAACCGGCAGCTCATGGGCATCCGCTTCGATGTGGATGTGCCCGAAGAGTCTTACGAAGTGCCTATCGGCAAGGCGGATGTCGCCAGGGAGGGCACTGATGTAACCCTGCTGGGCATAAGCCTCATGACTCAGACCTGCCTTCAGGCAGCCGATGATCTTGCGGCACAGGGATACTCTGCCGAAGTCATCGACCTGCTCTCACTGTCTCCGATGGACGATGAGACAATCCTGGAATCCGTGCGCAAGACGCGCCGCATCGTCATCGTGGACGAGGATTACCCGCGCTGCAGCATGGCGGGCGACATCGCCGCGCTTGTTGCGGAGGAGGCGTTCGACTACCTGGATGCGCCGCCGAAGCGCGTTACGCCGCCGCATACCTCGGTGCCGTACAGCCGCCCGCTCGAGGCGCTGTTCGTGCCGACGAAGGAGCAGGTCGTGGCGGCCGCGCTGGAGACGCTGGAATAGCATTGAGAGTGAATTTTGCAGAAGTGCAGTTTCAGGGTGCAGGATTAGCAAGGACGGACGGGGATATATCACCCCCATCCTAATCTTTCCCCATCAAGGGGGAAGGAACTTTAGCAACTGCATCAAACTGCGAAAGCGAGAGCCTAAGAACCATGGCAATCCAAATCGTGATGCCCAGGCTGGGCGACTTCATGACCGAGGGAGTCGTGGCAAGGTGGGCGAAGGGGCAAGGCGATCCGGTATCGCAGGGCGAGCTCATTGCGGAGATCGAGTCCGAAAAGCTGAACTACGAGCTTGAGGCGACATCGGACGGGTTCCTTCACCAGGCAGTGGATGAGGGCGCGACCGCAGGGGTGGACGAGGTGATCGGCTACCTGCTCGCTGAAGGGGAGGAGGCTCCGCAGCCGCAACAGCCTGCGGTACCTGCCGCACCATCAGCCGCACCGTCGGCGGCACCGCAGAGGCGCGCGGCACGACCGGGGCCGGGGGATGTGGTGCCGTCCACTCCTGGTGCCCGCCGACTCGCGGCAAGCCTGGGGGTGGACATATCGCAGGTTACGCCCACGGGCCCTCGCGGCCGTGTCGTGAATGCGGATGTGCAGGCGTTCCATGACGCGCAGCAGCCCAAGGCGCCGCCGGGCATGCCGGAGCCAACTAGGATCGAGCCGCTTGGTGGCATGAGGCGGGCTATCGCGCAGAATATGCACGACAGCCTAGCCGGAACGGCGCAGCTCTCGTACTTCCTGGAGGTTGATGTTACCGAGGCGCAGCGCATGAGGCGGGAAGCGGCGAGGGAGAGCGGCAGCAGCGTCAATATGGCGAGCGTGCTGATCAAAGCCTGCGCCGAGTCGCTCAAGCGTGTGCCTGCGCTCAATTCGATTCTCGTCGATGGCAGTGTGATGTACTTCGACGAGGTCAATATGGGCGTTGCGGTAGCGCTCGAAGACGGGCTTATCGTGCCGGTGCTGAAGGGCGTTCAGGAAATGAGCATCCCGCAGATTGCGGACGGCATTCAGGATCTGTCCGTGAAGGCGCGCGAAGGTCGGCTGTCATCGACGGAGATCAGCGGCGGCACATTCACGATAAGCGTGCTGGGCGTGGTGGACGGATTCACTCCCATACTCAATCCCCCGCAGAATGCGCTGCTCGGAGTCGGGCGAAGCTCACAGAAGCCCGTCGTAAGAGGCGGGGAGATCGTGATCAGAGAGATGATGACGCTAAGCCTGACGGGCGACCATCAAGTGATCGACGGCGCTGTTGCCGCCAGCTTCTTCCGAAGACTTCAGCAGCTTGTAGAGCGTCCGGCGGCGCTATTCCGTTAGCCGTCCTGCCTGAAGGAATAACCCGCCGGAACCAGGGTATGCGCCCAAGAAAGGAAACCGGTGGATCGCCGTTCCGTTGTGGTGCGCGTTTTGGGTTGCAGTAGCCCTAGGCTTCTGCAGCCTCGTCTCCGGAGTTCCTTTGCCGTATATCCTGATCGGCATGCTGGATGAGCTCGAGACCTCTGACAACCGTTTCCATATCCTCAGGACCAAGCACTTCCATGATCCTTTCAAGGTTGTCAGTGCCGATGCGCCAGAAGCGGTCAATGGTGCTTCGTCCCAGATCGGTCAGATCGCAGAGAACGACCCTTCTGTCGTCGGGATCCGAAGAGCGGCCGACGAAGCCCTTTTCTACCAGGCGGTCCACAACGGTAGTGGTAGCAGAAAGTGCCCTGCCCAGGTGCGTGGAGATGCTACCCATACGCATGGGCCCCATCCGTTCAAGCAGGACGAGAGTTCTTAACTGAGGTATCGTCATACCCAGTTCTTCCCATGCGTCCAGACGATGAAGGTGCGTCTGCCGGTTGAGGAATTCAGCTACCGCCAAGAAGCGATCCGTCAACTCCTGGTTGTTTGTATCTGTCATATCTCCCATGCCACCTAGACTTATGGTAGTTCCAACGTAGCTTTCATCTGTACTGTTAGAAGGCCATTTGAGCGATGATTACTGAAAATCTGGCTGCTCTTCTTTTCTTCGATCAGGGGGCAAACGCCTTACTTGCCCCAGAAGTGTGTTCGCCACCCTGCGCTCGCATTCCTTGAACACTAGCGCATTCTCCACGACAGGACAATGCTCTTGTTCCCTAGATGATTCTATCCTAAAAGGACACTGAGTTCATCTGTAAGTTGCTGGACGGGTGAAAGTTCCCTCCACGATCCTTGCTGCCATTTTATATCTCAAGGAAATAGTTTACATCAAAAACATTATCATTCCAATATCCTGATAATGATTCCGCGTGATTCATTGCGATTTTACACGGAAAACGCAAGATTAGACCTATGCAGAGCGTGGATTAAGGTAGTTGCATACGCAAATGCCTCGCGAAATCCTGAACCAAAGTGCATGGTATTGGCGGCTGGTCACCGGGTGAGTTGCCAGATTCGACACTTTCGTGGAGAGCGTCTAAAAGGTAACCGGGATTCACAGGACTGCCTGCTACATAGTTCACCTTTAACTACCGGCGATGCTCACTCACGACAGCACTGCTTCGATGCCAGAAACACATAGGCCAAACTATAAGTCCGGCCCCGTGAACTCCTCTCCCTATCCCTAATGGTGATTTCAAGCCCACCTTACAAGGACGATTGTGCCCTGTCGCCCAATTGACCTCCACGCTCACACAGGGCGCCAATAGTCGCGAACTGCACTTCGCCAGAACCTTTGCGCCTAGATACTATCACACTTAACCTGTCTTTATGCGACTGTGAGAACAATAAGACATAGTATCAAGAATTAATTCATTCGCGTGCGAAAGGGGTGGCACCGGCACTGGCAGGAATAACACTCGGTCATAGCCCACGTAGGCGTCTACGCAGCCCAGACCAACGCAGATGGGCCTGGTATGTGTTACTCTTTTCACAAGAGTTTTTGGTTGTGGCGGAGCGTGTGTTAGCTGGAGATGATGTAATCCGGAAGGAATCAGCTGATGTCCGAGAATGAAGACGCAGTATCCTCAAATTTCATTCAGCAGGCGATTGTCGCCGATAATGAGTCAGGCAGGTTTGGCGGACGTGTTCATACCAGGTTCCCGCCCGAGCCGAATGGCTACCTGCACATAGGGCATGCCAAGTCCATCTGTCTGAACTTCGGGCTTGCGCGACAGTTCGATGGACTCTGCAACCTGCGTTTCGACGACACGAATCCCACGAAGGAGAGCGTTGAGTTCGTAGAGTCGCAGAAGGAAGATGTGCGCTGGCTGGGCTTCGACTGGCACGACAGGGAGCTGTATGCATCCGACTACTTCGGCGAGCTGTACGAGTTTGCCAAGCAACTGGTGCTCGATGGCAAGGCCTATGTGGATGATTTAAGCCAGGATGAGATACGGGAGTATCGCGGCACTCTGACTGCGCCGGGCAAAGAGAGCCCTTACCGCGAGCGCTCCGTAGAGGAGAACCTGGACCTGCTGGATAGGATGAAGTCCGGCGAGTTTCCTGACGGCTCGCGCGTGCTTCGCGCCAAGATCGACATGGCGTCGCCAAACCTCAATATGCGAGACCCCGTGATGTATCGCATACTGCACACCGAGCATCATCGGACAGGAGGCGAATGGTGCATCTACCCCATGTACGACTTCGCGCACGGGCAGTCCGACTCTGTCGAGGGCATAACCCATTCCATCTGCACGATGGAGTACGAAGACCATCGCCCGCTGTACGACTGGTTCCTGCAGGAGTTGGGGATGTACCAGCCGCGTCAGATAGAGTTCGCGCGCCTCAATCTGAGTCATACGGTTCTCAGCAAGCGGCGCCTGCTGAGGCTGGTCGAAGGCGGATATGTGAACGGGTGGGACGACCCGCGCATGCCCACTATCGCGGGTTTTCGGCGGCGGGGATATACGCCGGAGGCAATTCGCGATTTCTGCGATCGGATAGGCGTGGCGAAGAACTCCGCGATTATCGACATCGCGCTGCTCGAACACAGCCTGCGGGATCACCTGAACAGGACCGCTCCGCGCGCCATGGCGGTGACACGGCCGCTTAAAGTGGTCATAACGAACTTCTCCGAGGGAGAGACGGACTGGCTTGATGCCGTGAACAACCCGGAGGACGAGTCCGCCGGAACCCGCAAGGTGCCATTCTCACGGGAGTTGTACATTGAGCGCGACGACTTCATGGAGGATCCGCCGCGCCGCTTTTACCGCCTTGCCCCCGGACGCGAGGTGCGCCTGCGCTACGGATATTTCATCAGGTGCGAGGAAGTGGTCAAGGATGAGAGCGGCGAGGTCGTGGAGCTTCGCTGCACATACGATCCAGAGACGCGAGGCGGCTCCGCCCCGGACGGTCGCAAGGTGCGCGCCACGCTGCACTGGGTGTCCGCGGCACACGCAATTGACGCAGAGGTGCGCCTGTACGACCATCTCTTCACGCGCTGGGACCCGGATGAGGAAGACGAGGACGGAGCGGACTGGCTGTCGTTCATGAATCCCGAATCACTCGTGGTGGTTGACGCCAAACTGGAGCCAAGCCTTGCGGATGCCGCGCCCGGCAGCCGCTACCAGTTCGAGCGGCAGGGATACTTCTGCGTGGACACGAAGGATTCCTCGCCGGAACATATCGTGTTCAACCGTACGACCACACTGCGAGACACATGGGCAAGGGTGAGGCGGTCGCAGTCCAAAGGGTGATAGGCAGGGCTCCGCAGCCAGCAAAAGAGGGGGCGGCCATGCAAGCCGCCCCTCTTTGTGGATTCTAGTAATCAGCCTGGCAAAATCAACCGGCTGTAACCTGCTATCTCTGCTCTTCCGGATCTACCTCGCGGTACTCGCCCTCTACGGTGCCATCGTCCGGCGGCATGTCGCCCGGTGCGCCTCCGGGCTGACCCGGAGCTCCGGACTGGGCGTACACCGCCTGCCCGACCTGCTGTACGGCGGTCTGCAATTCATTGGAAGCGGTCGTTATCGCGGCGATGTCTCCGCCCTGGAGCGCTGAGCGGACGGCGGCGATTTTCGCCTCCACATCAGTCTTCATGCCCTCGTCAATCTTGTCGGCGTTGTCCTGAATCAGCTTCTCCGCGCTGTACGCCATGTTTTCGGCATTGTTGCGCGTAGTAGTCTCCTCGCGCCGGCGGGAGTCCTCCTCGGCGTGCATTTCGGCGTCGCGCACCATGCGGTCGATCTCGTCCTGCGCCAGGCCACTGCTCGCCGTGATTGTGATGCGCTGCTCCTTGCCGGTGCCCTTGTCCATTGCGGATACGTTCAGGATGCCGTTGGCATCTATGTCGAAGGTAACCTCGATCTGCGGCATACCCCTGGGGGCGGGCAGGATGCCATCCAGGATGAACCTGCCGATGCTCTTGTTCTCGCCCGCCATGCTGCGCTCGCCCTGCACTACATGCACTTCTACGCTTGGCTGGTTGTCGGCAGCGGTGGTGAATGTCTCGCTCTTTGCAGTCGGAATTGTGGTGTTACGCGAGATCAGCGTCGTGGAAACGCCGCCAAGCGTCTCGATGCCCAGGCTTAGCGGAGTAACGTCAAGGAGCAGAATGTCCTGCACCTCGCCCTGCAGCACGCCTGCCTGAATCGCCGCGCCGATTGCGACGACCTCGTCCGGGTTGACGCCCTGGTGCGGCTCCTTGCCAAAGAGGTCCGCAACTACCTTCTGAACGGCCGGCATGCGGGTCATGCCGCCGACGAGTATGACCTCGTCGATGTCGCTCACGCTCACGCCCGCGTCAGCGATTGCCTGCCTGCACGGCTCAACCGTCCCCTGGACGAGGTCTGCGACGAGCTGCTCAAGATTTGAGCGAGACAGGGTCATAACCAGGTGCTTGGGGCCGGATGCGTCCGCCGTGATGAAGGGCAGGTTGATTTCCGACTGCATCAGGGTGGACAGCTCGATCTTCGCGCGCTCCGCGGCCTCGCGCAGGCGCTGCAATGCCATGCCGTCCTGCTTCAGGTCGATGCCCTGCTCGCGCCGGAACTCGTCGACAATCCAGTCAACGATGCGCTCGTCGAAGTCGTCGCCGCCCAGGTGGGTGTCGCCGTTGGTCGCCTTGACTTCGAAGACGCCCTCTCCGATCTGCAACACCGTGATGTCGAATGTGCCGCCGCCGAGATCATAGACCGCGATAGTCTCGTCCGTCTTCTTGTCCAGCCCGTATGCGAGCGACGCCGCGGTAGGCTCGTTGATGATGCGAAGCACCTCGAGTCCTGCGATGCGACCGGCGTCCTTCGTGGCATTGCGCTGGCTGTCGTTGAAGTAGGCGGGCACGGTGATGACGGCCTGGTTGATCGTTTCGCCGAGCTTGGATTCTGCATCCTGCTTCAGCTTCTGCAGGACCATTGCCGAGATCTCCGGCGGAGCGTGGTTTTTGCCGCCCATCACCACGTGGGCGTCGCTGTTGGAGTGCTGCACGACCTTGTATGGGAGAAGATCCAGGTCTTGCTGCACGCTGTCGTCCTGGAAGCGACGTCCCATCAGGCGCTTTACCGAATAGATGGTGTTCTCGGGGTTGGTGACCGCCTGACGCTTGGCGGTGGTGCCGACATATCGCTCGTTGGAGCGCGTGTTCAGCCCCACAACCGATGGCGTTGTTCGACCG
Organism: uncultured Dehalococcoidia bacterium; assembly: GCA_964632415.1. Classification (GTDB taxonomy): domain Bacteria; phylum Chloroflexota; class Dehalococcoidia; order Lucifugimonadales; family JADFKI01; genus Bin90. Next base: position 5,150 of record CAZWDM010000069.1, on the reverse strand, counting down.
CCTTCGGCATTTTCCACGACTCGCGGCTCACCTGCTTCGATCACTGCCATGCACGAATTGGTGGTTCCGAGGTCGATTCCTAGTATGCTTGCCATTTCTACTGACTCCTGATGTATTGTTGAAATCCCGTTAAAGGTCTTAGATTGTCTCGCCGGTTGATGTGCTTCTATTGCTCGGCTGACTCAGCCGGGCCGGTGTCGGGAGCCTTAGCCACAATGACCTGTGAGGCTCTCAGTACCCTGTCGTGGAGACGGTAGCCGTCCCGGAATACCTGGATAATTGCGCCGTCCTCGTTTTCCGTGGATTCGATGTAGTGAACCGCTTCATGCTCCCAGGGATCGAAAGGCTTTCCCTCAGCCTCGATCTTGCTGACACCCTCGGACTCAAGCACGTTTTCAAGATTCCGCTTCACGAGCATCAGGCCCTCGCGCCAACCCGCAGAAGCGGCATCGTCCGGGAGCATTTCAATGGCGCGCTCAAAGTCGTCCACTACGCCCAGGAACTTGGTCAGCAGATTCGCGTTGGCGTTGCGCTGCAGTTCCTGCCGCTCTTCATCGACGCGCCGCCTGTAGTTGACAAGATCGGCCTGCGATCGCTGCGCGAGCGCCTTGTACTGGTTGCGCTCCCGCTCCATATCGTCCATAGGGTCCGGCAATGGCTCGATTTCGGAGAGAGCCTGCCGCAGAAGTTCGTCGCCGTTGTCCGAAGCAGGAGATTCTTCGTTCTCGTGCTTGTCCTCACTAACCAATGCTTTACCTCCGCCTGGGTAATCTTTGACTGCTAGTCCGGTTGTGCGTGGAGTATCCCGAGCATCTCGTCGATGCTCTCATTCAGCGCATCCCTGAGTTCGGGGCCTTCGAGTCTTCGCAACTGGGTCTTCATCCCAAGGAGCCTGTTGAAGAGGCGCAGTGCGAGCTGCACACCCGCGAGATTCAGTCCCATCTCGCCAACCAGATGCTTGATAAGCCTGAGTCGCGCCACGTCCTCGTCTGAGTACAGGCGCAGCATGCCGACGGTGCGGGAAGGGCGTACAAGTCCGATGCGCTCGTACTTGCGAAGGGTCTGCGGGTGCATTTCCAGGATGCGTGCCGCCACGCTGATGATATAGACGCCTTCCATCTGTTCGTTGCCCTGTCGGTACCTGTTCATATCTCCTCCCGGGCTCCTGTCGGCCGTAAGCGCAGGTGCGCTGGGACTGCTAACCTGTCGCCATTCGACTCGTTACATTATACGCAACGCCTGCTGCAAATTGCAGATATTTCTCTGGAATGCCTGAGACGTTGGCGCTACAAAGTAGTGTAAATAACTGAATATAAATTCACTACTCACCATGTATTGTAGGACTTGATACACGCCGTGTCAAATGATTATAATACTTGCAAGGATTATAAAAATAGATTATACTACAATTGCAAAAATTGAAGCCAATCTGGTTGATACTTACCAATCTGAACGGATATAAGCCAGCTGAAAGACAGCGAATATATGCTGTGCAACAGGGGAGGGGGAAAATGACTGTGTACCTGAAGTCTTGCAACCGTTGCGGTGGGGATATGAACTCCAACCGTGACATTTACGGCGAATACCGGATTTGCATTCAGTGCGGCAACATGATCGACATACCGAAGGAGTCGGGCTTGTTTGCGGTGGAGAACAGCGTGAGCAACTCCGGAAGGAAGAAGGCGGCATAGCCACCTGTTCATCCCACTTCGGCGCCTGCCTGAAAATATGAAGCCCCTCTCGGAAACGAGAGGGGCTTTACTGATTGTCGTCGAATCTTTCTATGATAATCCTCGACCGCTGACAAGCCCGAACAGGGCGCCCGCCGATGCTTTCCATAATGAGTCCGAGGCTGCCCTCAGTGTATCCTGAGTAACTGAGAGGTCCCCTGGGAACGCAATGGCCATCCAGACCAATACCGCCCAGCTCATCAGAAACATCATCGAAAATATGATGACCACCGATTTGAAAATGATCATCGCCGGATACGGATTATCGGGCATAGTCGCCTTTAAGAAACTCTTCTGTCGCCTCTGCCAACAACTTTGCCAGTTCGTCTATCTATGTAGCTGGTAACTGTCGGATGCAGGAACGATTCCTTGAAGGTGTTGAAGACAAACCTTGAGATTGCAACGGGACGATTCGGCGTGTCGAGGCGGCGAACCGGGCGGATGCCTGCCTTTGGCGTGTTTCGCATAACCATCCTCCTTGCAGGGATTATACCAAGTGTTTGAAGGAATGGTAACAGTGCTGACTATTCGGTATCGCCAATAGGTGTTGGTGTCATAACCGACACTGCATTTGATGGAGGTTTCACCCCCATCCTAACCTTCCCCCATCGAGGGGGAAGGGACAAATTGACTTACCTCAGCAGGTGTAGGGAATACCGACTGTTCTTCCCCGAGAAATACGCACCGGGAGAGGGAAGGCCTGAAATGGCTGGGACTACATCAGCTCGTCCCAGAAGCGCTGCTCCTTCCAGGGGTCGCCCTCCATGTGGTAGCCGCGAATCTCCCAGAAACCGGGGCGGTCCTCGGTCATGAACTCCACGCCGTTCACCCACTTCGCGCTCTTCCAGCCGTACCGCTTTGGCACGACGAGTCGCAGCGGGCCGCCATGGGCTTCAGCAAGCGGCGCGCCGTCGTGCGCCCAGGCGAACAGCACGTCGTCGTCGGTAATCACGTCAAGGGCGAGGTTCGTAGAGTATCCGCCGTAGCAGTGAGCCATCACATGCGTGACGTCCTCGCCCGGCTTGATCAGCTTCATGACCTCGTTGAATGGAATGCCCTCCCAGGTGTTCTGCAGCTTGCTCCATTGCGTGACGCAGTGGAACTCGGCGTCCAGAGTGACTTTGGGAAGAGCGGTGAACTCCTGCCAGTTCAGCTCGACCTCACTCTCAACATTACCGAACACCCTGAACCTCCAGGTGTCGAGGTCAATCCGCGGTGTTGATCCGTAGGTCAGTATCGGGAACTTTTCGGTGACGAACTGTCCTGGGGGAGCGTCGTGCTCGATTGTCGGCACTCGCCTGCGATTGATTCGTCCGAGCTTCTTCAGCATACCTCATCCTCCACGGTGAATTATCGTTCATGTCTTACATGTCATAAGATGCAAATTCGGACATTTGGGGTGCAAATCCCCGACCATTCAATGCGCCGCAACATAGTGTACACTAATTTTCGCCAACGATTGTCACTCTTTTCGGAACCTTCCGGCAGCTAAGGAACAGCCATGAACGAGCAGATTGAGGAGATATTGCGCGGGGCTTATGACCTGCATGTGAATGCCGCTCCGGACGGCAGCCGGGAGCGCCGAATGGATGCGCTCGAGGTCGCGCGCTGCGCCTACGAGGCGGAGATGGGCGGCTTCGTGCTCAAGTCCCACGACTACAACACCGCACCTCTGACCTATGCACTCAACCAGATGTATCCCGGGCTAAAAGCGTTCGGCTCGATAACCCTCAACCGCTCGGTCGGCGGGATAAACCCGTATGCCGTGCAGGTCGCTGCCGACCTTGGTGCGCAGGTTGTCTGGATGCCGACGCAAGATGCTGACATCCGAAGGCGGGAACTGGGCGAGGAGGGCATAAGGGTGGCAGGTGACGACGGCTCACTGTGCAGCGGCGTTCACGAAGTGCTGGAAATCGTGGCTGCCAACGAGATGACCATCGCATCCGGGCACATATCGCCTGCTGAAGCCATTGCGCTGTTCACTGCAGCGCGCACCATGGGTGTGCGCCGAATGATTGCCACGCATCCCGATGGAGTCGCAACCATAGAGGAGCAGAGCCGCATGATCGCGCTGGGTGCGTACCCGGAGTACACATTCCTCTCGTGCATGCCCTCTCGCGCCAGCAGAACGCCCGAGGAGCTGGTCAGGATCATCCGCAGTCTCGGGGTCGGCAACTGCGTCTTGACCACAGACTTCGGTCAATGGCAGAATCCGCCGCCGGCTGAGGGCATGCGAATGGCGATTGCCGCCTTGTTCGATGCGGGCATGACTCCGGGCGAAGTCTCGATTTTGGTAAAGTCGAACCCTGCCCAGCTGCTTGGTGTCCAATAGGATGCTACGGGAGGTTAGGCAGGACCTCTTCGCTCATCAAGGTGAGGGAGTCGAGCCACTTCTGCCGGTCGTCCTCCCAGTCGTGGCATAGCATTAGGAGCGTGCCGAAGCCGCCGACATCCTCGTGCAGCTTCCGCAGTTGGTGCGTAACCTCATCAGGATCACCGACGACCCACAGATTCTCCAGCATGTACTCGGGAGTCAGCTCCTCGTCCGGCATGTCAGGGTTTGTCTTCAGGCCGTCCAGTCCTCTGCCGCTGCCAAGCAACGGAATCCAGTAGTCGGTGAAGAAGCGACCAAAGGTGTGCAGCGCTTCCTCCCGTGCCTTGTCGCCATCCTCGGCAACATGCACCTCGCGGGATATGCGCCAGTTCTTACGAGACGCCGCGGTTTTGCTCTTTGCCGCGCCCTTCTCGACGACCTGCCAGTGGCTCGGCAGGAATGTGTCGTGCAGGAAGCATGTGCTGAGCGGCATCCACCCGCGCTCGCCGACAATCTCCAGCGTGCCTGAGAACGGGCTGCTGCCAGCAACGGCGATAGGAGGGTGCGGCTTCTGGTACGGCAGCATGTGGAAGCCAAGCCTACGGTCCGGGATATCTTCCGGCAGCCTGCCGTCGTAGAACTTGCTCTCATACTCGAATGGCTCGCCTTCCCAGATCTTCAATATGAGGTCAGCCGCCTCATAGAGCCGCTCACGTGGCTCGCCAAGTTCCGTGTCCAGGCCGAACAGCTCGGTGTCCGTAGAGGGTCCGCCAGAACCGATTCCGAGGTAGATGCGCCCCTTTGCCATGTGGTCGAGCATCGCGATGCGGTGCGCCACATGAGCGGGGTGGTGGTAGTGCAGCAGAGAGACGCCCGTGCCGAACTTCATCCGGTCCGTTACGCCTAGCGCACGAGCGATGAATAGCTCGGGTGAAGGCATATTCTCCCACGGCAGCGTGAAATGCTCCCCGATCCACGCCTCGCTGAAGCCCAGGCTATCGGCGTGCGCCATCAGGTCGAGGTCTTCCTCGTATGTCTCGTAATGCGGGCGATGCGGGTAGTGAAGTGGCATCAGGAAAAGGCCGAGTTCCATGGCTGACCTCGCT
>CAZWDM010000068.1:0-14932 GCA_964632415.1 uncultured Dehalococcoidia bacterium | reverse complement strand
ACCGCCATTTACCCCGATGAATTGTATCCTGCACCGCCCACCTGTCAAGTACGCCTCAAATATAATCCCCTCTCCTTGGGGAAACGGTTAGAACCTGCCCCTGCGAAGGCAGGGGGTGAGGGGAAAACTCCCTTCCCCCTCGATGACAGAAGGCTAGAGCCTGTCCCGATCTCGCCGAAAGGGTGAGTAATAGTGTCCCTTCCCCCATGTGCTGACAGGGGTATGTAATCGGTGAACTCAGCACGAAAGTCCTTTCTGTCTGTCATTCTGAACGCAGCGAAGCGGAGTGAAGAATCCAAAATCCCTGTAGCAAGACAAGCGCGGTCGCTGTCGGCGATGCTGGATTCCTCACTTTATTCGGAATGACAAGAACAGACTGCCGGAGTTCTGTTAATCAAATCACTTTCCCCATCAGCCCTTGATAGGGAAAGGGTGGATCCTGTCCTGATCCTGCCGAAGAAAAAAGAGTGAAGCCCCTCTCTATCCTACCCACCAATACTAACCCCACTGATCGCCGACCGCTGACGCCTGACACCTGACGCCTGACGCCTGACGCCTGATATCTGACACCTGACGCCTGATATCTGACACCTGACCACCCGCACACTCACAACTGAATACTGGCAACCCACGACTCCACCGCCGTTTGACGCCCCCGCACCGCGCTGTTAGCCTTGCCGCATTCCAAGCGGAGGCCAATCTTGCGCCGCAGCAACTACGCCTGGGTCATCCTCGCCACCGGCTTCACCGTGCTGTTCTTCAGCAGCGGCTCCCGATTCGCCTTCGGCCTCCTCCTCAAACCCATGAGCGAGGACCTGGATCTCAGCCGCTCCGCGCTCTCCCTCGCAGCCACCTGCTTCATGATCGTCGGCGCAGTCACCATGCCCTTCGTCGGCAGGCTCGTTGACAGCTTCAGCGTCCGCAGGGTCGTCTCCGTAGCCGTCGTCATCGCCTCCATCGGCATCGGACTCATGGGACTTGCGCAAACCCAGTGGCAGGTCCTCCTCCTCTACGGTATCATCTTCGCCATCGGCAACGGCGGTTCATCCGTCGGCCCCATCGGCGTCATGATCAGCCGCTGGTTCGAGCGCGGCAGGGGCACCGCCACCAGCGCAGCCATGTCCGGAAACGCCATCGGCCAGCTCATCATCATCACCGCCCTCGCCTCCGCCCTAGTCCACATCGGCTGGCGCAACGCCTACTTCACCCTCGGCATAGTAAACCTGCTCATAGTAGTCCCCCTCGTCATCGCCTTCGCCCGCCCCGATCCAGAGCCCCCTTCCCCCTCGACGGATGACAGTCGGCATGATGGTGAAGACCCCGCTCACGGCGAGCCTGCTGATAATGCCCCTTCCCCCTCAGGGGGAAGGTTAGGAAGGGGAGCTGAAAACTCCGGTCGCAGTGAAACCCCGAGCAAGTCGAAGGACGAACCACCCACCGCATCCCCCGACACCGCCGCCATCCCCGCAAGGACGATCTTCGCTTCCCGCCAGCTCTGGCTCCTGCTCGTCGTCTACGCCGTCTGCGGCTTCCAGGACTTCTTCGTCGCAACCCACGTAGTCGCCTTCGCCCAGGACAAGGGCCTCAGCGCCGCCTTCTCCGGCAGCCTCTACGCCTTCATGGGCTTACTCGGACTGTTCGGCGTAATGTCCGCCGGCCTCCTCGCCGACCGCTTCAGCTCCGCCCACCCCACCGCGCTCTGCTTCATCCTCCGCATCGCCTGCTTCGCCCTCATCATCCTCACGCAGAGCGCCCCCGCCATCGTGGTTTTCGCCCTGCTATACGGCTTCACCTTCCTGATAACCGCCCCCCTCACTGTCACCTTCGCAGGCAGCATGTTCGGCGCCCCCCGCCTCGGCATGATGAGCGGCATCATCAACATGGTGCACCACATAGCCGGCGGTCTCGGCGCTCTGGTAGGCGGCTTGGTATTCGACGCCCGCGGCAGCTACGACGCCGCATTCGTGATAATGCTCGTGCTCGCCGTCCTCGCCTCCGCCCTCACATTCACCATCCGCGAGCGCCTCGTCACCGCAACGAGCGAGTCCTTGCTGATGCGGCAGTGCTAGTCCCCGGCCGCCGCCTGCCCCGGCATCTTCGTGGGCGATTTCGAGTTCCCGATTATGAATCCCAGAGCCCCGATCAGCGCCCCGATCCCCGTCAGCCCGAACGTGTTTGCCGTCCCGATATACCCCTGCACCGGCCCGATCACGAAAGCCCCGAACGAGCCACCCACATCCCACGCCTGCTGCAGCGTTGCCATCGCCGCGCTTCGTTCTCGCATCGGCGCCCTGTCCACTGTGAACGATTGCACCCCCGGCTGCAGCATCCCGAACCCCAGCCCCGCGAAGAACCCGCCGCTCAGGAACATCGCCTGGAAGAACGACCCGTTCAGCACGAACATTGCCATAGCCACCGAAATCAGCCCCGGCACAATGACCGTCGCCCTCCCGAACCTGTCCGCAATCGGCCCCGCCACCGCCATCGCAAACATCGAAACTATGGAGAACACGGTGTAGTAAAGCCCCGGGTTGCCCAGGTTCTTTTCATGTGCCAGCAGTGGAAGGTAAGTGTTGGTTGGCGCTGTGGTGAACGTATAAGTCAAGAACACCAGCGTCGGGAATATAGCCGTCCGCGCCACGAGTGGCGGCTTGTCGGATGCTCTGCTGCCACCGCTCGACGGCTGCGGCTGCTGGAAGGCGATGCGGCTTGCCGATATTCCCAGGCAAGCGACTGTCGCTATCATCGCTGCCAGCGCCGAGAACAGGAACGCATTGTGAGACCCGGCGTGCTCATACAGGAACGATGCGATGAAGGGCGCGTAGAGGAACGATATATTGATCGCGTTACCCATGTAGGCCATCGCTTCCGCGCGCCGGGTGTGCGGCGCGAGGTTCGCCACAATCGTGGATGTGGCGACGGGCCCCAGGGCAAGCCCGACCCCCTGCAGCATGCGCATCGGAACGAGCCACCACGGACTGAGTGCGGCGATGTAGGACAGGCTGCCCAGCGCCACGATGATAGTGCCGATCAAGGCGACGCGCTTCGGTCCCAGCGTATAGATCCACTGGCCGCCGAAGGGTCGGATCGCCAGCCCCACGAAGCCGAAGGCGCCGATTATTATCGGCAGGTGGTACGCCGGGTCGCCGCCGCGGTCAATCGCATACGGCGGAATTATGGTCAGCGTCGCGGTATAGCCGGCGAACATGAAATGCCCCGCCAGCAGGGTCAGAATGAAATCGATCGTCCACATCTCATTGCGGCGCAACCGGATTCGGAGTAAATCAACTAGCCTGGCTAAATCGTTCACAGTTTGCCCGGAATATCATGCTGGGAGGTAAGAAAGTTGTCTGTTACGCAGACTTTAACACATGCCCATTCCGCCTAATCTAAGATTTATGCCCAATTTGATACATGAGATTGCGATGAGACAGCAATGCCATTATACTCACGGGCAAAAATCAGGCTGAATAGCTGGAGGGCAAGCCATGAAACTACTGGTGATTTCGGGAGGCAGGCATCCCTATGAGGAGTCCACACCGATACTGGAGAGCTTCCTGAGCGAGGCTGGGCACGATGTCGATGTGTCTTGGGAGGCCTCGGTGCTTGCGGACGCCGACGCGATGGGCGGCTATGATGCACTCATATTCAATACGATGCGCGCGGGCGACGACGCCATGACAAAGGAAGAACAAGCTGGAATGACTCAGTTCATCAGTGGCGGTAAGGGCTTCGTCTGCATCCATATTTCAGGCTGCGCCTCTGAAGATTGGCTCGAATACTATGACATCACCGGCGGCGGCTGGCTTCTCAATGACAGCTACCATCCGCCTTACGGCAAGTTCGAGGTGAATATCACTGATGCCGACAGTCCCGGCGCGGCAGGCGTATCTGATTTCATGACGAATGACGAGCTTTATATGGGCATCGAGTACCGCGATGGCAATGAAGTGTTCATGACGGGCGATTCCGAGGACGGCACCTGGACGTGGCGTGGCGAAGAGACTTTTATGGCTGGCGGCACGTTCCCGCTAGGCTGGACGAGGACCTACGGCGAAGGTAAAGTGTTCACTACGCTGCTGGGGCACAATGGACTCAGCTTCGAAACGCCGGAATTTCAGCGCATCGTACTGAACGGTGTCGATTGGACGACTGCATAGGTACTTTCCATCAGACAGACCTGTCGTTCACATCAACAATTTCTTGACAGGAGGTCAGGCCTATGAGACTTGAAGGCAAGGTTGCAATCATAAGTGGAGGCGCGCGAGGGCAGGGTGCTGCAGAAGCGAAGATGTTCGCCCGTGAGGGCGCGAAGGTTATTTTTGGCGACATACTCGATGAGGAGGGTCAGCAGGTAGAGGCTGAAATCAACGAGACCGGCGGCGACGCAACTTACGTGAATCTCGATGTCACGAGCGAAGACTCCTGGCGGAGCGCCGTAGATACTGCCGTTGAGCGTTATGGCAAGGTGGATATCCTTGTGAACAATGCCGGTGTCGCGTTCTGGACTTTCGGTGACGATGCCAGTGTCGAAGACTGGGACACCGTAATGGACATCAATGCGAAGGGTGTGTTCCTCGGTACCAAAGCTGTGATTTCAGAAATGCGGAAGGCGGGCGGAGGTTCCATAATCAACATATCGTCTATATCCGGCATGGTGGGTCAGGCGACGATACACCCTGGTTATAACGCCTCAAAGGGCGCGGTCCGGATTCTCACCAAGTCCACGGCGATTCAATACGCCAAAGAGGGCATCCGCTGTAACTCCGTGCATCCCGGACCCGTCAGGACTCCGATGACAGAGCGGGGCTGGGGCACGTCCGAAGGTAGGGAACGCAACCAGAGGAATACACCCCTGGGCCGCTACGCAGATCCTGACGAGATTGCGTCGGGAGTGCTGTTCCTGGCATCCGACGAGTCGTCGTACATGACCGGCAGTGAGCTTGTGATCGACGGCGGTGTTACCGCCCAGTAGTTTGGTTCACGAACATAGAGGAGAAATGCAATAGGGTTGCAGCTATCAAGTGCAACCCTATTGGCGTGTTAAGGGAGGTTGGAAGGGGGGTTGACCGTTGCTCATACCCAGGTTGATGATGAGGCGCGGTCGTAGCTGCTATACGGAAAGGAGGTCGCCCTCCAGAACGGCAAGGGGATCGTCGTCCTGCTCGATCGCACGGTAGAGGTCTTCGGAATAGAGCAGTCCGGCTACACTGCCGTCATCACTAACCACGGGAAGGTAGCTCACCTCGCTGTCCATCATTATGAGAAGTGCCTCTCCGATGTCGGTCCGCGGACTCGCAGTTTCACGGAGTATGGTCATGTGACGTGAAACCTCGCAGATTAGCGACGAATGGCCGTCGATGAGGCAGCCAAGAACCATGTCGCGCTCCGTGATGATGCCTGCGACAGAGTCACCTTCGGAAACGACCAGGCAGCCGGTATTGTGAGCCTGCATCAATTTGGCGGCGTCCGCAACAACGGTCTCAGCGTCAACTATAACGAAGTCGCTGTTCAAAATATCTATTGCCTGCATTGTCGCTCCTTCTATAAAACGGGGTTCATATATACACTAGCATTAATTTGTGAGCCACTTCACAAATTGTAGGTGATGTTTGTTATCAGAATGTTGAATAGCTGTTAAGTGCCTGTTACATAATTTGCCAGTATGGTTGACGCATTGCCAGGCCGCACATGGTTGGACTCGGGATGAAATCGTGCGTGCTTTGCAGTTGACTTTGCGGCGACCTCGTCAATATACTTTGGCGAGTGGACTCAAAAGTGCAGTTCCTTGAAAGACAGAAGCCGCAGACACTAATGGAACACTTGACTTCAAAAGACTTCCCTCATACATCTGACGACGGAGTTTCCTCCTAGATGGGTAAGTCCACCACACTCTCCAACTTCCCACTGCCTTCCCAGGTACGACTGCCCCTCAGAAACTTCCCCCCGAACACAACCATGCTTCTCCAAAGCCATGTGATTTGTGAGCGAGAATTTCGACTCTCATATTCGCTGAATGGGCGAATGCCGCTTGACCGGGTGTGCCACTATGACGACTAAGTTTGTGTTTGTTACCGGCGGAGTAGTCAGCTCGATTGGGAAGGGCATCGCCGTGGCGTCGTTGGGGAGGGTTCTCAAGAGCAGGGGTATAACGGTCTCGGTGTTGAAACTGGACCCGTATCTGAATGTTGATCCAGGCACGATGTCGCCATATCAGCATGGCGAAGTGTTTGTGACGCGGGATGGCAGCGAGACGGACCTGGACCTCGGTCATTATGAACGCTTCATCGATGTGGAACTCACGCGCGCATCCAATCTTACGGCGGGACAAATTTACCAGGACATCATTTCGCGGGAACGACAAGGCGAATTCCTGGGCGGCACTATCCAGGCAGTGCCCCACGTCACCGATGCCATAAAGCAGCATATGCTCAGCCTCGCGCAGACTAGCGAAGCGGAAGTAATAATCGTCGAAGTTGGCGGGACGGTTGGCGACATTGAGGGTCTGCCGTTTCTGGAAGCAATCAGGCAGATGCGCAACGAGGTAGGGCGCGACAACGTCTGCTACATCCACCTCACTTTTCTGCCGTTCATAATGGCGACGGGAGAATTGAAGACCAAGCCGACTCAACACAGTGTCCGCGAGCTGCGGAGCATTGGTATTCAGCCTGATGTAATTGTGTGCCGGAGCGACTACGAGGTTGACGAAGACATAAAGCGCAAGATCAGCGTCCACTGCGACGTTCCTCTGTCGGCTGTCGTTACTCTGCCTACGGTTGAAACCGTTTATGAGGTGCCGCTCATACTTGAAGATGAAGGCATGGGTGAGCTGGTCGTTGACACGCTGGGCCTAAACAGCGCCGGACGGGACCTCGCCGGCTGGGAAGTCCTCGTTGACGGCATCAAGACGCCGAAGCAAACCCTTCCGATAGCCGTAGTTGGCAAGTACGTTGACCTGCAGGATTCCTATATCTCCGTAAAGGAAGCCCTCTTGCATGCGGGAATGTCGCATGGCATTGATATTGACGTGCGCTGGGTGCGCTCAGAGGATATAGAGCAGCAGGGCGCTGAGCGACTTCTGGATGATGTGCGCGGCATAGTAGTGCCCGGGGGCTTCGGCCAGCGTGGCGTGGAAGGCATGATCACTACCGCCGAATATGCCCGTACCAAAATGGTCCCGTACCTGGGCCTGTGCCTGGGACTGCAGGTTATGGTCATAGAGATGGCGCGAAACGGCCTGGGCAGAGCCGATGCGAACTCGACTGAATTCGACCCGATGACGGCTGATCCCGTTATAGACATTATGCCGGAGCAGAGGGTCATCACGCAGATGGGCGGCACTATGCGGCTGGGGGAGTATCCCTGCGACCTGATGGCAGACAGCAAGGCACGCGCGGCGTATGGCGTTCCGTCGATAAGCGAGCGTCACCGCCACCGGTTCGAGTTCAACAACGAATACCAGGAGGCATTCGAGTCGGTGGGGCTGTGGCCCACTGGCCTCTCCCCGAATCGCAAGCTGGTAGAGATTATGGAGCTTGACTCGGAGAAGCACCCTTTCATGTTGGGGGTGCAGTTCCATCCGGAGTTCAGGTCAAGGCCCAACAATCCGCATCCGCTGTTCAAAGACTTCGTGGCTTCCGCCCTCGAGACCTTACGGGAAGGCGCGCAACATTCGTTGCCTATTTCCGATGGCAGGCAAGTTGTCGACGCGCGCTGAATTAGGCGTTGTGACTTCTGATTTCAATGGATATAATGCGATAGACAGGGTATTTCGCTTGTGCTATACTTTGTCACGATCCCCCAAAAGGCGTCAGACACCGAAGCACATATCTTCCCGATCTGTCTTCCTTTCATGAGCGCCTTATCTGCAAAGCATCGCAAGCGGCGATTTTTCACACATTGTGAATTGGCTGGCGGGCTGTGTTTTACTCGGAGCGATTTCCAGTCACTAACTTCTCTAAGATTCGAACGGCGGGTAAATCCAATGCGCCGTTTAACTGGGAAATGTCTTCTTCCCATCTGATTCCGGTCTTCTGTCAGCCCTATAGCCTTTAGCTTGCGCCTGCGGGCGCGGAGTGTGTCATGAATCTAGCTGAACTTCAGAGTCTTAATAACGAGGAGCTCTACAAGCTCGGAAAAGAGCTGGGCGTCTTCGAGAACGGCAATATGCCGCATCGCCGCGAGATGATGACCAAGGTGCTCGCCAACCTGTCGGAGAAGAACGGCAACCTGAAGGCGACGGGCATCCTCAGCATCCTGAACGACGGCTACGGCTTCCTGCGGCAGAGCGGCGGCACTGCCAGCAACTCGGACGTCTATGTCTCGCAGTCGCAGATCAGGCGCTTCAGCCTGCGCACCGGCGACGAGGTTACGGGCCAGGTGCGGCCCCCCAAGGACGGCGAGCGCTACTTCGGGCTGGTGCGCGTGGAGCAGGTCAACGACAGCGAGCCCGACCGCTCGCGCAGACGCCGCCACTTCGAGAGCCTGACCGCCATCCACCCGACGCGGCAGATCAAGCTGGAAACTCGCAATGACCTCGTATCCACGCGGCTCATCGACATGCTCGCGCCTATCGGCAGGGGGCAGCGCGGCCTCATCGTGTCGCCGCCCAAGGCGGGCAAGACCACCCTGCTCAAGCAGATCGCCGACGGCATCGCCGCCAACGCGCCGGACATCCAGATCATGGTCGCGCTCATCGGGGAGCGGCCCGAAGAGGTTACCGATGTGACGCGCTCGGTGGACGGCGAGGTGTACAGCTCCACCTTCGACGAGCCGGTCGAGGACCACTGCCGCGTGGCAGAGATGGTGCTGGAGCGGTCCAAGCGCCTCGTCGAGAGCGGCAAGGACGTCGTCATCCTGCTGGACAGCATCACGCGGCTGACGCGGGCATACAACCTGGCAGTGCCCAGCAGCGGGCGCACCCTCTCCGGCGGCATGGACCCGGTCGCGCTATACCCGCCGAAGAAGTTCTTCGGGGCGGCGCGGAACACCGAGGAGGGCGGTTCGCTCACGATCATCGCGGCATGCCTCGTGGACACGGGCAGCAGGCTCGACGACCTGGTGTACGAGGAGTTCAAGGGGACGGGCAATATGGAGATCCACCTCGACCGCAGGCTCGCGGAGCGCCGGTTCTTCCCTGCCATCGACATCGAGCGCAGCGGCACCCGGCGCGAGGAGCTTCTGCTCGACGAGGGCTCGCTGCAGCACGTATGGCTGCTCCGCCGCTTCGTGGGGCTGCAGAAGTCCCAGGGCGACGACAACGCCATCGAGATCATCGACAAGATCATACGGCGCACCCGCAACAACCAGGAGTTCCTGGCGAACCTGCCGCGCCTCGCGCAGGAAGTGTCGCCGATGAGGCGCTAGCCGCCCGTCGAAGGGCGCCCGTCCGACCAACATGCAGGGGCGACCGACCGGTCGCCCCTTCGTTTTGCCTGCTTGCCTGCCTGCCCGTCAGCGCACGGGGCGCAGCGCGACCACCCGCATCTCACGCGGCAGGTTGGTTGCGGTCACGCGCAGGGTCGGCTGTGATTCGGCATCGGTGACGCCGAGCTCGGCGAGGAGCGGGGACAGGGTCGAGGTGTCGTCGGGGGTGGCGGTGTGCCAGCCGACCGGAATCACGATGCGCGGCCCGATCTGGTTCACCAGGCGCGCCACCCGCTTCACCGCCGCCTCGTCGCCGTCCGCTTGCACGATCAGCACCTCGATATTGTTGAGCTCGTCCAGCTGGCGGGAGGTCAGGGTGGGCACGAGAGCGCCGGCATGGCACACTCGCAGCCCCTCCGCGCGCATCGTATAGACGGTGTTCACCTTGCGCTCGGCCGGGTCGGCGTCCGCATCCGTGCCGCGGGGCGTCGCCATCCCGCTGATGTAGAAGTTCGCGATCTCGTACTCGCCGGGGCCGCTGAGGATGCGCGGCGTTCCCCCGACCACGTTCGAGTTCGAGTGCCCGGGGTCGTCCGTGCTAACGGTCACGATGTCTGCCCGGGTGTCCGGCATTGCCCAGCCGTCGCCCGCGTGGTACGGGTCGGTTACGACTGCCGTCTGGCCTGACTGTATGCGGAGGGCGGAGTTGCCCAGCCATGAGATGTCCATAGATTCACTGCTCCTGTGCGGGTATGTTCCGGCGATGCGTATGTGTCGCGTAGTGCAATCATGAATGAAAGCGCGGTGTGCGAAAAAGTGAAAGTTGACG
The DNA here is from genome assembly GCA_964632415.1 of uncultured Dehalococcoidia bacterium. Taxonomy (GTDB): domain Bacteria; phylum Chloroflexota; class Dehalococcoidia; order Lucifugimonadales; family JADFKI01; genus Bin90. Next base: position 4,737 of record CAZWDM010000068.1, on the reverse strand, counting down.
CAAGTTAGCGCGATTTTGGCGCACTCCGGGCGGTTTCCGGCGCATCGCGTGCAACCGGATGGATGCGCCGCCGCCGTGAAGCCGGTGCGCTCACCCCGCGGCGCCGGTCCGGCGAATGTCGTGCCTGCGTACATGATACACGAAGGGCGCGGGCTGGGACGGATGATGGGTGGGTGTCTATTGCAGGTCTTAGACTTTGTTGCGGTGGTATTCGGGAAATGGGCGGGAGCGGGACCGCGGGTGCGAGGGGTCCGCGTGCAAGGGGGCGGCGGCGGTGCTGCGGGGCCTGGGTTGGTAGACGGGATTGTGCTAAGAGAGGTATTTCCCCCTCACCCCCTGCCTTCGCAGGGGCAGGCTCTAGCCCTCTCCCCGGGGAGAGGGGACAGATTGCTGGCAGCGGGTGGGCTATGCTGGCGGCGGGGAAGGGGGATATGCGGGGGACAGGGGATGACCGGCGGGAGGCGTGGGGGCTGTGATATTCGCCGGGATTAGCGCATTTTCCGTAATACTCCCGTAATACAAGTGGGATAGCATTGGGTTCGTGCGCAAAAAGCGCAAGATAAATTCATGCGAATCAAGTCGAAATACGGGAAGCGACCCCTCACCCCCTGCCTTCGCAGGGACAGGCCGTAATCCTCTCCCGCGAGGAGGGGGAACACAGCCGGAGGGAATGAAGACGAGGAGGTATTCGGGACGGAGCTAACCCTGGGTTAAGAAACTGTTCAGCAAACGGCCGAAAAAGGGCGCTGATATTTCATTGACACAGGAATTAGACAGGCGTATTGTTTTCAACTATGTGAATGGGCAGGCTGCGCGTTGGCGCGGCATTTGCCGTTAGATAGAGGAAGAGGGGAATTTACCCCTTACCCAACCTTCCCCCGGAGGGGGCAGGGACATTACGAAGGCTTCCCCGGAGGGGGGAGGAAACGGGGAGGAGGGGAGAACGGAAACGGCAACCTTATCGGTGAAAGGCACTCCCGGCAGTCCGACAGCCGAATGGCCACGGCGAAGCGGATGCCAGAGGGCAAAACGGAACGAAAGAACGGAAACGAAATATCGGAATCGTAGGAACGGAAGCAAGGAAAATTACTATGGAGGACATAGTGAGTAAAAGAAAGATATGGTCGTTACCGCTAGTGCTGGTGACCGCCTTGCTCTTGGTGGGGCTGTTTAGCGCGGCCGTGCTGGCGCAGGGGACTTCGCCAAGCGCGCCCTCATCAGTGGTATCATCGGTTGATGGAACCGCCATTAGCGGAGGCGGCGAACTCGCGGTTATACCGTTTGAAAACCTGGGGATTAACGCTGTTCTGCCGCCAGACATAGCTGCGGTCGAGGACAATCCCAATACGCCGGCCGACGAAACGGTAATCGGGTTTACAAACCCGAGGATCATAGGCGGCCCGATGTGGGACCACGACAGCAATGCGGCTACGCCGATGCAGGCGCTATTTGTAGTCGACGAAACGAACGCTGAAGACGACACGGCGCCGAGCATAGCTATAGATCTGGCAGGAGGTGCCGCCGAGGCAAACCTGACTGAGCAGTCTTACACATTTACAGTAGAGACGGTATACGACCTTGATAGCACTACCGATGGTTCGGATGAGGGCGAGGTAGTCACCGATGCCGATGAGCTAGTGGACGATAGGGATGTTACCTTCAGGACAACCGTAAGCGTGTATGTCTTGCGGGTGTCGCAGGACGTGACTCGGTTCCATGTGTCTCGAGGGAGCTTCGTTGTCGGTGATACCGTGTCGGCATTGGGACACAACATTACCAGCAACCCTAGGCACTATCAGGTAACAGGCGTTGCGCCAAATGCAACGATTTCTGCCCATATCTTGGAAGGGGCTGCTGCTACCAATTTTGAGATGTTCAATATGGGCGGTAACAAGATCGGGATACGTATCGATTCTGTACCTGACGATTTGGCTAATTTTGCCAATCAAGCTTTCACAGGTAATGTTTACATTGACACGGACACGGACGCAGATGCTCCCGATGACGGCGTCCCTGACTCAACCTGGGACAACGACGGTGATAAGACTAATGACCGGAACGTAACCCTCGAGATTGCGGCCGGAACAATCGTTATTGTGAACGGCCTGCAACTTGCTGATGTATACAACACTCCTACCGGCTGTGTGGCGAACACGAACTGCACGGACCGCATTAACGCGGCTGTGTCAGTTAGAGATGACATATCCGAGGGCCACCTTGTCCATACAGTGGCTACGGCAGCAAACATGGGTGCAGCGACCGATGCTGATGCGGACGGTGGTGCGTACACAGAGGATTTGGACGGCGTAGTGACCGGTGACTCCAGGTTTGGTATCACTGACGACCTTTCTATTTCGTTTACAGGCGGTACCCTGAGCGAGGGAGAGGTTATCGAGCTACTAGTCACGGTGAATGGTGACACAGGGTTGGCAAACCGTACGACATCAGGTCAGTACAAGGTCATGGTCACCGCGACTAATTCAGCACCTTCGGCACCGGAAGCTAAGTCCTATGATGTACCGGAGTCTGATAAGAGCGATGAGGGCCTGATTACAACCGGGACCGTTGTCGCTGACCTGAGTGGACTTGCGAGTGACCCCGAGACTTCGACAATTACGTACAGTGAGTCGACATCAATTTTTGATGTGAAAGATGGAGAGCTCGTATTTGTTGTCGCTGTTGGCAACAAGGGCGAGCATACGCCTGATGACCCCGACACCGATGATGATGAATTCGTGGCGGCGACCCCTCCGACACCGGACTGGGAGTGCGTAGATGAGGATGCTGCGGATGGCTGCGGCGACCTTAAGACGGAATTCAACCTGACGGCGTCTGATGGTGTCGCTTCAAACAACCAGATAATTAAGATCACTGTGACGATTCAGGTCAATGAGCCGGTTACCGAGAATGCGGATAGCACTCTCGGTACTGATGGCGCTTCCTATGAGACGACAGATGTTCAGAATCACGTGATTGTGGATTTGGCCGACTATATCTCTAGTAGTGATTCGCCTCTGGATGATGTGACCTATGATCTAGAGACCATGCCGCAGAATCCTCCGTTCGGGGAGTATGGCGGTAGCATAAGAGTCAACTATCCTGGACCGTCAAGGCCGGTCGCGGATAACCCGGCGACAGACGAAGATGAAACTTGGGATCCTGAAGAAGATGGCTGGACCGTTACGGTTAAGATCGGCGACGCGTTTGAGAACAGCGAGCCGCCCACTTATGAAGATGAAAACGGAAATGACGTTGCATACGAAAGTGACAGGATCGATGCGGGTGTTGATGCTGTATTGATCTTCACAATCAAGCAGATACCTGGACCGCCGTTGCAGTCCTTCGACCTCGTATTCGAGGTTGACGAGAACGCGGCAGCCGGGACGGTTATCGGCACGCTCGATGTTGAGGGCGCGACGAACTACGACGTAATCAGCGGGACCGGCGGAGCGCGTGACGACTTTGCAGTTGACCCCGCTTCTGGTGAGATCACTGTGGTCAACGGGCGCGACTATGACGCGGTCGGCGCTGAGAACAACATCGTCCTGCTGGTTGATGCATATGGCCTGAACGGTGTCCGCCTGGGCGCCGTGATCGCCGGCATCGCGATACAGAATGTTCCTGAGCCTCCGATGTTGACCGAGCTCATCTCGGCAGAGGACGCCGACGGCAATTTTGATGTTATGAACAGTGAAGTGCCGTGGGTCTATGAGAATGCCCAGATCGGTGATCCCGTTCTGACGAAGCCGGTTGGCCAAGCCAGTGGCTCGCAGGACGACGCTGAAACCGTCTTCGTGGCAATAGATCCTGAGGGCGCAAGAATTACCTACTCCATCAGCGGCAGCGCGCCGTTTGCCATTAACGGCAGCACGGGTGCTCTGACCGTCAGTGGAGCGCTGGACAGGGAGACTAACCCGACTCACACCTTCACGGTTGTGGCGACGGACGCGACGGGCTTGACCGACAGCATGGAAGTGACCGTGCATGTCGCGAATGCGAACGAGACTCCCAACTTCACCTCTCCTGAGGGCGATGCCGCGAAGACCGAAATTTACGAAGACAGGACCTACGCGGCCGGCGCAATCTTCACCTTCACCGCGATGGATGAGGACGGCGACGACCTGACGTTCGAGCTTCGCGAGGGCGTTTCGAGGAACCTGTTCGAGATAGCCAACCCCACCAAGAATGGCGAGGGTGACTTCAGCGGTGAACTGCGCGTAAGGCAGGGCGTCGAGCTTGACTACGACGATCCCGATGTTTACAGCAAGGACACCGGCCACAGAGTGCACGTGGAAGTGCAGGACCCTGCGGGTCTGAGCGACACGCTGCTGCTCGAGGTTCGGCTGAAGAATGTTAACGACAACAGTCCTGAGTTCGACAACACTCCTGCAACACAGGTGAACGTTGCTGAGAACACGGTCCGCGGCACTACGCTCGCGAACTACTCTGCAAGCGACGCTGATGGTGACACCGTCACCTACTCACTGAGTGGCGCTAATGCTGGATCGTTCTCGATCGACGGCTACGGCAACCTGATGACTCTTGAGGCACTGGATGCCGATGACCAGGTACCTTGCGGCTCTGCCGGCTGCTCGGTCACGGTGGTAGCGAGCGACGGCGGTACGCCAGCGCGCACCACGGAAGCGATCGTGCGGATAACGGTTACCGCGATTGAGGACTCCGTCAGCACACTACATGTGAGCAAGGCGAACCCGGTGCCCGGAACTGAGATGGGCA
>CAZWDM010000067.1:2830-15021 GCA_964632415.1 uncultured Dehalococcoidia bacterium | reverse complement strand
TCTGGATTGCCGCGGACGCGCCGCCGCGCCTGCTCGTCAGCTATGTGGACCAGGGGCGCTTCACCCACCTGGGCATCGAGACCACATTCTTCGTCAGCCGGCAGGACATGACCGCGAGACTCGGCGACATCCTGCACCTCCTCCCCCTGGGGGGGAGGACTGAGGAGGGGGCAAATCCACCACGCATCGCAATGGAGTACTCCCCGCAGGGCGCGCTCCCCCGCGTCTCACGCATTGACGCGGGCACGCTGGAGCTTGTGCGCTCGTTCGGCGTCGAGGTCGTGTCGTCGGCCGACCTGCTGCAACACGCGACGCAGCGCTGGAACGACGAGCAGCTCCGGTCGCACTTAGCCGCCGCGGACGCGCTGGGCAACATCGTGCTTCAGGCGTTCCGGCGCATCGGCGACACGATAGACGACAGCCCTACCGAGTTCGACATCGCCGAGTTCATAAGGCGGCGCTTCTTAGAGGAGGGCATGGTCGTTACGGACGGGCCGGTGGTCGCCGCAAACGAGCACGCCGCCGACCCGCACTTCGAGCCGACCGAGGAGAACGCATCGGTGATTCGGCGCGGCGACTGGATTCTCATAGATCTCTGGTCGCGTCAGCCGCACGAGGACGCGATGTTCGCGGACATCACATGGACGGCGTTTGTGGGGGACAGCCCGACGCCGCGCCACCGCGAAGTATTCGACGCCGTCATCGGAGGGCGTGATGCCGCCGTCGAGATGCTGGAGCAGGCGCACAGCGAGGGCAGGACGCTCGAGGGCTGGCAGCTTGACGCCGCCGCGCGCGAGTACATCACGAAAGCGGGCTTCGGCGACTACTTCAACCACAGGCTGGGACACAGTCTCGGACGCGAGGTACACAGCAACGCCGTCAACCTCGACGGCTGGGAGACGCACGATACGCGACAACTCATCCCCGGCGTTGCCGTTACGATTGAGCCGGGCATCTACCTCCCCGGCGAGTTCGGCGTGCGCTCGGAGATAGACCTGTTCATGGGCGACAGCGGCCCCCGGATAACGACGCAGGTGCAGCGCGATGTAGTGCTGATCGACTGCTAACGGGGGCTAACAGGATATACAGGATAGATAGGATTTTAGGTACGGCTCACTAGGATGGGCGTTGGGAAGACGCCCCTCATCCTGCTCGTCCTGTCCATCGATGTTAATTCCCGTTACCCCCGGTCAACCCGCGGCAGCCGCGTCATGCCCAGCAGCGCGGCGGCAAGAATGACCATCACGCCACCGTACACGAAGGCGATCGAATTGCTTGCATAGAAGTCCACGATGATTCCAGCCAGGAACGGCGAGAACGCCCCCAGCAGCGACGCGCCGTATATCAGGGACACGACAGTGGACTGCGCCTCGCCCTCCGCCACATCCATCGCTGCCGCAATGTATATCGCGTGCAGCGCGTACAGGAACGCGCCCATAGCCAGGGCGATTATGCCGAACTGGATACCCGGCACGGTGATCTCGATCAGCACGATGTCGAACACGAGCGGGGCATCGGTCGGCGAGAAAGTCAACGCGATCATCAGCACGCCCAGAGCAGCGGTACACGGCACCAGCACCGCCTTATGGCCCAGCCTGTCCGCAAGGTAGCCCATCAGCGGCTGCGCCAGTATCCCCACGAACTGGATGCTCGACAGGAACAGCCCGATCACCACGAACGATATGCCCTGGTCCTCGAGAAGATACACGGGGAGGAACGCCATCATCGCGCCCTGCCCCATGCTGCGCAGCGCGGTGGTCAGCACAAGCATCTGCATACCCCTGCGCCGCAGCAGCGTGAACAGCTTGGAGAAGTAATCCCGCAGCGACTCCGTGTCCTCGCTGGCAGCCGGTATGCCGCGCATCATCAGGTATATCAGCAGGCCGAAGATTATCGCGGGGCCTGCGCTTATCCGCAGCGCTTCGTCCCACTCGAATGCGACCAGATATGTGCCGCTGATCAGCGCGCCCGTGAGTATGGGCCCCACGAATTCGCCGACGCTGCCGCCCGTGCCGTGCCACGATATGGCGAAGCTGCGCTTGTCGGGGAACTTGCGCGACAGTGAGGCGATCGCCGGCGAGTGGTACAGCGACGGCCCTATGCCCACCAGCAGCATGGCGGCGAGCATGAGCCAGTAATTCGGCGCAATGCCAAGCAGGAAGTAAGATATGCCCATCATGCTCAGCGATATAAGCAGCATGACGCCGGAGCGGTTGGCGAACCTGTCGCCGAGGTAACCGGCGACCATCGTGGTCGTGCCGCTGGTAACCTGCCCGGATGTGGACAGAAGCCCGTACTGTGCCCCGGTCAGCCCGGTGTCGTCCTTGATAGCGGTGAGCAGGACGGAGCGCAACCCGGAGTTGTAGATGTGCTTGATCGCGTGGCCCAGGACGACCGTTATCGCCAGCCTGTTCCTGCCCCTCTTGACTTCATCGGATAAGATTCCGCTGCTTACTTGCTCGCCGATCTGCGCCACTATTTGCCCTCCATTTGAAACAAGCCCAAAGGGAATAATAGCACAATGCTAAAGCGCAGTTGAACCGATTATCCTGAAGATGATTTCATAAGTGCAGTTTCAGCAGTTTGTCATCAATCGGACTTCAGGGACCACTGTCAGATCAGGCAGAGCAGAAATACACGGGATCAAGATTTTTCACTTCCGCTAATCCTGTGCAAGCCTGTCTGTGGCGACTCCGAGCAGTGTCGCAAGCTCATCGAGGTCGGCAACGGCAGCGTCCGGCGTCTCCGTCTCATCGCGCGGCTTCTGCAGGCGATGCGGGCCCTGCAGCACGCGCACGGTGCGGAAGCCGAGCGCCTTTGCCGGTCGAACATCGTTGTCCAGCCTGTCGCCGATCATCACGGATTCAGTAGGGACACAGCCCGCCTGCTCCAGCGCCATGTGGAATATCGCCGGGTCCGGCTTTTCCATGCCCACATCGCCCGATGAAACGCAAACATCGAAGTAGTGCGCCAGCCCAAACCCCTCCAGGCGCTCCGATGTGCCCGGCGGCTGGTTCGCGATTACGCCGAGTTTGTACTGCCCCGCAAGATGCTCCAGCAATGGCGCGGTCTGCGGGTATGGCGACTCCAGCTCCTTCGGATATCTGCCCGACGAGCGCACATGTGCTATCACATCCTCGTCATCGGTGAACGCCAGCAGAAGGCTCCTGAAAGGGTTCGGATCGTAGCGAGCGGACGCCGCTTCCAGGGAGGCGCGCAGATCGTCGGGGGAGGCTTTGATGCCCCGCTGCGCCAGCGAATCAGACACCTGCCGCAGACGCCCAATCGCCGCCCCGTCCTCGTTGATGAGCGTGTAGCCAATGTCGAAGAACAGCCAGCGAACCCCTTCCAGATTAATATGTCCCTTCTCCCTTGATGGGGGAAGGCTAGAGCCTGTCCTGAGCCTGTCGAAGGAATGGGGGTGGTTATTCATGCCCTTCGTCCATCCAGTCAGACTCCATGTGCAGGCCGAACATTCCCGTCCGTATCCGCTTCGAGCAATGCGTAGAAGTCGTAGCCGCGACGCCGCAACTCATCGCTGCCGCCCTGGTGCCTGTCTATGATCGTCAGCACCTTCACCACCTCGCAGCCTGCGTCCTCCACCGCTTCTATCGCGTGGAACAGGCCGCTGCCCGTGCTGCATGCATCATCTACTACCGCGACCCGCGACCCCGGCACAAGCGGACCCTCGATGGCGCGCTGACCGCCGTGCCCCTTCGTCTCCTTGCGCACGATAAGGCCGGGCATTGGCGCGCCCTCATCCTGGTAGCTCATCACCGACACCGCTGCAACTATCGGGTCCGCGCCCAGCGTAGGGCCCGCGATGGCAGTGGCGCCGCAGTCTCGCGCCACCGGCAGGAACGCGCGCGCAACATGATGCGCCCCCTTGGGGTCCAGCGTTACTATGCGACCGTCGAAGTAGTACGAACTCGTGCCGCCCGCCGAAAGATGGAACTCCCCAAACATCAGCGCGCCCTTCTCTTTGGCAAGCTCCAGTATGATTTCTGCGTCAGTGTTACTCATTAAGACCTCTGAAATATGTCGATGCAGGTCAGTTGTGCTGAAGTTTATAGGTCGCCGCTGAGATATTCCAGTTCGTCCAGAACTTCGCTGAACACGGGAAACTGGTAACGCTCCAGAACCTCGTGCATTATTTCCTCGCCTGTTGCAGGGTCGTATATGCGATGGTGGTACTCGTCCTTGTCCTTATGCAGGTTGTGATACTTCAGCAGCAGGTGTCCGCCTTGCAACCAGCCAATGTATGCGTATGTATGACATCGGACGCGATGCGTACTACCGAACCATCTATTGTGAAACCACTTTTCGACTTCAAGCATTACGCCTTTTTCGCAGTACACAAGGCCCGCCAAATAATTGACACTCCCGTCTTCAGATACATCGAAGTCGAGAGTGTCTTGAAATCTGACGACAAAGGGATGTTCGCTTATTCGGCTGTCGTGGATCGTTCGGTAGTGGTCCCAGGAGTTCCAGTCGTGGGGGTCTCTTCGAGCAGGGATTTGACCCCGTAGTAGGTGCTGTACCATAAAAGTACCTCAGCAGTCGGTCGAATCGCGTCAAGTTCCAGGAGCTTCGCCATCTTTTCGCTGGACATCTCGTAGCGCCGCTCGAATTTGCGAAGTTTGGCCTGCCGTTCCGCAAGCATCTGCTCACGGGGCACAACCTTGACGCGAGTGCGCGGTCTTTCTTTAGTCGCCATCGTGTCTTCCTTTCACTGGCAAACCCTTGCCATTATAACACAGTGCCATTCATATTTCGACCGAAACAAATTACACCGATAACCGAAAGTATCGGCTAGAATATCCTGTCAATCTCCAGGCTGAACCCCGCCAGCAACGGCGAAACCAGCGTCTGCCCCTCACCGTATATTCCCGCAACCCGAAATTCGCCGTCCTCCAGCGTCAGCACCGTAACGCTCTTCGCGTCCGTGTCTGCCTGCCAGTATTCGGATACGCCGTGCAGCGCGTACAGAGTGCGCTTGAGCGTTCTGTCGCGCTGAGCCGTCGATGGCGACAGCACCTCCACCACCAGGTCGGGCGCGCCGCGTATGTTGTCCTCGGTGACGATATATGACCGCTCATTACTCACAAAAAGAATGTCAGGCTGCACCACATCCGTATTCGACAGCACCACATCGCAAGGGGCAATGAACACCTCGCCCAACTCGTGCTCTTCAACGAAGTCGTCAAACAGCCTCGCCAACTTCTTTGAATTTCTCTGATGAGTTACCTTTGGAGCAGGTACCATAATCAAATCACCGTCAATCAGCTCGTAACGCTTGTCTTCAGGCGTGTGCTTATAGTCTTCATAAGTGAACCTGACGACTCGCCTCTGCGTTGCCATGTCTCTGCACACCCCCTTCCAGGGCATCTCCGCGTGGGGAACCGGAATACTCAGATTGTACACCAACGGGCTGCGTCCAAGACGCTGAGCCTGGCACGCTTGCGGGTTCAGCAGGCGGGAAGATACAGCCCGTTCTCGCAGATATACCGATCAACTGCCGCGGGCACCCGATAGCGGACCGATTGCCCCGCGGCTACTCGCTGGCGTATCTCGGTGCCGCTGATGTCGATCAAGGCGCTGTCCACAAGGCGCATGCGGCCGGACGCGCCCGGTATTGCCGCGTTCAGCACGCTTGGATCGAGCGACGCGCCGGGGCGAGCCATGCCCACAACGCTCGCCATCTCGAACAGCCTGCGAGGCTGGTGCCAGCGGTCTATCTCGCGCAGCGCGTCAACGCCCAGAATCACGATGAACTCGGCGCCAGTGTACCGCTCATGAAGCTCGGCGAGCGTGTCAACGGTGTAGCTCGGCCCACTGCGTTTGATCTCGATGTCCGACACATCGAACGACGGGTTGGATTCGACGGCAAGGCGCACCATCGCAAGCCGGTGATTCGAGTCGGTTATCTGCCTGTACGACTTGAACCACGGCTGCCCCGCTGGGATGAACAGCACCCTGTCTAGTTCCAGCGCTGCGCGCGCATCCTCCGCGACAATCAGATGCCCCATGTGTATGGGGTCGAAAGTGCCGCCGAACACGCCGATACGCACGCCTACTCCCACTCCCACTCGACTTCGCCGAACCGCACGGTATCGCCCGGACCTGCGCCGGCCTCTTCGAGAGCCTGCACCACGCCCGCACGCTGCAAGTATCCCAGGAACTGCACGCGAGCGTTCCAGTCGGCGTCGTTCAGCAGCGCGGCGATCCGCACTGCACGCCTCGCCTGCACGATGAACACATCCCCCCGCTTGCGAACGAGCCTGGTTTCCCTGCGAGGCTTCGGTCGCAGCACGGGCAACTCCGATAGTTCCATCTCTATGCCCTCATCCTCCCTGTCCTGCACATCGATGTTGGTCCCATCCAGCGCGGCAAGCACGCTATCCAGCATCCCGTCAACGCCGATCCCCGTTGCCGCCGATATGAAATGCAGCGTCCCCTCACCGTCTCCAGCATCATCACGCCGCCCGCGCAGTCTGCCCCGTTCCGCAGATCCGGGTTCATCCGCAGGTCGCAGTCCGAACTCCTCCGCAAACATCTCTTCGAGCAGGGGCGCTATCTCGGCAACTTCCGTGATGTCCGTCTTGTTTATTGCTACCACTTGCGGCTTCGACGCCAGCTTCTCATTGAACGCGCGCAGCTCAGTATTGATCTGGCGATAGTCGCGCAGCGGGTCGTCAGCCGACCCGTCTATCATGTGAATCAGCGCGCGCGTCCGCTCGACATGCCGCAGGAAGTCATGTCCCAGGCCCACGCCCTCATGTGCGCCCTCGATAATCCCGGGAATGTCAACCATCACGAAGGTCTGCCTTCGATGCTCGACCACCCCCAGCACTGGCTCAAGCGTCGTGAACGGATAGTTCGCCACCTTGGGCCTCGCTGCGCTGACGACTGAGAGCAGGCTCGACTTGCCGGCGTTCGGCAGGCCGATGATGCCCACATCCGCGAGGAGCTTCAGCTCGAGACGCAGATTGAGAGACTCTCCGGCATCACCCTGTTCGGCGAGCAGCGGGTACTGGTTGATCGGAGACGCGAAGTACGCGTTGCCCCTGCCGCCCACGCCGCCCCGCGCCAGTTCCACCGTCTGCCCCGGTGTCGTCAGGTCGGCAAGCAGGCGTGGCTGCGCGGAATCGGCATCCCATACCTGCGTACCCACCGGCATGCGGATGACGACATTGTCGCCGTCCGCCCCATGCTTGAGCGCCGACGCGCCATTGCCGCCATTGCCGGCAATAAACCTGCGCTCATACCGGAACGCCAGGAGGGTGTTCATGTTCTCGTCGCATCTTGCGACAACATTGCCGCCGCTGCCGCCATCCCCGCCGTCCGGCCCGCCGCGAGGCACGAACTTCTCCCGACGGCCGCTGACCGCGCCATCCCCACCATTGCCGCTGCTTATGTGGATAAATACATTGTCAATCATGGTGAAGAGACTATTCAGTAATAACAACAGTAATGGCGTTCATAGAGTGGCTAACATGGTTGCCGAAGGATCATGTCCGGGCCATGAAGCCGTCTGTTAGGACGGCAGCTGCACACACTCGTTATGCCTGCTGAAGCTCATTCTAGCACGATGAGATGTTGATGAAGCGCGGATTGATGTCTATAAGGTCCACCGGGGCGGTGATAGTGGAATTGGCGAAAATATTCGTCCCTGCAAAATGCGAAGTTGTACACGTGTTGACAGGGTTATCAACGAAATTTGGCGACTTATCCACAATTCGATGAGGCAAATGTTCATTCATTGGATATTCGAGATATAAGACTCAGGCGGAAAATGCGTTCCGAAACAAGCCTGCCGAATTACGCCGCGGCAAGGGTTTCCCGCACCTTCAGGATGTCGCGCCGGAGCTTCGGGTCTGCGTTCTGGTGGCTCTCTATGGTCTTGCAGCCATGCAGAACGGTGGAGTGGTCCTTGCGCCCAAGAGCACGGGCAATTGCGGTTGCACCCATGGAGGCGTCCTCACGCATGATATACATCGCGACCTGCCGGGCGAGCGCGGTTCTCTTGTCGCGCCTGGGCCCGCAGAGTGCTTCTATATCAACGCCGAAGTAGGCGGACACCGTCTCGATGACTTCCTTCTCGGATGGTTGTCTCGTCTGCGCGGCGTCCTGGTAGTCGGCTATGACGTGTCGTGCGAGGTCCGCGTCCAGAGGCCGCTGCATGAGGTCGGCATACGCTACGACGCGGTTCAAGCTGCCTTCCAGCTCCCGTATATTGCGGTATATCCGGCCTGCAAGCACATCGAGCAGGGCGGGGTCGGCGTTCAGCCCCATCTGCTCCGCCTTCGCCCTCAAGATAGCAAGGCGTGTCTCAAGGTCCGGCGGCTGTATGTCAACGACGAGCCCACCGCTCAGCCGAGAGCTGATTCGCTCCTCGAGTATCTTCAGAGAGCTGACCGGTCGGTCGCTGGTGATCACGATCTGGCGGTTCGACATGTGCAGGGCATTGAAGGTGTGGAAGAAGCCTTCCTGCGTCTGCTCCTTGCCTATCAGGAACTGGATGTCATCGAGCAGGAGCATGCCGGCGTTGCGGTAACGCTGGCGGAACTTCTCTGTCTTGCCCTTGCGGATGGCGCGAACGTATTCGTTGGTGAACTCCTCGGTTGTCGCGTAAATCAGACTGACGCCTTTCGCGAGCGCCTGCTGTCCGATGGCGTGGAGCAGGTGTGTCTTGCCGAGGCCAACCTCCGAATAAAGCACCAGCGGGTTGTAAACATTGCCCGGGTTCTCTGCAACGGCACGGGCAGCGGCGTGTGCCAGTTCATTCGACTTGCCGACGATGAACCGGTCGAAGGTGTAACGCTCGTTCAGAGTGATGCGCCGGTTGCTATTGCCGGTCTCTTGTTCTGCGGGCTCATCGGTCCTTTCTGCTTCGTCCGCCTCCAGCCGTTCCGAGGACTCGGCACCGGCTTCAGGCCCTCTCTGGGTGATCACCTGGAATCGAACCGTCGTAGGCTGACCGATGACGTGCTCGATGGCGCGCTCGATGAGCGGGTACATGCGGTGCTCGAGCATCTCCGACACAAACGCGTTCGCCGTGCCAACAACGAACTCCCCGTCCGTATGCGCCACGCCGTCGGTATCCCTGAGCCAGGTCTCGAAGGCGGGGCGCGCGACTTGCAGTTGAAGCTCTCCTAATGCTGCGTCCCATATTTGACCTGGTTTCTGGGCTCGAACTACCACTCCTCCCATCCTTTCCCACAACAAAGGTTTACCACCTAACATAAACGCAAACTTATTCGGCTTATGCAGGGCAATTGCTTCGAGTGTTGGGTGCTGTGGCACAATACTATTGCCATTGAAATGCCGCCGCAACATGTCAAATGTTTCGTACAATTGCCAAAAACCCCCATGCCTTGCGTCAACAAGCGATAGAGCGAATTTTGAGCAATTTTCGCGAGCCGTTAATCTCGCGTTAAACCTTTTTCAGTTCCATTCGTAAACACTTGACCAGATAAAATGAGACAGGCTTCAAAGGTTGGCAGCCCTCTGAAACCTGCCCGCTATTCATATCGTCTGGCAGACCTAGAACATCCTGAAAGGCATGTCTTTTTCGTCTGCGTCGGTAACGATTTCCAGCAACGCCGCCTGCCCCGACTCCACGATCCCCGCACAGCGCTGCACCGCTCCGATCACATCCTGCGGCTGTGTGACGCGTTCGCCGTGCGCTCCAAGCGCCTCCGCCATCTTCACGAAGTCGCCGCCTGTGGTCTTTGTGCCATACAGCTCGTGCGCCGTGGCGAAGTGCTCCGGCCTGTATATACCCATGGACGAGTTGTTCAGCACGATCGTCAGGATCGGGATCTCCTCGCGCACTGCGGTCTCGAGGTCGGTGCCAACCATGCCGAAGCCGTAGTCGCCGATGACATTGACGCACAGCTTATCCGGCGCCGCCAGTTTGCTGCCCATCGCCGCGCCCAGGCTATACCCGAGCTGGGTGGACTTGCCCCACGCTATGAAGCCCCGCGGCGTCACCGTCTGGTAGAACGGAATCATCTGGTCGCGCGGGCTGCCGGAGTCGTGATTCATTATCGTATTCTTCTGGTCTATGGCCTTCGACAGGTCGTTGAGAGCGCGGTAGGGGTTGATGGGCGTCGCGTCCGAGTGCATCTTCGGCAGCCAGCCCTGCATCCACTCGTCCTTCACCGCCTTGACCTCGCCTGCCACATCGCCGCGGTCAACCCGTTCGCTGCCGTTTTCGGCGAGCATCTCTTTGATCTCGTCAATGATCTGCTGCATGACGAGCTTGGCGTCCCCAACCACAGCCACATCCGGCGAGTAGTCCTTGTTCACATCGTTCTCGTCGTTGGTTATATGCACCAGTGCCTTGCTGTCGAACAGGTCCGCGCCGTAATGCATGCGCGTGAAGCTGCAGCCGATGCCGAATACCAGGTCCGCCTTGTCCAGAAAGTGAACGACCATGCCGGTCGTTGTGCTGGATCGCGTTCCCAGCGAAAGCGGGTGGTCCTCGCGGAACGCGCTCTTGCCCGCCATCGAGGTCATCACCGGCGTCTGCGTCAGCTCCGCAAGCTCCTGCAGCTCGTCCCACGCCTCCGCGTACAGCACGCCCTGCCCCGCGTGTATAACCGGGTGGGCTGCACCAAGCAGCAGCTTTGCCGCGTCGCGCACATCCTGAGGATCGCCCGCCGAGCGCCTCTTCTGCACCGGCATGTACGGCGCGTCTCCGTTCGCAAGCTCGCCGCGCAGGATGTCGCTCGGCAGATCAAGCAGCACGGGACTTGGTCGTCCCATGCGAAGCTGGCTGAATGCGCGCCGCAGGGCGTTTGGAATCTCCTCCGGCAGCTCGATCCTGCCCGACCACTTCACCACCGACTCGTAGGTGCGGCTTGGGCTGAAGGTCGGATGCACACCCGCCCGGTTGCGCGGCGCGGACGCCGGAAGCAGCAGTATCGGCACCGAGTCGGCGTATGCCTGCGCCACGCCCGCGAAGGCGTTTTCCGCGCCGGGACCCGCCTGCATCGAGAACACGCCGGTGCCCCTCCCGTTCGTAACCCGCGTGTATGCGTCCGCGAGGTTCACGCCGACGCGCTCCTGCCGGAATATCAGCGGTCTGATTCCAGCCTTAGCCGCCGCCTCTTCCAGCGAATTGAAGGGGATCACCCCCATGAAGTCCACGCCCTCTTGTTTCAGTATTCGTGCTACCAGGTCCGCGCCTGTCATCTCTTTCACCTCGTCGACTGTGTTGATTCTGAAGTCTGGGTTGGATGTTATCATGACTGCCAGGGCTTGCTAATCCCGTGTGTTCAGTTTGCCTGGCCGGTTAATATCGGTCATGCGAACTACCAAATATGGTAAAATAACGCCGGCTCGGATAAATCCTGTGGGAGGCTTTACTATGACGACTGCCGGAAGCAAATCGCCACTCTCTTCCCCGGCAGCCGCTGCTGTCGATACTCCCTGGTACGAGCTCATCAACGACGCCCCGGAGCCTCCCGAGGACTCGATGCAGCAAGCCAGCACACTTCACTACGTTATGACCATACTCAGGGCACGCTATGAGAACGACCCTACAGTGCTCTGGTCGAATCAGTCCAACGTGATCTACGACTCTGATACGCCCGGCTCGGTCGTAGTGCCTGATGGATACCTTGTATTCGGTGTCCCCGCAAGATTCATCGAGACTGAGCGACGCAGCTACCGCATAGATGAATGGGGCAAGCCGCCGGACTTCGTGCTGGAGGTGGCGTCGGAAAGCACGGCGAGCAGGGACCTGACAGAGAAACGGGCGCTCTACGCCCGCATGGGCGTGACGGAATACTGGCGGCTCGACAGGCATGGCTATTACGGCGAGCCTCTGGTGGGCGAGCGTCTGGTAAACGGCGAGTATGTGCGCTTCGACCTGCACGCCGAGCCCAACGGCGATACCTGGTCACGCAGCGAGCTTCTGGGTGTGGACTTCTACCAGAGACCGGTAGACGGCCTGAGCACCTTTCTCCTGAAGGACAGCGCCACCGGCGAATGGCTGGGCGGCCTGGGAGAAGAGAAGCAGGCAAGGCAGGCGGCGGAAGAGCGTGCGGAGTCTGCGGAAGAGCGCGCGCACGCCGCGGAAGCCCGAAACCGCGAACTTCAGGCAGAACTAGAGCGCCTGCGCCGTCAGCAGTAGTCGGCACCATTAAGGCGATGCCTCGATTTCATCTCAGCGAGTTACA
>CAZWDM010000067.1:0-2730 GCA_964632415.1 uncultured Dehalococcoidia bacterium | reverse complement strand
CAGCAGTAGTCGGCACCATTAAGGCGATGCCTCGATTTCATCTCAGCGAGTTACACGCCACGCCGTCCCTGTCTCCGTCGAGCCGGTGCCTGTCCGTGGCAGGCCCACCCGCCGCGAGGTAGAATGCCTGCGCTTCCTCCCACTTGTCGAAGTCGCCGCAGTCGCGGTCAGGCCCGTCCGGGTCGTATCGAAGCTCGCCGTCAGCCGTGGGAATCGGAGTCGCAGTCACTTCAGCAGGCGCTGGCAGCGCAGCCCCCTCGACAGGAACCATCACGAGCGAAATAGGCTCGTCGCAGGTCTCCAGCATATCCTGCAGGGCGTCTGCCTCATTCGGATTCGCCGTCAGATCCCAGCTATGCTTGATGGCCACCCAGTCGGTCGCGTACTCGCACCAGTATTCGGTCCGCGGCGGCCGCCACTCCTCGGGCCCCTTGCTGCCCTTGCGCCGGTTCGCCGACGCCTGCACAGCGATGAGGTGATTCGCGTATGACAAGTCGTTGGCGTAGTCCCGCTTGCGCTCCTTCGACCATGCCCAGCCGCCCGACCTGTGTGCGTTCTCCAGCGGCACCATGTGGTCGACGTCGAGGTCCCCTGGGTCGGTGAATGACTCGCCGGTGTAAACCCCGAACCAGTCTCCGCTCTCCACTCGGCAACGATCGCCCGGCTCGTACACGACAGCGCTGCGCGATTCGGCGATGAGAACCTCCTGCCGCGCATCCTGGCAGTCCCGGTCCGCGTCAATCCAGTGCCGCCAGTCCCCGCGATCGTATTCAGGGACTCCCCGCGAGCCGGGAGCGACATTGATCGTCAGCGTTTTGCCGTCGCCGGCGGAGGGCGCCAGCGCTGTGGGAGCTGCGGTCGGAATGCTGGTGGGGACGGCTGCAGATGCGGCGGGAGTCTCCGTTGGCGCCGTTCGCAGCGCCGTTGGGATCGGCAGCGGGTCGGCTGGCAGTGGCGGCTCCGACACACCGCAGCCCAACGCGAGAATTGCAACCGCAACCAGAAGAACCAACAGTAGTGAAATGCGCCGCAACCCTATCCTCCTCATCCCAATCATCACAGTCGGGTTCACCTAGAACATGCTCAGCTGCTGAGCTTGCTTTCCATCGTCCACGTCCGCTGCGTCGTCCGGAGGCATCGCGATCACCTCTTCGACGAGAGGCAGCAGGTTGCGGAAGTCGCTCTCCAGTGCCGGACGCAGGCGCGGGTTGTGCAGCGTCGCGGCGGGGTGGTACATCGGATAGATCATGCGCCCCCGCCATGATCGCGGCTTGCCCCTCTCCCGGCTGATACTGCGCCCCGGAAAGAATTTGCCGAACGAGTACCGTCCCAGCGTTACTATCACCTTCGGATCGATTAGCTCTATCTGCGCGTCGAGGTAAGTCGAACATGCCTCGATTTCGCTGCCCAGCGGGTCGCGGTTGTTGTTCGGCCGACACTTCAGCATGTTCGTGATGTACACATCGGAGCGTTGCAGCCCGATCCCCGCAAGCAGCGAGGCAAGCACATTGCCCGCAGCCCCCACGAACGGCAGCCCTTGCTGGTCTTCGTTGTAGCCCGGCGCTTCCCCGATGAACATAATATCCGCGCTAGTCGACCCGTCGCCGGGTACCGTTCGCGTGCGCCCTTCAGACAGCGCGCACTTGGTGCATCCGGCTATCGCCTGTACGATTTCACCGTAGTCGTTCATATCAACCCTCAGTCCCTGGAAACCAGCCCCCCTGCAAGTATCCGCATAATCGTAATCAGGCGGGGTGGTTCGGTCAATGGCAGTGGAGGCGCGACTTCAATTATACGACGACCGGTAAGAAGACATGACCGCATCCCACAGCCGTCGTAATGACCGCTCTGCATCATACTGATATACTGAAAACCACCCACACCCGAATATTCGAACTTTCACCTTGGAGGTAGCGTCATGACACAGCTAGCAGGCATTTTCGGCTACCCGCTTTCCCATTCACTGTCACCGGCATTCCAGCAGGCGGCTTTCAATCACTATGGGCTGGACATACACTACCTCGCCTGGGAGACTCCGCCGGAGGGACTTGCCGATGAGGTGGCGAAGCTGCGCACCGGCGACTTTATCGGCGCGAATGTGACCATACCACACAAGGAGAGCGTCATCGCCCTCCTGGACGAGATCGACCCCCTCGCTCAGTCCATCGGCGCGGTGAACACAATCGTGAAATCCGGCGGGCGGCTCGTGGGACACAACACCGACGCCCCTGGCTTCATGCGTGAGCTGAAGGAAGACGGGGAATTCGAGCCTGCCGGCAAGCGAGTGCTCCTTCTGGGAGCGGGCGGCGCAGCGCGTGCAGCCGCATTTGCCCTTTGCCGCGAGGGTGTCGCCTCCATAACCATTGCCAACAGGAACATTTCGCGAGCTGAGGCGCTCGCCTCCGCCCTGCACAATGACGCGGTCAGCGTGTTCGCCGCCGTCCTGGACAATACAACCCTGGAGCCGGTTGCGCTCGAAGCGGACCTGATCGTCAACTGCACTTCAGTGGGGATGCGGCACAGCGAGGCCGAAGGGCAAACGCCCCTGTCAGGCGGGATAATCCCTCACGATGCCGTGGTATTGGACATGATCTACAATCCGCAGAACACGCCGTTCCTCTCCGGCGCTCGCAGCGCGGGTGCAACCGCGCTTGGTGGCTTGCCCATGCTGATTTACCAGGGTGCGGCCGCCTTCGAGATGTGGACGGGCCGGGCAGCACCAATCGATGC
>CAZWDM010000066.1:6667-15143 GCA_964632415.1 uncultured Dehalococcoidia bacterium | reverse complement strand
GCGCCGTCGAGGGAGAGCCGCTGCCGCCACCGCATCCGCCTGCGGACCAGTCGGTTACCGCCAGAGAGTGGAGCCTGCTGCGGAATGGCAGCACCACCAGGGCAGATGGGCTTGTCTTTGCCGACGACACCTTCTGGGCAACGTTCTCAAATGACGTCTATGCCTTCGACCGCAGTGGCAACAATGTAACCTACAACTCCAGCAAGTCTTTTCAGGTGCCTGACGGTCCCAGTGACCACACCAGGGACGCATACACTGACGGATCGTCAATCTGGATTGTGCACCAAGTTGACAACAAGGCCTACGCCTACGTGCTCGTGCCGAGTGGCGGCGAGACGCGAGGCGCTCGCGTCACATCCAAGGACATAGACCTGTACGACACGCCCGGCCGTAGCGACGCACCGCGGGCGCTTGCTTCTGACGGAACGACTATGTGGGCGTGCAGCGAAGTGGGTGCTATCGATATCCAGTGCCACGGATACGTGCTCGATCCGGGTGCGGGCCAGGCATTTGGCGACCATCTCCCGGACAAAGCCCTCTGGACTGAGCCCGAACGACATTTCAATCCGAGTGGTGCGGTTACCGACGGCACGACACTGTGGCTGAACTCCTTTGCTGGTGGCAGCGCCAAGAAGCTCTTCGCATACGCGGTGGCCGCGGACGGCGGCGAGGACTACGGAGTGCGAACCGAGTACCGCGACGTCACGCTCGATGCCGCGCAGAGATCGCAAAGCCTGGCCGGAGTCGAATTGGTCGATGGTCACTTCTATGTGGCCAACAACATCACTATCGGGCAAGCCTCATCCAGCAACAAGGTCTATGCCTACGCCAAGCCGGACATCGACGACAACGCGATCCTCAGGGACATCCGGGTGGACGGGGTGAGCATACCGGGCTTCTACGGTGACGCCACGGAGCTTCACCACGGTGTCGCGGCGGACAAGACGGAGGTCACGCTGGAGGCGACGGCGCGGGCGAGCGGCGTTACGCCCACCTACAGCCCCTCCGATGCCAACACCAACAAGGGGGGCCACCAGGTTGCCCTGAGCGCCGGCGCGAACGAGGTCGTCATCACGGTGACCAAGGGCGCCACAACAAGAAATGTCACCCTCTCCATAAACAGGGCGGCCACCGCCGTCGGCGGCTGGGGCGCGGACCAGGACATCGACACGCTCAAGAAATGGGGGATCGCAGGGCCCAGGGGCCTGGTGAAGCACGGCACTGACTTCTATGTGCTGGAGCACACCAATCCCACCAGGGGTGAAATGAGCAAAGTGTCGGTGGAAGGCACATTGAGCTATGCCCGTTACCTCGGCGCCCGCAATTACCACGGTGCATGGACCGACGGCACAACTCTCTGGATATTGAATTCTCTTTCGGCGGAGGTATGGGCACACAACCTCAACACCTTCGCTCGCGATAGTTCCAAGGACTTCACCAACTTGAACTCGACCACCTCGAGGGGGATATGGTCGGACGGCACGACCATGTGGGTTTCGGAAACTGGTGGCGATCGCCTCGCCGCCTACAAGATGTCCGATAAGAGCCGGGACAGCGCGAAGGACTTCACTCAGACTACACTGCGCGGCGCGGGCAACGAACAACCGGAAGCCATCTGGTCTGACGGCACGACCATGTGGGTGCTGGACACCACCGATGACAAGCTCTATGCCTACAAGATGTCGGACAGGACCCGAGACAGCGACAAGGACATTGACCTGATCTCGGAGAATGACAGTCCGAAGGATCTGTGGGGTGGCGGCGGCGTCATCTGGGTAACGGACAGCGGCGACGAGAAGGCGTATGCCTACAATACGCGGGTCAGGACCAACTCCCCGGCCGCCGGCACGCCCACGATCACGGCGCCCAACGTGTTCAGGGTGCCCGCCGTGCTCGGTGTGGACCTGACGACGGCGAACGACGACAACGGCGTCGATTCGGCGACCAACATAACCTACAAGTGGCAGCGCTTCGACAGCAGCGGCACGACGCTCGAGTCGGACGGCATCGGAACGGGCGCGACCTACACGCTGACAGACGCCGACGCGGGAAAGACCCTGAAGGTGGTGGTGAGCTACACGGACAACGACGGCTTCGCGGAGGGTCCGCTGACCAGCGCGGCAACATCGGAGATCACGGCGGCCGCTGCGTGCGCCGCGCCCACCTACGTGGGCGGCGCCACACAGATCTGGACCGGCAAGGTGGGGGTCGGGGAATATCTTAAGGGCGGAGGGATCAACACTGTCACCCAATATGGCTACTTCAATTGGCCGCTGCATTCTACGGACTTGCCAGTAGTGGGCTCGCTGTCAGACAAAACCTTCACGGCAGACGCCAACCACACCATTGACTTCCTATCTTCCGAAAGTAGAAACTCCACTCCCAGGGCGTTCAACCTTGAATTACAAGGGACCACCGCCCTGACAACGGCAGAGAAGACGCAACTCGCGTTGCACATCTGCGGCGACGAGCAGTTGCGGTTGTCATCTTCCAGTCACACAAACGACCCAGGCGGCGTGCAAATTTATCGATGGACGACCTCCGCCATAGACTGGTCGGACCACGCGGAGCGGACGGTCTACATCAGCCGCGACCAGGCGAAGCCGACGGTGGTCTCTGCGCAGGGCCTGGGCACGTCGCTGACCATCAACTTCAACGAGCCGCTCGGGGCTGCCTCCTCGCTCGCGAATGGCGCCTTCGAGGGCAAGAGGACGCCGAACATGGGTTCCGAGATGGACCTCGCCTTCACGGGCTCTCCGAGAATCTCGGGCAATTCGGTGATTCTCACGCTTACGAGCGCGACCAGCATCCTCGCGAACGACACAGACGTCAAGATCACCTACAACAAGCCCGGCTCCGGATCGAACAACAAGATCGTGGACCTGTTCGGCAACGAGGCGGACACGAAGACGAACCAGGAGGTGAGGACGGACGAGACGGCGCCTGAGCTGTCCACCACCATGACTCCGTCGCTTGCGGCGGACGGGCTGACGCTGACGCTGACCTACAACGAGGAGATGAACACGAGCTCGATTCCGGCGGCCTCGGCCTTCACGGTGGAGGCAACGCCCTCAGGCGGCAGCGAAACGACCTACGCGCTCGCTGACATGATGGCCGTCGCCGTATCGGGCTCCGCGGTTACGCTGAAGCTCGCGGCGCCGATTCCGCACAACGACGCGGGCGTCAAGGTCACTTACGCGAAGCCCCAGAGCGGCTCGGTGCTCGAGGACCTCGCGGGCAACGACGCCGCAGGCTTCACCGACCAGTCGGTGACCAACAACAGCACGGTGCCGCGCGTCTCCATAGTGGCGGTGCACCCGGACGCCTCGCCCGGGATCGCGGACCCGGTCTTCCGGGTGACACGCTCCAACACGGGCAGCAGCGCGCTGGACGTTAAGCTCAGCCTAACGCAGACCGACAGCTACTTCAGCAATACCAACAAGGAGATCACCATCCCCGCCAACCGGACGTCGGCTGCGAATGAGCCGATTAGAGCCTTTCAAAACACCTACCTGGGCAACACGAGCGGCACGCTCACGGCGACGGTCGCCGGGGGCGACGACCACGCGCCGGCGCTCTCGCCCAACGACTCCGCGGATGTGCAGTTCAAGGTGCCTGCCACAGGCCATGCGATCAAGCTGGTGGTCCGGACGGCAACGTACACGGTCACCGAGGGGCAGCCCCTCTGGATCTTCATGGCGATGCTGACGGGAGAGGGCGTGGCGACGCCCAGGGAAACGATCAAGTTCAATCGGGCAACCGACGAGTCGGGCACTGCCACGATCAACGAAGACTATACCCATATCGCCGGCTCAACCACCGTAAACCCCTCGGACTACTCGCCGTCAGGCAACGCCTTCAGGGCGGACGTCTCAGTGCCGGTCTCGGTCACAGACGACGCCGAGCACGAGGCTGCGGAGACCTTTGGATTTCTTCTCTCAAGGTTCCCGGGAGAGACGAACGCGCTCAGGGTTCTGGCCAACTGTCCGGACCAGGAACCGGGCGCTACCTCATGCGTCATCGGCATCACCATCCTGGACAACGATCCGCTGGGCGTTGCAGACGTCGAGGTCACCTCGACCGCGCCGACCTCCGGCTACTACGACGTCGGCGGCGTGATGCAGTTCACGGTCACTTTCAACGGCAAGGTGGCCGTGACCGGCACTCCGCGGTTCAGCTTCAAGCTGGGCGATACGATCCGGCAGGCGAACTACGCCAGCGGCTCCGGTTCCGACAAGCTGGTCTTCTCCTACACCGTCGTTGCCGCGGAGAACGACCACGACGGCGTGTCCTGGGCCGCGGACTCGCTGGCGCTCAACGGCGGCACGATCAAGTTCGACCACACCGAAGTGGCCGAGCAGGTGGACGCCGACCTGTCCCACGACGCGCAGGACGCGGTCGCCGCGCACAGGGTGGATACGGAGAAGCCGACTCTTGATGAGGCGCTGGTGGCCGGCTCGGCGCTGTGGCTCGACTACGACGAGGATCTGAACACGACGGCGCCCGCAGCAGCGGCGTTTTCGGTCTCGGTCAACGCGGGCACGGGCGCCGCGCCGTCCTCGGTGTCGATCTCGGGATCGAGGGTGACCCTGAACCTGGCCTCGGCGGTGGCGACCACGGACACGGTGACGGTCAGTTACACGAAGCCTTCCAACAACCCGATCAAGGACCTGGCCGGCAAGGAGGCGGACGGCTTCACGAACAAGACTGCGGAGCTGGGTTTCACCCCGCCGGAGTTCGACGACGGGACGACCGCCACGCGGAGCATCGCCGAGAACGCGTCGGGAGGCACGGCCGCCGGCACGGCCATCGGAGCAACCGACCCGGACGGCGACACCGATTTCGTGTACTGGGTGTCGGCGACAACTGAGACGAACGGGCAGGCGGACCTGAGAGCGTTCAACGACAAGTTCAGCCTGGCCGCATCCACCGGGCAGGTGTCGCTCAGGTCCGGCGCGAGCCTGGACTACGAGAGCCGGTCGTCATACAAGGTGCTGGTGAACGTGACGGACAAGGAGGACACCAACGGCATCTCCGAGGGCAGCACGCTCGCTGACTACACGACGGACGACACGCTGACTCTGACGGTCAGGGTGACCAACGTGGACGAGCCCGGCAGGGTCGCGATCTCAGGCGCGGCTCTCGCGGGATCTACGCTCAGGGCCTCCGTGACAGACCCGGACGGAAGCGTGAGCGTGCAGACGTGGCGTTGGGAGAGCTCGACGAGCCAGACGAGCGGGTTCACCAACATTTCCGGGGCGACGACGAGCGCCTATGTCGTGAAGCTCGGTGACGAGGGCAAATACCTGCGAGCGACGGCGAACTACACGGACGGGCACGGCTCCGGCAAGTCCAGGTCCCGAACGACGCAGACGCCCGTGCAGGTGAATGCTACCAACTCGGACGCCAGCTTCGGGTCGCGCTCCGGAGCGCAGACTGCGACGGTCAGGGAGAACGCGACATCCGGCACGGTGGCCACATTCCGGGCGACAGATGCCGACGGTGACACCGTCACCTGCAGCCTGTCAGGGGAGGACCTGACCGAGTTCAACCGGGACTTCAGCTGGAACTGCTCCACGGGGGCGCTGACGGTGAACTCCGGCGCAATGATCGACTTCGAGACGCGCCGGACCTACAGCGTGCAGCTCAAGGCGCGTGACGGCAAGAATCTGATCAGCCAGGCCGACACCGAAGTGGACGACACGGTGATGCTGACCATAAGTGTCGAGAACAGGGACGACCCGGGCACCGTGACCTTCGACGAACCCCCGGCAGTGGCCATAGCGGTGACGGCCTCGGTGTCCGACCAGGACGGTGTGGTGAGTGTGCAGTCATGGCAGTGGGCACGCTCGTCGAGCCGGACCGGAGTCTTCAGGAACATCTCGGCCGCAGACGGGGGCAACAGAGCGACCTACACCCCGCGCGAATCGGACGTGAACATGTGGCTCCGCGCCTCAGTCCGCTATACGGACGCACAGGGAGCGGGCAAGTCGGCGTCCGGCGTGCACTCGCCGGCGACCGCGGCTCTTCCGCCGCCTCCGGACGACCAGCAGCGCTGGGTGCCGGTGAGCTTCGTGGACGGCTCGTATGCCGTCGAGGAGGGCGGAAGCGTGACCGTGCGCCTCCGTCTGGACAGTGCCATACTGCGGCGCCCGTACTCGGTGCCGATATCAGTGACCCACGGCGGCGGAGCGTCGGCCGCGGACTACTCGGGGCTGCCGGAGGCGGTGGTATTTGCGAGGGGAGTCACGGAGCGGAGCTTCGTGCTGAGGGCCCTCGATGACGACTCGGATGACAACGACGAGTACCTGACGCTGTCGCTTGATCCCATACCCGCAGGCCTGCGGGGCGGCACCTGGGTATCGACACGAATATCTCTCGAAGACTCGTTCGGTGACGTTCCCAATTCGACTCTGAGCTTCGACCGGGCCACCGACAGCGCCGCCGAAGGCGTGTCGAAAACCGTGAACCTAGAGCTCCGTGCCCCCAGGGATCTGACTGAGCACTCGAACTGGGCGGTGGTGGTCACGCGGGACTGGTCCGGGACCGGAGCGGCCACATCGGGTTCTTTCTTGGGCTCCGTGAGCGGCCCGGACATCATCTTCAGGGCGGGGAAGCCCGGGACGATGCCGTTGACCGTCACCTGCGGCGACGACGATCAGGACGGACCGGACCATCAGCTCAGCGTCTGGTTCAGCGAGACCTACATACTGGATACAAGGACCAACAGGAGATACCCGCTCCCGCTGAACACCGGCGCCGGAAGCAACCACCGCTTCACGCTCACTTGCGTCGATAACGACGAGATTCAGGGCCAGGTCAGCATGGACGTCAGCTCGAGAGGGCCCTGGGACACTCCCTGGGAATCCAGCGGTCCTTCCGTGGTGAACGTGCGCCTTGACAGGAATGCGGTACGAGACATCACGATCCCAATAGAGACGGCCCACCACAACGGCCTTTCCGCCGCCGACTACACCGGCGTTCCGCGGAGCGTCACCATCAGGGAGGGCGATACGGTCGCTTCGTTCGAGGTCTGGGCCATCGACGACAATGAGGACGAGGGCAGGGAGTGGCTCGAGGTGCGACTCGGCACGCTGCCCGCCGGCCTCAGCGTGCGGCCGGGCACAAGTTGGCGCCGCATCTCCGGTAATCTGCCGCGTTCCTCGGTGGCGCTTGAGATCATCGACGACGACGACACGCCCGTTCAGCGCGTGCAGGGCCAGAACGACGCGGTTGTCTGGATCGGAGACACCGCCACGAGCGTGAATGAAGGCGGAAGCGTGGCCGTCACGATTCGGCTGGACAGGTTCGGGAACGCTAACAACCGCATCGTCGTGCCTTTTGTGTACACCCACGGCGGAGGCGCCTCGGCTGCGGACTACGGCTCGAACCCGCCGAGCGGTTCGGGCTCGCCCCCGACATCACTCACCTTCGAGCCCGGGCAGAGCACGCACAAGTTCCGCATCATCGCAGTCGACGACAGCAGCAGCGAGGGCAGCGAAACGATAACCATCGACTTCGGAAGTCTCCCTTCTGGAGTGGGAGAGGCGGCAAACAGTCTCACCTCGATCACCATCCGTATAGTCGATAACGACTGATTGGGACTGCAGGGAAAAAATGAACGCGCTGGTCACAGGAGCCGGTGGATTCATCGGCCACCACCTGGTCAATCGGCTGAAGGCGGAAGGACAATGGGTGCGCGGGGTTGACCTGAAGCCGCCCGCTTTCGAAAAAACACGCGCCGATGAGTTCACGGTCTCGGACCTGCGTGACTACGATAACTGCCTGGTTGCCTCTCGGGGCATCGATGACGTCTACCACCTGGCCGCCGATATGGGCGGCATCGGCTACATAACGGAGAACCGGGCGCACGTCGCCAGGCACAACGTACTGATGGACGCTCACATCCTTGAAGCCGCGAGGGCGTCGGGCGTCCGCAGGCTCTTCTATTCAAGCTCGGCATGCGTCTACCCTGATTTCCTCCAGAGCGACAGCGCCCCCAGGCTGCTGAGAGAGGAGGATGCGATCCCCGCTGCTCCCGAGGAGGGCTACGGCTGGGAGAAGCTCTTTGCGGAGAGGCTCTGCGCCTATTACGGCGAGGAGTTCGGCATTGAAATGCGGATTGCGCGCCTCCACAACATATACGGACCCCTGGGCGAGTACCGTGGAGGTCGTGAAAAGGCGCCTGCGGCGCTCTGCCGGAAGGCCGCAGCCTCCTCAGAGGGCGGAAACATCGAGGTCTGGGGCGACGGTTTCCAGACGCGGAGCTTCTGCTACATCGACGACTGCATCGAGGGCATACGGCGCATCATGGAGACTACCTGCTCTGAGACTAGCTGCTCTATCACTGTCAACCTAGGTTCCGAAGAGCTGGTGACCGTCAACGAACTGGCCGGCATAGTCTGTCTTGCCGCGGGGAAACACCTGAGGTTGGTGCATGACCTCACCAGGCCGCAGGGAGTGCGAGGCCGTAGCA
>CAZWDM010000066.1:0-6567 GCA_964632415.1 uncultured Dehalococcoidia bacterium | reverse complement strand
CACCTGAGGTTGGTGCATGACCTCACCAGGCCGCAGGGAGTGCGAGGCCGTAGCAGCGACAATTCTCTTCTCAGGAACAGGGTCGGCTGGGAGCCAAGCATATCACTGCGCGAGGGTATCAGACGCACCTACGAATGGATCGCGGCCGAAATGGCGCGAGGCGGTGCACGACCATCGGAGGACGCCTCCAGCACCCACTCGAGTAGGTGAGTGTAGAATATCTCGAATTTCCTTGCCGATTGAATCAACGAAGAAACTCCTCTCTTTGCCTGCGCCTGTAGACCAACGCCAGAGTTGCGCTGCCATCGATTATCCAACATAGTAGACAGATCAGTATGGCGCCCTGGGAGAGCGCCAGCATGAAGAATGGATTGTCTGAAATGTAAAGGTGTGAAAGGCACAGTCTATATCTTCTCCCCTAGGACAGGCGCCGGTGTTCCGAGGTTGCCGGTCGGAATGCAGGCGTCATACCAGCGCCATCTTCGGACGGAGCCGGGCAATGTGGAACCCAGACGCTTGACAGCGTCACAACTCGGTTCTACAAAGCGCGTCGTCGCTTATTCCAGACAACCGTCTCCAAGGATAAAATCAGTCAATTCTCTTGTAGATTGTATAGCCCTCAATTTCGTCAAGAAGCCGATAATCCTCGCTGACGACAGCGAAAAGCCCTCTGAAGTCCTCCGGGGAGTGAGAGTATTTTCCGACGCTGATTCTGCCCTCAGGGCGTTCCGCGCTCCCCAGGTCGGGTAGTTTCTCATTGTGGGCGTCGATGATGAGTTCGGGGCGTGCAGCCGTGATGTCGGATATGAACTCCTCCAGTAGCTTTGGGCTGGAGTATCCGTCAAGAACCAATGGGTATTGATAGAAAAATCGGGTGGGAGCGGCACGGCCGGAAAGCAGATAGAGCTGAGGCTGATGGCCCCATACGAGGATAGTGTCATCTTCAGTAGTTTCCGAAGCGATTCTCGCGGCCACGAGAGCATGCCCGGGATCTACGAGGGCAGTTCCCTCACCGTAGCTCCTCAGGCTTTCCTGTATTCCCTTAAGCCCGGGAGGAAGGAAATACAGGGTTACGGAAAGAAGTAGAGCCACGCTTGCGAGCGAGGAGGGAATGGAGACGAGCCCGTTCAGTCTCGATGCGGCAAAGGCCATCAATACGGTCACGGCTGGAAGTAAAGTGAGGTAGTAATGTCTGAAGTCAAAGCCCGACAATGAAACCAGTAAAATGTCGACGGGCAGCAGGATCAGTGCCACACCGAGCAGCCGGTCGGTATCCTCGCGCTGTCTGCCTTCAGCAATTACGAGGCGGTAGAATCCGGCACACCAGCTGAATACCAGCGGCAAGAGCAGAAACACGAGACTCGTGCCACCGACCCGCCAAACGGCACTGAGCCTCTCTTCCAGAGATATGCTGGAGTATTCAAGGTTGAAGTGGAATACGGCGTCGA
Source organism: uncultured Dehalococcoidia bacterium (assembly GCA_964632415.1). Taxonomy (GTDB): domain Bacteria; phylum Chloroflexota; class Dehalococcoidia; order Lucifugimonadales; family JADFKI01; genus Bin90. The sequence goes on along the minus strand of CAZWDM010000066.1, from coordinate 5,119 downwards.
GCAAGGGGGATAATCCACCAAGAGCGGCAAATGATCCGGCCACGGCCAGTAAGGGTAGGATCCCGCCAATAGAGGCCCCCAGTAGCCTCTTCCGTGAGCCTCCTCTGTGGACGAGCAGCCAGTAGAGGCCGATGGCTATCCAGACGCCGATCAGATTCGGCCGTAACAGGAATGCCGCCGCGCCCAGAGTCCCAAGCAACAGAGGTACCCAGAATGAGTTCTCCAGACGTTCGTCGACAGTGAACAGATAGAGTGCGAGAAACTGAAAGAGGAGGGCGTACTCCTCGGTATAATTGCCCTTCAGAACGAACATGCCGAAGTAACCGAGGAATATCGAGAGTGAAAAGAGCTTTCCTACCGTTCCGAATTTTCTGACCAGGAGGTAAGCGACTGAGGTCGTAAGAAGGAGGAAGGTCATTTCGAGCAGCCGGATGCCCCAGATGTCCGACAAGGCCACTCCAATGACATTCAGAGCATAAATCAAAGGGGCCTTGTGATCCCATCTGTCAACGTAGGGAAGCTCACCCTCCAAAATGCCCTGGGCGACGTATGCGAATGCGCTCGAGTCTTTGCCGGGCGGCTGAAAAAAAGAAACGATGCAGAACAGCAATAGGACCAATACAGTCGCAATCCAGGCGGCGAGAGTCGCCTTCCTTGCGGAATCGCGCCTCATGGTGGTGCCCCAGGGAGCGTGCGACATTCATCAGCCGAGTTGGCTGCTGGCGTCGGCCTTCTGAAGTACTGATCGACCTTGCCCAGTGGCTTCAACAGAGCGGCAAGCTCACCGCCCTTGAGTCCATTGATCTGCCATGCCCGCCTCACCTCAAATGCAGCCCGCAGGACGTTTGCGGCTGACCTGTTCGACTCGCCTCCGAGTTCCATGCGGACCAGCACTCGATCAAGATGCACAGACTCCAGATTGTGCTTGTAGAGCAACCGGAGCATCAGCTCGTAGTCGGCGGCTATCCTGATGCTCGTATTGAAATTGCCGAACTGTTCGTATATCTGCCTCCTGACGAAAAGGCCCGGGTGAGGAGGCATCCAGCCCAGGCCCCATTTCAACCTGCCGCTCGGTCCCGACCGCCAGTACCGCACTCGTCTGCCGTGAGCACTTTCGTAAACGATGTTCCCGTAGCAGATGCCGACGCCACGATATTCGAGAGCTCTGACCACATCGGAAAGAACGTGCGCGTCGGCGTAGCGATCATCCGCGTTCAGAATGCCTATCACGTCCCCCGTTGCCCTTTCTATCCCCTTGTTCATTCCATCATAAATGCCCTCGTCGGACTCTGAGACCAAGACGTCGATACGGTCGATGTAACGCCTGATAACATCAAGCGTACCGTAATCTGAGCCACCATCGATCACTATGATCTCAAGCTCGGAGTCAATGTCCTGGGCAAACACTGACTCCAGAGCACGGCCCACCCTGCGGTCGTTCAGCACCGGAGTGACTATGGAGACCTTCACTATTCTTCCTCCACGCGCCACCCACCGATCGCAGCCTGCGCTTCAAGTTGCAGGGCGATCTCTTCCATCACCCTGACGGTTTCAAGGCCATCTGCGGCCGTGACGGGTGGCTCCTTGCCGGCCCTCACAGCCTCGAAGAACTGCCTGATCAGGACGTGGTGGGGACTCTCATGAGTCCCTGCCAGCATCCTTGCGGCGGTCCTCCCAACGCTCGTCGTTATCGAGGCGGCTTCCCTGAGCGCGGAGGCTCCTATCGAACGTGGGCTGCTTCCCTGTCGTCGATAGTTCACAAGCACGCGGCTCTGGAGCTCGATGCGCAGCATGCCTTCCGTTCCCCAGATGTCTATGTGGGCGGCGGAATGCCGGTTGGTGTAGGTCACGACGGCGCTGGCCGTGGCCCTCTCTCCGATGAGCTCGAGCCGATAGTCCTCGTACGGAGACCAGGGGTATTCCCTGAGCATCTTCCGTCCGAGCGCTGAAACCTCTAGAATCGGTCCGACGAATGACTGCGCCGTGTAGACGACATGCGGCCCTGTCTCACCGATTGCCCCGCCGGGTAGCCTGGCGGTCCAGTGGGCGGGGTCTGGGATGACTGTGTCTACGGGAGTGGAGCGAAACATCCTCACTCCGGTTACCGCTCCGATCTCACCAGATTCGATCCGCCTCTTGGCCTCTATGATCGGGGGGTAGAAGAGCTCAGAATGTACGACCCCGACCCTTTTGCCGGAAAGATTCTCCGAGTCGATTATGAGCTGACAGTCCTCGACGGTAAGGGCGAGCGGCTTTTCGACCAGCACATGGGCTGATCCCATCAGACTGCGGATAGCAATGTCAGCGTGACTATGCGGAGGTATGCATACGTCAACGATGTCGGGCTGTACGTCAGCCAGCATTTCACCGACATCATCGTAGGCTGCCGGAATGCCGAGTCTCTCGGCCAGTGACTCCGCCCGGTCGAGATCCTGATCGCATATCGCAGCGAACTCCACCTCTGGGCTCAGTCTCTTCCAGGCTGGAATGTGCGCCTTCTCAGCGATATATCCTGTTCCTATAAGCGCAAGCTTGTGCAATGGCGGCAAACCCTTCTATCTTGCTTGGATCACTGACCTGTTCCAGTGTGGCAGCAGCCATCCATTCCCATGTATTCTTGCGTGCATTCCGAGCAGAGTGCCCGCGGCCGCCCACCAGACGGCGGTGTACTGGAAGGAGCCTATCAGCGCATTCGGCTCAACCAGCGTCGTTACCAGACCAACAGCCAGTGTCAGGAGCAGAGCCAGGACGGCAACTCCGCCGTCTGATCGCGCCGGTCCCTCCCGGAGCAGGCCCAGGCCCTTCCTCAAAAGCGAGACCACCATGAGTGCGAATAGCAGCGGCGCCAGGACACCGCAATATGCTGCCCACTTCAGCCAGAGGCTGTGAATTTCGATGACTGGACTGAATTCCCCCTGGACGGCGATTCTCCCGATCCCGTGTCCCAGCAGGGGACTTTCCGCGATTGCAGACGCAGCCCTCCTGTAACCCGCGAGCCGCCCCGTTCCCATAGCTTCAGCAATGGCGGTCGTCGCGTTGTCCCCTTGAAAGATGCTGCTGAACCGGTAAAGCCGGAGATGCTCTGCGCACGATTCATCTACCGCAACCATCAGCGTGAGCAATAGTGCAGTCGCGGCTGCCGCGAAGATTGGCCCACGTATTTTTGCGGACGCCAGCGCGACCAGCGAGCCAGTGCCGCAGAGGAGTGCAGTTCGGCTTCCTCCAATGAAAAGGCCGGCCGACAGGAGTATCCCGCAACCTGCGCCAATCAGAAGCGACCAGCACTTCGCCAATCTGCCCACCCATACGGGCATCAGCCCTAACAGTGGCAGAAATAGAGCCAGTGCCGTAGCCCAGGCCGTGTAATGCGAGCCATAGATGGAGCGCAGGGATCTATCCCATCCGCACAGACCGGAACCGGCGGGCTTCGACGATAGCGCCACCACGATGTGCATAGCGGCAAACACGCAAAGTATGCCCAGTGCGCCAAGTAGAATCCACCTGGTATCCCAGCCCTCGCGAGCCAGCCAGAAAAAGCACCATAGAAACGCGGCGCCGTAGGCGATGTCCGATAGGAACTGCGCGACTGCGCGGATGTCGGTTGCCTGCACGATACCCGGAATCGACAGCAACAGGAGCCCGGCGAACCCCAGGGGACTCCATAGCCCACCGGGCAGTGTGAGCCTGCCCCGCACTGCCGCAGGCAGCAGAATAAGCGAAACTCCGGATATAACTGCCAGCCACTTTATCAGTCTAAGTTCGCCCTCGCCATATCCTAGAACGGCGTAAATCGGCGACAGTCCAAGATAGAGACCAAGCAGCGCCATGCCTATGGCCGGATGACGATGGGGCAGATAGGCAGTCACTGTTCGTTCCTGACCTCGCTAACGGCCTGAATGAGATTCCGGTGCAGCCATTTGGTCTGGCCAAGTGTCAGAGGCGATTGCGTGGACTCCGGCGCTCCATCTTCTCGGCGGGGCTTCATTTCAAGATAGTTCCCTGCAATGTTCGCACTGTCCATCGGCTTGACCAGCACCTCTTCAGCAATGCCGAGCGGCATCGCTTTCATTCCGATGCCGTATATGTCGAAAGATCCGAGAAGCTATCGTTCACCGTATCCTCCGTTGCCTGGTTCCATCGCGACTGCGAAACTCCATGAGAGCGTGAGTCTATTCTATAACATAGACGTATTACTGATCCCGGTCGTTAGCACGAGTCCACCATGCTATTGGGTTCTCCAAATTCAGTCCGTCCTTGAGATTGATTCGCAAGTTAGCCCGACCGGCTGATGATGCGGTCAGGAATAGCTACAGGGCGACAATAGCCCATCCACAACTAATGGTCGTTGCGGCTGCCGATGCTTCTGGGGCGCCGCGGGGCGCCGTTTCTTTCAGTTGAAGCTGGATTCTCTGCCGATACAACGGGCAGCATGCCATAAATTAGTCAGGTGTCGCGCTGCGATACTTGAGACTGACAAGTTCATGTGATAGATTCGGTCGCGTGTCCACGCAGCGAGACATCCGATGCGAACCTCCCAACCCCTTGGCTCGGAGGTCGGGAAGCTTCCTTCCTGGAAGTTTGGCAGCAACCATTGCTTAACGAGGCACACATCACCGAACCAACCTTCTCCGCCTTTCTTCCGCTCGTCTTTGCAGTTCAAAGCGAGTCTCGATCACATGCTCAACGCGATATTCGACAGGAACAGCGTTGTCGCACGGTACGTGCGCCTGATCTTGGCTTCGTGCGCTGTGCTTATTGGACTGGCTGGTGCAGCCGCTTCCGAACAATTGCCGCGATCCGACAGCGACGGGATTCTAGTAGAACCGAGAAGGGGCATTCTTCAGATGAGGAGACGACAGGCTTACTTTCGACCAGTGATGTGCACGTTACTGGCGGTCGCTGCGTTTCTCGCCGTGACCGGATTGGCTGTGAGTCCTGAGGCGATCACCGCTACGACTCAGAACGATGAGACCGAATCCCCCATAGCCGAGCAAGCACAGCTCTCTACAGATGCGACGTTAAGCGGCCTGACCCTGAGCGATATAGACTTCGGCACGTTTTCTTCGACTACTCTTTCATATTCCGTCAATGTGAATAACGGTGTGAAGCAGACGACAGT
>CAZWDM010000065.1:0-15395 GCA_964632415.1 uncultured Dehalococcoidia bacterium | reverse complement strand
GCCGCCGAAGCCCTCTACGCAATCCGCAGCCGGGAGCGCCGTCGGCAGGGCGGCTGAACGATCTAGAGTCTCAGAAATTCGTCAGTCGTTAGAGCGGCATGACGTCGCCATGCTCCAGATAAGAATCGACCAGCTTCTGCGCGACATCTTTGGCAATCTCGATGGCTTCGGGAACGGTCTGCGCGTAGGCGATTAAGTCGGGCAGGTCCTCGCTGGTAGCCATGAAGCCACCCTCCGGCAGTTCCTCAATCTGTACCAACAGATGCTTAATCATTGTGTAATTCCTCTTCGTGTTTGTTGCACCCGTCCTAATCGTATTGAGACGGGGCGCTATACCCTCAACACGGCTGCATCTGCCCAAGTCAGCAGAAATTCAGTACGACATTAAGATATTGACCGTCCTCTGAGACGCCAACCCCCACCCCTGCCTTAACGTATTGATCGTCTGTGTCTTGGTAGTTATCCATCCATCCCGTAGCAATTTCAGAAGCTATTTCTTCCGCTGTCTTCCAAGTATAGGTCAACTCTCCATTTCGATAGCTGATGGAAGAATACAGTAATGTGCCCGTTACGGTAAGGCTGGACGTATGATGAAATCGGTCAGTCTTAGCGCACTCGTATCCGCTTATCGAACCACCGTGTGCCATGCTTTCAATCTGACTTCTGGCAAATTGGTGAATGTCGATGTCACGCTCTAATGCTTGCAGACTCCGACTAGTACGCTCGACATTGATAAGCTCATAAATGAGTGTTTCCAACTCGGCGGCTTGAAGTCGTACCGTCGATTGCGTCTCCAGTTCGTGTGCAACCACTGGTAGGACTAAGGGCGTGGGCGAAATCGCAGGTAGGGAAGCGGCTGGCAGCGCTGTTGTCGGTGCTACTGTTGGCAGAGGCGGGGCAGGGCGGGACGACTTGGGAATTGTCTTTGACTTCGCCACCGGTATCGTCTTATCTGCTCTCGTCGGAACGTGCAGATGAGTTATCCTTGGCGAGGATGTAGGGCTTTCTGTCGTAAGCGCCGCCACTGTGGGAGCAGGCATTGGCTTCCCTGGTAAATCGCTTTCTTCTTTTCTCCCAATGGCGGCAAGCACCGCTATTACGGCGATTACAACCACTATCCAAGTCCAGCGACCGCCGCCGCCTTCGTTTTCATGAGTCGCTGTCGCCCTAGGTCGTCTGCCGGAACCGCCGCCGGAAGTAGCGGTTGCTGTGGAACGGGAACGCCCACCACCTTCATTGCAGCCAACGCAAGTGCATGCAGGCGGATGCCCGCCGTAATACCATCCCGGACGCCCCACAAGTCACCTCAAGCTAGACAAGCGAATTGAACAGTGTCAATTGTGAAACGCCTTTCTGGACAACTTCTAGGGGCGAACAAGCCTCAAAACCATCTTCACCAGCATAAACACGATCAGCGCCAGGCCGCCCCATAGCAGCAGCTCCGCCCACCAGTGGTCGATGGGAAGGTCCGTGATCGCTGCCGCCCAGCTGAGTGTGAATCCTATCCAGACGACGAAGTCGAGGGCGAACGACACCTTCTTGCCGATGAGCAGCGCCACGTTCCGAAGCACAGGGATGACGCTCGCCACCGCGAGGAAGAACGACAGCACGAAGAACCCGGCGATTATCAGGAAGATTGCGAATCCCGCAACCGCCGGAATCTCGAAGAAGTGGAAGTTAATCGCTCCGCCCGACGACTGCCACTGCTGGGTCAGCATCAGCGCGCCCACGAAGGCGACGAGCGCATTGCTGAACAGCCACTCCTCCTTGTATTCCCTGCTGCTCATCGCCATACGCTCTCACCTGCACACCTGTATCAGCCTCGCACCAGTATTTCGGCTGCCGAGCCACTGATAACTGTGAACCGATTACTGTCTGCTACACCAGAAGGCCCGCCAGTTCCTCGGGGTGGCTGAGCATCGGGTAGTGCCCCGCGTCCATCTCGTGCCAGGACGCGTTGAGCTTTTCGGCGGTGCGGCGCTGGTGCGCTTCCGGCGGGTTCTGGCTCAGCCTGCAGCGTATGACCCGCGTGTCCGGCCATTCCTGCGCCCAGAACCAGTCCAGCTCCCCGGGCGCGTCCGACGCCTCCACCGGATGCGGCGTGGCGCGGTCAACGGCCCAGGTGCGCAGTTCCGGCTCAAGGTCCGCGAACAGGCGGGTCTCCATCTCCTCACGCGACGGACCCCTGGTCAGTCCCGTCGTGGGAATCGGCGGAGCATTGGGGCCACGCTGCACGATGTTGCTGACCTGCTCGCCCGGCTGCGGCGCGAGTGCATCCACGAACGCCACCCTGCTTATGCGGTCGCGGGCAAGTTCCGCAATCTTGCAAATCACAAGCCCGCCCGTGCTCGTGCCGACCAGCACGATGTCCTGCAGGTCCTCGTAGAACAGCATGTCCGCGACCTCCCGCCCCTGCGCCGCTATCGTGATGCCGGGGCGGATGAGGCTGCTGCGCTCGCCGCAGCCGTCCAGCGTGGGTGCGTACACCGCATGCCCCTGCCCTCGCAGGACCTCAGCCGTCGGCTTCCATATCCACCCACCCTGGAACGAACCGTGAACCAGTACGAAAGTTGCCATCTTCTTCTCCTTCTCCTTTGAATTCAGACATGATGCTCAGGATACAGCACATCCTGTCCATCCTGTGCATTGATGTTAAGTTAAATGCTCCAACATCGAGAGCGGCGTCGTTGCAAGAACACCGCCGTCCACGGGCAGCGTCACGCCCGTAATCCAGCGCGACTCGTCGCTCGCGAGGAACAGCGCCGCCCACGCAATGTCCCACGCGCTGCCCTCTATGCCGAGCGGCGTACTGCGGCGGCGCAGGTCGCGTCCTTCGTCGGATAGCCTGCCCGCGACCATCGGCGTGTACAGCGGCCCGGGCGCGATGCAGTTCACGCGCACGCCGTCCCGCCCGTGATGCACCGACATCTGCGTCGTAAGCGCAATTACGCCTCCCTTGGATATGGCGTAAGGGATGCTCGCGCCGCTGCTTCCCGCGCGTATTCCCGCAATCGAGGATATGTTGACGATTGAGCCTCCACCGGTCTCTGCCATGCGCGGCACGGCAAACTTGCTGGTGAAAACCATGCTCCGCACATTCGTCGCCATCACCCGGTCGAAGTCCTCCTGCATAACATCTAGCACGGTGCCGGGGCTGCCAATGCCGACATTGTTGAACAGGATGTCAAGTCTGCCGTAGCGCTCGACCGCTTGCTCGGCGATTCTCGCACAGTCGTCCTCCCTCGTGACATCGGCCTGCAGCACGGACGCCGTGCCGCCCTCGTCCTCGATTGACGCTCGCGTCTCCTCGGCGCGTTCCGGGATGGCGTCAACGAGCAGGACGCTCGCCCCCTCGCGCGCGAACAGTGTAGATGCCGCCTTGCCGGTGCCGACGCCCGGCCCGCGCGAACCAGCGCCCGTCACTATCGCGACCTTGCCCGCTAATCTACCGTCGTTAGGCATACCCCTACCTCCTTAGTCTCCGGAAATGTTAAGCTATTCTTCTTGTGCCATCGCTATGTTAAGCGTATGTTAATGATTGGAGCGAATTGAAGGGCATTGTATGGCAACGGCGACAGAATTACAGGCCGACATATTGACGGGGGGCGCGAAGAGGCTCGGCATTCGCCTGTCGGAAGCACAGATTCAGCGGTTTGTGCGATACTACACTGAACTTGCGCGCTGGAACGCGCGTACCAACCTGACGGCGATCACCGATTGGGAGGCAGTACAGTCGAGGCACTTTCTCGATTCGCTCTCGGTAGCGCAGGCACTGCCGGACGAGACCCTTCAATCCGGCAGATTCATAGATATCGGCAGCGGCGGCGGCTTTCCCGGGATTCCGATGAAACTGGCGTTTCCGGGAATGCGGGGCGCACTGCTCGACTCCACGGCAAAGAAGACGGCATTCTTGACGCATGTCTGTGAAGCTCTGGAGTTGCGGGACATATCGGTCATCACCGCAAGGGCGGAGACGGCAGCCCAGGAGGCTGAGTTACGGGAGACTTTCGATGTGGCATTCGCGAGAGCCGTATCGGGTGTGGCGACGCTGGCCGAGCTGACCCTGCCGTTCGTTCGCGTGGGCGGCCTGGTGGTGCTCCACAAGAAGTCGAACATCGACGCCGAACTTGAAAGCGCCCGCGGTGCAGTAGGCAGGATGGGCGGAACCCTGCGCGAGATGCCGGCAATCAAGCTTGACGGGCTGGATAGCAGGACACTGGTGGTACTGGAGAAGCAGCGCCCGTCGCCGGAAGGATATCCCAGGCGCCCCGGGATGCCCGCGAAGCGTCCCCTAACTTAGACCCCCGACTCAATTAAGATTAGATTCATCACAGAGTCCCGTGCCCGCCCTTTTGCTGGGACTCCGCAAATGCCAGGCTATATGGACCAGCAACCACAACACGACCGCCAGGCGGCATCACCGGAGAGACGAGGAACGGCGCTCCTCAAGAGGCGCATATTCTCCCTCCCCTCCTTGTTCCTGTTCGTGGTCTTTGCCGCCTTCGTCTATTTCCTTCTCACCCAGTTCCACGCGGACTGGGGCGCGACTTTCCACACAATTGCCGAAATGAACCCCTGGTATTTTCTTCTGGCTTTTGCCGTGTACTACGCGACATTCATTCTTCGCGGGCAGCGTTGGCGAATGCTGGCGCAGAACACCGGAGAGCTTGAGACTCTGCCAGATGGCAAGCTGCCGACGATCGTGTCTGCGTCCACATACATACTAATTGGCTGGTTCGTCAACTCGATCACATGGCTCAGGATGGGCGACGGGTATCGCGCCTGGCTATTCGCCCGCGGCAGCGGCGGCAGATTCTCCTGGAGCCTGGGCACCGTGCTTGCGGAGCGCGTCCTCGACGTGGCATCCATGCTGCTCATCCTCGTGGCGAGCGCTCTACTGCTTTCGACGACAACCGTGTCGAAGATAGCGCTGACGGTGATATGGCTCACGCTCGGTGTTGTAATCATCTCGCTGTGCGTGCTCGTCGCGATGAAGCTGTGGGGCAGCCGTTTCGCGCGCTACCTCCCGTCGCGGTTCGAAGAGGAGTTCAACCGCTTCCAGAGCGGGACGCTGGGCAGCTTGAAGCAGATGCCGACGGTGATAGCACTTGGCGGCGCCGCATGGCTGCTCGAAATCGCTAGGCTGTACTTCGTGGTGCAGGCTCTGGGACTGGACGTGTCACTCGCGCTCATAGCTATCGCCGCCCTCAGCGCCGCCGTACTGAGCACCGTGCCGGTCCCGGGAGGCGTCGGCTTCGTGGAGTCGGGAATCGTCGGCGTGCTGCTGCTTGGAATCGGGCGTCCCGACGCAGTCTCGATAGCCCTGGTTGACCGCTCCATAACGCTTGTAAGCGTCATCGCAATCGGCGGCATCGTATTCCTCGTCAGCCAGGTGTGGCAGCCCCGCCACAGCAGCCCGGAGTACACCTGAGGCGCCATGCCTGCGGCGGTCTAAGAACACGCATCCGACGGATTATGTAGCCATAAAGGCATGAAAGGGTATTGCGGAAAATCTCTTCATAGATTACATTGAAAAATGTTGAGTATTGAATCTTGACATAAACCCTTATTGGGCGTAAACTCGCGTGAGCATCAAACTAATCTGCGGGAGGGAGTCAATACAGATGCTTAAAGAAATTCCTAAAAAGACCGTAAGCCATGTCGTTAAGAGGCCGGGGCGACTTCACGGACACCCCGATGTAGAGATTCCCGTCGCAGATGACCTGGCGACGGTTCCCGGTATCCCCAAGAGGGATGAGGACGTCTCTTTCTACAGCCGGGTCTATCCCGTAGAATCCCAGAACATCGAGAAGGCCGCGGACCGCGAGTGGGTCTGGACTGTCTATCGCGAGGAAGTTCTGAAGTATCGCGAGCGCCACGACGAGATTAACCAGCCTCTCGTGGACGCATCCCTGATTACCGGCGACCTTGAGCCAACAGGCACCGCGGTGGCCGGCAAAGACGTCACCGATGTCATCCGCCTCAAGGCGCGCGAGCTCGGTTTTGGCGAGGTTGGCTTCACGAAGTTCGACCACAAGTATGCTTATCTCAGCAAGAAGCGCTGGGTCAAGTACGAGCATACGATCTGCCTTGCGCTCGAGCAGGACTACTATCAGACCCAGACGATCCCCAGCCTCGAGGCTGAGTTCGCCCACTTCGGCACCTACGAGATCGAGGGCGCGCTTGCGCTCGACCTCGCGGACTACATCCGAGGCCTCGGCTACCACGCGCAGGTGCACAGCCCGAACGACAACAGCGGTGTATATATCCCGATGTTCGTCGCGGCCGGACTGGGCCAGCTTGGCGCGAATGGGCAGCTGCTCTCCCCGCACTTCGGTTCGAGGGCACGCCTCGCGATGATCACTACCGATGCTCCGGTAACCTACGACGAGCCCGTTGACTACGGCCTGCACAACTTCTGCCAGATCTGCCAGGTCTGCGTGAACCGCTGCCCGGGTCGCGCGCTGGTCAAGGAGAAGGTCTGGTGGCGCGGCGCAGAGAAGAACAAGCTCATCTACGAGCGGTGCCGACCGGTCATGGCTCGATACGATGGCTGCGGCGTCTGCATGAAGGTCTGCCCGATCCAGAAGTACGGCGCACCCGCCGTCATGGAGCACTATGTCGAGACCGGCGAGGTACTTGGCAAGGGCACGGACAACCTTGAAGGCTACGAGATTCCCGAGAAGGGCTACTTCGAGCCGGGCAAGCTTCCGCAGTTCAACCGGCAGTTCTTCGAGATTCCTCATGGCCGCAGAGAAGAGTGGCTGTTCGAAGAGTTCAAGGAGAAGCTCGAGAACGACATGCTCCCGACCGAGGAGATCATGGACTTCGCAGTCGAGTTGAAGCAGATCCTCGACGAGGGTGGCACGACTCGCGGCGACGAGTAACCGATAGACCGGGCGTTTAGTGTGTAGGGGCAGCCTGCGGGTTGCCCCTAACTTACTGGACAAGAGGGGAAAATGTTCAAAAAGCCACAGATAGACGCACTGTTTGCCGAGCTGAAGAGCGAATGGCAGGGCACGCGGGACTTCGAGAAGATTCACCGAGATGTTGATCTCGGCATCGCCTACTACGACTCAGGCAGGCCGCTTTCGACCGCGGAACTCGACGAAAGGGCGCTTGCCCTGATCGAGAAGCACAAGCCGGAGTAGGAGAGTCGCTGCTTCGCGGCGTCTTTACAGCAGGGCTATAATATGGGGGTACGTGTGACGCGTACCCCTTTTCTTTGCTTATAGGGAACCCGTTAACCTGCGAAAGCGTTTGCACGATGACAAGACGTTTTTCCGAAAAGATGAGGCTGCGAAAGCTGCGAACAGCCACCGACAAACGGCGGTGGTCGGATGTCGGCATATTGCGTCCCTTCGCCGCCATCATTGCGACCATTCTCGCGATTGTCGGCGTCGTGGCTCTCATCGTCGTCGGCGTCCGCACCCTCGCGGGTCGTGGCAGGCAGCCGGAACCGCAAGTCGCGCCACCCGCGCCGCCTCCTCCGCCGGAGCCGGCTCCCGCCCCGAGCAGGAGCATCTGGCAGAAGTTCAGTTTCCGGCACCCGGTCACAATCGCGCTCATCGTCGTCGTAGTCGTCATCGTCGGGACGCTGGCTTACATCCCGTTTGCGGAGAGGACCACCAGCATCGGAGGTGTGGACCTTCAGCCGTCGGAGTACGACGAGTTCTTCACATATTCGCAGATGGAAGCGTTGACGCACTTCGCCAAGTGTGACGCGATGCTATTCTCCACCAAGCCGGAGGACGAGCTGGAGAACGTGAAAGAGCGCATGGCCGTCGCGGTAGATTTTGAAGGCGCGCCGGGACAGGGGCCGGGCAGCCGTGAGGGGCAGTACGTCCGAAGAGTGCGCTCACCGGAAGAGATTTCGGAGGCAATTCGGCTCGCCGAGGAGTTCTACGAGCGCGTGAACTGCCTCTGATTCATAGCTTTCATGGATATTAGAGCGTGACATTGATAGTATCCATGTTATTCAGTGCAACCTCTTTGTGCCTGAGCTTGTTATTGAACATAAAATCAAGAAGGAGAAGAGTTAGTTATGGCAACGGACACAGTATCTATGCTGCGGCATAAGAGCCATGTCGTAGTGGACGGACCCGACAGGGCGCCCGCCCGCTCCATGCTCCGCGCCGTGGGACTGCAGGACGAGGACTTCAAGAAGCCCTTCGTCGCGATCGCAAACCTCGCGAGCGACGTTACTCCCTGCAACGTGCATCTCGACCGAATCGCGCAGAAGGTGAAGCAGGGCCTCTGGGACGCGAACAGCGTTCCGTTCATGTTCGGCACCATCACGATCAGCGACGGCATATCCATGGGAACCGAGGGCATGAAGGCGTCCCTCGTCAGCCGCGAGGTCATCGCCGATTCCATCGAGACCGTAACCTTCGGGGAGGGTATGGACGGCCTCATAGTTGTCGCGGCATGCGACAAGAACATGCCCGGCGCGATGATGGCGATGGCGCGCATGGATGTTCCAGCAATCTTCGTGTATGGCGGCGCGATCCTGCCCGGCAACTACATGGGCCAGGACATCAACATCCAGGACATGTACGAAGCCTGCGGTTCCTTCTCCACCGGCGAACTCTCGCTCGAAGAGCTCCTCGCCATGGAACGCGTGGCATGCCCCGGAGAGGGCGCATGCTCAGGCATGTTCACGGCGAATACGATGTCCTCCGCAATCGAGGCAATGGGCATGTCCATACCGGGCGCGTCCTCGATTCCAGCCGTTGACCCGCGCAACGACGATGTGGCGCACTCGTCCGGCGAATACCTGTACAGGCTGCTCGAGCGGGGCATTACGCCGCGCACGATTATGACGCGAGAGGCGTTCGAGAATGCCATAACGGTCGTAATGGCGATGGGCGGATCGACGAACGCAGTGCTGCACCTGCTCGCCATCGCGCACGAGGCAGAGGTGGAGCTGAACATAGACGACTTCGACGAGATAAGCCGCCGCACGCCCTACATCACCGATCTGCGCCCCGGCGGTCGCTTCGTCATGTCCGACATGGACAAGTCCGGCGGCGTGCCCGTCGTTATGAAGCAGCTGCTCGACGCCGGCCTGCTGCACGGCGACGCGCTCACCATCACCGGCAAGACCATCGCCGAAAACCTCGCCGAAATGGACATCATGGAGCCGGACAGCCGGGTCATCCACCCCGTCTCGGCGCCGCGCAGTCCGACCGGCGGCCTCGCCATCCTGAAGGGGAACCTCGCCCCCGAGGGCGCGGTCATCAAGGTATCCGGCACGAAACATGTCAAGCACGAGGGCCCGGCGCGCGTCTTCGACGGCGAACGCCCCGCATTCGACGCCATTGTGAACGGCGAGATCGTGGACGGCGATGTCGTTGTCGTGCGCTACGAAGGACCGAAGGGCGGTCCGGGCATGCAGGAGATGCTCGCAGTAACGGGCGCGATCATGGGCGCCGGCCTGGGCGACTCCACGATGCTCCTCACCGACGGGCGCTTCTCCGGCGCGTCCCGCGGACCATGCATCGGCCACGTCGCCCCCGAAGCGGCTGTCGGCGGACCCATCGGGCTGCTCCAGGACGGCGATATCGTGCAGTTCGACGCTGAGACGCGCGATCTCAGCGTGCGCCTGACCGACGAGGAACTCGCACAGCGGCGCGCGAACTGGACTGCGCCGCCGCCGAACTACGACCGCGGCGTGCTAGCCAAGTACGCCAAGCTGGTCTCGTCGGCATCACTGGGCGCGGTAACAACATAAAACCGAAGACATAGATTAGAAGTGAAGGACAGGTCAGGCGGTATTCAGAGTTTCCGCCGCCTGTCCTTTCAATTTACCTACTCTTGATGTTCTCAGATGATGCTCTCAGAACGACGATGATGTGAATTTTCTGCCAGCCAATAGACACGAGTGCGTTGATCCGTCAGTAGACCATTTGCGAGGTCAGCGTTGACTAGCGTTAGAATGGGCACACACGCCGCACGCATGAGGACAATTCGCGTGGTGTTCTCTGGCGCATTGAAGGGAGCACTTGCCGGTGCAATTGTCGGCATAATAGTAGCTTCAGCGCTGGTTATCGTAGACTCTGTGGTATGGAAGACATTCGATATATTCTCTGGGGAGTTACCGCGTGACGAAGCCCCTATAATAGGGCTGAGACTAGGCGGCGGAGCGTTGAATGGAATCCTGGTAGGATCAGTGGTAGGGGCGGTAGTCGGTGGGAGCGACATATCCATCAGACTAAGCAACATAATGCTCAGGGCTTCTGTGAGCGCCGCTATCGCAATGTCAGTTGGTTATCTTCTTAGCAAGGCTGTTTTGACCCTTCTATCCTTTGCACTGAGCAATTTTCCTGATGTAATTGCCTCGCTCGGTTCCCTTGTACAGACCCTCAGTGTAGCCTTAGCTGTCATCGCACTTGGAAGCACTGCCATCGGCCTGTTTGTCGGCATACCTTCGGAGTACTACGCCGGAAGACGGAGAAATGTCGTCAAGATAATACTGGCAGCAGTCATAGTCGGCGTTGTACCCATTGTCGCTTCCGTCACGTTAGGGCACATGCTCTTCGACTGACCGTAGGAAGGTAGTAGCAGGGAGTTGTACCAAGTATCCTGAAATTTCGTAATCTGACCTCTGACGATTCTTCGCCAAACATAGCCGCGCGCATGTCAGTTCAGCTCAAGAGGAGAACGCCGTGTTCAAAACCGTAGTCGCCGCAGCCCTCATTGGCGTGCTCGGCGGCTTCTGGGTTGCGCTGGTCGACGGTAGTATTGAATTCTTCCAGAACTACGTCGATGGCGTCTGGCGCTATCAGTTTGGCGTCAATTCGGTTGCGGAGATTCTGGTGGGCGCTGTCATAGGAGTGCTCGCGGGCGCGAACATTCGACTTGCACTCTCGGGCGAACGAGCTGACGGATTCGTGCGAGGCGCGCTCATCGGCGGTGCAGTCGGAGTCATTCTTGCCCTGGCGCAAGTTGCCTTCGTGGCAATTGCCGCACTACTGCAGGAGTATGACATCGATTACGGCTTCCTGTTGACGAGATTCAGCGGCATTATCGCGGCATCCGCCCTCATCGGATCGGTTTCGGGCTTGCTGCACTTGGCTCGTTCGCTCAGCGCGCCGGGTCCCTGCGCCATTGTCGGCGCCCTCATCGGCGTAGCATTCGTGCTGCCGGGCGTCATCGCCACCGCATTGCACATCTCAGGCTCTCCGGAGAGCAGCTTGTCCGGGGGAGACTTCATCCTGGTATTCACAGCACCGCATCTCGTAAGTCTGCTTGTCGGCGCAGCGAGTGCGGCTGTTATTGCTGCGTTCGTAAACTCTCGCGCGCCTGATTCAGTCGGCGACGCGCTGTTGCCCTGGGGTGTCATTCTAGGAGCAGTCGCAGCCGTCATCGCGTCCAGCCTGTCGTTCCATTTCGTCATTCTGGGGCTCGAGTCGCCGGACTCGTCCTTCTCTCCCGCCATATACGGATTCCGCATCCTCGCAGGGTTTCTCGTTGGCAGCGCGGTCGGTCTGGGCATCGTGCTCTCCGGGCAGCGATTCTTCTCCAGAAAGCACGGCGATGCGACGTAATGGCTCCCACCTTATGACCAATTCAGATATAGGCAGGCGAAGATGAAGGCACTCTCGCTGCGCCAGCCCTGGGCAAGCCTTATAGCCGAGGGCCGCAAGACCATCGAGACGCGCACATGGCGCACGCACTATCGCGGCCCGCTAGCCATTCACGCCAGCGCGCGCTCATACGAAGATCTGCCAACGGGTGGTATCATTGCGGTCGCATTGCTCTACGATTGCCGTCCGATGAAAGCCGACGACGAAGACGCAGCCTGCATCGCACTGTATAGCGGCGCGTATGCCTGGCTGCTTACAAATGTCGAACCGGTGCCGCTGATACCCTGCAAGGGCATGCTGGGCTTGTGGACGCCGCCAACCGAAATCCTGCAACTTCTGCCCGAAGTGCAGCCTGCTGTATAATTCCATCCGCTATCCTATCTATCCTGTTCATCCTGTTAGTTTAATGAGGTACTGCTATGACACGACCGAACATCCTACTCATCCTCGCCGACGACATGGGCTACTCGGACCTGGGCTGCTACGGCTCCGAGATTCGCACGCCCAACCTCGACAGGCTGGCAAGCTCCGGCCTGCGCTTCTCGCAAATGTACAACTCCGCGCGCTGCTGCCCGTCGCGCGCGTCCCTGCTGACGGGCCTGAACCCGCACCAGACGGGCGTGGGGCACATGATGGACGCGCTGGGACCGGACGAATACCAGGGCTTCCTTAACGATAACTGCGCCACAATCGCCGAGGTGCTTCGCTCCAGCGGCTACTCCACATACATGAGCGGCAAGTGGCATGTGGGAGGCCGCTACAACCTCCTCGACGACAGCAACTGGGAGGAGCTGAAGGGCAGCCACGGTTTTCCGATTCCCACGCAGCGCGGCTTCGACCGCTTCTACGGCATCGTGGCTGGCAGCGCAAACTACTTCTTCCCGCGCCTGCTGATGGAAGACGACCGCTTCCTCGAGCTAGACCCGGCTGGCTACTACTTCACGGACGCGATCACCGACAACGCTGTCAAGATGCTCGACGAGAACGCAGCCGCCAACGGCACGGCGAGCGCCAACGGTGGCGACGAGAAGCCGTTCTTCCTGCATGTCACCTACACCGCCCCGCACTGGCCGCTGCACGCGCACGAAGAAGACATCGCGCGCTACGAGGGCAAGTACGGCGACGGCTGGGACACGCTGCGCACGAACCGCCACGAGGAGCTGAAGGCGAGCGGCGTCCTCAGCGACAAGTGGGAGATTACACCGCGCAACACCTCTGCAGTCGCGTGGGATGACGAGCGCAACAAGGACTGGGAAGACCTGAAGATGGCGACCTACGCCGCGATGATAGACCGGATGGACCAGGGCATCGGGCGCATCCTGGACAAGATTCGGGAGATCGGCGCGGAAGAGAACACGCTGGTGATGTTCCTGTCCGACAACGGTGGCTGCGCGGAATTCCTGGCCGAGGACACCGAGCGCCCCGAGCCGTCACAGTACGCCAGCCCGAACCCCGACGGCACGCCCGTAAAGATGGGCAACATCCTCGGGCAGCGTCCCGGCCCCGGCGACACATTCATGAGCTACGACCTGCCCTGGGCGAACGCGAGCAACAGCCCGTTCCGCCTGTTCAAGCGCTGGACGCACGAGGGCGGCATATCCACGCCGTTCATCGTCAACTGGCCCGAGCGCATCAGGCAGGCGGGCATCGTCCATGAGCCGACGCACATCTCCGACATACCCGCAACCTGCATCGAGGCGGCGGGCGCAACATACCCGACCGAACTGAACGGCAACGCCATCACACCGATCGAGGGCGTGAGCTTCATGGATGCCATCAATACCGGCGGCTGGAAGCGCAACCTGCCCATATACTGGGAGCACGAGGGCAGCCGCGCAGTACGCATCGACGAGTGGAAGCTGGTCGCGGAGGTCGGCGGCGAGTGGGAGCTGTACAACATGGACGATGACCGCACCGAGCTCAACAACCTCGTGGAAGCCGACGCGCCCAGGGCTGCGGATATGATTGCACTCTACGACGCCTGGGCCGAGCGCTGCGGCGTGCGTCCCTGGCCCCTGTCCCCCCGCGCTCGCATGATGCACCTGCGCAACGCCCATAACCACTATGTTTGATAGACTGGTTATGTTCGGAAATCCGAAAAGAGGTGACTGCTATGCGAACAACCGTGAACATCGACGACGAGCTGCTGAAGGAAGCGCAGGAACTTACCGGCATATCTGGCAAGACGGCGATAGTGAACGCGAGCTTGAAGGCTCTGGTTGAGCGTGAAAGCGCCCGCGCCCTGGCCAGAATGGGCGGCACTATGCCCAACATCAAACCTATCCCGCGGCGCAGGAGCGAGCCATTCTAATGATTCTCGCAGATACATCCGTGTGGATAGACCATTTTCATCCAGAAAATCCGCAGCTTGTAAACCTTCTGGACAGCAGAGAAGTGCTGATGCACCCGATGGTGATTGGCGAGTTGGCTTGCGGCAATCTTCCTAATCGCACGGTGACTCTGACTCGACTCGGGCGACTACCATTGTCCACGGTTGCTTCAGATATCACCGTGCTCTCCCTGATCGAAAGCCATCGGCTGATGGGCAGGGGAATCGGCTACATTGACGCCCACCTCCTGGCGGCCGTCTCGATTGCCGACTCTGACTTGTTGTGGTCACGCGACATGCGGCTCATGACCGCCGCAACCGAGCTGGACCTGGCCTGGCAGCCTTGAGTTCGCCTCGCCGCAGAGTTCCCGTCTGCGGCCGCTCGCCGCAATTCCCTGCCCCACTCCGCAATCACTGCAAGGCCTCTTGATACTCGTCTGATACCACAACTGTATTGGGCTGTAGTATAGTTGGGATGATAAACGCAGCATTATACGGAGGATGGCCTGTGAAGTTCCTTACGCTTTTGATTGCCGCTCTGGTGGCGATGCTGGTCATCGCGTGCGGAGAAGAAGAGCCTGCGCCGGAGCCGCCGCCACTTCCTGCGCCGACTCAGGAACCAACACCTGATGTGCAGGCGACTGTGGAGGCGGGGGTTCAGGCGACGGTCGTGGCGGCCAGCTTGATGGCGACATCCGAGGCGCAATCCGCACCTACGGACACACCGGTGCCGCCCACCAATACGCCGGTGCCACCTACGGACACACCCGTGCCACCTACGAACACGCCGGTGCCGACCGACACGCCGGTGCCGCCAACCAATACGCCGGTGCCGCCCACGAACACACCGGAGCCTACCGAAACGCCGGTTCCGCCAACCAGCACGCCCGAACCCACGGCCGTCCCGGCGACAAACACACCCCTACCTACAGCGACCAATACTCCCAAGCCCACGCTCACCCCAACGCCAACGCCGCTCCCTTACGGACTCACATGGGACAACCCCGTTCCTATTGGAGAGTCGTTCCTTCTGCAGAACAATGAAGGAGTTGCTCTGAGAGTCAGGGAAGCTATGGTGTTCTGGGGAAACGATGCTTGGGACTTGATCAACCGAGAACACTCCCTGAATAATCGGCCGCCACGTACTCACGAATACCTGCTTATTAACATTCAGGTGAAGGGGCACTCCGACGACGCAAACGAGTATGACGCTGCCGCCAGGCTGACTGTGGAAGCTGACCCTTCGATAAGGACTCTATACCCGAACGACGGCATATATAGATGGCTCGGATCGAACCACTGCGGCGGTAAGGTGGACACTATAATACCGTACGATTTCTCTCTTCAGCGGTTCACGGGCGAGGATAACGGCCGAAGGGGATTCATCTGCTTCATCGTAACGCACGCCGACTCAGGCAAGGTCGTGCTCGTTGACAACGGTGGCCCCGGCGCGCCGCCCGAAGACCGCCGCTACTTCT
>CAZWDM010000064.1:0-15405 GCA_964632415.1 uncultured Dehalococcoidia bacterium | reverse complement strand
CATGAAGCGGGCCGTTTGGCATGCCCCCGGCATTACTGTAAAATACCAACCATCACAGGTACGGATGGTGGCTATGAACGGCCTGATAGAACACGAACTGCCGGAGGGCAATCTTCCAACGATGCTGGTCGCATTCGCCGGCTGGCCCGACGCCGCCGAAGCGGCAACCAGGGCGGTCCGCTTCCTCGTCCGGAAGCTCAGAGCCACAAAGTTCGCGGAAATCGACCCAGAGGACTTCTACGACTTCACCCATGTCCGTCCCCATTCCCGGGTCAATCGCCGCGGCGAACGCGTAACTCGCTGGCCTCGCAACGACCTCTACTACTACTCCCCCGGCGACGAGTCTCGGTCCCTGCTGCTATTCGTCGGCACCGAGCCAAACCTGAAGTGGCGCACCTACTCAGATATCCTGACTACCGTAGCACAGCGGCACGACGTCAAGCTCATCGTGTCCCTCGGCGCACTTCTTGACGCCGTACCCCACACCCGCGAACCCCGCGTTACAGGCAGGGCAAGCTCCACCGAGCTGACCCAGAAGGCCGAGTGGCTCGGCATCAAGAACTCTGGATACCAGGGACCCACCGGCATCCACACCGCATTCGCCGACGCCTGCACGAAGATCGGACTCGCCCAGGCAAGCATCTGGGGACACTGCCCCCACTACGTCAACACATCCCCCGACCCGAAGGTCAGCCACGCCCTGCTGACTCGTCTCCGCAGCCTGATCGACATCGACGTCGATCTCGAAGAACTCTACATCGCTGGCAACGCCTACCAGGAAGAAGTCGACAAGGTCATCGCGAAGCAGCCCGACGTCAGCAGCTACGTCCGTCGCCTCGAACGGCGTTACGACGAAGCCCGCACCGCGACCGAAGAGATCCCCAGCCCCGAAACCATGGTCCAGGAACTCGAGAACTTCTTGCGCAGCCAGAGCCCGGGCAGCGACGAATCCGACGACTGACCTCCGCCAGGTCCCTTCCCCCTTGACGGGGGTAGGTCAGGATGGGAGTGCAGAAAGTCGGAAGCCTACCCCTCGATCCACACCCGCTCCCAGTGCGAATACTCCGACCCGACGAAGTTCGGCTCCAGCCCCTTCACCTGCGGCCACCACGCCCACAGCGAAACCGCCGCCGCCGGCATAAACCGGTACGCTCGCTCCATCACCGTCCGCTGTATCTCAAGCACCAGCTCGCGCCGTCTCTCCGGGTCATACTCTCCCGCCTGCGCCAGTATCAGCGCGTCCAGCTCCGCATCCCTGTGCCCGGTCGTGTTCCACGCACCTTCGCTGCTCAGCACCGCCAGCATGTAGCTGTTGGGCGAAGCAATTGGCGCCATCGGCCCCACGAACATCTGGTAATCTCCACCCAGCCATACCTCCTCCCCGAATCGTCGCCTGTCAACTAGCTCCAACTCCGGGTCGAATCCCGCGCCCCGCATTTCACCCGCAACGCGTTCCGCATGCTCCAGGTACTCAGTGCCAAAGTCCCCCGCCCTGATAACCACGGGCACCGGCAGCGCATCCACTACTTCTGCCAGCAACGCCGTGGCGCCCCCCGGATCACCGAAGTATCCGCTCAACTCCTCCTCACCGAGCCGCCAGTTCGCCCTGCCCAGCGGCACCCCCTGCGTCAGGTATGCCGCGCCCTGCCACACTTCGTCGATCGCCTGTTGCGGTCGCATCGCCAGCATTGCCGCCCGCCTCGCTCTCTCGTCATCGAACAGCGGTCCGGCGGTATTGAATCCCACATCCATTCCCACCCCGACCTCTCTGAACCGCAGCATCGTAGCATCGGGCTTCTGCTGTGTGAACTCCTCCCACTGTGCCGGCCTCAACCGGTGCACATCGACATTGTTCACGCGAAATGCCGCGTACGCCGTATCTTCGTCCGCTATCGTATGAATCCGAATCCGGTCAAGAATCGGTTCTCCTTTCTTGAAGTACCCCTCATTGCGACCAAAGACAAATGTCGAACTCTCCGGCGTGTCCTCAAGCACCCACGCCCCCGTCCCAATCGTCGGCCCCGTCCGCAGGTCGCCATTCAATTCAACCGCTTCTCTTGCGACAATCTTGGAATGCCCATCAGCCAGCGCGCTCAGAAAGTCTGCATCCGGCGCCAGGAGCTTGACACGCAGTAAGTCTCGGCCAACCGGCTCTACTGCCTCCACAATGTGAAGCAACACGCCGTTCGGCATGCCCTCCGCCCGCTGGCGCTCGTAGCTGTAGGCAATGTCCTCCGCCGTTAGTCGCCGACCCGAGACCGGCTGCAAGTCCTGCCACATCACATCGTCGCGCAGCGCGAATTCGAATGTCATGCCGTCAACCATCTCCCAGTCGGTGCAAAGCTCGCACTCAACCGCAAGACTCGGCAGTTCAACAGCATCGCCACTCCTGAAGCGCATCAGCCTGCTGTATGCGATTCCCGGTCCCCAGGCGGCAAGTGCGGACGACACATCCCCATGCACATCCATATGCGGCGGCGCCTGCCGACTCAACAGGTTCAGCGTGCCACCCTTCCTGTCATCCCTTTCGGTCGGAGGCGTGGACGGCACCGCAGATGCCGTTGGCACCAGGGTCGGCGTCGCCACTAAACGGGATGGCGTCTCTCTCGCTGCCGTCCGGGGAGTTGCAGCGGCCGTCGCAGTCGGCATCGTTTCTGGGTTCGTTCTTACCGATGAGGGGGTAGGTTGGAGCGTAGGGACCGGCGTGTTAGCCGGCATCGTAGCGGCCCCAAGGCGATCTGGCTGTTGGGCAATAGGAAGAGGCGGTTCTCCTCCGCCTTCAGAGCAAGCAGCGGAAAATACTGTCAGGAGGATACAAAGCAGTAGCGGCAGTTGCCACCGTAGGGCGCCCAATTGGAAATTCAAACTTCGCTCGCATCGACTGACGGCATGAAATTACTCGATGAAACAAGGTTTTGTATAATGCTTCCTATGAGGCTAACACATTGCGGTAACGGAAATAAGTGACATTATGCTGATCGATTGCCACGTCCACCTCGATTCTTACACCGACGACGAAGTAGCCGAAGTCCTTCAGCGCGGCAGAGAAGTTGGAGTCCGCTTCGTAATCTCCGCCGGCACCACGCTCCCCTCTTCGGAGCGCACTATCGATCTGTCGACAAAGTACGCAGACCTCTTTTGCGGCGTCGGCATACACCCTATGGACATCAGGGAACCATTCACCGATCAGACTTACGAGCATCTTCACACCCTGGCCCAAGAAAACGAAAAAGTGATCGTAGTTAGCGAAGTTGGACTGGACTTTATGGAGGGCGCCCCCGACAGAGCGATCCAGTATACGGCGTTTCGCGAGCAGATCAGGCTGGCTCGGGATCTCGGACACCCTATAGTTTTCCATAGCCGTGAAGCCCACGATGAGACATTCCGCCTGCTTCGGGAAGAGAGGGCGTACGAGGTGGGCGGCGTAATGCACTATTTTCAGGGCGATCTGGACACGGCAAAGCGTGCCATCGATCTTGGTTTCTACATATCCCTTGCGCGACCGCTGCTTCGTTTCACATACCTGCAGGAGGTAGCTGCTGCTGTTCCCATGGAAAACATCGTTCTGGAGACCGACGCTGCGCCGCAACCTTTCAAGTCAAAGAGGGAGAACTGGACCGAACCTCGTCACACCAGGATAATCGCCGAACGTCTGGCTGAATTGAAGAATATCCCTGTCGCAGAGGTTGAGGCGGTCACTTCGAACAACATTCGTACCCTATTGGGAGAGCGCTGGAGAACCGTGCAGAAGTATGTTGAGACATGAACTGTGGCGCAAATTCTAAGGCTGTATGGGCAAGAACAGCACCATCAGTCCGAAGATACCGACTAGCCAGCCAAGAGCTGCGCAGATGAATGACCTCACCCAGTCGAACTGCTGGGTTTCTCGAATCGCGACCATGCCTGCCGGGAAGAGCCATAATGCCGATAATGACAGGAAGAACACGCCTACCACCGGAATTCCGGCAAACACCGCCAGCACTCCGGGTCCAAAAGTCATACCAATGCTTCTGAGCAACTCCCGGAATCCGGCCTTCCCGCCCAGAAGTTTAGTACCGACGATATAAACTATCCCAGCCCACATGAACCAGCCCGCAAGGCGCGTGTACGCTGAGAGTAGCACCACTAACCAGGGAGGAGAGTTTTCGAGTGTGATGGGAGGATTAGTCTGCAGACCCAAGCCCAGGGCCAAGCCCGAGAACGCAACTATACCAAGAGCATAGAAGATCTCCTGCGGATCATCGGACAAGTCTCTATACAAGCCGCCGTTAAGCAGCGCTGCGCGAAGCGCTCTATTCAGCACGATCTACTCTCGACTGTTATGGTAATGTCATGGCAGTTGGAATTGGTCGTCATGCCGCACCATACGAAAACTCCGTCGCATTCTATCAGGTCAACTCAGGAAGCGTCTCCTCGCGTTATATTCAGCGCGACGAGGTAGCAGCTGCCCTTTTTCTCGCCCAAATCAGCATTCTCAATCCAGGCAGAAACCCGCAAGTAAGTTTAGCTTATGTTCTGAAGGGTAGAATAATCATCGCACATGGCATAAAATCAGGTGCAGGTTGGCTTGTGGCATTGAGGTGGCAATGCGCGTCGTGTGAACTTCGTGTATAATTGAGTACACGGTGGCTTATGAGGAATATAACCTTTGCCTTATGAATTCAACTAATTTTCATCAGCTGTTCATCTTTTACATGGTTGCGAGACTGCAGAGTTTCTCCAAAGCTGCGCAGGAACTCTCCATAAGTCAGCCTGCCGTGTCGATTCAGGTTCGCGAGCTTGAAAACTCACTTGGCACTTCCCTGCTGCACAGGATGCGCCGGGAGTTGAGGCTGACCGAAACTGGCGAAGCCGTGTTCAGTTACACACAGCGCATCTTCGCACTCGCTGATGAAATGCACAGCGTAGTTCGGGACATTCAGGGTCTGCATTCGGGCAGGCTGACCATTGGCTCATCGACGACGCCGGGGGAGTACATTTTGCCATGGCTCATCGGTAAGTTCAGGCAGATGCACACAGGTATTCAGGTATCCCTTACTATTGCAAACACGCAGGCGGTCATCGATCAGATTTACGCTCACGAACTCGACATGGGAATGGCGGGCTCCCCGGTCAACGTCAAAGGACTGGCATCGTTCCCGTACGTTCTGGATAGAATTGTCGTGATTGCCGCTCCGAGCCATCCCTTGGCACAGCGGGACGAAGTCAACATGCGGGATCTGAGAAACCACGATTTCATCATGAGAGAGCCTGGCTCGGCCACCCGTAAGACGGCCGAAGACCTCCTCAGCGCCCGCAGGGTGGAGCCCCGCATTTCGATGGAGCTTGGCAGCAACGAGGCAATTAAGAGAGCCGTTGCTGCAGGACTGGGGCTTGGAATCCTGTCTGAATTTGCGATCACACCGGATGTTGCCGCAGGCCTGATCCAGGTCTTGCAGGTGAACAGGTGGGACTGCAATCGTCAGCTGTCCGTCTTTTATCGGGACGACAAGTATCTTTCTGCTGCCCAGAACGCATTCCTGGACTTCCTCCGCACCGACAAGTCATCCTTTGGTCTGGACTCGGAATTAGCCTCCATCGTCGCGGCAGCCGACCTGGATGGTTGATATCGGGCACAATCTTGCCGTGCTCCAACGCCCCCTGATAGGCCAGGGTTGCGCTATAATTGTCCCGTAGAATTCCAACCCGCTCTTAGCTGAAAGGCGTCGCCTGGAAATGTCATTGCCAACCGATTCAACGCTTGCTCTGAAGGAATGGGCTGTCGCAGTAAAAGCCCTCTCCAAGGGAGAACAGATCCTCATCCTTCGGAAGGGAGGCATACACAGGGCGGATAAGGAATTCCGCGTCGTGCACCCCGAGTTTCTGCTTTATCCCACATTCGAGCACCAGCGCCGCGACCTTGTACGAACTTCCAGCCATAGTGACCTGGAAGACACGCTTTCGGAAAATGCGAACCCAGGAGAGATTGAGTTCAAGTACTGGTGTAAAGTAACCGACAAGTTCCAGGTCAGCGATGAGGATTCACTGGACGACATCGCGCCATACCACATCTGGACCGGTGACTATGCCAGCAAGCGCCTCCACTGGCGTCCCAAGCAGCCTCTCACGATCGCGCTTCTGCGAATGTACTCCATTGAGCACCCACAGACGCTGCCCTTTCTCGACGAGTACGGCGGCTGTAAGTCGTGGGTGGACTTGGAGCGCGACGTCAGCCTTGGCCAGATGAAGCCAGTTCTAAGCGACGATGAGTATGAGGCGCGTGCCGACGTCATCCGTCAGGCACTCGCTGAAAGCGCACCGGTTGCCTGATAGCAGGCAGGCCGTTCTCATAAAATATCCATCTTCCAATAAGCCTATAATCTCAACTGTAGAGGCGACATTCTCTTGAAATACCGACAACTGGGAAAGACAGACCTGGAAATATCCGAAGTTGGCTTTGGAGTCTGGACCGTAGGCACAAGCTGGTGGGGCAAAATCGAAGAGCCGCAGGGAATCAATCTGCTGAGGCAAGCATACGATCTTGGCGTCAACTTCTTTGACACCGGGGATACATACGGCGAAGGCTACGGGGAGGAAATCCTTGCGAAGGCTCTGAAAACGGAACGCCATAACATCGTTATAGGCACCAAGTTCGGGTATGACTTCTATACGCACATAGTCCGCGAAGGTCATCAGGAGCGTCCGCAGAAGTGGACACCCGGCTTCGTCCGCTACGCCTGCGAGCAGAGCCTGCGCCGCCTCGATACAGACTATATCGACCTGTACCAGCTGCATAACCCCAAGATGGACGCAATAGAGGACGACGAGTTGTATGGCACGCTGGACGAGCTGGTAAGGGAAGGCAAGATTCTCAACTACGGCTTTGCCATCGGTCCGGACATCGGATGGGAGGAGGAAGGGACCGCCGCAATTGAATACAGAGATGCCCGGGCGATGCAGATCATCTACAGCATACTAGAGCAGGACCCCTCGCGCTCCTGGTTTCCGATTGCACAGGAGCGGCAGACCGGTTTGATCACAAGAGTGCCGCACGCTTCCGGCATGCTTGACGGGACGTACACGAAGGACACGGTGTTCGAAGCGAGCGACCATCGAAGCCACCGCAGGCAGGAATGGCTGAGCGCTTCCCTCGCCAAGATCGCCCAACTGGACTTTCTGACAGAAAACCTCGATGCCACAATCGGGCAGATTGCCATCAAGTTCGCACTGTCTGAGGGTATGGTCGCCTCGGTCCTCCCCAACATCACAAACCTGCCGCAACTCGAGGAGTTTGCCGCCGCCCCGGAGACTGAAGACATACCACAGGAGTTTCTGGATCGGTTGAGCGAACTATACGATGCCAATTTCCTCGTTGAGGAGCCGGCGGAAACCGTAGCAGACTGACTCAGGGGCTTTTCCGGCCGCGTTCGTACATCGCTGAAGGAAGCCTGATCCCTATCGGAAATTGCCCTGATGAGGGGGAACGAGTCCGCTGAGAGTATTACTGGTCGGCTCTCGCATTCGACCGGTTGTCACGAATCCGATTCGCCTTCCGACCCGCCAGCCCTGCCTTCGGACGACTCACCGGCCGACACTCCATTGGCGCTATTCGACTGCACGGGAGATCGGCGCCGACTTTGCCGGCTTCTGTTGTTCGTGATTATGCGCCTCATCTCGCCTTCGATGAGATTGAAGTCCTTCTGTGGAATAAGGTGAAGGGTGTCGAAAAAGGCGAGGGGCCAGGCTTCGGGTAGCCAGCGCTTCAGGTATTCCATCCTCGGCGCGATTATCAGCGCATCGATGTAATCTTCCTCTTGGAGGACGATCTCAGGCTTGATTTTCACTCGATACGGATAATTCTCGCCACGCGTCCCAACATTCCAGATCGGCGAACGATCCTCGAAATACTCTGATGTCACGCATACGACTCCGGTCCATTTGCGTAGTTGCCTGACATACAGGAGCATTCGATCGTCGGGCTGCATGCGCTGGGCTCTTCGGCGATACCTCGAACCCATGCCAAATATGCTGAAGCCTCTGTCTCTGGTAACCTGGAAGTCATCCAGAGTGGTTGAGACCATCCAGTAGTTTCTTCCCATTTCGACGAAAATCTCCGTGAACTGTGGTGCGTCTATACTACCATGTTTAGCCACGAAAATATGAGCACCGCCGGCTCACGCCCCTTTGCGTTGCACGGTACGGAATAGAGAGGCGCCGTCAGTCGAGTTCCGCCATGATTCTGTAAATGTGCGCGAACAGCTTTGCCGCTTCCCTGGCAAGTTCCGGGTAGCTGACCCTGGATGAAGGATCGAGATGGTCGAAGAAGGAAAACTCCGTGTAGTGTACGTCTCCTCGGGACCGCAAAGCCTCGGCTAGCCGCCTTGACTCTTCTGAAGGCACAAGCCCGTCATTACGATCATGCATCACGAGCAGCTTGGCGTGGAGATTCTCGATCTCCGTGCCAGGCGAAATACGGCGGAGAGTGTCGAGTGAGTCCCCGGGTAGCTGCGAAATGAGCGTCTGTGCCTCTTCGAGGTCAGAGGCGTGCAGGATATCGTAGACAAGGCGAGCTTCGGACGACAGACCCTCCGGTAGTGCCGCGCCGTCTTTGATAGCGAGAGAGGTTGCCTCTCGCTCCCCTTCATCTTCTATCGACTCCAGCAGGTGCGTCCTGACGACCTCAACACTGAGCTTGTCCGGTTCCCATGCACTGGATTCTTCGTCATAGAAACGCCGTTTCGCCGCCACGGAAGCAATAAGATCTCTTGCCTTGTAGTATCCGGCGAATGAGTTGACTATCCTGACTTCCTGCCTGATCCTTTCATCCTGCGCCGCGACCAGCATCAGCGACGCGCCAACGCAGAATCCGGCCATTCCCATATTCTCGCTGTCAACCACATCGAGCGAGCTAAGGTGCTTGAATCCACTCACGAGATCATCAATCTCCTGTTCAGTGATGCGCCTCTCGGCCATGCGCTCGGACCAGGGAATCATCACTACGATTCCCGTGCGGGCAACCGCATTCCCCAGATTCACGACACGTTCGTCGTCCTTGCCCGCTGGATTTACGCCGAGAAAGAACAGGAGAGCACTATGCCGTCCCCCTCCGGCGGGCACATAAAGATCGGCAAGGCCTGTACTACCGTCATCAAGGGGATAAGTAATTTCAATCCGCTCGGGAGTCCCCGTGACCCACTCCGCCGGTTTGACCGGAATCATCGGGAGCACCTGGGCGACGAAGCCTATCGACCTGGCCGTTGCTCTGACTTGGGGTGTCCAGGAAAGCACGAAAGCCGTGGAAATGACTGCGAGGACGATCACACAGGTCTTGACAAGCAGGGGCGAAGTCCCAGAATTGGGCATCATAGACTTCATTACATTCCGAATGCTATTCTTACCGAACGCCGATTGATTTTAGGATACCACTGATGACCACGGGCGACGAAGAATGCACCGGGCGCTCACCAATTCGGGTGGGAGCAATCGTCCTTGCGGCTGGCGAAAGTCGGCGCATGCTAGGGATCGACAAGATATTCCATCCGCTCGATGGCCTCCCTCTGGTCTGGCACAGCATCACGGTACTGCGTTCCCATTCCTTGATCAGCGACATAGTCCTGGTTACTTCGAAACACAACCTTGAGCGGGCAAGGGAATTGACAAAACTGCAAGGAGCCTTCGGAGAAGTCAGGATAGTCGAAGGGGGAGACCGCAGACAGGACTCTGTTAAGCGAGGTCTGGACAGCCTCGGCAAATGCGATCTTGTGGTAGTACACGACGGCGCACGCCCCTTCATCGCCGATGACCTGGTTGACAGGGGTGTCGCTGCCGCAATTGAGCACGGCGCCGCGATCGCAGCCGTGCCCGTAAAGGACACGATTAAAGCCTCCGATGACGATGGTAAGGTAGCCCGGACGATTCCGCGAGATAAGCTGTGGGCGGTTCAGACTCCTCAGATATTCAGGACTTCGCTACTAAAGGAGGCACATCTCAGGGTGAAGCAGACTGTTACGGACGATGCCTCCATGGTCGAAGAGATAGGGCATCCGGTCAAGCTGTTCACTGGCTCCTACTACAACATCAAGGTAACAACTCCCGAGGACCTGACAATTGCCAACGCGATTTTAGACGGGAATAGCGGCAAGGAAGTGGGATTCGACGAGTGATTACACGCTCAGGAATTGGATTCGACGTTCATCCACTGGTCGAGGATCGCCCGCTCGTGCTCGGCGGCGTTACGGTCCCATACGATCGCGGACTTGCAGGACACAGCGATGGTGACGGACTCATTCACGCGGTGATAGACGCACTGCTGGGTGCTGCAGCGCTTGGAGATATCGGGACGCATTTTCCGCCCGGTGACGAGAGATTCAAAGGAGTTGAAAGCGTGAAGTTGCTGTCCGAAACGCTAGTCCTGCTGAGGGGAAATCGTTGGCGCGTAACTTTCGTTGATGCTACAATAATCGCCGAGCGCCCGACCCTGAAGCCCCACATGAGCTGTATCAAGAAGTCGCTGTCCAGGGCCCTGCAACTCGATGCGGAAGATGTCAACGTCAAAGCCACCACAACGGACGGATTGGGATTCATAGGGCGCGGCGAAGGAATCGGGACACTGGCGATAGCAACGATCGAACGAGCAGAATGAGACTTTACAACACCCTTTCCGGCGAAAAAGAGGAATTCAAGACTTCAGACGGTAATGTTCGCATGTATGTGTGCGGCATCACACCTTACGCTCCCTCTCACATTGGACACGCAATGATGTCAGTCGTCTTCGATGTGGTGAGGCGTTATCTTGAGTACAAGGGTTACACCGTTACTCATATACAGAACTTCACCGACGTTGACGACAAGATAATACAGGCGGCAAATGAAATCGGCATATCCACGAATGAGCTTGCCGAGACAAACATTCGCCAATATCTCGAAGAGATGGATGCCCTCAATGTGCTGCGTGCACACCAATACCCCAGGGCGACAACCGAGATATCCGCCATCGTCGAAATGATCGAATCCCTCGAAAACCAGGGCTACGCATACAACGTAAACGGCGATGTCTATTTTCGAGTCAGCAAGAACTCCGACTACGGCAAGCTCAGCCGGCGCACGCAGGAAGACCTGCTCGCCGGTGCCCGCGTAGAAGTGGACGAAGCGAAAGAGGATCCCCGCGATTTCGCGCTTTGGAAGTCCCAGAAGCCGGGAGAGCCGGCATGGGATAGCCCGTGGGGAGCAGGCCGGCCCGGCTGGCACATAGAGTGCAGCGCGATGTCTATGCGCTACCTCCAAGAAGGTGTTGACATACACGGTGGAGGGCAGGACCTGATATTCCCTCACCATGAGAATGAAATTGCCCAGAGTGAGTCTTACAGCCAGGAGAAGCCATTCGCCCGATTCTGGCTTCACAACGGCTTGTTGAGCATCAACGAAGACAAGATGAGCAAGTCAATCGGCAATGTGATATCGGTTGGCGAAGCGCTTGACCAGTTCTCTCCACCTGCCCTTCGCCTCTTTTTCCTGAGCTCACACTACCGTAACCCCCTGGTATTCAGCGACCAGAACATCGTGGCTCAGGAACGCGCTATCGAACGAATTCGAAATGCCGCTTACTCTGATAGCCGTGAGCCTGGCAATTATCCCCTCGATGCATCAGGCTTTGAACAGACATTCGTTGAAGCCATGGACGACGACTTCAACACTCCAAGGGCACTCGCATCCATATTTGACCTTTCCAGGGAGATAAACCGGGCTTTGGAACAGAACAGGGATGTCTCCGGCGCGCAGCAAACCCTGAGGCAACTAGTCGGCCTGCTCGGCATCGACCTTGAAGAGACCGACACAGGCTCAGATGGGGACATCGCCCCATTTGTGGATCTTCTCGTGAACATACGCACAGAGTTGCGAGCCGCCCGGGAGTTCGACCTCGCAGACAAGATTCGAGACGGACTCGCCGAGAGAGGCGTAAGTCTCGAGGACTCCGGCGGCGGCACTGAGTGGCGTTTCCGGCAGCACTAGTCCTGCCTCGGTTTCGGTCCCGGTAATTCCAATGTCTAATGGCATAGTTGCAGACCTGGAGCGCATTGTCGGCTCGGATGGTGTCACTTGTCAGGCGGACAGGATGAGCCGGTACATCGGTGACGCCCTCGGCCCATATCGTGCATTCCGTGCAGCCTCTCGTCTTTTCGCGACTCCCGCTGCCGTGGTCTGGCCCACCAATGCCGGGCAAGTTTACCGTATCCTTCGGTATGCTCAACGGTATGAATTGCCCGTCGTTCCGTACGGCGGCGGCAGCGGAGTTTCCGGCGCCGCCTCCCCAATCGAAGCTGGCGTCATTCTCAGCCTCGATCGTATGAATGGCATTTCAGACGTATCAAGTAATGACCGGACAGCCCGCTTCCAGGCGGGCGTTATCCTCGAAGACGCTGCAAACTCACTGCACGGCGCCGGAATGGTACTGGGACACGACCCCTGGAGCCGTCCGATAGCGACGGTCGGTGGGGCAATCTCCACCGATGGCGTAGGATACACAGCCGCACGACATGGATCGATGGGCGATCAGGTTCTCGGCGTCGAGGCTGTGCTCGCGGATGGCGAGATAATTCGCACTCGTTCCACCGCAAAGCCAACAAATGGCATTCCCCTGGACCGGCTGCTCGTCGGCTCAGAGGGCACGCTCGGAGTCATCACGGAAGCCACCATTCGCGCATTTCCCCAGCCGGAAGAGCGTCTTCTTGCAGCCATAGACTTTCCCAACTTCGAAGCGGGATTCCGTGCAATCTGCGAACTGTACTCCGAGGGCGTCCGGCCTGCGATGATCGACTTCGGCACGGAATCAGAGTCTGTCGGCGAAGCCACGGGCAGCGAGGAAGCAACCCTCTACATTTCTTTCGAGGGATTCCACGAAGATGTCCTGACGCATTGGAATAGGGCGTTGGACGTCTGTCAGCGATTCGAAGGACAGAAGGGCAGCCGCGCCGAGGCAAACCGGTTCTGGAAGACAAGACACTCAGCAGGCGAACGTTACAAGAAGAATGTGCTTGAAAGCGGCGATCCGGCCAGCGCACGGCGTGATGCGGCTTCGTATAGAATGGACTACCTTCACATCGCATTGCCGGTCTCCAAGGTTCTGGACTACCGCAGGCAATGCATGCTTATGTTCGCGGAAAGAGGAGTATGGGTCCGCGAATGGTCGATCTGGGCGCAGCCGGAGTACTTCTCTTTCCTGATCGCACAGGAAGAATCCGCCGGAAGCGAGTCGGCGCAGGAAATGGGAAGCGTGGTCGATGAGGTGCTTACCCTGGCACAGGACTTGGGCGGCTCCATGGAGTACTGCCACGGGGTTGGCTTGAAACTCTCGCATCTAGTTGAAGCCGAACACGGAGCCGGGCTACAAGCAATGCAACGGATCAAGCGAAGTGTGGATCCCAACAACATCCTGAATCCGGGCAAGCTGCTGGGCTAAGTGAGAGCAGTCCAGAAAGGGGCTCGCAGCAGAATAAGCTAACCCGAACCGGCCTTTACGTGAATCTGACGCTCAGAATCGACACGGCGATAAACACAACGACCATGAAGATCGTGAACTGGAAGAGCACGCGCTCAATTCCACGGCGAGTGCGGAACGACCCTTCCGCAGCTCCAAACAGTCCGGTCCCCTGCCCTCTGACCTGCAGGAGAATGATGACAACAAGTATGACTGATATCGCGATCTGTACTACGTTTAACCAGTTTAACCAGGCCATTGTGTCCCTTCTTAGTGGCCCAAATGCCGCTTCAGCTCGATTCTAGTTCAATGCCAGCCTGATAAGCGATCTTGGCTTGCTCGACTCATGATACACGTCCACAATTGCCCTCGCCAGTTTTTCCGAGTCGTGTCGGACGGGATGTGAAGCATCCGTAAGCTCCCTGAGATGAAGCTGCGCCCCGTTCATCGACTCACCGTTATAGCGGACCGGAGTGCCGAAGAAGTCGGGCCCCAGTTCCCGGGGATTGTCGTTGGCTATCAGTCCGTCCACGATATCGGGGAATGTGTGCTCGGTCAGGGCATCATAGTGATCGGCAACCGAATAGCCTTCAGTTTCTCCCTGCTGAGTGGCTATATTGGAAACGTAGATCTTTGTCGCCGGAGACTTCCGGATCGCATCAGAGATTCCCTTGACCATAAGGTTTGGCAGTATGCTCGTATACAGGCTTCCCGGTCCAATGACGATGAGTTGCGCGTCGAGCAGCGCTTCCACCGCCATCGGATGTGCCACCGCATCAGGTGGGTCAATCATAAGACGGTCTATGCCGCCCAACGCCTCTGAGACATTCGACTCGCCGTGGATGACCTCCCCGTCATTCAGTCTCACCGACAGGCGAAGATTGTCCATCGTGGCAGGCACAATTCTGCCGTGCACGGCGAGCACTCTGCTTGATTCAACCAGCGCCTCATCGAACCCGTTGGTTACGCTGGTCATCGCCGCAATGAACAGGTTGCCAAAGCTATGTCCCTTCAGGCAGTCTCCCTGCTCGAATCTGTATTGAAACAACTCAGCAACGAGAGACTCGGCATCCGACATGGCAACCAGGCAATTTCGGAAGTCTCCCGGAGGCAACACGCCTAGCTCTTCACGAAGCCTGCCGGAGCTGCCCCCATCGTCGCCCACAGTAACTATCGCCGTCAGGTTGTCGGTGTATGCCTTCAGTCCGCGCAGGAGTACGGATAGCCCGGTTCCGCCGCCTATCGCAACGATGCGCGGTCCCCTCGCCAGCGACCGGCGCGTGTAGATAGTGCTGGCAATGCTGTCTATCGCGGGCGACTCCAGGATCAGCGGCCCCACGGAACGATAGAGTCCGAATAGCGCCAGGTAAATCACCAGTCCTCCCCCGCACAGCAGAAGGACGCTCTCAAGATATAGCGGAAGCATGTCCGGTGGGCGGAGGGTAATCAATTCAACGAACACATAGGCAAGTCCCAGCAGGCACATTACCATGCCAAGTGCGCCGAGAAGCATCCAGCGCTTTAGCCCGACGCCCGGAGTGGCAAGCCTCAGAATATCCAGCCATACAGTGCCGCGCCGGTGACCGTTTGCACCGTGGACACTTCCGTTGCGCTGGAAGGTGCCGTTCATTCTGATTGCCTTAGAGTTTCGAGCCGCTCCTTGAGAAGTTGCATCGCGAGCTGCGGATTGGCTTGGCCCCGGGTAATCCTCATCACCTGGCCCACTAGGAAGCGGATTGCCTGGTCCTTCCCGTCCATGTATTCCGAAACCGGCTTGGGGTTCGAAGTAATCGCCTCATCGACCGCGCTCCCGAGAGCATCAGAGTCGCTTATCTGCACCAGGCCACGTTCTTCAGCGATTTCCGCGGGTGACCTTCCGCTGCTGAACATGTCCTCGAAGACGTCCTTTGCCATATTGTTGCTCAGCGTCCCGTCTGAAACCATTTCAAGCA
>CAZWDM010000063.1:0-15566 GCA_964632415.1 uncultured Dehalococcoidia bacterium | reverse complement strand
CGATACGAGGAAGCTCGCAGGAAGGGTGTGTCCTTCGACGAGCCGCCGCCTGACAGGCGGTAAGATGGATGGCGGATTCCCGTAGTTCCCTTTCTGCATCCGACGCGAGCGCAGTTCCTGAGTCTCGCCGCCGCAACACCTTTCCCAGCGGGACGTTGTCGAGCAGGAGCCGGTTGAAACTCTCGCCGCGCATGGATGCCATCAATTCTTCGAATCTGCTGTCCCTGTCTGGCATTCCACTGCGATTCTCCTGCCGAAGACCTTGTGCATGACGCTGTCGCCCACCGCCACGTCCGGGGATGCGTCCGCCTGAACGGGACGGACAGGAACGGGCGCAACGCACTCAAGGGCAAAGTCTGCGGTCTTGACTCGCGCCGTATTATAGAAAACGCTCAGAGTCCCTGCCGGCTGACAGCTATTGGAGGAACAACCCGTGGCCGAGTATTATCGCAGCATATTCACGATCGAAGACGGCCGCAAAGGCAGTCTCGACCTACTCACCGAAATCGAGCGGCACATCGAGGAGTGGGCCATACGCGAGTTCGGCGAGCCGGAGCGGGACGGCGAAAGGCTCCAGTGGCGGGGCGATGCCTGGAACGCGAGGTTCGGCAGAGGCAGGACGGAGGCGGCCGGCCTGTCGCGACTCTTCTGGGAGAGGCGTGGCACGGAGGAGGGCGGCGTCTGGAGGCTCAGTCTGCGGCTTGCAAGCGACGGCGAGCAGGTGGAGGCGGATGTTGAGGTGCAGGGGCCAGAGGAGAACGGTACGGGTGTCGATCCGCAGTATGCCGCTACCACTCCCCCATTCCTGGGCTCGATTGTGGAGAGGTTCGAGTGCGCGGCATACGGCCTGCGGCTTCGGTTGGACGCGGTTCCGGTCCGCCTCGAGGATTCGCGCAGCTTCATCGACGAGAAACTGCTCGACCCTGACAGGAGACTGCCTATTCTGGTCGTCTCCGGCGAAAGAGGCATCGACAGTGTGGAGAGAGCGAATTCGCTTCAGCGAAGGCTGCTGGGGCTCGCCCAGGTATTCGCATTCAGCCACGACGTTGCATGGAGCATAGCCAAGGACCTGCCGAGACCGCTGAGATGCTACGACGGCGCAATACGTCTGTACTCCCCCGGCTGCACGAGCAGGGATGTCTCGCAGCAGCACCCCTACTGGATGGCGGACGAGGCGACCGGCCTCGGCGACAAGTTCTGGCCAATGCTGAGGGACGAGTGCGTGAACCGGCTGTCCCCTCGGGGGCGTCGGCGGCTGTTCACGACGGTACGCTCTCATATGATAGAGCAGGAGAACGAGAGACTGGAGTCCCGCGTGAGAGAGCTGGAGTACGCCTCTTTGGACGTGGACTCAGACTCCTGGGACGACCTGCTTAACATGTTCCTGACGGAGCCGCTCGAGGACGCCGATAGCGTGAGCAGGGGCAAGTTTGACGCGCTGGGCAAGGTCGCCAGAGCAATGAGGAACCGGGCGAGGCGTCGCGAAGACGAGCTCGAGGCGCTGAGGAAAGGGGAACCGGCAATTGCGGCTGACGACGGCGAAGCGGACGATGGTTCCGAGCATGCCGGAGGAGCGGAAACCGGCCAGGACCCGGCGCTGCGGACAGTAGTTGACGCGGTGAACGAGGCACAGCGCAGCCTGGAGCATCTGCGGTTCCTGCCCGACTCCTTTGAGTCGGCGGAATCCACATATACCAGGAATTTTGACGGGCGGGCGGGCTTGATTTACGAGGTCTTCGTCAAGCTCGAGAGGTGCGCGCAGGAACGGATGAAGGGTTCTCTGGGCACAACGGCTGCTCTCTATCTCAGAAATATCGGTGTAACTCTAAGCGACGAGGCACAGGCCACAAAGCAAGAGCATCTTGATGTTCGACTCGCCACCGACCCGCAAAGCGGAGAAGAGCTGGCATTGACCCAGCATGTGAAGCTGTTCGGGAACGAACTCCGTATTCATCTGATCTGGGCGCAGGACGAAGGCAGATGGCTGATCGGCCATGTGGGAGAACATCTGGGGACTTCATCGGATCCTCACTGAGTCGCAGAGGGACTGCCGCTAATGCCGGTGATCATGCCCTTGCAGGAATCGAGGAAGACTGGCTTCCGACATTTCGCTGAGTAAGCCGTCTATATCCGCTTGTGGATTCAGTCAGGTATTTGTGGTATCTTTGCCAAAGTTTTGCCCACCATGGCGCATGCCGATGTGTAAGGAGAGAGTTATATGCCAGGCGTGATGCACAAGACGGACCTGAGCAAGCTGGTTGCGGAGCGACTGGGAGTGAGCCAGAGCGCGGCTGCGGACGCTACCGCCGCGGTGCTGGACTCGATCGGTCAAGCTCTCACGGAAAACGACAGGCTGACCCTGATTGGCTTCGGAACCTTCTCCGTCAAGGAGAGGGCGGCGCGGCAGATGCGCGCCATAGCGGGCGCGAATGCGGGATCCATGATAGACGTACCGGCACGCAAGTATGTCGCGTTCAAGGCCGGCAGCGCACTGGATCAGACGGTTCGAGACTCCCGCGAGTAGTCACTCACCGCAGAGCCTCTCCCTGCACTCGACGATACCCGGCGCCGGAGCCTCCTCATTAGACGAGCGCCGGGAATCCAGGGCTACTTCCTGTTGTCCTCGTCGTAGCGACCCGACGCGACATATACGAATGTAAGCAGCGCCAGGATGCCGCCAACGATCCAGGCGCCTGTGGGAATGTCGCATTCGCTCGAATACGCGCTCGTGCATTCCCGGTTGCACTCGACAGCCAGCCACATGAATACCCCGAACCAGAACATCGCGAACGAGTGCCAGAATGCTCTTACCATTGTGCCTCCCTAGAATGATATTCTCCGGGCACAATACACGGCGCCGCAAAAAGTGTCAGGCTTGCCGTGGACGCGGCCTTACAGGCGTCGAGAGGCTTATGTTTCCGCTGCGGGGGATGTCTGCCGGGTGCAAGGTCAGACCGGATACACCGGAGCAAAGGCTCTGCATTGCACCTGCTTAGCACGGGGATGCGCGTGCAGGTAATGTATAGTAGCTTTCCGGACGATGTGCGTACGAGCTACATCGGCAGGCACCTCAGAGGATCCGGGACTTACCAAAAGGAAAAGGGCTTATCGTCAACCACAACGCGCCCGTCGCTGTGCTCACGAAGTGGGACAGTACGGCGAGAGAGATCCTGCGGCTGCTTATTGCCGAGGGAGTCGAGGATGTCAGCGCGCTGGTGCAGGGCGGCACGATAGAGAGCGATGTGGTGGTCAGCCCCATTATACTCACGAAGGGGCTGGAGTTCGACGCGGTGATCGTCGCGAAGGCGGGCGCGAACAACTACAACGACACCGAGTTTGACCGGATGCTGCTGTATCTCGCCTGCACCCGGGCACGCCATCGCCTGGAAATTCACTGGCACGGCACCTCTTCCAAGATAGTGCCCGGCATCGAAAGGCTTGCGCGCTGACGAACCTCGCCTCGCCGTTCAATCGAAGCCGGTCCCACCGCTACCTTCCGATGTCGTCGTACCATTGCTGAGGATTGACTTCGATAAACCCGCCGAGAAGCCGCTTTGCCTCGTCCAGGTCTAGGTCAATGACCTCTATGCCGTGCCTGAGCATCAGGTCCAGCCCGTTCGCCTGTCGGAAATTTGCCGACTCTGCGGCTATCACCTTGCTGATGCCGAACTGGACTATCGCACCCGCGCACATGTGGCAGGGCATCAGCGTGGAGTACACGGTCATGCCGCGAAAGCTCCGCAAGGTCTTCCCTGCTTCATACAGGCACTTGATCTCCGCGTGCATAACGGCCGCAGAATCCTGAAGCCTCCGATTGCGCCCTGTTGCCACCAGGTGGTCACCATCTACCAGCGCCGCGCCGATGGGAATTCCGCCCTCCGACGCACCGGTTCGCGCCTCCTCCAACGCTGCCATCATAAACTCATCCACTGGCATACTCCTCCATAGTTTCGCTTTGGGGCAGGAAGAATAACTCCCAACCCGGACGGTAAGATGCCCGGCGCCCAGTACACAGAATACCACTCGACGTTCGCCCCGAAAATGATGCTGTTTTGCGCTCAATCGGCGGGGCATACAATGCGGTGGTGGTGTGCATTGAGCATGATGTGGTATAATCTTGTAAGAGATAACTTTATTGTGGCGTGCAAGTATTTATGACGATGAATGAGCGGAGCGGTCAGGGCATCGTACACGATGCTGCGGCGCTATTCCCGGAAGGGTGGCGGACGGCGTATCTCGTCATCCTGGGACTGCTGCTGGCGGCGGGGCTTGGGCTCGCCGTTCTGGAGGAGTTCGTCTGGAATGGTAGAATAGGGACTGTGGTGAAGTTGCTTGTGGTTGTGAGGCACGGTGGCGGAATCGCTCCCGTATCGGCGCTGCTGGCGGTCTTTCTAACGGAGGCTTGGCGAAGTATGGCACTATTATCCGAAAAGCTCAGGGACAGGATTCGCAATCAGGGGCGTGCCCTGGGGCGCGAAGAGGGACTCGTAGAGGGGCGTGTTGAGGGGCGTCTCGAGGCGGCCTCCAAGTGGCAGGCGTGGTTCCAACGCTACGAGGAGGCGCGCAGGAAAGGCGAGCCCTTCAACGAACCGCCGCCTGACGTAGGGTAGAGGCTCTGGCGGCTTCTTCTACGGAGGCTTGGCGAAGTATGGCACTGTTATCCGAAAAGCTCAGGAACAGGATTCGCAATCAGGGGCGTTCTTTGGGACGCGCGGAAGCGTCTTCGGAGTGGCGAAAGTGGTTCGAGCGATACGAAGAGGCGCGCAGGAAGGGCGAGCCTTTCGATGAGCCGCCACCTGACTGGCGATAGCGCGACACTGAGTTCATCCCCTCGCTAACGGGCAGCATCTCTTGAAGGAAGGTGCGCCTCACTCCACCTTCTCTATCGGCGCCAGACCCAGCAGCAGCCGCTTGACACCGGCGCCGTCTTTGAATGCCACCGTTACCTCGAAGTCGCCGCCGCTCGGCTTGCACTCGGTGACGATGCCCTCGCCGAAGACCTTGTGCGTTACCTTGTCGCCCGTTGCCAGATGCGGTGATGCCGCTGCCTGGTCGCCACCACCGCGGACCGGTCGCTGGCCGGGGACATTCGGCGCACGCGGAGTCCTGATGGACCGCATCTTTCCATACGACTTCTCGCGATTGTCGGTTCTCGGCGGAGTGGGGAGCCGTGTGCGCCTTATGCCCTCCTGTCGCGCCTGGGATTGCCCCGGCTGTGCGCTTTCGCCTGATTCCGTGCGTCTGGCTGCCATTCGTTGGCCGCTTGCACTTGGACGCTTGGGCTGTGCGGGCGCTGCGAGCAGCTTTGGCGGGATGTCGAGCAGGAAGCGCGAGGGAGTTCCCGGCTCGGAGCCGCCGCTCATGCCGCGGAAGCCCCGCCGGAAGGCACGCAGCAGGTACAGCCTCTCCCTGGCGCGGGTTACGCCGACATAGCAGAGGCGGCGTTCCTCTTCGAGCTGCGTGGGGTCGTCCACCGAGCGTGCATGGGGCAGCAAGCCCTCTTCCATGCCTACCATGAACACGACGGGGAACTCGAGGCCCTTCGCCTGGTGCAGCGTGATTAGCGTGATGGCGTCCGCTCTCTCTTCCATGCTGTCCACATCGGCGACGAGGCTGACGCTCTCAAGGAACGCCGTCAGCGACTCGGTCCTTCCGAGGTGCAGATAGTCGCGGGCGGATGCGCGGAACTCCTGTATGTTCTCCATGCGCTCTTCGCCGCGCTCCTGGTCGAGCAACCAGCGCTGGTATCCACTGCGCTCCAGCACGGCGTCTATGATATCCAGCAGGTCGAGCTCCTCGCGCTCTTCGGCGATGCCGTTGATGAGGTTGCCGAAGCCGATGAGCGCGGTGCGTGCGCGGGCGGTGAACGGGCTGACGAGTGGCGCCAGCTCGGTATCGCCGTCGTCGGAGAGCGACTGAATCGCGGCGAACTGTGAAGTGCCGGCGTCACGTGCGGTGCGGGCGAGGTGGTCCAGCGTGCGCTGGCCGATGCCGCGCGTGGGCAGGTTGATTACGCGGGCGAGGCTCACATCGTCGTCCGGGTTGGCGACGAGGCGCAGGTAGGCGATGATGTCCTTGACCTCCTGCCGCTGGTAGAACTTCATGCCGCCGACTACCTGGTACGGCACGCCGTAGCGCAGGCAGGCTTCTTCCAGCGCGCGCGACTGTGCGTTCACGCGGTACATCACTGCGATGTCGCCGAGGCTGACTTCCGCCCCCCTTCCTGACTTTCCCCCAGAGGGGGAAGGGACTGATTGCTGGTTGCGCGTCAGGCTTTGTATCTCGCGGATGACGAACTGTGCCTCTTCTTCCTCGTTGTAGCCCTCGTGAATCACTATCGGCACGCCCTCGCCGTTGCGCGTCCAGAGGTCTTTGTCCACGCGCTGGGTGTTGGAGGCGATCAGGCTGCGGGCTGCGTCGAGGATCGTTTGCGTGGAGCGGTAGTTTTCCTCCAGCGCGATGAGCTTCGCCTTTGGGTAGTCGTCCTGGAAGCTGAGGATGTTGCGGATGTCGGCGTTGCGCCAGGTGTAGATGGACTGGTCGGGGTCGCCGACGACGCAGATGTTCAGGTGGTGGCGGGCGAGCTGCTTGGCGATGGAGTACTGCGCGACGTTCGTGTCCTGGAACTCGTCGATCATGAAGTGTACATATCGTTCCTGGTACTTCTGGGCGATGTCGGGGACGCGCTCGAAGAGCTGGTATGTCTTCAGAAGCAGGTCGTCGAAGTCCACTGCGGAACACTGGCGCAGCAGGTCCTCGTAGCGCTCGTAGGTGCGGACGACGATCTCGTCCCAGTAGCTGCCGGAGCGGTGCGCCAGCCCCTCGACGCCGAGAAGCTCGCTCTTCGCGCCGGATATGCCGGAGAGGATGGAGCGCGGCGGGAATCGCTTGGGGTCGAGTTCGAGCTCAGTGAGAGCGCGCTTCATCAGCGACATCTGGTCGGCGTCGTCGTAGATGACGAAGTCGCGGTCGAGGCCGATCTGCTCGCCCTCGCGGCGGAGCACGTTGGCGCAGAAGGCGTGGAATGTGGACGCGTTGATCTGCTCTGCCGCCTGCCCGAGCAGCGGTATGAGGCGCTGGCGCATTTCGCGCGCCGCCTTGTTCGTGAATGTAACGGCGGCGATGCGGTAAGGCGTGATGCCGACGACGCGCACGAGGTATGCGATGCGGTGGGTGATGACGCGAGTCTTGCCGCTGCCGGGGCCTGCGACTATCAGCAGGGGTCCGTCGATCGCGGTGACGGCATTGCGCTGGTTGTCGTTCAGGCCGTCGAGGATCTGGTCGGCAGGGCTTCTTGGGGGGGTGGCTTGTCTTCGTGAGACCATATTGACCTTACAGGGCTTCTGCTTCCCGCTCTAGCACGTCATTAATCCAATCATCAATACTCTTGCGACTACGAGCGGCGGTAATCGCCACGCGGCGGTGGAGTTCCTCACCCATGTGCAGACTGAACATACCCCAAGACGGTCTCCGGGGTTCGAGTCCGTCTTCTGCGCACATTGCCAAGTATTCGTCAATGGACACGCGGAACTCTTCCCTCAGCGTATCTTCGTCTGCAGCCTCGCAATTGGCGATTGGATAGTCTCCACTATTGACTACGCTTCCGTGGAGAAGCCCTACGGAGTCGTCGTATTCGATTGTGGCAATATATCCTTTGTATTCCATCACTGCGTTTATCTCAAATGTTTCGTTCCGTTCGAGCGGCTCACGCATGTTAGACTATCACCATGAATACACAAGAACAACGCGCGATGGAAATACTTGCAGGGCTGGCGGCAAACCCCGCCGTGCCGTTCCATGAATGGGGCGTCGCGGAGCACATACTTGGCGTGCTGGCGACGCTGGACGGCGTGGAGTACGGGCGGGACGAGTTCGGCAACATCATCGCGCGCTACACGGCGCCGACGATTGCCGCGCTGCCGGATGATGAGCGCGAGCCGCCGATCGCGTTCGTGGCGCACATGGACCATCCGGGGTATGAGATTGTACGGCCTGCCGATGCGCCTGTCGCTGAATCGGGCGGCAAGAGGTACATAGCGCAGGCGCTGGGCGGGGTGCCGGTTGCATCTATAAGGAAGGGTGCGCCAGCGTTCGTGCTAATGCCGGATGGGGAGC
The DNA here is from genome assembly GCA_964632415.1 of uncultured Dehalococcoidia bacterium. Taxonomy (GTDB): domain Bacteria; phylum Chloroflexota; class Dehalococcoidia; order Lucifugimonadales; family JADFKI01; genus Bin90. Next base: position 7,451 of record CAZWDM010000063.1, on the reverse strand, counting down.
GCATTTCTGCCGAGATACAGCCGCTGGATGCCGACTCGGCGGGCGATGCCGGTGGCGAGAGGCTTGTGTCGGTGCTTGTGGCAACCGATGCGGAACTGGCTATGCCTGCTGCGGTGGTGTTCGATCTGCCGGACTTTGGCATAGAAGGCGACACAATACGGATGCGGGCTGCCGACGATCTCGCAGGTTGCGGGGCGATCCTGGCCGCGCTGGAGCGTCTGGTAGCGGATAAGGCGGCGGCGGACTTTATCGCGGTCTTCACGCGGGGGGAGGAAGGCGGACTGTTCGGAGCGCGGCTGATGGCTGAGGCGGGGACGCTGCCGGAGGACACGCTGGTGGTGTCTGTGGAGACGAGCTCGATCATTCCGGGCGTGGAGCAGGGTGAGGGGCCCGTGATTCGGACGGGGGACCGCGTCTATACTTTCGACGCGGACGCGGAGCAGGTGTTCAGCGCGGCGCTGCAGAGCCTGCGTGAGGCGGACAGCGAGTTCAAGGCGCAGCGGCAGTTGATGAGCGGCGGCGGGTGCGAGGCGACGGCGTTCGCGGTGTTCGGCTACACGGTTACGGGGCTGGCGTTTCCGCTGGGCAACTGGCACAACGCGACGACGACGATTCCCGACCCCGACGGCGGGGTGGACTCGGAGTACATCAGCGTGTCCGACTACCTCGGCGGCGTGGCGCTGATGGCAGAGGCGGGCGTCAGCGTAGGCAAGCGGCACGACTCGCCGACGCGCCAGTACATCCGCGAGATCCCGGACGATATAAGGGCAAGGATGCGGGAGACGGCGGGGGATCAGGCAAGGCACAGCCTGCTAGAATAGGTACCAGGGTGGAGCCATCGCCAGCCAGGTATGGAGCGTTAGCCATGCGAATAACCGAAGACGGTCAGGTTACTCTTCTCAGTACACTCAGGGAGCGCTTCGGCATCAATGAGGATACCGAGGTTGACATTATCCCGACGGACGAGGGCATTCTCATCAAGAAGCGAGAGCAGGACTACGACGAGGAAAATCGCTTCGTGGTGCCCAAGCCTTTGCGCGATCACTTCGGCATCGCGCCGGATGTGGCGGTGGACATCATCATCGACGGCGAAGAGCTGCGGATCAGCAAGCGCAAGATACAGGTCACCGAAGAAGGGCAGATCACAATACCGGGGCGGCTGCGCGAGGACTATGGCATAACGCCCGATGTGGAGATTGACTGCTACCTGGCCGAGGACGGGATTCTGGTCAGAGAGTGCAAGCCGGGGGATAGCCCGCTGGACAGGGTGCGCGGAATCGTTGACTTGGGTATGTCCACGGATGAATATATGGATATCGTGCGCGGCAGGGTATGACAACAGCAGTCGATACCAATATCCTCATTGATCTGTTTGGTGATGACCCACACTATGCGGACCAAGCTGAGGAGTTGATTCAAACCGCGCGGACCAAAGGCAACATTATCATTTGTGTTGTCGTCTACGGGGAACTCGTTCCCGCGTTCAATAGCAAGACTGAGTTGGACGCCGCGCTCGACTCACTCAGAATCAGGCTTTCGCCGCTCGATGACGCCATCGCATACGAAGCCGGATTGCGTTGGAGACGATACCGCGAAGCCGGTGGGCCCAGAACGCGGATATTGCCCGACTTCCTGATTGGCGCGCACGCCCTCGTATCGGCGGACACTTTTCTGACCAGAGACGAGGGCTTCTACCGCAGCTACTTCCCTGAGCTGCAGGGCGTCTGACAGCCGGAGCTGCCCACGCACGACTAGTCCGCCTCGCTCCTGTCCCAGCCGTCGAGCATCCAGTAGCCGACGCGCGGCACTTCCACCACCGTCGGGAGGCCCTGCGCTCGCTTGAGGCGCTGGATGTTGTAGAGGTGGGTGGTCTCCTCGAAGTACATGTGGCGGAAGGTCGCCTCCAGCGTGGTCGTCTCGGTGCCCGCCTCGGCGTCCAGGGTGATGCCGTGCGGGTGCGCGCTGACGACCAGGGCGCGCTCCGGGTTGTACTCGGTAACCAGCGTGTTGCTGCGCAGGAAGCCGGCGGTGCGCTCGGCAAGGATCGACTGGGCGATTGCGATGCCCTCGCGCAGGATGCCGAGAATCACGTCCATGTCGTGGTAGCGCACATCGAGCGCGCGGTCGTTCTCGGACACCGCCAGTCCTTCCACATCCTCGACGCCGTGGTCGCCGTCGGGGAATGTGGTATCCGCCCAGCGCACAATCATCCAGCGGTACAGGAGCGACGCCATGTGGCTCGTCTGCCGGCGGATGCTCCATTCCGCCCAGCCCCACCTGTCGGATGTCCAGTCGAGCTGCTCGTCGGTCAGCCCCTCGACTTCGGCCGCAATCAGGTCGTACAGCGTCTCGAACTCGGGGAACAGTGCGCTCGCCGGCGCGTCGTCGGGTATTCGCTCTGCGCTCATTCGTAAGTCCTCCGTGGTCGTTTGTGGTCGGATGTTGCCAGAATCGGGTCGTAGGGGATTCTATCATCACTCATGCGCGGGTGTTTCCCCTGCATGAGCGTGTCCCAAAGTTGTATAATAACTCCTCATACTCAGGAACTTTCATCGTGAGGGAGGACGGGTGATTGAATGAGCAGCCCAGAGCGCTAGGCACGCACCTGCTGCTGGAAATGAACGAGTGCGACCCCTTGCTGCTCGACGACATGGCGATGGTGAAGGAGGTGCTCCTTGCCGCCGCCGAAGAGGCAGGCGCAACCATCGTCGGCGAGGTGTTCCACAAGTTTTCGCCAGTGGGCGTGACCGGCATCGTGTGCATCGCAGAGTCGCACATCAGCATCCACACCTGGCCCGAACACCGCTACGCCGCCGTGGACATCTTCACCTGCGGCGAAAACCTCAAGCCCATGGAGGCGGCGCATTTCGTCGCAGAGGGCCTTCAGGCGCAGCACTGCAACGTCATGGAGGTCAAGCGCGGCCTGGTTGGCTCTCACCATTCACCGGTCAGCTAGACAGCTGCAATCAACGCGCTACACACCTGACCGCTGACACCTGATGGCCGACTGCTGATACCTGATCGCTATGAGAACTCCACCCCAAGGCAACTGGCACTACGAGCTGATCACTGAAGGGCTGATGCAGCTCGAGCAGATTCGCGAGGTCCTGTTCGAGGGCGAGTCGCCGTACCAGCATGTGCTCATCCACGACGCGGAGTGCTTCGGCAGGAGCCTCGTGCTGGACGACAAGACGCAGTCCACCGAGCTTGACGAGTTCGTGTACCACGAGGCGCTGGTGCAGCCTTCGATGATCGCGCATCCCAACCCGCGCAGCGTGTTCATCGCTGGCGGCGGCGAGGGCGCGACCGCTCGGGAGGCGCTGCGGCACAGGTCGGTCGAGCGCGTGGTGATGGTGGACCTCGACGAGCTTGTGGTCAGCATGTGCCGCAAGTACCTGCCGAATCACCACCAGGGCGCATTCGACGACCCGCGACTGACGCTGCTGCACGAGGACGCGCTACAGTACATCGAGAACACCGGCGAGCGCTTCGACATCGCCATCATAGACGTGCCCGACCCGCTGGAGGCAGGGCCCGCGTACCTGCTGTTCACGCAGGAGTTCTACCGCAGCATGCGCTCCCGCCTGAACCCCGGCGGCATCATGGTCGCCCAGTCCGGTCCCACCGGTGCGACCTTCTACGAGCAGTGCTTCTCCGCCGTCGCCAACACCGTCGGCTCGGTCTTCCCGCAGGCTCACCTGAGCGAGGCGTTCATCCCATCGTTCGGCACGACATGGGGCTTCGTCATGGGGACGCCGGATGATGCGGTGCTATCGCTGACTACCGACGAGATAGACCGGCGCATCGCCGAGCGCATCGCCGGCACACTCCGCAGCTACGACGGCATCGCGCACCGGGGCATGTTCGCCGTGCCGAAGTTCCTGCGCGAAGCCGTGGACGCGGAGACGCGGGTGATCACGATGGGGGAGCCGCTGTTTGTTGTGTAGGCGGGTGCTGTGATGTCTGTGAGAGTGAAAGGAGCGTCTGCATCATGATGCGAGCATTTTCCGCAAGCGTGTGGCAGGAAGGCGACTGGTACGTCGCGCAGGCTTTGGAAGTCGATGTTGCCAGCCAGGGCGAATCGGAGGAAGAAGCCCTGGAGAACCTGCGCGAGGCGCTGGCGCTGCACTTTGAGCCTCCCATGGCAACATTGCTGCCCAAGGTCCGCACCATCGAGGTAGAGGTCGGTGCCGCTTAGACCCCTGCCATACCGCGAAGTCGCGCGCAAACTCAGAGCGGCAGGCTTTACAGAAGTTAGTCAGCGCGGAAGCCATGTCAAATTCGCCAAAACGACTGCCGCCGGAACTCGTACCGCCGTTGTCCCACGACACCGTGAAGTTACGGTCGGCACGCTCCGGAGCGTACTGAGTCAAGCGGGCTTGAGCGTCGCTGAGTTCGAGAGATTGTAAATCGGACGAGATAGCATCGCGCACCGGGGCATGTTCGCCGTGCCGAAGTTCCTGCGCGAGGCGGTGGATGCGGAGAGGCGGGTGATCACGATGGGGGAGCCGCTGTTTGCCGTGTAGCATCGAGTCTAATTTGCCTGAAACATCTCTGAAATGCTGCGTGGGTGAGATACACACAGCAAACCCACCTGTTCGGATTTTGAGCCTCAGCGAGTCTCATTAGCGCCGGGCATAAGGCTTACCTTTCATGCAGCAGTGTAGAATACAATAACACGGTAAATCGGTTCAAATTGAGCCATTATTGAAAGTTCGAAAGATAGTTATGGTGTGGCATGAATGGAGAAGAACGATCAAGAAGGACTAGCTTATTCTGGATTCTGAGCGTTTTCGGATCGGTCGTTCTATTCGTACTTGTAGTGGTAGGTGTCGCATATTATTCCGGGTGGCTCCCAAATTTATTGCTGTTAACAAGGCCGCCCGAATACTCGGCCAGATACTATCCTGACGACACATTGCTCTACTCTTGGTTCACCCTGAATCCTGGAGATGGTCAGCGCGAGCAGATGGAGAATATATGGACGGGATTTAGTGAGTACTCAGTATTCAGAAACTGGACTGATGACACTGAGGACTCAATCCGAGATGAGTTTGGCATCGATATCAAGGATGATGTTCTAGTCTGGATTGGACCGGAAATATCGTTTGCCGTGAGGGATATTGACGTAAACAGGGAAGAGTATGAAATAGCGATGACGGTTGATGTGCGAGACCCAGATGCCGCCAGAGAATTCCTGAATGATTTGCTCGACCGACAAGTTGACGAATTTGGCGCGGAATTTGACCGAAGTTCGACGGATGAATTCGCTCTCTGGGTCAATGATAGGAGTGGCAGTGCTTCGTACGCGATCTCTGACAGACTCTTGATCGTCGCTAGCGACGAGCGCTTTCTGGACACGATCGTCGAGGGAGCTGAGGGAGACAGGGATGACGGTCTGGATCAGGATGAGTATTTCGAGGTTGCTCAAGCAAGGATGCTCTCTAGGAGATTTTCGTCGATATATGTGAATGGCCAACGGGCAAGTGAGGTCCTTGAAGACAGTGAGTTGGGAGAGTACCTTGATTCGTCTTTCTATGATGAGATTCCGGACTGGCTGGTAGTTTCCGCTGGTTGGGTCGAAGACGGAGTTCTTCTCGATGTAGGCGCTCCGCTTTCAGGGGAAGTAGCTGAGGCAATCTCTCAGACTCAGTCCTTGTCGAATCCTGCCAGCGTCATGCCCGCTGACACCGTGGCGATGCTGGCCTTCAGTTTCGACCCGAATGTGGAGAACTGGCGTGAGACACTAGAGGAGTACGACTTCTCCGAATTCATGGAAGATGCGGGAGGAATGGATGAGCTGGAAGACCTGTCCGCATTTTCAGATGAGCTTGAATTTGATCCCTCGAACTTGAACATGGCCCACCTGTTGGATCTTGGTCTGCTTGGCTTCGATATCATTACAGGCATTGACCTGGAACGTGAGTTTTTTGCACATCTAGAAGGAGAGATGATATTAGGGGTGTCGGATTTCGACTACGGGGCGGTACTCGACGATCCAGAGAGCAACGCCGTCGATGCGGCGGCCTTGTTGGCGTACAAGACAGACAGAGAAGGAGTTCTCTCTGAAACAGCAGAGGATTTCCTGGACTGGTTGGGCTCGTTAATGTACTTGAATCTTGATGAAATTGATGTGGGCGCTCAAGGTGATGCGAAGGTGGTGGAACTGGTTGATTCTCCCTATTCACCCGGGTATGTTTTGCATGATGGGTATTTGACGGTGGCGACTACCAGCTGGATGCTGGAGCGAATTGTGCGGTTACAGAACGGAGAAGGTGGTAGTTTAGCGGAGGATGACGAGTACCGCCGTGCGCTCGATCACTTTGAGGGGGTGCAATACGCTCAGGTTTATCTCAATTTGCAGAGTTTAGCTGCTCTCGGTGATATTGAGGAATCAACCTTAAGCAAGCGAGAAGTGAGATTTTTGCGAGAGAGCTTCAGTTCGCTAGCGGTTATTTCTACTACCGATGGCAGTTATGACCGCCTTCAATTGGCGCTGACTTTCTTCCCTGGTGACCACTGAAACCAACATTGAGAGTTTTCGTTCTTTACTTTGATCTAGCACTCTATCGAAAGTGACTTTTGGGACATACTCCCGACATTCACCCCACTAATGTTTGTCACGAATGAATCATGCCAGCCTAAATCGTATCTACATTGATACATCGGGCGGATGCGATACAATATACTAATCGCCCGTCTATACCCTGTATCAGTGTCTGTCCCAGGAGATTTCACCCATGTTCAACCCTGTCGATACGAAGACCGATTTTACCGCTATGGAGCGCGACATCCTGGAGTGGTGGGAGCGCAATGACATTCCCGCCAAGTACATGGCTCGCAATTCCGGGGCGGACAAGACTTTCTCGTTTATCGACGGGCCGATTACGGCGAACAATCCGATGGGCGTGCATCACGCATGGGGCAGGTCGTACAAGGATATCTTCCTGCGGTTCCGCGCGATGCAGGGCTACGACCAGCGTTACCAGAACGGCTTCGACGGGCAGGGGCTGTGGATCGAGGTGGAGGTGGAGAAGGAGCTTGGCTTCGGGTCGAAGCGCGACATCGAGGCGTTCGGCGTGGACAAGTTCGTTGACCTGTGCAAGCAGCGCGTGGATCGCTTCGCCGACATCATCAGCCAGCAGAGCATACGGCTCGGCTACTGGATGGACTGGGACGACTCGTACCACACGAAGTCGGACGAGAACAACTACACGATCTGGCACTTCCTGAAGACCTGCCACGAGAAGGGCTGGCTTTACGAGGGGCGCGATGTGATGCCGTGGTGCCCGCGCTGCGGCACGGGGCTGTCCGAGCACGAGATCGTAACCGAGGGCTACAAGGAGATCGTGCATCCGGGCCTGTTCGTGAAGTTCCCGCTCATAGATGTCCCTTCAGACTCCTCCAATGTCCCTTCCCCCTCAGGGGGAAGGTTAGGAAGGGGGCAAGAA
>CAZWDM010000062.1:0-15680 GCA_964632415.1 uncultured Dehalococcoidia bacterium | reverse complement strand
GGCGCTGCCGGCGCTGCAGGGGCCGGTGCCGCAGGTGCGGCCGGCGCTTGTGCCGGTGCTGCAGGTGCGGGTGCCGGTGCAGCGGGTGCCGCTGCCGGCGCTGCAGGAGCCGGCGCTGCCGGTGCTTGCTCAGCGGCTCCTCCACACGCGCCAAGTAGGAGTGCGAACACCCCAATGGCAACCAGTATGATAGTAGGTTTCCAGTTCATCCTATTCCTCCCTCGAACAAAATTGGCCTTGTGAGCCGGCCATAACGGTTGATGTGCGTGTCTGTCGTGCACAGGGCCAACTGGCTAAGTGCTTATGGGGCATACTTATAAAGTAATTGCTGTCCTAAGTCAAGTCTCAGTAGCATTAGACCGGACCGAGTAGGAGCCTTGCGATTATGTGTATAATGCGGCATTAGACGGAGCAGACGATCGGGGAGGGGAGTTTGTAATGCGCTACGACACTGTAATTGTTGGGGCAGGGTCCGCCGGAAGCACGCTCGCCAGCAGGCTCTCGGAGGACGCTGGTCGTTCCGTGCTGTTGCTGGAAGCCGGCCCCGATTACCCTGACTTCGAGCGCCTGCCGGAGCATATTAAGTACGGAGTCCAACCCTGGTACAACCAGGAAGTTGCCGATGCTCATACGTGGGGCTACGAGGCTCAGGCTACACCTGAAAGACCGTCATTCCGACTTCCGAGAGGGAAGGTGACGGGCGGGTCAAGCGCCATTAACGGACAGGTATTTTTCCGTGGTATCCCCGAGGACTACGACGATTGGGCGGCGGAGGGTAATGACGAGTGGTCATTCCTGAAGCTGCTGCCGTATTTTCGCAAGATGGAAAACGACCTCGACTTCCATGGCGACGACTTCCATGGGTCAGACGGTCCGATTCCGGTGCGTCGGTATAGTCAGGACGAACTCCTGCCGATTCCGAACGCCTTCTTGAGAGCGACTCAGGCTGCAGGCTTTCCCTATACCGCCGATATGAACCACCCGGAGTCGACGGGCGTGGGTTACTATGCCCTAAACCGGATCGACGGCATAAGGATGAGCACGGCTCTAACCTACCTCGATATCGCGCGTCACCGGCTCAACTTGACCATAAGGGCGGACGTTCTCGTGAGGCAGGTGCTGTTCGATGGGCCGAGTGCCGTGGGCCTGGAGGCGGAGAGCGGCGGCGAGGTCTTCCGCATTGACACGGGCGAGGTCGTGCTTTGCGGTGGGGCAATTAACTCTCCGCAACTGCTGATGCTTTCTGGAGTAGGTCCACAGGAACATCTCACAGAAGTAGGTGTACCACTGAAGCACCACCTGCCCGGTGTCGGGCAGAACCTGCGTGACCATCCGGCTGTGTTCATGCTGTACGAGAGCGCGAATGCCATCCCGGAGGGCGCTCCAGCACTGCAGATTGGGATGCGCTACACGACGCCGGGGTCCCCGTATCGCAATGACATGCAAATGCGGCCGCTGCATGTTCGCACTGAACACATGCCGATCAATTTCGACGTAACCAGTGAGATTACGCCTACAGGATTCAGCATCGCTTTGCAGAAGGCTCTGTCCTCCGGCGAGATTAAGCTAAACTCGTCGGACCCTAACGAGCAGCCGCACGTAAACTATCGTTACCTAACAGACCCGTATGACAAGGAGAGGCTGCGCGGTGCCATTAGAATGTGTGCCGAGCTATCGCAGAGTGACGCGTTCGAGGGCGTCGGATTAACTCGCATATCCCCAAGCGACGACGACCTTGCAACGGACGAGGCGCTTGACCGCTGGCTTCTCGATAATGTCCTGACGCAGCATCATTCCTCCGGCACATGCAAGATGGGACCGGCATCTGATGAGATGGCGGTCGTAAACCAGTACGGCGAGGTGCATGGCTTGCAAGGAATCCGGGTCGTGGATGCGTCCATAATGCCCGATGTCATTCGCGCCAATACCAATGTCACTACGATTATGATCGCTGAGAGGATTGCGGACTGGATGAGACAAGGTTAGCGCATTTCAGCGGACTTGACCCGAGAAGGTGAAGCAAAAGGGAAGTTTGGACTAATCATGTCAGAGATAAAGCCGCATGTGGTAACGAGCAAACCTGAGGACGCCGTCAGAGAATGGTTCGCTTTGATGGAGCGGTTTTGCGCAACCGTTGACTACGACTCCGCCGAGACAATCTTCGCAGAGGATGTAGTATCCTTCGGTACGAAAATGGACATCGTGCGCGGTCGGAAGTCCCTGCGCGAGGGACAGTGGGAGAGCATCTGGGGCAACATCCGCAACTTCAAGATGGACCTGGAGAACATTCACGCCGGTGGCAGTGGCGATCAGGCGTGGGGTGTGGTGACGTGGACTTCAATCGGATTCGACGGCAGGCACCAGCCATTCTACCGGCCAGGTCGTGCAACAGTTACATTGGAGCGTCGGGACGGCGTCTGGCTCGCGGTGCATTCCCATTTTTCCCTCAATCCGGGCACTCCACACAGGACTTTCGGCAATGGAACAGACCTGTCCTAGCGTATTGCACACGGGAAACTGAGGAGGCGATGTCATGCAACTGGAAGACAGAGTGGCATTGGTGACCGGAGGCGCCAGGGGGCTGGGCGAAGGTATTGCGCTCGTATTGGCCGAGCGCGGCGCGGACGTGGCGTTGTGCGACATCATTCTTGACGGCGCGCAGGAGACGGCCCGGCAGATTCAGAGCCTCGGTCGAAAGTCGGAATCCTATGCGGTCGATGTTACGAGCCAGCTACAGCTGAAGGATGTGGTAGAACGGGTTCTCTCCGACTTTGGGCGCATTGACATTCTGGTGAATGCCGCGGGCGTGATCGGCGCTCCGGGCTTCGAAGAAACGACCACATCACGCGAAGAGGACTGGGACATTACATTCGACGTTAATGTGAAGGGCACCGCACTGACTTCCGACGCGGTGATACCTCACATGATAAGGCGACGCTCCGGAAAGATAGTGAATATCGCGTCACACGCCGGTCGTGGAGGAGGAGCAGGCGGTGGCGCATACGGCGCTTCAAAGGCAGCCGTGATCCACCTCACTCAGTCGTACGCGATGTCGCTTGCCCCGCATAACGTCAATGTCAATGTGGTCTGTCCGGGTACGATATGGACGCCAATGTGGGAGCGCATTGCAGTCCGCTCAAAGCGCAACAACGCCGAACAGTCCGGTCTGACACCACGAGAGATTTTTGATGCCGCCATCAGGGAACGCTGTCCGCTGGGACGGGAGCAGACTCCCGAGGACATTGGAAAGGCGGTTGCATTCTTCGCTTCAGACGATGCGGTGAACATTACGGGGCAATCGCTGAATGTCAACGGCGGCACTCGAATGAACTGAGTCATCCATCGCGTATCCCTGCGCTAATCGAGGAACATCTGCATCAGTTCATCGTCGTGGTACTCGCCATCAATAATGATGGCGCGTTTCTCCAGGCCATAAGACTCGAAGCCGAGTGAGATGTAAAGATCTCGTGCGTAGGCGTTTCCACTGATAACGCCAAGGTTTATCTGTTCGAGCCCAGGCATTTCCACAGCTCGTGCGATTGCGTTCCGAATGAGCGCCCTTCCCAAGCCGTGCCCTTGAACTTCAGCGGCGATGTACATTCCCCAGATTGTGCCCTTGTGCCGTATTCTGTGGCGGCTCTCACGATAGAAGCCAACCATGCCTACGAGCGCGTCTTGATGGAACATTCCTAGAATGAAGTCGTCCGGCGAATCTGAGGCTTCGCGAAGGCGTGCCGCTACGCTGCTTAGCGATGTCTCTGCCTGGGACTCATAAGGCTGCGCGAAAGCAGTCGGGTGCTCCTTTAGCGCGCGCAGGCGGAGGGCATGATAAATCTCAGTATCGGCTTCGGAAAGTGGCCTGATATGACCCTTCATTACCTTTCTCTCCCATCTTTGCGAGCATCCCATATTCCGTCTGTTTGGTTGCCGTGCGCGGAATGTTTTGAGAGGCGCCAGTCTTGAGCATTTGACATATTAAGCATTTCAGCCTATATTTCCGATAAAGTGAAGCATTACTTGTTCGGGAAAATAGTTGGTGCTCTAATATAATGCTCCCTAGTCTACTGCGTATTATAGCAATTGGGCTTGCAGTGGCACTTCTTGCCGTCGCGTGGCTAGAGGTGTCGGTTGAAGCAACTCCTGGTCACCAAGCCGGACCGAGCGGGCCATCCGTCGATCTTGAAGTAACCCCAAGCGCGACCGTCCTGGACGCAGAGTGGGAACTTATCGGCATTTCTGGGTTCCAGTACATGTCAATCCAGTGGCGCGAAAGCTCATCGGACTCTTGGGACAGATATGCTTCTCCGCGCGTTTCGCTTCACAATGAAAAGGACACGCGGGAATTCAGTATTGACTACATTCCGGCCTTCTCTGAGGAGATTAATGACTGGATCAATGCACCCTTGAGCGAGGATGTAGAGTATCAGGTAAGAGTATGGGTTGAATTCAGTGACAGGACGTATGTGATTTCAAACGTTGTCGAAGCAAGAATCGGAGAAGAGGCGCCCACGCCCACGCCGACGGCGACATCAACGGCGACTCCGACTCATACACCTACGATGACCTCGACCGCCACTGCTACCCCTTCGGCCACTCAGACGCAGACCTCTACGCCAACGCCTACGAGTACGCATACCCCCTCCGTTACTCCCACAGCTACTAACACCCTGACTGCTACTCCCACGACCACCAGTACGCCAACGGCGACTGAAACGCCCCCTCCAGCCATCGAGCTGGAAATTGAGCCGGGCGACAAGCAATTGGGCGCGGAGTGGGAACTCGTTGGGATGAGTGCCATCATTAACATGTCCGTCCAGTGGAGAGAGAACTCTACTGCAGCCTGGCATGTCACTGACGACCCACCTCGGGTCTCCTTCGACAACAAGAGCGCGCGGAGTTATACGATTGACTTTGTTTCGGTCGAGCGCGCGTCCGGTGAGTATGATGATGTGCCGTTGACCAATGGTACCGAGTATCAGGTCAGGGTCTGGGTCGAGCGGAGCGCGGGTGACTTCGTAATATCAAACGTAGTGGTTGCCAGTCCAAATGGGCCAACACCTACTCCGACGCCGACGTCAACATCCTCACCGACTAGCACGCCCACGCCGACTAGCACTGCCACTCGTACTCCGACTCCTTCCGGAACACCAACTCCTACGAATACACCCACGCCGACTTCTACAGTCACTCCGACGGCAACAGCCACCGGAACTCCCACCGCAACTCAGACTCCTGTGAATACTCCTACTTCAACACCGACAGTGACCAGCACGCCCACGGCAACCTATACGCCTACATCAACCCCCTCTCCCACTGCCACCCTGACTCCGACACCCGGCGCAACAGCGACGCCTACACCAACATTGACGGTCACCCCAACTCCCACCGGCACTCCGACGCCTACCAGCGCTCCTGGCGCTACCCCGACAGCGACTCCTTCACCTACGAGCACACCGTCACGGACGCCGACTCTCACTCCTACGCCGTCCACGACGTCGACACCAATGCCTCTGATGACGCGTCCGCCCGTCTCCAATACTCCGAATCCCGCTGAGATCGTCACCGTCAGGCTGGCGGAAACGCAACCGGACAGAGATGGCGAGGTCGTATTCCATGTGAGGGACGGTAGCCTGGGCACAATTCACTCGTGCGTCGCCACCTGGGATGGCGTCAGGGCCAGCTACTACGGGCCGGACGCCGACTCCTTCAATCTGAGAACCGGAGCTCCCGAGTCCGAGGTATTTTCGATTAGTGACGGATGCACGTTCAATGAATACTCCCGGCTGGTGGCGGAGCCTGCGCCGGAGGCGTTCAGCGATGGCGTCGCGACACTCATAAGCAATGACCCTGTGAACTACGCGGATACGAAGCAGATTCAGCTCTATTCAGACCTTAATGCCGGCAGCAGGTTTGAAGTCAGGTATTACTTCCATGTGGTGGACCGATACCCTGCTGACTCCGGTCGAGTGAAGGTTGCGTCAAGGTCTGATCCCCACGGTGAATGGGGCGAACTAAGCGAGGTAACGAGTGAAACGGACTCGAAGCCTTCTGCGGCCTCCGATCTCTACAAGGGCAAGATGTTGGTAAGCAGGAATGCCGATACGAAAGGGCCCGGCGATGGTTCAGTATGGGTTCCAGCCGGAGACAGAGTCCGGGTGGTTTACTTCGACGAGGAAGGCGTTTTGAAGGCGACAAGCGATACTTCTCCGCCGCCAAGTCCGACTCCACCTGTAGCCCCAACACCCACGGAAGTCCCGGACCGTTATGGCAATCCATACCCAACTCCGACTTCGACCATAGTGCCGGGGCCCCCGGAGAGAAGAGTCTCTCTCAAATTCGCTCGGACACCCGTGAATGTCCAGGAGGAGGTTGTGTTCTTTGTCGAGGACAACCACCTGGGTACGACGAATTCCTGCGTGGTTCAGTGGAGGAATATTCCCGCTGATGTATCAGGCAAGGCAGAAGATGACGCTAACAGGTTAAAGATCTGGGATGTCGTGACCGGAGATCCCCTTCCCGGTGTCTTTTCGAGAGACGGATGTGACTATGACGGTTCAACGCCGATTACCGGGCCGCTGAATGCCGACTTGGATGGAAAACGGCTCACCTTATCTGTGGAGCAGCCGGATTCAAGAGGGTCCCGGCAGCATGGGTTCTTATCAATCGGCACGACAGCTCACAGAGGCAGCACGATTACATTCGAGTTCCACTACGAGTTGGTGGATGCGTTTCCTGCAGAGGCTAGGCTCGCTAGGCTATACAGCAGTTCAGACAGAGATGGCGAATGGGTCGGCATCAGAGAGGTCGTCGACGAGGACGATCACTCTCCCGCTCCTGCTTCGAACATCTTCATGGGCAAGGCAGAGATAAGCGAAGACCCGTCGAGCCTGGCTTCAGGCGACGGCATTGTTCGCGTCAGGAGTCGTAGCAGGCTCAGCCTTGCATACTATGGAGGAGACAATCCAACTGCGCAGCTTGGAAGGAAGTCCGTGGGGCTTGATCTGCCAACGCCCACACCAGAACCACGCCCGACGGTAACGCCGGTCCCGACACCCACTCCTATACCTGCTTCTAGTCTCACAATCTTATTGTCTGCGGTCGGCTTGGTAATTCTAGCCTTGCTGTTGGGCCGCAAGAGACAGGTTCCGCCAAGCGGTCAGGGTAGGGGAAGCTGAGGCATGTCCTCGGAAGGGCGAACCTCGAAGGCGTTCAGGGCGCAGGCGAGCATGCCGTAGTACCCGATTGTGGCAGTCAGTTCCGTAACGCCCTGCTCGCCGAACTTCGCCTTTGCCGCATTGTATGTGTCGTTGGTAACGCGCTTGCTTCTCAGCAGTTCGCGTCCGTAGCCCACGATTATCGCTTCATCGTCGTTGAGGCTGCTGAGGTCTCCTCGGTTAGCGATGGTCTCGATTGCTGATTCACGCACGCCTGCCTGCTGGGCGAGAGTTGCATGGGCTGCCCACTCATACGAACAGTCAAATTCCCGCGCAGTTGTGATAATCGCGAGCTCTCGCTGGCTGGGAGTCAGAGTGGACTCGAAGCGAATGTACGAGCCCAAATGTGCGGCGCGACCGGCGACTTCGGGACTGTTTAGAAGGACCGAGAAGGGACCACTGACTCTTCCACGGCTAGTGGCGATGGAGTCGAATATGTCCTGCTTATCTGCATCAACCTGGCTGCGTTCTGTAATCTGCGTAATGCGCGTCATTTGCGATAACTCTCCTAATTCATTGTGGCGGTGATTCGGTGCATTGTATCGTACAGTGAGCAGAATTTCCGCCAGGAGTGCTACGTCCGCCTCAGGAGCTAAGGCAGGCTTTTATTGACGGTAAGGTACAGGGTGGATATGATTAGTCTGGAAGACTGAGAATACGACCTTGTAGCAAGAGACGGAGAGTTCGCCATGCCGTTCAGAATTGGACCCGTTGAGCTGATCCTCATCATTGTAGTTCTGATGCTAATATTTGGCGTCGGAAAGTTGCCGCAGGTAGGCGATGCTATGGGAAAGGCCGTCAGGCAGTTCAGGAAGAGCCAGGAATCCAGCCTGGAGGACGACGGCGGCGAAGAGGATAAGGTCAAGACCGGGAAGACCGCCTAGTAGCGCTTGCCACAGACCTAGCACACATTGACGCAGAAGAGCCCGAGGCAATCCGCCTCGGGCTCTTTAGGTTTTGCAGGAATTACGCTCCCTGGCCCTCGCTGCCGTCCAGGCCCAGCTCATTGGCTCGCTGGCGGTTGCGCTGCCGGGCTCCAAGCTTTGCAAGCCAGATGCCAATCTCATAGAGGACTATGATCGGTAGTGCAACGAGCGTCTGGTTGACCGGATCAAATGTAGGCGTGATTAGTGCTCCCAGAATGAACGCTACGACAATGGCGTAGCGGCGCTGCCTGCCCAGCTGCTGAGGCGTTACGACGCCGATGCGTGACAAGAAAAAGAGCACGATGGGCGTTTCGAAGACTACGCCCATCCACAGCAGGAGAGACATCATGAGGCTCACATAGTTGCCTATGCGGATGTAGGGCGTTGCGATGTCGCTGCCAAAGCTGAGCAGAAAGTGAACGGCAGGTGGGAAGAGAACCCGGTAGCCAAATGCCGCGCCAACGATGAAGGCCAGAATGACCGCAGGCATCAGCATGTACAGGTAGCGGCGCTCAGCAGGGTTGAGTCCGGGAGAGACGAACATAACGACCTGGTAGAGGACGAATGGCATGGCGGCGAAGAATCCCACCAGCAGGGATGCCTTCATCGCCGTACTGATGAACTCAGTAAGGTCCGTGTAGATCGGCTTGCCGCTAGGTATGTTGGTGAAGCCTTGCGCCGGCTGCATGAGCAGGCTGAGAATCTGCTCATGAAATACGAATGCCACGACAGTGGTGATGATCACCGCGATTACCGAGTACATTACCCTGCGGCGAAGCTCAACAAAGTGATCCTGGAACGACATTCCGCCTTCGGAACTCATACGGTTTCCTCTTTGCGAGCGGATGGCTCGTCTTTCCCATTGGGCGAAACAGCACCTTCTGAGGAGCCGGTCACGGGGGCAGAAGCAGCCGAATTCGGATTCGCCGCGGTGGCGGGGTTTGATCGCTCCGGAGGATGATCCTGGTCAAGCGATTGAGCAACACCTTCCGGGCTTCTTTCGCTGCGTGTTTGTTCGTATCGGGAGGAAAGAGGGGCACCCACGTTTGTGAGATCGTCCATTTCGGCCTGCACGGTCGAACCCATGCGGCGCAGCTCACCCGTCCACTTGCCGAGTATTCTCGCGGCGTCGATCATCCGCTCGGGCCCGAGGAATATGAACGCGACGAGCAGGATGATGAGGATCTCGAATGTTCCCATACCGAGGAAGCTCATTTTCGGCTCGCCTCCCTCATGCCAGCGGTTACCTCACTCCAATAGTCGCACTCGGGACATCCGGGCGAAATGGTCCAACCCCGCTTGAATGTGGTGGGGACCCCGATGCGATCGAGCAGAGTCAATACTTCGCATAGGGGTAGGCCGATCACATTTGGGTAGCAGCCTTCAATCTGATTGGCCGGCCTAAAGGTCTCATCCTGGGCGGCGTACGCTCCTGCCTTGTCAAAGGGCTCGCCTGAAGCGATATATGAGGAGATTTCCTCGTCGGAGTACATTCTCATATATACCTTGCTGGTCTTCGCTGATGTTGTACAGATTCCGGTTTCGGCGTCCATGAGGGCAACGCCGGTGACGACTTCATGTGGCCGCCCGCGCAACTGTTCCAGCATCTGGGCCGCCTGCCTGGCGTCCACTGGCTTCCCGAGAATGTCGTTGTCAATCGCTACCGAGGTATCAGCACCGAGGACAATATCCCTATCTGTCCTGTTCAGAGCGTACTTCGCTTTGTGGAGCGCCATGCGCTGTACGTACATCCTTGGAGATTCGTTGTCGAGTGGTTCCGGTTCATCATCGCCACTTGCCACTATGCGGAGAGGCATGTCTATCGCCTTGATGAGGTGGCGGCGGCGAGGCGAACCGGAGGCTAGTATCAACCTCCTCCGGCGCGGCCTGTTGCCTCTTATGGATTGATAGCGTGGCATTGGTTTATTCTACACCAATGAGACAGGGGGGTTCTTTCCGGATGAAAGCCTCGGATTTTATGCCGGTATCATGGTCACGACGCACTCTGTGTGGAATGTCTGGGGAAACATGTCCATTGGTTCAACGGCCACCACCCTGAATCCTCCTGTGATCAAGTGCGCAAGATCGCGCGCCAAGGTAACCGGGTCGCAGGATACATAGACAACACGCTTCGGCCTCCTGCGGATGAGAGCGTCTAGTGTACCCTTGTGACACCCGACGCGCGGGGGGTCCAGGATGACGGCATCCGGCGGGGCCTCGAGCGAGTCGAGGTAGTCCTCCGTCCGGCTGCATACGAACTCAAGATTGTCGATTCCTTCAATATTGACGGCCGCATCCTTCACTGCCGCGGACGATTCCTCTATGGCTATAACGTGGCGTGCTGATCTCGCCAGAAGTACGGCGAATGTGCCTACACCGGCATAGGCGTCAACCAGAAGTTCGACGCCGCTGAGTTGGAGGCGCTCGCCTACAAGCGCCGCGAGTCGTTCCGCCTGCTGCGTATTGACCTGAGCGAACGATGGAGAAGCTATGCGAAGGCGGTGTCCATTCAACTGCTCCCAGTAATGCGTCTGGCCGGTAGGCAATGATATGTCTGGATTGCGCATCGTAGGCTGGATGAGCCAATCTCCGGTGTTCACGCCGTAGCGCACAGAGAGTTGGGTAGTCTCTCCTGCCTCGCCCTGAAGCTTTTTCAGGGCTTTGTTAATCCACGGATGCATGAGCGCACATTCTTCGACCTTGACGAATCGACGAGTAATGCGGTTGATGAATCCGAGACTGCCCTGCTGACGGATTGTGAAGCGAGCGTGATTGCGGTATGCGAACATCTGGGGGCTGGGCAGAGTTGGGGAAACATCGATGCCGTGTAGCTCCGGGTATTCGGCAAGCGCGTCGGCAACCCTTTCCTGCTTGAGAGAGAGCTGGTGGTCGTAGTCGATGTGCTGCCACTGGCAGCCGGTACACTCGCCGAAGTAGGCGCAAGGAGGTGAAATCCTGTGAGGCGAGGGTTTCAGAACTTCGATTACGATTGCGGAAACGTACTGGCGGCGCCTCCTGCGGTATCGAACGATGCGTGCTCTCACAGACTCACCCGGGATGCCCCCGAATACGTTGATGACCCCACCCTCGAATTCCGCAATGCCATCTCCGAGGTCGCCCCACCCGGCAATCTTCAGAGTTGCAGTTTCGTCAGGCGGCGCGTCCGATTCATGCCGGGAAAAGGGCTTGTGGGTCGTTTCAGTGTCCTGTTGGCGCATAACCCAATGGTAGCGTGTAGACGGCCGCAAGACAATTTATGATGTTTCGTCGCCGAAGGTCACGGTTAGTGACTTTGTGAAATGCGTGGCAAAGTTTATGTGAAAAATAGCACTATGTTGACACGGCTCGTGTCAATTGCTAAATTCGAACTGTACACTCTTGAAGGAGGTGGTTCTATGACAGAAGCAGCGATTCTTGAGCGGCGGTCATCTGTAGAGTTGAGCGAAAAGCTCAACGGAAAGGCACAGCAGGAGATTGAGGCATTGCTGGAGCAATCCGAGCAGAGCCCGACAAAGAAGAAGACCGTTAACGGCGGTTGGTACTTCCGAATGGCCGGAGCAGGTGTCAAGTACTACTCATTCTAGGTAGTCGAACACCTATCAAACTTTTGAAGAGCGGGCCCCCATAAGTAGTTCCTCTACTTGTGGGGGCTGTTGCATTATGGCCCAGACAGGCGGTCAATCGAAGGGGAACGCTATGCCGGTTCGGCGACGAAAACGGGGATCGTGCGGGATGTGCGTTCCCTGTATTCCGCGTAGGGCGGGAACGCAGCGACACAGATTTCCCAGAGGCGATCTCGTTCATCGGGGTCGCCAACTTCGCGCACACGCATATCGTACACGGTGGTTTCGTCACGGACTTGGACATCAGAATGTGAGCGAAGGTTGTACACCCACTGGGGATTTGTCGGAGCACCGCCGCGCGATCCGACAAGAATGTAGTTGTCGCCGTCCTTGACACGCATCAACGGAGTCTTTCGAACTGCACCTGTGCGGTTACCGGTGTTAGTAACGATGATTACGGGCAGCCCCGTGTCTCGAAGTGTAGTGCCTTCCGTTCCGCCGCTTCCCTCGTATGTCTCGACCTGCTCTCTGACCCACTCTGTAGGTGAAGGAATATATTCTGGCATTGGTCTTTCTAACCTCCTGGTAAAGGATGAGCTTCGCTTTATCATACCTTCAACATCAACGATTCTCTACTGTCCTTCTCTATCTGCAAATGTCCGATTTTCAGTCTCCTCTTTGAAGACAGTTCACTGGGGATTGCTTCAAGTATTCGAATGCCTAGATGACTCCCAAGGTGGTATCTGTACTGGAAATGCAGGAAATTCTCAAAATTCGCATAGACATGACACGAAAAATAGTAGTGTATCGGGCAAGTTTACTGGTACACTTTATGTGAATGGTTCAACTATTTCGGCTTTTTAGCCTTTTTTGAAAATTAACGCCAAGTATCCACGGTCGGAATTGTCCTTTGAGCAAGTGAACCACCGTGAGAGGGTTACCAATTTCGGAGACGGGCTTAGAGAACCCTAGAGGAACCAGAAACATACGGCGCTGGTGCAGATGACAGACAAGACAGAAAACTTCGAAGACAATCAACCTAGTGTTCCACAGATGCCTTTGCACAGCCTTGGACAGTGCGCGGCTGCGCTGCTCAATGCGGTGGCTAAGGGAATAAATCGAGATCTGGCCTCGCACGAACTCACGTCAATGGAGTTCGCTATGATGAGACTCTTCCTGACCGATGAAGAATGGACTGCGACAGAACTCGCACAAGTGCTTCCGGTCGAAGTTTCTGCGATAAGCAGAATGGTGAGCAAGCTGGTGGACAGAGATCTGCTCTTCAGGAGGCGTCCGAGAAGAGACAGGCGGGTTGTCATACTCAAGCTGACCGATCGGGGCCGAGAAGTCGCACTAGAGCTTCACGACTGCCTGCATGCCTACGAAGCCAGGTTGATGGAAGGAATAGACACGGAAGAGATTGACGCCTTCAACGCTGTGGTCAGAAAGATAATGGCTAACTCATCCTCCATCAGATAGCGGCGAACTCTGGAAATCCAGTTACCCACAGCTAATCTGAGGATTACGTTCCGCTGCCGGTTCTCAACGTTCCGGCCGGGGTCGGGAGGGCAGCGGAGGCTGTTTCCATTGCCTTGGCATGGGCCGCGCCACAAAAGCCGGTTGCCCTCTATCCATCATGAGCTAATCTGCTATCATGCGGTGCATACCTTTGATGGAGGGAACATGGCTACCGCAAGAAGGCTGCCCGAGTGGCTGAAGGTAAAGGCTCCAGGGAGCGCGGGCTACCTTGAATTGAGGCAGGTCGTCAAGTCCGAGGGTCTGAACACCGTCTGCGAAGAGGCACACTGCCCGAATATCGGGGAATGCTGGGACCGTGGGACGGCTACATTCATGGTGCTGGGGGATATCTGCACAAGAGCCTGCTCGTACTGTGCGGTAACTTCGGGGATGCCAACAACGCTAGACCTGCAGGAGCCGGTCAGACTTGCGGAGACTGTGGAGCGCCTGGGACTTCGATACGCGGTCATCACTTCGGTTGATCGCGATGACTTGCCGGATGGCGGTGCATTCATATTTTCCCAATGCATCCGGCAAATTCGTAAGCGGCTACCTTCGTGCAAGGTGGAGGTCCTGATACCAGACTTCCAGGGAGATGTGGACGCGCTGGCGACCGTAATGGAAGCGAAGCCTGACACGTTGAACCACAATATCGAGACGGTAAGGCGAGTGTTCACTAGGGTGCGTCCTAAGGGGGATTATGACCTGTCCCTGGAGCTGCTTGCAAACGCCAAGCGACTTGACGGTGAAGCAGTCACCAAGTCCGGCATGATGGTGGGGCTTGGTGAGACCTGGGACGAGATCCTTGAAACAATGCGGGACCTCCGCTCGGTGGACTGCGATCTCCTGACAATTGGTCAGTACCTGCGGCCTTCCGCCAAGCATGCACCCCTGGCAAGATGGTACACCCCCGGGGAGTTTAACGAACTCAGGCGTGAGGGCGAGGCGCTAGGATTCAGTCACGTGGCGTCCGGCCCACTCGTACGAAGTTCATATCACGCTGATGAGCAGCACGCGGCGGCTAGTGGCGTGTCAATCTCCTGACTGGTGATTGTGATCTGCAGGAGAATGGAGACCGGCAAACATATTGACGGTCTCTTGCTTCAGGATCAGTCGATTGCCCTGTCAAGCCAGCCGTAAGCATGCAGCAGACTGTGAATACCTCCGGCACCCCCGCCGGCCGGAGCTACTGCGCGAACTCCGAGTTGCCGATTGGCTATGTTCACGGCGATTCCCTCAGGTACCGCTATGTCGGGATACTCATCGCTGTACAAAGAGAATGTGATGATCCTGGACACAGTGATGGTTGCGGCGTCCAGGAAGACCACGGTAGCAGAAGTGTGGAGCGCGTCATCTGCATAGTATTGCAGGCGATACGCGAGCATATCGTCGCCGATCCAAGGTATGAATGCCGGTTCGTAGTCTTGCACGTCCACCGTAGTTCCCACCCGTTGCAGGTGCTTCGAATAGTCCAGGTCTATCCAGCGTGCATTGGCAATGCTGTCATACTTGACCGCGGTGCAGGAAATTATCTGGTTCTCGGCTAAGTTCCGCCACCTCGTTGTGTAAACAGTTTCAATGCCGGGGTATCCGGGATTGGCGCGATATTCAGGACCGATCTCTTCGGTAGGGACAAAGCCCACCAGGTGAGCCAAGTCCTCTTCGGCACAGGCGTAATCCTCGATGCTGTAATCCGGAGGCAGCGGCACTGGTGTAGGGGAGGGTGAAGGAATCGGCGAAGGAGTCGGCCCGGGTTGAACCTGGGGCTGGTCGAAGCTGACGGTAAGCACAAACCCTCCGGTAGCTGCCGGGGAGTATGTCGTGGCTTCTATCGTATATGAGCCTTCACTCAGGTTGGCCGCCAGCCCGGAGTCGAAGCTGGAGGTAAGGCTTCCTGAGATGCCGTCGCACCGCGAGCTTGTTGCCGGAGAACCGTAGTCGTCGTTCTCGCATACTACATCGCCGTCTCTGCCTGCGCCTTCCCGCAGATAAAGGTACGAATCGATGGAGGACTCCAGAGTGACGCTTACCTGAGAAGCCTCGGAAAGCGTGAATGTATAGTAACGGGCGTTGTGGCCGTCTCGCTCTGAGTGCGAGGATTGGCAGTCGCCGCTCCATGTGCCATTCACGGTCCGGTTGCCGTCGAAACTCTCCAAGCAGGGGTCAGGCACGGAAGTGGCTGTCGGCACCGGAGTAGATGTAGGCTGAGGCGAAGGCGTCGCGGTAACCGTGGGAGTCGGCGAAGGGGTTGGGCTCCCTATGGGTGTCGGAGACAACGTTGGCGTAGGCGTTGGGGAGGGCTGGACAGTCGTGGCGTCCGATGCCAGCAATCGCGCGAATCCGTAACCCCAGAAGTTGTTGGGGACAGTACCTCGTGGTTCGGCATGGCTTTTGAGGTAATTGGCGACTTCTTCGGGAGTGTAATCAGGAAATTGCTGCTTGACGAGCGCGGCAAGGCC
>CAZWDM010000061.1:0-15966 GCA_964632415.1 uncultured Dehalococcoidia bacterium | reverse complement strand
TGGCTCCGCAGGTAGGATTCGAACCTACGACCGATCGGTTAACAGCCGATTGCTCTACCACTGAGCTACTGCGGAGAATTGGTGATCCAGAATGCTACACCCGAGTGATGCGGCGGGGAATCTCCCGTCATGATAACACCCGTTCGTTAAGGTGGACAAGTTTTTTTCCAGTTGCTCCGTTCATGCTGAGTTTACACTTCCAGCACAAGACTAGCCGAACTGCCCTAATTCTGGGGAGCGATGAAATCGTCAATCGAGAGGAGCAGACCGGCAGCGGCCCGAGCGTCGATCAGGAACACATTCGCTCTTCTCGGCTCTGTCGCGTACAGGGAAAAGTCGTCGCGGGGAAGCATTCGCACGCGCGTTGTCGGATAGCCCGAGTCTTCAGTAGTGATGATCCTTATGGAAATGCCGCCAGGGCCGGTAAAGTCCAGAGCATCCGCCTCCTGCTCAGGGGCGAAGCCGCTGGCAACGAAGCCTTCCAGAGTTCCAAGCACGGCGTTTACCGCGAATACGTTCGCCGGTTCAGTGACATCTGCCCCTTCGACAACCCAGCCTCTCTCGACGCGCTGCAGAACGAAATCCTGGTCGGGGTATTCAAACTCGATGGACTGAATGGCGTCTCGAGGGATACTTGCAACAATCGGATTGCGCCACCCATCGGCAGTCGAATCGAATATGTTGCCGAATGGACAGGGAATTGCATAAACCTCGTCGCGGGCCGGCTTCCTCAGGTAGCACAGCCGCACTTCCTGAGTCCACTTCCCAACAATGAACTCTTCCTGCTTGAATTCGCCAAGCCAGAAGGCGACATTTATGCCCTGCCCTTCCTGTACACCCATCTTGTCATGGTTTGCCGGATTCCTTGCGACCAGTTGGGCGCCGTCTATGTCAGACGCAGCGGTCCATAGCTGGTTGAGCTTTGGAATGAATGCCTCTTCTCGTTGTATCCGCCAGATGTCGTTGATCTTTTCCAGACGAGCCTCGCTGCCAATCGGCGAGGCGATAGTCACGCGGTCTATGACATCTGGAGACACGGGCAGGATGCCTTCAAGAGTCAGCTCGCTCGAGCCGGCAGCAATGAGGCGAAACACCAGCCCGGCAACGCCGATTACAATGAGGGCTATAAGTACATAACCGACCTGTTTACTCCCCACGGATGTATGTCCTCAATCCCATTCTTCGTCGAGTCACGTAGCGGACGACTCCAAGAACTATGAACACGAGCGGTATGCCCGCCACATTCGCAAGTTGAACCAAGTTTCGATGTGTAGGTGAGCTGAAAGTTAGGTTTCGAGTCGTGATCACCTTTGACCGAATCTCAGCCAGGTTTTCCTCCTGTGCCAGCCAGTCGATCAGGTTGAGCCCAAGAGCCAGGTTTTCCTGTGCCTGATTCACAATTGGGTCAGTCAGCCAGTCCGAGTCACCTACAACGACTAGTCGGAACGCTGTCGCCTCGCCACCATTCTGCCGGAGTTCCTGAGATTCGATAGCGACACCGATGTCGCTCTCAAAGAGCTGTCTATCGGTCACATCCAACTGTTCGGAGTTCGGAGAGACATCCCCATAAGCATAATCTACAGACGCAAATTGCGAAGTTCGCAGGATCGGAATCACTTCAACCGTGCCGACCTGGGAGTCCGTGATCCCCAAAGAACTCGACCACGGCAAGAGCGCCGATTCGACATCTCCCGCAACTTTTCTATCCACGGTGGGCACGCGAGGCCAGTAAGGGTACGGCAAACTCACAGTACCAAGCGTAATGGTTTCATTCGATCTCAGGTCGAACACAAGGTTGTCTTCGACAAGCACGCCGTAGGGTTCAAGAAATTCGCCGAAGTGAAATTGATTGGGGAATGCCGCCATCTGCTGCGGGTCAATGAAGACAGGGTCCACTAGCGCCATCAATTTGCCGCCGTTTTGCAGGTAACCGTTCAGTGCCTCATATTCCTGTGCGGACATTCGCTGTGTAGGGCCGGCGACTATTAGCACGTCAACGCCGCTCAGGTCTAAGGGTGTCTCACCGTCTGAGGGCAGTTCCGCTAGGTCGTACTGCTGCGAAAGAAGTCGTCCCAGTTCGCTGAAATTCTCCTGAAGCGGCTTCTCACCGTGTCCCATGAGAAAGGCAATTGTCTTGCGCTCAACGTCCTGCTGCAGCATGTTATACGCGAGAGTCGCGACTCGGTACTCGAAACCGTCGAGTGAGCGGACAAACGGAATTACCTCGCGCCGGTCCGTATATGTCATCGCCAAGCCAAGAAAGCCATTCTTGATTTCAAGCCCATTCGGCGTCTGGACGTTGAACTGCTGGGGCTCTATCCCGGAGAGCTGTGCCTTGCGCGCAACATCCTGCGCTTCCCTAAATTCGTTCGTCGCAGACGTCAGAGCAGCCTGTGCAACTTGTGCCTCTTCCTCGTTCTCGGCATTAACAACGGCGTTCTGAGCATCTTCAAGCGCTCGCTGTGCTTGCTCCAACGCCTGAAAGTCCAGGTATCTCCGAACAAGCTTTACCTGGCCGCCGCCCGAATTGCCCGCGAGATCTTCAAGGAAATCATTTATATCACGCGCTACAAGATCAACCTGCACAGGAGGGTCAGCGGACTCATAGAGCTCAATTGTAAGCAGGTCGTCCAGGCCGGACAGGATCTGTTCAGTGCCTTGGCTGAGCGTAAATATCTTGTCAGCAGTCAGGTCGAGCCGGCCCTTGACCGACGCGCCGAACCAACCAACAAGTATGCTAAGCACAATCAGCGCCGCCGTTCCCAACTGGAGGTTGCGATACTGGATGGTGCGGTGGCTAAGCGTTCTGCCGCGAACACTCAAGAATGTAGCGCTCAGGAATGTGGATACGATTGCAACGAAGTAGAGGACATCGCGTAAATCAATGACCCCCCTCGCAATGCTGGAAAAGTGGGTGACCGGACTCAACGACTGAAGCAGCGTTGCGAATTGCCCGGGCAAAGTTACGCTTACGGCGTCCAAGCCCAATAGCATCAGGACCAGAGTTACGAACAGACCGAGAATGAACGAGACGATCTGATTTCGCGTTAAGCTCGAAGTGAACAGTCCGATCGACACCAGTGAGGCCGCAAGGAATACGCTGCCCACGTACTGCGCTGCTATAGCACCCCAGTCTAGGTTGCCGGCGGTCATTAGGGACAGAGGTATTCCTATGGTAGAAAAAATGGCGATCGAAACGAACGCAAGCCCTGCGGCGAACTTGGCAAGCAGGATTACCCATCCTTGAATGGGCTGGGTAAGAAGAATCTCTAGAGTGCCGTCGCGCTGCTCCTCAGCGAGAAGCCTCATCGTTGCAGCAGGGACAAAAAGAGCTAGTAGCCAGGGAATGGAAGGACTCTCGACTGCAAAATCCACTGTGAACAGGGGGCGCAGGGAAGCCTCTGAAGTGACAAACGCTGAACGGAAGAAAGACCAGGATAGCAGAGCAAGGAATACGACGATCAGAATGTAGCCGGTGGGCTGGTCGAAGTAGCCTTTCAGGTCTTTTCGAATTAGAGCGCGGAATGATCGCATTACTTACTCGTCGTCCTCTGCGCTCTGCGATTGCTGACCAGGCGAAGTAAGCGAATAGAAGACATCCTCCATACGCGCCCTGTCCTCGCGGAGTTCCCACAACACCCAGTCCCTCTGCTTCGCAAGCCTGAATATCTCAGGGCGCAAGTCGACTGCTAGTTCGTCTGCCGTAATCGTGTACCGCTTCCTTCCCTCCACCGGATCATCCCGTTCTATCTCCGCCACACCGTCCATTGCTTCGAGCGCCTTTTCCACTTCAGCACCCTCCACTTCGATGTGAATAGTACGAATGCCCTGCGCGCGCTGCAACAGCTCCTTGACTGGGCTGTCGGCGACCAACTTACCCCGGCTGATGAGTAGGATTCGCTCGCAGGTATTCTCCACCTCCTGCATGACATGCGTGCTTAGCATTACCGTTCTTTCCTGCCCAAGAGAACGAATAAGGTCTCGTATGGTCAGGCGCTGGTTCGGGTCCAGACCCTCGGTAGGCTCGTCCAGAATCAATATGGAGGGACGGTGCAGGATCGCTTGAGCCAATCCGACACGCTGCTTGTATCCCTTGGACAGCTGGCCAATCGGACGCGTAAAAACATCCTGCAAGCCGGTCTCTTCCACAGTCTGCGCGATATTTTCGCGTCGGCCTGACTTGGTCAGTCCGCGCAGGTCAGCCACGAAATGAAGGTATTCGCTGACCAGCAGGTCGGCATAAACAGGATTGTTCTCCGGCAGATAGCCTATTCGCTCCCGCGTCGCAATATCGTGATCCTTCGTGTCCAAGCCATCTATGTTGATTGCGCCAACATCAGGGGTATAGAAGGATGTGAGCATTCGCATAGTAGTAGTCTTGCCGGACCCGTTCGGCCCCAGGAATCCTACAACTTCACCCTTTTTCACAGTGAATGTAAGATCGTTTACAGCCGCAAGCTCTCCGAAGAATTTGGAAACACCCTCCACTTCTATGCTGACATCCGCGTCCGGCGCACCCTGTATTGCGTGCTCGGCTGTCGCCATGTGTAAGGCCTCCGTAGGCATTCGTTTCAACTATAAGAGCATTGAACTGAGAAATGCCCTTTGCATCTCTAATGAAAATTATAGCAAAAAGGAGAAAAGTGAAACAGAAGGGGCAGACCGATGACCTGCCCCCGAAATTGAAATATTGGCTTGGTTGCCTAGTCGTCGTATGGTGCCGGAAGTTTGGGTGGATTCAGTTCTGTGATCAGCGATTCCGTTGTGAGGATCATCCCGGCAACGCTGGCCGCATTTTCCAGCGCCGAGCGTACGACCTTGGTGGGATCGACGATCCCCATCTCAAGCATGCTGCCAAACTGCCCAACTTCGGCATCGAAGCCGTAGTCGCCTTCCCCACTGCGAACCGCATCGAGCACGACAACGCCGCTATATCCTGCGTTGTCGGATATCAGAGCCAGAGGGGCGTCCGCCGCCGAGAATGTTATCTCTGCCCCGACCAAGGCATCGCCCGTGGCGTCAATCGCACTGCGTCCGGCCTGCGCCGCTCGTAGAAGCGCCGTCCCGCCTCCGGGCACGATTCCTTCTTCCATTGCGGCCCTCGTCGCGGAGAGAGCATCTTGCAAGCGGTCGCGCTTCTCTCGCAGTTCTATCTCTGTCGCCGCGCCAACTTTCAAGATTGCCACACCGCCAGACAACTTGGCTGCACGCTCCTCCAGCTTTTCGCGATCGTAGTCTGAGGAAGTCTCCTTGGCTTGCTGACGAATCTGGTGGATTCTGGCTTCGATATCTTGAGGATTGCCGTTGCCCTCTACGAAGGTAGTATCGTCCTTGGTGGCGATCACCCTCCGACAGCGGCCCAGGTCCTCCACCGTGGCAGAATCGAGGTTGCGGCCAATCTCCGTGCTGATCACATTGGCGCCGAAGAGTATCGACATATCATCGAGTATAGCCTTGCGACGTTCTCCGAAGCCTGGCGCCTTCACAGCGAGCACATTCAGGTTGCCACGCAACTTGTTGACGACGAGGGTTGCCAGCGCTTCACCTTCTACGTCCTCGGCAACGATCACGACATTTCGGCTCACAGCATTGAGCTGCTCAAGTAGCGGAAGAAGCTCCGAAATAGACGATATCTTTTCGGATGTAAGGAGTATGTAGGGCTCCTCAATTTCAGTAACCATCTTGTCCAGGTCGGTTACAAAGTGAGGTGAGATGTAGCCTCGATCAATCTCCATGCCTTCAACGTACTCGGTCTCGTAGCCCATCGTCCTGGATTCTTCGACGGTTATCGTGCCTTGAGCGCCCACCTTGTCGAGCACGTCCGCGATAAGCGTCCCCATCTCATTCTCGTGCGCTGCCAGCACTGCGATCTGCCTGACCTGTTCATGTCCGGATACCGGCACGGAGAGATTTGCGATTTCGCCCTTCATAAGGTCAACTGCCGAGTCGATACCCGTCTTCAAGGCCATGGGATTGGCTCCCGCTGCCATATTCTTGAAACCCTGCTGGATGATGCTCTGAGCAAGAATGGTTGATGTCGTTGTGCCGTCGCCGACAACATCGTTCGTCTTGCTAGCAGCGACCTTAACGAGCTGTGCGCCCATATTCTCGAAAGGCTCCACAAGCTCTATTTCCTTGGCGATCGTAACGCCGTCACTGCATATCTGCGGGGGTCCGAATTCCTGGTCGAGCACCACGTTACGTCCGCTTGGACCCAGGGTTGCACCAACCGCCTTCGCCAGCGTGCCTATTCCCACTAGGAGCTGTCCCCAAGCCTCTTCGCGATTCTGGAATTGCTTTGCCATCTATGACACCTCATTGCAGGTACTACGAATCATTAGTGCATCCATCCGACAAGAACCCTGAGTGAAGCTCCTTTCGGTCAACATTCGACGCTGTGGAGAAACTGCACTCATGGACCATATTTTCAGCCTAAATTATACAGGGCTACATCCGCTACTGCCAACATAATCATCGCTGTAGCCTGAGAGGGCGTTCTTCTCACTACTGGTGAACGGCCAGTCCCACACCACCACCGGCGGCGATGGCTTCGCCCGTGATGGAACCAGCCTTCGGCGACGCAATGAAGGCCGCCACATACGCGACTTCAGCGGCGTCGATTATGCGCCCAACTGAAATGCCTGAGGCAACGTGTGCCTCTACCTCTTCTCGCGTGACGCCCCTTTGTTGCGCCTGTTCCTCGTACATCGGGCCCGACCTCTCAGTAATCGTAGTGCCCGGATGGATGGTATTCACAGTGATCCCGTATTGACCCAATTCTGAGGACATCGTCTTGGTCATATGGACGAGCGACAGGTTACGCAGACCGCTGTAGGTTCCGGCGTTTCGAGCGGCCAGGCCACCGATTATGATGATGCGGCCCCACCCAACGCTCTGCATGTAAGGAGCAGCTGCTTTGGCACAACGCAGGTAACCCACAACTTTCGTATTGATGTCGGCGAGCAGATCATCGGTATTGGCATGTGCGAGGCCACCCCCGACCAGGCCACCCGGAGCAGCTGCATTGTTCACCAGAATATCGATACCGCCAAGTTCCTCCGCCGCGATGTCAATGAGCGTCTGGACATCCTCATCGCTGGTGGTATCAGCCCTAATGGCGACTAGATTCCTGTCGACGCCCGACAAGCCATACCGGCGGGCTCTCCTGCCCGGCCCAAACGCCTGAGCGCTGACGTGTC
This sequence comes from uncultured Dehalococcoidia bacterium, assembly GCA_964632415.1. Taxonomy (GTDB): domain Bacteria; phylum Chloroflexota; class Dehalococcoidia; order Lucifugimonadales; family JADFKI01; genus Bin90. The sequence continues at coordinate 8,767 of CAZWDM010000061.1, read as the reverse complement.
GGCTACCCATCACCGGTGCAATGTCGCGTGCGGCGACATCAAGGGCATCGAGGTCGCGTGCGGCGATAGCAATATCAACGCCTTCTTTTGCAAGTTCAATCGCTATTGCCTTGCCAATACCACGGCTGCCGCCTGTTATGACTGCCTTCTTTCCTCTGAGTTCCAGGTCCATTTTTCTCCTCCGAAACTTTGTACCCGAACTGTTATCTTTCAGCTCCTGACGTATGCGGGGTTCCTTGATCTATAGATACTCTTTGAAGAAGTCGAACGCTCTATTTCCGGCAAAGGAATGGCCTCCTGGGTGTATGTCTGCCCAGAGGAGTTCAGACTTGCCTGCTGCCTCATAGATCCGCCTCAGGCCCTCATAACCGGCAAGCAGATCCTCGATGGGAAAAGTAGTGTCGTGTAGTCCCATCTCAATTAACAGAGGACGAGGCGCAACAAGCCCGGCGATGTCGTGTGTATCGAAATATTTGTAAACTCCCGGTATAATCTGGGAACCACAGAAATCAGCATCTTCGATCCCGAACCGTCCCCACGGGTTGACATAGCCAATTATGTCTGCCGCCTTGATTCGCGGCTCTATAGCCGAGGTGAATGTGGTCATCGTCCCACCTTGAGACAAGCCCATCATTCCAATCCTGTCCGAATCGACTTCGGGCCTGCTTTCAAGGTAATCCACGCAACGCATCATATCCCAGATGTTCAGCGTTAGCGTGTATATGCCCAGGATCGCTCCTCTGACAAAGTGCACATTGCATCTGTCTCGTCCTGGAAAGGGATCACCACCATCGGCTCGCTCTCCAAAGCAGCGAAGATCCGGGCTGATAGTCAGGAAACCCCTGCGCGCCATCTGTTCAGCATAGCTGTAGTTGTGCCTTGCTATGTTGTCCCGCAGGGCACCGGAAGTGGCATTGCCTGCTACCGGCTCCTTGCCGAACGGTCCGTGTCCGTGACTGCAGAGAATAGCAGGTCCCGTACCATCGCTTGGCATGTCAATGGGCTTGAGCACGACGCAGGGAACAGACATATGCTCTTCGGAGTCGAAGACCACCCGCTCACGAATAAGTCCGGCGTCTTCTATTGAGTAGATGACCTCAGCGTTAAGGTCAACGGGCTCAGGAAATTCGCCAAGCAACTCAAGCAGCTTTGCGAGCGCCCTTTCCCTCCACTGCTCCCAATCGTTAGCGTCGCTTCCGCTGAACGACAACTCCGGCAGCCAGTTCTCAGCGCGGCTGTTGAAGTACTCGATCATGGAGAACTTACGGTTAGCCAAAGTAAACTCCTGCCGACGATAAATCAGACTTCAACAGCGTGCAAATCATAACACATTCCCAGATCCATATTAGGGGCGGCACTGTCCAACTTGGCACTTAGTGTTTATGGCGATATAATCTTGCAAATCCATTGTCTGGTCGCGCCGATTGCCGACCCAGATACCTCATGAAATAGGAGAGTCCGTATGGCAAGCGCGCAGTTGCAGGAATTACTCGAAATGTTCGCGGAGCGGGCGGCAGCGTTCTCGGAAAGCCCTCCAACGTTGGAAGAGCGCCGCGAAGGCGCCAACAAGATGGGGACCAGATTTCAGAACCTTGAAGGCATCACCACTGAGTCCGTAAATGCCGACGGCGTTCCGGCAGAGTGGGTGTCGGCACCGGATGCCGACAGCGGCACTATCTTGTACCTGCACGGCGGCGGATACGTAACTGGCTCAGTGATCAGCCATAGGGGAATGGCGGCAAACTTGTCGAGGGCCAGTAACTGCCGCGTGCTTACTGTAGATTACAGGCTCGCACCGGAGAGCAGGCATCCCGCTCAGGTCCAAGACGCACACACCGCATACTCGTGGATGCTGAACAACGGCGGAAACCCCGCGACAGCCACAATCGCCGGAGACTCGGCCGGCGGCGGCCTGACGGTAGCAACGCTGCTTTCGATTCGAGACGCCGGTGACCAACTTCCAGCGGCCGGTGTCTGCATCTCACCGTGGGTAGATATGGAAGGCATAGGCGACTCGATGAAGTCGAAGGCAGGCGCAGACCCGATGGTATCCAGGGAGGGCCTACTTGATATGGCGGGTCACTTCCTGGGAGACGGCGATAAGCGTGACCCACTGGCGGCGCCCCTTTACGCAGATCTTGCGGGTCTGCCACCACTCCTGATTATCGTAGGAACGGCTGAAGTCCTTCTTGATGACGCCGTGAGACTCCACGAAAGGGCGGAGGCGGCAGGAGTCGACAGCACACTGGAAATCTGGGATGACATGATCCACATCTGGCCCTGGTTCGCGCCATTCCTGCCGGAAGGCCAACAGGCGATGGCTCAGATGGGTGCATTTGTCAGGGAACGGATCAGTTCGGCCGTTACATTGCCGTAATGCCAAGGAAGGATTGACCTGCATATGAGCGCTCTTACGTCGGCAAGAGTCCGACACTCCGGCTACGAAAATGCCCAGGAATACTACATGTCCGATGGCATTGGAGACGGGCTTCCCGTGGTTCCGCCTACAGAGGCCAAAGTGCAGTCAATGCTTGACTTTGTGGGGATGGAGCCTTCACACGTAATCGCCGAAGAACTTGTGCGAGGAGTTGAATTTACGGCGGAGAAGGTCGCCATAAACGCTGTTATGGCAGGCTGCAAACCTGAATACATGCCCGTGATCGTTGCGGCGGTGCAGGCGGTGTCCGAAGAACCATTCAATTTCCACGCCAATAGCACCTCGACTAATGGCGTGGGCGTCCTGGTAATCGTTAGCGGTGACATTGCAAAGCAGGTTGGCATCAACTCAAGCACTGTGGCAATGGGACATGGTTTCCGGGCAAACGCCACCATCGGTCGCGCAATGGGGCTTATCAAGATCAATCTGTACGGCTCGGTTCCGCACGGAATGGACAAGAGCACATTTGGCCACCCGGGCAAGTACTCCTTCTGCTTCGCCGAGAATGACGAGGTGATTCCGTGGGAGCCGCTGCGAGTCGAAAAGGGATACACCGAATCGGACAGCACGGTTACCGTGTTCGCGGCAAACTCTCCCGTGCAAGTCAACACGCAGAACGAGAGCGCGCCGGAAGACTTCCTGAGCATTGCCGCTGACGCCTCGGTTGTTCTGGGGGAGAGGCATTCTGAGTTTGCGCTTGTCCTCAGCCCGGAACTCATGAATTACATACGCAGACAAGGCTGGTCTAAGCAGCGCATCAAGGAGTTTGTCTTTGAGCGCGGAAAGCGCACTGGACGCGAGCTGAACGAGATGCACCGCAGAATAAGCCTGTACACTGGGGACGATCTCGACAGGCGAATTCCCGTCGTAGAAAGCGCCGACGAAATTACAGTAGTCGGGGCAGGAGGAGACGCCGGTCCATTTGCGATGCTCATTGGCGCGTGGGGAGATGTAATATCCATAACCAAGAGGATACAGACTTAGAGGTAATGAATATGACGCAGAACAACGAACTCGTTACTCTTGATCCGCGTGGGAGCAGCACGCACGTAGATACGGGCATCGCATCCCGTCCGGCCAGCCTTGACGGGCTCGTCATAGGGCTGCTTTCCAACAACAAGCCGAACTCTGAGCTGCTTCTTAGCGATGTGGCCGACATGCTAAAGCAGCAGTATTCAGTCAAAGATGTCGTCGAGGCAAATAAGGGATCGCACCGCATCCCCGCACCGGCAGAGATGATCGCGGACCTTGCCAAGCGGTGCGACGTCGTGATTACTGCAACGGCTGAATGAGGAAGCTGCACTTCCTGCTGTATGCAGGACGCAGCCGCTCTGGAGAAGCTGGGCATACCTTGCTCAGTGCTGGTAACCAGACCATTCAACACCCAGGCTCGCGCAATGGCGAATCTGCTGGCGATGCCAAACTACGAGTACGCAGTAATCGGGCATCCAATGGGCAGCCTGAATGAAGAGCAAGTGATGGCGCGAGCCCAAGAAGCTTTCCCTCAGACGCTAAAGCAGTTGGTGGGCTAATAGCCGTCCGGCCGAATTCCTAAAGGGTCGGGTTCACTCTGACCGACGAATCATTTGGAACTATAGCGCGCGATTGGTGTGCGCCTCGACGAAGTCGCGCACCTCGGCCATTGATGGCATCGCGGCAGTGTCCCCGTGACGGGTGCAGGTGAGTGCGCCGCATACATTGGCGACTTCCAAGGCATGAGACAGTATCTTCATTCGCTGCCCATCATCCATATGAAATAGGGTCGAGACCGCAGTATGCTCGAGGATGCCGCCTATCAGGCCTGCCACAAAGGCATCCCCTGCACCAACTGGATCTACAACGTCAACTCCATATCCTTCGTGTGCAATCAGGCTCTCCCCGTCGAAAATCACCGCTCCGTCCATACCTCGCGTCACTACGGCCAGACCGCCATTGACCCGCTGGAACTGTCTCGCGTAGCAATCGGCATCACCTGTTCCGCCCCAAATTGCCTGCGCCTCGTCTAGCCCCAACTTGAAAATGTCTGAATATGGCAACATTTCTTCATATACCTTGGCCGCTTCGGAGGGCGACCAGAGCTGCTCCCGATAGTTGAGATCGAAACTTACCACTATGCCCCGCTCGGCAGCGCATTTGAGGGCCGCCATAACCGCCTCGTAGCAAGAATCGCTCAAGGCCGGCGTTATGCCGGTTACGTGCAGAATGTCAGCGTCCGAAAGCGGCGGTTCTACATCGGCAAGAGTAAGGCGGCTTGCCGCGCTTCCCTTACGGAAGTACGTCTTGAAATGCTCGCCATCCTCGTGGTGGTTGAGGTAAGAGATGCCGGTCGTCTCCCCTTTGTGCATTCTCGCGATGACTGAAATTCGCCCATGCAATTCGTCAAGAACGAACTTGCCGGATTCGTCGTCACCAAGCCTGCTAACCCATACGGCTTCGACATCGGGTATGCCAAGCTTCATCAAGCCCACGGCTACATTCGACTCCGCACCCGCGCAGTCGAGCATGTAAGGACCATCAGCACCATAGACTCCTATGAAGTCTGCGTTGTACTGCCCCATTGTTTCGCCAAAGGTTACGAATTTTGCCATGCGAAATACTCTGCACCAGCCTGTCTGGACTTCAGTGGTTTCCTTCGGAAGTTCATAGCCATGCGGTCGAATTTTCTTGTCATTAAGCTAATACTAGCCATATACTGCAATGCGTTACCTGAATACAATTACATTTATTGACCTTGCCGGATACTCTCAATCGCCCCGAGGTAACGATTGGTATCTCAGCGGATCTCGCATGAACCGGATTCTCTCCGCCGAAGTTCAATTAGAAATCATTAGTTCTATGATATCTCTTCTTCTTATCATGTCAAGGCGACCAGGCATCCCTGATTGAAGCCAGTGATCGAAACGCCACACATCAGGGGCCCAAAGGCATAAGAGTTGGCACTTAACGTCTTCAGGACTCCCGCCGCGAAAGCGGCATCAACTCCGTCTGATGCTACGTCGGCTGTTGCGCGGGAGTCTCGCCTGCGGCCAAATCGGATTCTGTCATCCCCAATCCTTGAGACCCTGCAGATACGAGACTTCCGATGGATCTGGGTCGGTTCGTTCATCTCCTTCATGGCGATGAATATGCAGATGATCACGCGCGGTTGGCTTGTACTTCGACTGGAGAACGATTCTCCGCTCGCGCTGGTTCTGGTTATGGTGTCATTCGCGGCGCCTATGACCATCGTTTCACTTCTCGGTGGGGCGCTCGCTGACCGCTTTCCAAAGAAGAACCTGGTGATCGTAAGCCAGAGCGCCAATGCACTGATGACATTTGTGCTGGCGATGCTCGATGCAAGTGGCACTATCTGGTTCGGTGCGGTGTTGATGATCGGCGTTGTCAACGGTTCGATGATGGCGATCAATATGCCAAGCCGCCAGGCGCTGATATCCGACATTGTGCCAGAAGACAAGCTGATGAATGCGGTCGCGCTCAATAATTCCGCAATGAACTTGACGCGCATCGTGGGGCCGGCCGTAGCCGGATTCCTGATTATCTTCATTGACACGTCCGGCGTCTTTTACCTCATTTCGTTCATTTATGTGTTCGCAGTTCTTTCGCTCTTTATGGTGCGGACCAACACGGTTCAGGAGCGCGAGGGAGCCAAGAAGGGCGTGGGCAAGGACATATTCGAGGGATTGAGGTATGCCTGGTTTGACGTCAATCTTCGTGGGCTAGTAATGATGGCCTTTATTCCGTCGCTATTTGGATTCACGCTGTTCGCGCTGCTCCCGGTCTGGGCGCGGGAGGCGCTGAATGTAAACTCGTCAGACCTTGGTATTCTCATGACGATGATGGGAATAGGGGCGCTGATAGGGACATTGGGACTAGCGGGAGTTCGGCGGTTCAGCAGAAGAGGACTGCTGCTCCTGGGATGCGGAGTTATATGGGGCATCGCCCTAGTTGCTCTGGCTAACTCAATGATATTTCCGGTGGCGGTGCCGTTCCTGGTGATCATCGGGCTTATCAGCTCAATACACATGTCGTTGAACATGACCCTTACGCAGCTCATCGCGGCGCCTGAAATGAGGGGGCGCGTAATGAGCATAATGATGATGACATTCGGGCTGATGCCGATTGGCGCACTCCCATTCGGCACAATAGCCGAGTACATCGGTACGGCGAATGCACTGACCATAAGCGGGGCGATGCTATCGATTCTGGTGCTGGCATTTTCATTCTCCTATCCGGCATTCCGGCGAATTGAGTAGCGGTTGATGGCATGTTACCCTTGCGAACCACGAACGAAAGGAGCGAGCGCATGTCATCATCAGACCTGCAAGGCCAAGTGCAGACCGTACTTGGGCCGATTGAGCCGGAGGACCTGGGGCCAACAACGACTCACGAGCACCTGTTCATCGATTTCTCGTTCATGTACAGGCAGGCGGAAGACTCGGCCACGGACTTGTCCGATGCGCCACTCTCGATGGAGAACCTGGGTTGGATTCGGCGAAACTACTACAGTTGCCGGGCAAACCTGCAGCTCATGGATGTCGAAGCAACGGTTGAGGAGGTCGGACTGTACAAGGCGGCGGGGGGCGGCGCGATCGTGGAGGCAACGACGATTGGGATCGGGCGGGACGCGCAGGCGTTGGAGCGGATCTCGCGGGAGTCGGGCGTGCAGATCATAATGGGCGCAGGGTTCTATGTGGATGCGGTGCATCCTGATGACATGGATAGCCGGAGCGTTGATGCGATTGCCGAACGAATCGTCGGGGACATCAGGGACGGCGTAGATGGAACCGGGATAAAGGCGGGGATAATCGGGGAGGTGGGGTGTACCTGGCCGCTCACCGAGAACGAGCGGAAGTCGTTGCGGGCTGCGGCCGCAGCGCAGCAGGAGACCGGCGCGGCGATACTTATCCATCCGGGGCGACACCCGGACGCGCCACCGGAAATCCTGGCGATCCTAGATGAAGGTGGCGCCGATATTTCGCGGGTGATAATGGGGCACCTCGACAGGACCGTATTCAACCCGAATCAGTTGTTAAGTCTTGCCGCTTCGGGGTGCTACCTCGAATGGGACCTGTTCGGCAACGAAGGGTCGTATTATCCGCTGGCGGACCTGGACATGCCGAGCGATGCGCAGCGGCTCGCCCTGATCAAAGGCGTCGTCGATGCCGGTTACGCCGACAAGGTTGTGATCGCACAGGATATCTGTACGAATCACCGGCTTGTTCGGTACGGCGGGCACGGGTACGGGCATATCCTGCAGAACATCGTGCCCACAATGCGGCGCAAGGGATTTTCGGACGATGTGATCGAGGCGATCACGGTTGGCAATCCCGCTCGAATCCTCGCCTTCGCCTAGACGAGGACGCCGAAGCCTGACTTGGTGCAGATTTCGATGCGGTTACCCTCGGTGTCGGAGATGAAGAATACGCGCTGGCCATCGTTGCGAACGCCGATTTCGGGGCTTTCGATTTTGACACCCTTCTCCTTAAGGAGATCATAGGCAGCGTCGATGTCGTCGACTTCGAAGGCGCCGTGGTGGGAGGGCTCAGAGATGCCGTCGGCGTTCTCGATCAGGTGGACCATCGTGCCGCTTGGGAGCTGGAGCCAGATAATATGCTCGCCGTCCACTGCACTCGGAATCCGCTTGACGCCAAGCACGTCCACCCAGAATTGGGTTGCGCGCTCCTTGTCTATGACGTTATATGTGAGGTGATTTACCTTCGTCAGCCGTACTGCCGGGTCTGCGAGAACCATGGGACTCTCCTTTAAGGGATGCAGCTATCTAAAGCCGTAGATTGATTTTGCGGAACATCTTAACACGACCGGCGAATTAGAGTATTGCGTGCGAAAAGTGATGGACTCTACATGCCACAGGAGACCTTATGTGTCGGCACAAGCATGACGAAATCTCGGGCGACGAGCGCCATCCGCTGTCTCCGTTCACGAATATCCCCGGAAGTGGACTGCCGTGGCGGGAGGTAATTGCGCGCCTGGTAGCCAACAACTGGACCAAGATAAGGACTCTCAGCACGTGCTGCGGGAATTACAATGAGCCGGGCTGTTGACGCAAGTGAAATGCGCCGGCGTGTCCGGTGAGCAGAGGACGGGGATAGCCACAAAAGGCACAGAAGGGCACAGAGGGTTAGGGGCCGCGGATGGTGGGCATTTGGAGTTTGCCGGCCAGGGGGTTGGGTAGAAGGGGGACGCCTTCGGATGCGGCGGCTTCCCTGATGTGCTTTAGAGAGATGGCGTAGTTGCGGCGGGCTTCCTCTGTTGGCGGGACTATTGAGATTTCGTCCTCTTTGTAGTCGCCGGATTCGATGAGGAGTTGGT
>CAZWDM010000060.1:0-16222 GCA_964632415.1 uncultured Dehalococcoidia bacterium | reverse complement strand
ATGAACCGCACGGAGGCATCCTTCGCAGTTCGCCGCAACGACCGGGTTATGGCAATGCTCGGTCAGGCGGACTGCGTTGTCCTTGGGCAGTCGGATTCCGCATAGCGAATACTGGCTGCCAGCAACCGATTAACGACAGGAGATAGAGATGTCTGACGACAAAGTTATCATTTTCGATACAACCCTCCGGGACGGCGAGCAGTCCGCGGGTATTGGGCTGACCACGCAGGAGAAGCTGGAAATCGCGCGACAGCTCGACAGGCTGGGCGTGGACGTGATCGAGGCAGGCTTCGCAGCAAGCTCTCCCGGCGACTTCCAGGCCGTGCAGGAGATTGCCCGCGAGGTGCGCCGACCCATAATCGCGTCGCTGGCGCGCTGCGTGCTGCCCGATGTGGACGCCGCCTGGGAGGCGATCAAGGACGCCGAAAGGCCGCGCATCCATGTGTTCATCTCCAGTTCCGATGTGCAGATCATGAACCAGCTTCGGAAGAATCCCGAAGAGGTTATGGATATGGCGATAGCCTCCGTCGAGCGGGCGAAGAGCTACTGCGACGATGTCGAGTTCTCGCCGATGGATGCCACGCGCACGGACATCGAGTACCTGTACAAGATGCTCGAGGGCGCTATTGCCGCCGGCGCGACCACGATCAATATCCCGGACACGGTGGGCTACGTGATGCCGTGGGAGTTCCGCGAGCGCATCCGTCTCATCAAGGAGAATGTGCCGAATATCGACAAGGCGACGCTAAGCGTTCACTGCCACAACGATCTGGGTCAGGCCGTTGGCAACAGCCTCGCCGCCGTAGCCGAGGGCGCGAGGCAGGTCGAGGGCTGCATCAACGGGCTCGGCGAGCGTGCAGGCAACGCGGCGCTCGAAGAGGTCATCATGGCGCTGGAGACGCGCAAGGATATGTACGGCGTTGACACCAACATCAACACGCGGCAGATCTATCGCACCAGCAGGCTCGTCAGCGACATAACCGGATTCGCAGTGCAGCCGAACAAGGCGGTTGTGGGCGCCAACGCCTTCCGCCACGCCTCCGGCATTCACCAGGATGGCGTACTGAAGGAGCGCACCACCTTCGAGATTATGGATCCGCAGTCCATCGGCTGGCCGAGCAACGAGCTGGTGCTGGGCAAGCTCAGCGGAAGGGCAGGGCTGCGCGCCCGCCTCGACGAGCTGGGCTATCACCTGGACCAGGATGAGCTGAACAACGCATTCGAGGAGTTCAAGAACCTGGCCGACCGCAAGCCGGAGGTCACGGACGCCGATCTGGTCGCCCTGATGTCGATGCAGCGCCGCAGGATTGATGTGCCCGCTGTGTTCAGGCTTGAGCATGTGCAGGTAACCTGTGGCAATCACGATGTGCCTACCGCGACGGTAACGCTGATCGATAGCGACGACAATTCGCAGACGGACGCTGCTACCGGCACAGGTCCCATCGATGCCGTTTACAAGGCGATCAACCGAATCATCAACGTGCCTAACAGGCTGACGGAGTACCGTGTGGATGCCGTGACTGAGGGCATCGACGCGCTGGGCGATGTTACCATTCGCATTGAGAAGGACGAGCATGCCTATGTCGGGCGTGGTTCGGACACCGACATAATTGTGGCAAGCGCGAAGGCGTACATGAATGCGCTGAACCGGCTCATGGCCACTGAGGAGTTGCGGCCGACTGAGGAAGTCCCGATCTCCTAGAGACCGACAGTCTCAAGGACTTATGAAGATACGAGGGCGGCACTTATAGCCGCCCTCACCAATGTGCAAATTTCGGAGGTTTGCAGAAAAATGCCACCACGGACAATGTTTGAAAAGATATGGGACAGCCATGTGGTCCACGAAGAGGAAGGTCAGCCGACGATCCTGTATGTCGACCTGCATCTCGTCCACGAGGTTACATCGCCTCAGGCGTTCGATGGCCTGCGTATGACCGGACGTAAGGTGCGCCGCACCGACCTGACAGTCGCCACCGCCGACCACAACACACCTACATGGGATCTCTCGCTGCCCATCACAGACCCCATTGCCCAGCAGCAATTGGATGCTCTTGACAGGAATTGCGAAGAGTTCGGAGTTACGTTATACGACAGGTTCAGTCCCCTGCAAGGGATAGTGCATGTAATCGGGCCGGAGCAGGGCTACACGCAGCCTGGCAAGGTAATCGTCTGCGGGGACAGCCATACGTCCACACACGGCGCGTTCGGCGCGTTCGCGATGGGCATCGGCACGTCCGAAGTCGAGCATGTGCTTGCCACACAAACGCTGCGCCAGTTCAAGCCCAAGACGATGGAAATCCGGGTCAACGGCGAGTTGCCGGTTGGCGTAACGGCAAAGGATGTCGTTCTCAGCATCATCGGCAAGATAGGCGTCGCTGGGGCGACAGGTCATGTCATCGAATATACGGGCGATGTAATTCGCTCGCTGTCGATGGAAGGCCGTATGACCGTCTGTAACATGTCCATCGAGGGTGGTGGGCGCGCCGGGATGATCGCGCCTGACGACACGACCTTCGAATATATGCGGGGCCGCGCGCAGGTGCCGCAGGGCGATGAATTTGATGCCGCTGTCGAAGAGTGGCGCAAGCTTGCCACCGATGAAGGCGCCGAGTATGACAGACTGGTGGAAATTGACGGTTCGTCGCTGGAGCCGCATGTGACCTGGGGCACCAACCCGGGCATGGTTGCGCCGGTAACCAGCCGCGTGCCCGACCCGAATTCCTATGAGGATGCAGGCGACCAGGAGTCCGTAGGACGGGCGCTGCAGTACATGGGCCTTGAACCCGACACTCCGATCCAGGACATTACGCTGGACAGGGTCTTCATCGGTTCCTGCACGAATTCGCGCATCGACGACCTGCGTGCCGCCGCCGAGATCGCTCGTGGACGCAAGGTCAATGACAACGTGTACGCGATGGTCGTCCCAGGTTCCGCCGCTATCAAGAAGCAGGCGGAAGACGAGGGCTTGGATGCAATCTTCACGGACGCAGGCTTCGACTGGCGCGTCGCGGGCTGCTCGATGTGTCTCGGCATGAACCCGGACATCATACAGCCCGGTGAGCGCTGCGCATCCACCTCAAATCGGAACTTCGAAGGTCGGCAGGGCAAAGGCGGGCGGACGCACCTGGTCAGCCCGGAAATGGCCGCCGCCGCCGCGATCGCGGGACACTTCGTTGACATCAGGGAGTGGTAGTTTGTCTGGAAGTCCGTGAGAATGCACCGCTCTAACGGCTTGTGGCTCGCATTCATCGCACTTATGGCGTCGCTGATTCTGGCCCTGGCATGTGGCTCTCCGCAGCCGGATGGCGACCTGCTATTTGCCGATAATTGCGCACGCTGTCACGGTGAGAAGGCGGACGGCACAGATGTTGGCCCTCCACTGGTACATAGGTTGTACGAGCCGGGGCATCATCCGGATTTCTCATTTCAAAGAGCAGTGAAAAACGGTGTGATTGCCCATCACTGGCAATTTGGCGACATGGCTCCCGTCCCCGGACTGTCGGAAGAAGAGGTGACCCAGATTATCGCGTATGTCAGAGAATTGCAGCGCGAAGGCGGAATCATCAGATAATGGATGGCAGATACTGAGAAAGGAACGAACTCAGCAAAATGGATGCATTTGTAAAGCATGAGGGCGTCGTCGCCCCGTTGAACCGGGTGAATGTCGACACCGACCAGATTATCCCCAAGCAGTTCCTGAAGCGCATCGAGCGCACTGGCTTCGGACAGTTCGTCTTTAACGACTGGCGATTCAATGAGGACGGCTCGAACAACCCTGATTTCATCCTGAATCAGCCGGGCTATGAGAACTCATCCATCCTCGTCGCGGGTAGAAACTTCGGTTCCGGCTCATCGCGCGAGCACGCGCCATGGGCACTGCAGGACTACGGTTTCCGCTGCATAATTGCGCCAAGCTTCGCGGACATCTTTTTCAACAACTGCTTCCAGAACGGACTGCTCCCCGTTGTGCTCCCGGAGGATGTTGTGGAGCGCATCCTGGAGAAGGCGGAAACCACCCCCGGCTATACGCTGAACGTTGACCTCGACGGGCAGCGTGTCTGGGACAACGACGAGGAGATATCCGCGACGTTCGAGATAGAGGCGTTCCGCCGCTACCTGCTGCTCAACGGCCTGGACGACATTGGCCTGACCCTGGAGCAAGAGGACTCGATAGCGAAGTTCGAGTCCGGCCGCAGCCCGCATGGCGGCACTCTCACCATTGGTCGTTAGGGCGCAATAGTTGCCTATTCCAGACGCAACCCCCATCGTAGTTGCGCCGACGCCCACGCCATTCAAGGCGGATGACAGTGTTGACTACGACGCGCTAGAGCGCAATATCGGGCGCTGGCTTGAAACACCGCTGTCTGGCTTTGTGTTGACCACCGCGAACGGTGAGGAACTTGCGCTAAGCGAGACAGAGCGCATTGAGACTTTGCGCGTAGCTGCTCTTGCACACGGCGGAGACCGCTTCACGATTGGCGGCATCGACAGTCCTTCCACGCTCGAAACGCTGCGCCTTGCCGAACGGTACGATGATGCCGGCGCGGACATCGTGCGTGTACGCGTTCCCAGGGGCCTTTCGGATTCCGACATCCATAACTACTTCGGCGCGGTAACTCAACAGAGTCCTTTGCCCGTTGTAGTCATACACCAAACCTTCAGCGGGGTGCCAGCCGCGTCGCCGGATACGCTGGGCGCCGTTTGCTCGATGGACAACGTGCTCGGATACATCACCGACCACGATATCCGCTTCGAGGCGTATGTGCGCTCCGAAGTACCGGACAACCGCCGATTCTGGATCTGCAATGGCGGCCTGCTTGCGTATGGCGCACTGATGGGTGCGAATGGCGCGTGCATGTGGCTTGGCAACGTAGCGCCGAAACTGTGCATGGACATAATGACACTCGGCATCCAGGGGGATTTCGCACAGGCGCGGCAGCTGCAGGAGTCCGCCTCCAGGCTCGACCGCACGATAATCAGGTATGGCACGCCGGGTGTGAAAGAGGCACTGCGGCTGCTGGGATTCGAAGGAATGCGTCCACGCCTGCCGACACCCAGCGTTGACGCGGACGCGACCGCACGGATTCGTGCAGTATTGGAGTCAGAAGATCTGCTCTAGCGGCTAGTCTGAAAGGCGCGCTACTACTAGTCGAACATCGCCGCACTCTGCGGCGGGTCGTTGGGTTCAGCCGGCTGGCGTCGTGCTATCCTGCGGACGCCGCTCGATACGAGGCCCTGCAGGGCGCTGGCCTCCCTGTTGATTGCTGCTCGGAAGTATGAATTGTACTCGCCCATGTTCCTGAACTTCTTGTACCGTTCTTTGAGCAAGCTACGGCTGGACTTTGAGAGCAGATCCGCCATTTCCTGCAGCAGCACGCGCCTGAGCTGGCGTGCCGCCTCGTCATGGTCTGTGTGGGCACCGCCCGGCGGCTCCTGAACAAGCAGATCAACTATGCCGTATGCACGGCAATCGTGTGCTGTGAGCTTCAACGACTCGGCCACTTCTTCGGCTCGCCCTTCGTCCTGGTATATCAGCTCCGCTGCGCCTTCAGGTGAGATCGTCGAGTATATGGCGTTCTCCAACATCAAAACCCTGTCGGCAACGCCGAATGCGAGAGCGGCCTCGCTGCCGCCCTCTCCGATTACGACGGCAATGGTGGGAGAATTTATCTCGCTCAGACCCGCGATGGTAGTGGCGATGGCGCCCCCGAGTCCGCGCACCTCCGACTCCAGGCTAACTTCGGGGCCGATCGAGTCGATCAGCGTTATGATAGGCAGGCCGAACTTCCCAGCCATATCGAATGCGCGCTGCGCCTTGCGGAATCCTCCGGGGGAAATGCCTCGGACCGCCGACCTCCGCCGCTCCTGTCCAATCGCCATGACGGTGAGGCCGCCCATCTGGCCGAATCCGCAGATGATTGACTCATCGTCGTCACCGCTTCGGTCGCCGTGAATCTCCACGAAGTTGCTGAACATGCTTCCGATGAAGTCTGACGACGTGGGCCTGTATTCGTGCCTGGCAAGCTGAACATAGTCCCAGGCGTCTGTCCGCTGGGGCTCCAGTGTTCGCCTTGAGCCTTTGTCTGATGTGGTCAGGCGATACTGCTGCCCCAGTAGGTCGAGAATGATTGCCAGAAGGGAGCGCAGCTTCGACCTATCCACAATCCCGTCTATGAGTCCATTGCTGAAGTGTGCCTCGGCGGTCTGAGAGCCGCTAGGGAGCGGGTCTTCCGCAGATTCCTGCAGATCGCGAACGGATGAGAAACCTACGATCGCTTCAGGTTCGGAGATAATGATGTCCGCCAGGCTCGCGAAGCTTGCGTATGTCTGGCCGGTAGTCGGGTTCGCCAGCACGACGATGAAGGGAAGTCCCTTCTTGGCGAGCCGGACGGCGGCTATGGAAGTCTTTGCCATCTGCATCAGCGAAAGCACGCCTTCCTGGAAGCGCGCGCCGCCGCTGGTGATCACCGCGATTGCGGGCAGATTGCGCTTTGCGGCCTGTTCCAGTGCGAGCGCGACCTTTTCGCCGACGACGCATCCCATGGTGCCGCCCATGAAGCCGAAATCGAGCGCGATCAACATCACCGGGCTTCCGCTTATCGAGCAACGGCCGGTTACCACGGCCTCCGTGAGTCCCGTGCGGCGCTGGTCCCTGAAAATGCGCTGCTTGTATGATCCTCGGGTGGAGAATGAGAGTGGGTCGAGCGAAGAAATCGAGCGATTGATTTCGCGGAAACTCTCGGGGTCCGCCAGCGATTCGATGCGCTCGCGGGCGGTCAGGCTATAGTGGAAGCGGCATATCGGGCATACGCGCAGAGTGGCGTAAAGGTCGGAGAATGCCATGCTCTGGTCGCAGACAAGGCAGACCTGGCGAATGGGCGGCTCCGTGTGACCGTTGCGGTTGCTCATTACGGAACTGACGATGCCTGTAAAGTTACGCATCATTGTACGCCCTCCCACCACTGCGCCAATGCACAGTATGCTGCCTGCTGGGTATTAGTCGGGTGAGGCGCTCGCTCAAGAGTCTTCTGGCAGGGGTGAACTTCAATCAATCTTGTTGAAATGTTCGGAAGACCTGGAAAAGCTACTACACTGCACTTCCGATTATAACATCCCTTGACTTGGAGCCGTCACCAGCACTTACTATACCGTTCTCTTCAAGCTCATCCATTAGTCTTGCTGCTCGTGGGTAGCCGATTCTCAGGCGCCTCTGCAGCAGAGATGTTGACAGCTTCGTCTGGGTATGCGCGAGCTCCACTGCCTTGTCGAAGAGCGCGTCTGTCGATGACGACACGTCGGCTTCGACATCGTCTGACTCAGCCGATGCCACGGGTCGGAGGTCGACACTCGGTACCCAGCCACGAGGCGTCGTCTGCCAGAAGTTTATGAGGCTGTCGATTTCCTTGTCGGATATGAACGCGCCCTGAGCGCGCAGCGGCCGAGCGGCATCCCTCGGCAGGTACAGCATATCGCCCTTGCCCAGCAGCTTTTCGGCGCCGTTGGTGTCCAGTATGGTGCGCGAGTCGATGTGGGACGTTACGCCGAAGCTGATTCGGCTCGGGAAGTTCGCCTTGATCAGCCCGGTAACGACGTCCACGGATGGACGCTGCGTCGCCAGGATAAGGTGAATGCCCGTCGCTCGGCCCAGCTGCGCAAGGCGGCACAACGACTGCTCCACGTCGAAGGCAGCGGTCATCATCAGGTCCGCCAGTTCGTCGACGACCACCAGCAGGAAAGGCATCTTGTCGTCGCGCATTCGCTTGTTGTAAGCCTCTATATTCCTGACGCCGACCTCTTCCATCTGGCGATATCGATTCATCATTTCATTGATGACGCCCTTGAGCATGCCGACGACCTCGTCAACCTCCACGATGACGGGGCAGAGCAGGTGCGGGATACCGTTGTATGGAGTCAACTCGACCCGCTTCGGGTCCACCAGCAGCATTCGGAGCTCGGAGGGTGATCGCTCCACGAGCAGCCCGGCGACGATGGCATTCAGCGCGACGCTCTTGCCGGAGCCAGTGGCGCCGGCGATCAGCAGGTGCGGCATCTTCGCCAGGTCGAGCGCGATATTCTCGCCTCCGGTGCCCTTGCCTAGCGCGACAGGCAGGTCTGATTTCTTCCGAAGGTTCCGGTACTCAGGGCTCTCCATGATGGACCGCAAGGTAACCGGTGCCGCTTCCTGATTGGGTATTTCGATCCCAACCTGCGCCTTGCCCATGACCGGCGTTTCAATGCGAAGGTTTGGAGTGCGAAGCGCGAGGGACAAGTCCTTTTCACGCTGGAGTATGCTGTCCACCTTGACGCGCGTCTTCTGTTCCTGGCGCTTGACTATCTGCTTTCCCTTCTGGTCGCGTATGGGATTGCCGAGTTCGTCCTCGAGCTTGACCTGCTTGAATCTTCTAATCCATCCCGGAATTATGCCGTACATTGTGACCGTGGGCCCGTACTTGATGCTCCCGATCTCCACCTCAATGTCATAATCCGCAAGCGTCTGCCGTATGGTTTCGGCGGTCTCACGGATCTGGTCTTCCGGGACTCCGCGATCCTGAACCCCTTCCAGCATCTCGATTGTCGGCTTCGCCCACTCCTCCCTGTTCCTGCCAAGAAGGCGGACTGAAAGGCCCGGCGGGCCCGTCTCTTCCTCGACAGGGGCAGGCCGTGCTTCCGTCAGGTTCTCAATCTCCTGGAATCGGCCGCCAATGTCATCCTCATAGACATCTTCGAAGTCATCCGACTGAAGGACATCTTCATCGTCAAAGTCATAGCCGTTATCCTGGTCAAGGCTTATGCCGTACGTATCGGCTTCTGAATCGGCGAGGGCGATCCCACTTACTGCTGGGGAGAATCCAAAGTCGAAGTCCGTATTGGCTTGCATGTCGGTTTCCTCTCGGTTGCGTTGTTCGGCGGCGAAGTCATCCGTCGGACCGCCGTACGGTGAGGCACGGTCGGACGCCGCTTCGCTCATGGTGGATTCAATCGAAAGTGGGGCCGTGGCAAGAGCCATCTTGAACTTGGACGCGGGGCGCTGAGTGAGATCCTCTGCCTCGTCGATCTCAGAATACGGCTCAGCGTTGTCTAAGCCGGAGACGGCGTTCACCGGCGCTCCTGCGATTTCATCGGGTGCAATCTGCTCCTGCTCCTGCTTGCGGTCCTTGCGCTGGAAGGCGCTGCCGACTCCCCTGGCAATCAGGAGAATGCCGATACAGGCGTAAGTGACCAGGCGACCTGTCGCAATGGCTATCAGCGCTGCGAATGCCGGCGAGAGGACGGATATCGCAAGGATCGCCAGCGAGCCGAGCCTGAGAATCTGCTGCCACAGTACCGGTCCTGCTATCGTCTCGCCGACCGTTCCGCCGAGTGAGACGTAACCGTCAAGCGTAAACCAGGCGAGTGGCCCGTCGAGAGGCTTGAACAGGGATAATGCTCCTAGTGCGAGAAGGACAAGGAGTGCCGATGCAAGCCAGTACCTGTAGTGACGGAACAGGCTGGGCTTCAGCATCATTGCCGCCACGAACACTCCGGCCCATATACCCAGCGGCATCATGCCCAGACCAAGTGAGCTGGTTGTGCGCTCCTGCGCTTCCCAGAATGCATCGGCAATGGCTTCTTTGAACCAGAAGACCGCAGCTACGACCGCTATAACGGGCACCGCCAGGAATTCGTACCAGGTCACCTTGGTAAGCAGGTGCAGAGCCTTAGAGGGAATGCCCGCTGCTTTGGGTGCCGCAGTGATCGTACTGTCTGCCATCTATGCCTGACCTCACCTGATGAAACAGTTGCGTCTATTTCAAGAGAAGCGGGTCAGGCGACAAAATCACCCTTGGCGGACGGGATAGAGTTGCTCCTGTGTTCTTGGAGCGGCCTAAATGTACTCAATTACCGCGAGAACTGTCGGACGCCTGCCAGTTTCTTTATGTAGAAACTTGGAGATTGAATCCCTGACCCTTGCCTTTGTCTTATCTAAAGTTAAGGCCGAGGCGCCCATTTCTTCTAGTAAAGTCAGTACCTCTTTTGACGTTTTTTCAAAAAGTTCTAAGGATTCGTCCAACTCTATGAATCCGGACGAGACCAATTCCGGGTCGGTAAGAACTTCGCATGTGCTCGCGCTGAGAGTGGCTACAACGACGACGATTCCATCTCTTGCAAGTCTCCTTCGTTCGGCAAAGACGCTGCTATCCATCTCCCAGAGCGTTCTCCCATCGACGAATACGTGCCCTGCGGCAACCTTGTCGATTACGATGCCTTCTTCAGGAGTCAGTGCAAGGACATCACCGTCTTCCAGCACGAAGGTGTCATCTTCGTGCATCCCCATCGACTGAGCGATGTCTGCGTGCGCCACCAGATGTCGGCGTTCCCCGTGAATCGGCACGAAGAAGCGAGGATTGACGAGGCTTAGCATCGTCTTGAGTTCCTCCTGACTGGCGTGACCATGCACATGCACATTGGCAATGCGACTGTATATCACATTTGCTCCCTGCCGGAACAGGTTGTTGATTGTTCTGGAAACCGTGGTCTCGTTCCCGGGAATAGGTGATGCGGATATGACAACGGTATCGCCCTGCTCCACTTCGATGTCCCGATGAACGCCATTGGAAATTCGTACAAGCGCGGAAGTCGGCTCTCCCTGGCTGCCGGTCGCCATTATTATCACTCGGTCCTGGGGAAGCCGTCGAGCTTCGTTCATATTTACGATCGTGTCGGGCGGCGCTTTGAGATAGCCCATTTTGGTCGCCATCTTGACATTGTTGCTCATGCTTCTGCCGACCACGGTAACTTTGCGGTTGTGGCGAACTGCAGCATCAATAACTTGCTGCATACGCGAGATGAGCGACGCGAATGTGGCGACCATTACCCGTCCCGGCGCTTCGGCGATAACGCGGTCAAGTGATTCGCCCACTACCTGCTCAGATTCCGTGTAGCCCTTTACCTCGGCGTAGGTGGAATCGGAGCAAAGGAGCAGGGCGCCATCTCCGGCCAGTTTCGCGATGGCAGCGAGGTCCATCGACTGGCCGTCGGCGGGCGTGTGGTCGATCTTGAAGTCGCCGGTGTGGATTACGGTTCCAATTGGCGTAGTGATCGCGATGCCCATTGCGTCCGGAATGGAGTGGCAGACTCGGAAGAACTCGATCTGAAAGCAGCCCAGCCTGAATGGGGAATGTGGCTCGATCACATTCAGCCTGGCGTCCCTGATGAGGCCGCGCTCGCGAAGCTTCACTGAGATGAGGCCGTGAGCGAGCCTGGACGCGTATACAGGGACATCCAGTTCAGGAAGAACGAAGGGGAGTGCGCCTATGTGGTCTTCATGACCGTGTGTGATCAGTATGGCGCGAACCCTGTCCCTGTTTTCCACGAGATATGTGATGTCAGGGATACCAAGGTCGACACCCGGCATATCTTCTTCGGGAAATAGCAGACCGGCGTCGATGACGATGATGTCGTCATCGTACTCCAGGACCATCATGTTCTGGCCGATCTCGCCCAGGCCGCCGAGGGGTATAACCTTTAGAATGGACTCTGAATACTGTGTGATGATCTTTCCTACGCTACTTCCGGGATTCAGACCAATTATACCCTACCGAGGTAGCGTGAAGACAAGAAAGAATGCAGCATTCAAGGATTCAGCCCTGGTTGCGTGCATATATCTGCACGCGATGGCGGTTGCTCTCCGTGACAAGGACTCTACCATCATTGTCGAGCTTAATTGATGTCGGCGCCCAGAAGAACTTCTCGATGTGGGACGATTCCTCGTGTGGGTCGTCGTTGAAGTACTCGATGTCAGTCTTGGCAAGGTCAGAGCCGGCGCGAGCAGCGGCCTCTTCGATATTGATTTCAAGGAAGGCGTCTGCCCATCTGGAATCGGTGGCCTCACCCCTCAGGCTCTGAACGAAGTTGCCGTCAGAATCCAGCACCTGAACGCGCTCGTTCCCCCAGTCTGCGACATACATGTAGCCATCGTCGTCAACTGTTACGCTGGCAGGCCTGTGGAACTGCCCCTCGCCGCGCCCCGACTCGCCGAAACTGGCGATGAATTCTCCGGACGGCGTGAATTTCTGGATGCGGTCATTGCGCCAGTCCGCAATATATATGTGGCCTTCCCGATCCAGGGATATTCCCCAGGGAAGATCGAACTGCCCTTCGCCGCTTCCCGCGGAGCCGAATGAACTCAGGAAATGGCCGTCGCGGGTGAACTTCTGCACCCTGTTGTTATGGTGGTCCACGACAAGGAGATTGTCATCGCCGTCCATGGCCAGCCCGGAGGGGCCGTCCATTTCGCCTTCGGCCGAGCCGAGAGTACCCCAGCCGGCCATTGGCTTGCCGGACGGATCGAACCGGGCTATGCGATTCAGGTATTCGCACGCCACATAGGTGTTGCCCGCGCTGTCTCGCGCTATCGCTGTGGGCCAGATGAACTGCCCGTCTCCCTCGCCATACTCGCCGAACATGTCGTAATAGTTGCTGTCGGAATCATAGATGGTAACGCGCAGACCTCGGTTGTCGCCATCGAGGGACCGGCTAACCGTATAGATTTTACCCTCGTCGTCGAAGGCCGTGTCCACCGGATAGTAGAACCCGCGGCCGGTCATCGTCGAGAGGCCGATGGAATGGCTGTACTTCAGAAAGTCCGTCTTCTGTGCAGTGGTCATCATTTCACCTCTCGTTAGATCTCGACTGTGCTCCGGGAACCCCGGATACTTCGATTGTGGCTAAAGGGCTTCAACTATGCAGGTGTGTTCCAGATGCGCTCCATTTGCAGGGTGAAACCGGACAGTTCCGGCTCTCCTGATATGGCATCGGGGTCTTTCATTGCTTCAACTTCGGCTTGCGGACGGTATATGTACACACACTTTGGGCTTGCCAGAGGGTCTATCAGCCATCCGAGCTTCGTTCCGTTTTCCACGTATTCCCGCATCTTGTCCTGGAGCATACTGAGGCTGTCGGAACTTGAGCGCAGTTCAATTACAAAGTCCGGGCAGATGTCGTAGAAGCCGCTGCGCTGTTCCGGTGTCAGCGCTTCCAGGCGTGAGTTGCTGATCCAAGAGGCATCCGGTGAGCGCAGCGCGCCATTTGGCAGCTTGAACCCGGTCGATGAGTCAAAGTACTCGCCGTTGCCATCGCCTTCAGACCAAATGCCCAACTGTGTGTTGATCTTTGCGTTGCTATTGCCTGTATATCCGTGAGTTGGAGGCATTAGGATGATTTCACCTTTTGAAGTGCGCTCGATGCGCAGGATGTCATTGAGCGCGCAAAACTGCTCAAACTGCTCGACGGTCATTTCGGTGAGCGGCTTGAACTTGATGACGAAGGGTTCGGCCTCGACCGCCTTCGATGCCTCTGCGGGGGGCGTGAGTGTCTGCGTCATATCACTTACACTCTATGTATCGGGCATCTCGCCTCGCGGATGGAGGCGGGATGCCCTTCACGTTTGTTGTCCTGCTAATGAACCGTTACAGGCCGGGAAACTGCTACGCCCGCTGGAACTCGTGCGAAGCGGCCACCATCTGGAACATCTGGGTTATTCGCTGCTCAGCGTATTCGCTGAGATTGTCCGAGCTGACTTCCAGGTCGCCGAGATTCGCCGAGAAGTTCTCGAGCACTTCCCGGGTGTCCTCAGAGACCGCAACCACCCCCATCGCGTCAAGGCAGGCGTCCACCAGCCTCGCGGAAGAGATCAGCCCGTCGCTCTCGGAGGCTACGCGGCGGATCATTGCCCTCACACCGGGCTTGCTAACATCTCCGACCTGCTGGGTGGCGAAGTTCAGGCGCTCGACAAGCGTTCCGGTGTCGATCCATTCCATGCCCTGGTGCCAGCCCTCGACGCTGGGCGGGTTATTGAGCTGCTGCCCCATGTATTGCATCTGCATTGCCCTGTCGAGTATCTCGCGGCGAGGCCTGCGCTCAAACTCGCCTGTCAGACGCAAGGTGCTGGCGACAAGCTCCGCCGGGCTCTTCACCCTGACGAATCGGATGTCCTCGTCGCTCTTGAAGAAGTCGGAAGTGAACAGCGCTTCAAGCATGGCGGAGATTTCGTAACCGCTGTCGAAGTAGGCGTCCACAAGTGTCTGTATGGCGTCCTCATCGCGTGGCGGTGAGTAGGGCCATGCTGGCACAGGTGGCTCTTCCGCCACGAAGAAGTCGTACAGGTGTCGGGATATGAAGCGGGCGGTTGCCTCCTGCTGGCAGATGATGTCGATGATGTCCTCGCCATTGAAGTTGCCCGTCTGACCGAGGAAGGTCTTTTGTCCTTCGTCGTGATCTTCCGGCTTGTACTCGAAGTGCCAGGCTATTCTGCCATAGGGCCAGATGGAGTCTCGCTCCCCACGAAGCGCCATATACTCGGTGTTGCCGAGCGTCCAGCCGGTGAATGCGCGGGAGGCTTCCTTGATGTCCTCTTCCGAGTAGTTGCCCACACCCATGCTGAATAGTTCCAGCAGTTCGCGCCCGTAGTTCTCGTTTATTGCGCCCTTGTGATTGTCATGGTTATCCAGCCAGACAATCATCGCAGGGTCTCTCGACAGCTCTATGAGCAGCGTCCTGAAGTTACTCATGCCATACCTGCGGAACATGCGGATCTGGTCGTTGAGCACCTTGCCCTGGGTAATCTTGGGATATCCCGTGGCGAACACGTTGTGCCAAAAGAGCGCCATCTTCTCGATGAGCGGCGCCTTTGTGGATATCATCTTGTAAAGCCAGTACGCAGCCGGGTTGACTTGCCCCATCATGCCTGATTGTTCGTGGTGGTAGCGCCTGATGATGTCGTCCGGCATTGCCGACGTGTCGCTTGGGCTAATCAGGTCGGCAACTACCGCCTCGTAGCCCTGGGATTCAAGGTCATCAAGTTCGTCTCGGGTCGCGCCAAAACCGGCGCGGCGCATTAGGTGTGCAATCTGTTCTACTTCTTGCGTTGTCTTGACGACCATGATGCCCTCCTTCGGCTCTTTCGCGTCTCGCTTGTCCAAGGCGCGGAAAGGTCAATTTATGCTGTGCTGACTTTGGGCGCAGTATAGCACATGAAGATGCTCAATTGGCAGTCTCCGATCGGATGTGCCAGATTACGCTCGGGCTTGGACTCTGCGACCGTCAGGGCCCATATTCTCCGGGCAAGGGATATGACGTCATACCCTGCTGCGTCCCGCCGCTCTTGGGCGGTTTTACCTTGTTCAAGAATGCAAGTATAATTCGCGCATCTAAAACGACAACCGCATCCGAAAGGAGAAATCGCCATGCAGTTCGGATTGCTATATGAGACGCAGCGCCCGTTCCAGGGAACCGAGATTGACTGGAATACTCTATACAAGGAAACGCTTGAGCAGTGCGAACTGGCGGACCAGGTGGGATTTGACGCCCTCTGGTTCGTCGAGCATCACTTCCTGACCGGATTCTCCGGCTCGCCGTGCCCGGAGGTACTGTTCGGCGCGCTGAGCCAGATTACGAAGCAGATTCGCATCGGCTTCGGCGTGTCCATACTGCCGCATGCGCATCCCGTCAGGATCGCGGAGCGTGTCGCCATGGTTGACCAGCTCACGGACGGCCGCGTCGAGTTCGGCACCGGGCGCTCGAATGCCTACGAGCAGCTTGGCCTGGGTGTCGATCCGCGCGACACGCGTGAGATGTGGAGCGAATCACTCTCTATTTTGCCGAAGATCTGGCAGTCGGATGAGTTCGAGTACGAGGGCAAGTTCTGGAACGTGCCGTCTCGCCGCGTGCTTCCGAAGACCTATCAGAAGCCGCACCCACGCATGTATGTTGCCTGCACCTCCGAGGACAGCTTCCGGCTGGCTGCGCACAATGGAATAGGAGTGCTGTCATCCGCTTCGTACGCCGTGGAAGTTCTGAAGGACAAGGTGAACATTTACCGCGACGCGCTGAAGGACGCCGAGCCCGCGGGCGCGTTCATCACGAATTTCTGGGGCAACAACGTACACGGCTTCTGTGACAATGACGACCAGTATGCGAAGGAGCTCGCTGCTGAATCCATGAAGACCTTCTTCGGACCGGACAAGCCTTACATCCAGGGTCGCATCGGAGCATACGAGCAGCTTCTGCAGGACTGGGGCGGCGTGCCCGACCACCTGCAGGCGGACTTCGGGCGCTGGCTGCGGCAGTCCGACGAAGAGCACAAGGAACTTGCCACCGAAGTCGGCCTTTCACTCGATTCCGGGCCGGGCGCAGCGCGGGCTGCTATCGCTGAACTCGACGCCAATGTCCTCGCCGACAGGGG
>CAZWDM010000059.1:15691-16817 GCA_964632415.1 uncultured Dehalococcoidia bacterium | reverse complement strand
CCTGAGGGCGTGGAGTACGAGGAGACGCCGTGAGCAAGGCTTCCGGTATTGGCGGGCAGGTGCCGGGCCGGATGCCTGCGTTCGCGGGAATTGCGGCGGGGCCTGGCGGCATTTTGCGATAGACGGAATCTAGGGAATTGGAGCGGACAACAATGGCCATGCAGATGTACATCACGCTGTCGGGGGAAGACAGGATCGCCCGGTATGAGATGGATGAGGCGACCGGGGAGCTGACACACATCGGGGATGTGGGGACTGCCGCTCGTCCCGCGCCGCTTGCGGTGAATCCTGCGGGCGACAGGATGTATGTGGGGTGTCGGGACGAGATCGCGATTTCGTCTTACGAGATAGGTGACGGCGGCGAGCTGGCGCACCTGGGCGATGTGGCGATAGAGAGTGATCCTTGCTACCTGGCGACGGACCGTGCCGGGCGATTTCTGCTGTCGGCATACTATGAGGGTGGGTTGTGCGCGGTGCACGCCATCGGGGATGACGGCGCGGCGACAACGCCGCCGGTCGAATGGCTGGCTACGGCGAAGGGCGCGCACTCGATGCAGACGGATCGGTCGAACAGGTTCGCGTTTGTGCCACATATATCCGGCGGCACGGGGCCGAATGCGATATTCCAGTTCAGGTTCGATGCGGAGACGGGGCACATCACGCCGAACGATCCGGCGAGGGTCGAGATGGACGCGGAGCTGGGACCGAGACATTTCTGCTTCCATCCTAGCAAGGACATCCTGTATTTCTCGGACGAGCAGGGTTGCAGTGTTACTGCTTACAATTTCGATGGGGAACGCGGCACGCTGAGCGCGTTCCAGACTGTTTCCACGCTGCCTGAGGGCTTTACGGAGCGGAACAGCTGCTCGCAGATACAGATCGCGCCGTCGGGTGAGTTCCTGTACGCGCCGAACAGGGGGCATAACAGCATCGCGGGCTTCAGCGTGGACGCGGAGAGCGGGGCGCTGACGGCGATAGGGCATGCGGACAGCGAGGCGGTGCCGCGTGCGTTCACAATTGATCCGAGCGGGCAGTTCCTGTATGCCGCGGGACTTGATACGGGTAGGCTTGCTGCGTACCGGATCGAGGGTGATGGGACGCTGTCACGGTTCGCGACCTACGATGT
>CAZWDM010000059.1:11520-15591 GCA_964632415.1 uncultured Dehalococcoidia bacterium | reverse complement strand
CAATTGCATTGAATGGCTCAAATTGATAATCTGTAATCGAGCGAACCATTAGTTCACCCCCATCCTAACCTTCCCCCTCAGGGGGAAGGGACTCTTGGAAGTGGTCAAAAGGCGGTGCAGAATGCAGGTAGTCTTCAATGAAGCGGTAAGGCAGCTGGAGAGCGAAACGCCGGTAGTCGTCGCTACGGTAATTGGCACGAAGGGTTCGACGCCGCAGAAGCCGGGGTCGAAGCTGCTGGTGCGAAGCGACGGGAGCGGCGTGGGCACGCTGGGCGGCGGATGCGTCGAGGGGGACATCTGGTTTGCGGCGAGCGAGCTGCTGAAGAGCGGCGGCACCGCGGAGTACCGGGAATACGAGCTGAACGAGGACCTTGCCGCGGAAGACGGGCTGATCTGCGGCGGGACGATGTTCTTCCTGATAGATCCGGTTTACGAGCCGGGCGAGTACCTGGACTTTGCGAAGGAGATCGAGGACGCCTATACAGGCGGCGACGCAGTCGCGCTTGCGAGCCTGATACGCGGGGGCGACGGGTCGGCAGCGACTATCGGCGCGAAGATGTTCATCCGGCAGGACGGAACGACGGTCGGCTCTCTGGGCAGCCCCGAACTGGATGAGGGCGCGGTCGAAGAGGCGTTCGAGCTGATGGTGCACGGCAAGAACAAGTATGTCGTGACCGGAGGCGGCGCCGAGTACTTCATCGAAGCCTACACCACCCCACCGCAGCTAGTGCTATGCGGCGGCGGGCATGTCTCCAATTCGATAGCACCTCTCGCCAAGACGCTTGGGTTCCGCGTGTTCGTTACGGACGACCGCGAGGAGTTCGCCAACGCCGAGCGCTTCCCGGAGGCGGACATCATCATTGCCAAGAAGCCCGAAGACGCACTGGCCGAGCTTCCCATCAACCCGAACACCTTCATCATCGTGGCGACACGAGGGCACCGGTACGACAACGTCGCGCTTGCGGCTGCGGCGAGGACATCCGCGAAGTATGTGGGGCTGCTGGGTAGCAAGCGCAAGATAATTCTCATCTACGAGGACCTGCTGCGAATGGGCATCTCAAATGAGCGCATACGCGAGCTGCGCGCGCCCATCGGTCTGGATATCGGAGCGCGCACGCCGGAAGAGATCGCCGTGAGCATTATGTCCGAGGTGCTGATGTTCCGTCTGGGCGGCACAGGCAGCGTGATGAAGCTCGAAGAGCGCCTGATGAGCCGCATCGAGGAGAAGCACGGCGCGGCGGTGCCAGCGGCAGACTAGGCGATGCCCGGCATTTCGGCCATTCTCACGGCGGCAGGCGAGTCACGACGCATGGGGCGGTCGAAGCCGTTGCTGCCGTGGCGCGGCACAACACTCGTGGAATACCAGATTCGCGCGCTGTTCGATGGCGGCGTCTCCGAGGTTGTGGTCGTGGTGGGGCATGAGGCTGATGCGGTGGCGGCGCGAGTGGCCTGCACAGGTGCGCGGTGCGTGGTGAACCCCGACTATCTGCGGGGCAAGACGACCTCCATCAAGGCGGGGCTGAGCGCAATCAGCGCGGACGCCGACGCCATTCTTCTGCTTGCGGTTGACCAGCCGCGCACCACGTCAATCGTGTCAGCCGTGGTGGGCGCGCATGTATCCGGCGATTACCTGATAACATCACCGCGCTATGAAGGGCACGGAGGACATCCCCTGATCTTTGCGGCGTCGCTGCGGGAGGAGCTTGCTGCCATTTCCGAGGAGAAGCAGGGAATACGCGAGGTGTTCCTTGCGCACCGTGACAGCGTGCAGGAGTACGCGCTGGATGATCCACAGATAAGGCTGGACCTGAACACGCCGGAAGCGTATGAGGATGCGGTGCGGGGGTATGGGGGCACGAGTTGACACGCCGTTCGGGAATAGAATCTAGGAAACTTCCGCCAGATCTTCCCAGGCTTGGTCAAGGCGGGTCTGGGTCGCGTTGTACTCGTTGCCGAGGCGGGTGATTTCGTCCACATTCTGGCGCTCGGTGGCTGATCGCAGAGCCGCATCGATGTCTGCCAACTGAGCCTCAAGGCTGGTTATCAGCTCTTCCTGATCTCTGATGCGCGCCTGCTTTGCGCGCTTCTGCGCTGCTGAGGTACGCCGCTGCCTGTCGGACTGCCGGCTGCGCGGTTTGTGTTCGAGCCTGTCGGGCGTCTGAGCGGGAATCTGCTCTGCGCTCCGGCGGAAGCGCATCCATTCCTCGAAGTCACCCCTGAAAAGTTTCGCCTCGCCGTCCTCGACTATCCAGAGCTGGGTTGCGAGCAGTGAAATCAGGCGGCGATCGTGGGAGACGAACAGCATCGTTCCGCCATAGCTGTCGAGAAGGCTTTCGAGCGCCTCGCGGCTGGGTATGTCGAGGTGGGTTGTGGGCTCGTCCAGGATGAGCAGGTTCGGCTCGGTGATGAGCAGGCGCGCCAGTGCAAGACGGCTGCGCTCGCCGCCACTGAGCGCGGATGTGGACTTGAAGACGTCGTCGCCCCGGAACAGGAAGCGCGCGAGGTAGTTGCGAGCCTCGGGGATCTGCAGGTTTCGGGCGTCAATGAGCGCGTTCAGGACGGTCGAGTGCTGCGGCAGGTCAACGCTGCCCTGCGAGTAGTAGCCCGGCTCGACGTTGTAGCCGAGGCTTGTGCTGCCGGCAATTGGCGGTGTATCGCCCAGCAGAGTCTTCAGGAGGGTGGTCTTGCCGATGCCGTTGCTGCCGATTATGGCGGTGCGGGAGCCGCGTTCGAGCTGCGTGTCGGCTACGTCCAGGAGCTGCACACCGTGCCCGTTCTGCTGGAAGCCGACGGCGAGCTTGCTGGTCCTGACGGCGATTTGCCCCGTGCGGAACGTGCTGAGCGTGCCGAGGTGGACTTCTTCGTTTGCCTGCGGCTTTTCGATGCGCTCCAGTCGTTCGAGGCGTGTTGCCCTGCCGCGTGCTTCGCGAGCGCGCTGGCCTGCCTTGTACCGGCGGATGAAGTTCTCCTCACGGGCTATGTACTCCTGCTGGCGCTCGTACTCGATGAGCTGGCGCCGGCGCTGCTCTTCCTTGAGGGCGCGGTACTTCGAGTAGTTGCCGGGAAAAGACCGCAGGTTGCCGTTGTCGATCTCCAGGATGCGGGTCGCCACCTTGTCGAGGAAATAACGGTCATGGGATACGACCATGAAGCCGCCGCTGAAGCCTGAAAGGAAGTCTTCGAGCCAGTCAAGCCCGCCAAAATCAAGGTAGTTGGTCGGCTCATCGAGGATGAGGAAGTCGGGATCGGACAGAAGCGCCCGGGCGAGCGCGGCGCGGGTGCGTTCGCCGCCGCTTGCGTCCGAGGCGGCGGTTGCGAGGGTGTCGGCGGGCAGGCCAACTCCGTCCAGGACCAACTCCATCCGGTGCTCGTAGTCGTAGCCGCCAAGAGCCTCGAATTCGCGCAGCAGGGAATCGTATCGGCGTTCTGCACTGCCGCGCGATTCATCGTTCGCAACCTGAATATCGAGCGCACTGGTCGCGAGCTCGTCTTCGACCTGTCGGAGGCGAGTGAATGCCTGCATGACCTCGTCGTTGACGGTGCCTTCGGGAGCCTGGCTGGGTGTCTGGGGCACGTAGCCGATGCGGGCGCCGCGCTGCCAGGTGACGGTGCCGCCGTTGGGTTCCAGTTCGCCGGCGAGTATGCGGATGAGGGATGTCTTGCCCGCGCCGTTAGGACCGACGATGCCGATGCGGTCGCGCTCGTCGATCTGCAGGTCGAGGTTGGCGAAGATTTCGATTTCGCCGTAGAGGAGGGTTAGGTTTGTGGCGGTGAGGATGGTCATGGGGACGATGTCGGGAAGTTTCTCATGCAATTCTAATCGTAAAGCCGTAGATATGATAACACTTCTGAATTCAAGCCTCGCTCTTCGATAGTTGCGGCAAGCCTTGTTTGCATAAGGAATAAAATCTACACTTTAAGCGATTGAGGCATTATTTGCTAAACATGAACCAAATAGGTGAATGCATTGTCCACCCCTGAAGAACGCCTTAACAGGCTGGAAGGCGCGTATGAGCACCTCGCCACCAAAGCCGACTTGCAGGAATTGAAGGTGGACTTGCTGAGGGAGAT
>CAZWDM010000059.1:9335-11420 GCA_964632415.1 uncultured Dehalococcoidia bacterium | reverse complement strand
ACCTCGCCACCAAAGCCGACTTGCAGGAATTGAAGGTGGACTTGCTGAGGGAGATGAACAGCCGATGCAATCAGCTGTTATGGGTGATGTTGGGTGGGATGGGTGCGATATTGCTGACTCTCATCTTAGAGTTGATATTCTGACATTGATTCGACTACGACATACAAGGGCGAGCGGAACAGTTAACAAGGAATTCACAGATGACTACCACTGAGGAAAGAGTTAGCAGGCTGGAAGGCGCATATGAGCACCTCGCCACCAAAGCCGATGTTTATCTTGTAAAGGCCGACTTGCAAGAGTTCAAGGCGGAAGTGTTGAGGGAGATCAACAAGCTTCTGTACTGGATGATGGGCGGTATGCTGACTATCTTGCTGGCGCTGATTCTGAGCGTCATTCTCGACTGACGATCAGGCTACACGCCCGCGAGGTCGCGCGCTTCGGCCAGGAGGATCTGGACGTCGTCGGGGGATTCGGCTTCGGCGTAGATGCGGAGGAGGGGTTCGGTGCCGGAGAAGCGGATGAGCGCCCAGTAGCCACCTTCCAGCAGGTAGCGGAAGCCGTCCTGGGTGTCCACTTGCTCTACCTG
Source organism: uncultured Dehalococcoidia bacterium (assembly GCA_964632415.1). Lineage (GTDB taxonomy): Bacteria > Chloroflexota > Dehalococcoidia > Lucifugimonadales > JADFKI01 > Bin90. The sequence goes on along the minus strand of CAZWDM010000059.1, from coordinate 10,834 downwards.
CTTGCCTCCGATGAACGACGGCGCGGGACCCTGAAGTCGGGAGAGGATGGTGTCTCGCAGGTCGGGGTCGAAGTGCAGGTCGAGGCGGTCGTAATGGTGGGGGCCTACTGCGTCTTCCAGCTCGCCGAGAAGGTCCTGAATGCCCAGACCGGTCTTGACCATGAGGTCGAGGAGCATCAGGCCGCTGAGGATGCCGTCGCGTTCGGGCACATTGCCCTGGAAGGCGTATCCACCGCTTTCTTCTCCCGCAATCAAGGCGTCCGTGCTCATCATGACGGGGCCGAGGTACTTGAAGCCGACGGGCGTTTCGTGAACTGGGACGTCGTAGATTGCGCCGAGCTTGTCAATCATGCCGGTCATGGTGATGGAGCGAACGAGGGGGCCGCGCCTGCCGAGCGTTTCGAGCTGGTGCATGCAGAGGAGGGCGAAGGTCTGGAGGGTTGTGAGGAACTCGCCATCGTCGTCCACCACGCCGAGCCTGTCCGCGTCGCCGTCGGTGGCAAGACCTAGGTCGGCGGTCCTGTCGCCAAGCTCGTGGATGAGCGGCTCAAGGTTGTGGGCTAGCGGCTCGGGCTGCGCCATGCCGGGGAACGCGGGGTTTGGCTCGCTGCGAATCTCGATGACACGAGTGGAGCCGCCGGACAGCAGGTTTGCGAGATATCCCGCGCCCGCGCCGTGCATGGAGTCGACTACGATGTCCAGTCCGGCGTTGCGGATTGCTGCCAGGTCAACGAATGAGGCGATGTGGTTCAGGTAGTCGGGTTCGGGGTCGAATGTTTCGAGCAAGCCGCCGGCGTCAGCCTGCGCGAGCGGCATGCGCTGCACACCGCCGGATGATTCGGCAGCCGCTATGCGAGACTCCAGTTCAGCCACGATTTCGGGGGACGCGCTGCCGCCGTAGTCGGGCTTGTACTTGAAGCCGTTGTATGCGGCGGGATTGTGGCTCGCGGTGATGACCGCGCCCGCGCCGGCGTCCCTCGCGACGAGGTTGTATGCGACGACGGGGGTGGGCGCCGCCCTGTCGCACAGGTATGTGGGGATGCCGTTGGCGGTTGTTACCTCGGCGACGGCGGCTGCGAACTCGGCGGAACCGAAGCGTGTGTCGTAGCCGACCATGAAGCCGCGATACGCCAGGCTGTGGAACTTCATGAGGTCGGCGGCACCCTGCGCGCAGAGGCGCACGTTGTCGAACGTGAAGTCCTCGGCGATGATGGCGCGCCAGCCGTCTGTTCCGAATTTTATGGGCATGGTATTAGTCTAACATCGCTGGGCAGGATGTATGGGATGTTACTTGCCCCCTGCCTAACCATCCCCCTGAGGGGGAGGGGACATAATGAGAAACCCTTGTGGATAATCTCATATGTTATCACCCCCATCCTAACCTTCCCCCATCAAGGGGGAAGGGACTCTTTAGATGCCGGCGGCTTTGCGGAGCTTGTCAGCTTTGTCGGTGCGCTCCCAGGGGAGATCGAGGTCGTCGCGGCCGAAGTGCCCGTATG
>CAZWDM010000059.1:4844-9235 GCA_964632415.1 uncultured Dehalococcoidia bacterium | reverse complement strand
TTGTCGGTGCGCTCCCAGGGGAGATCGAGGTCGTCGCGGCCGAAGTGCCCGTATGTCGCCGTCTGCTTGAATATCGGGCGGCGCAGTTCGAGGTCACGGATGATGCCGCCGGGCGTCAGGTCGAAGTGCTCACTGATGAGCTTTTCGATCTTCTCGTCGGCGATCTTGCCGCTGCCGAATGTCTCAATCGAGATGGAAGTCGGCTCGCGCTTGCCGATGGCGTAGGAGACGATGACCTCCATGCGATCCGCGAATCCGGCGGCGATGCAGTTCTTGGCGACATAGCGTGCCGCGTAGGCTGCGGAGCGGTCAACCTTCGTCGGGTCCTTGCCCGAGAACGCGCCGCCGCCGTGCCGGGCGAAGCCGCCGTATGTGTCCACGAGAATCTTGCGACCGGTCAGGCCGGTGTCGCCCACGGGGCCGCCGGTTACGAAGCGGCCGGATGGGTTGATCCAGTACTGGGTGTCGTCGTCGAGAAGATGCTCGGGGATGATTGCCTTTGCCGCGTGCTCGATAAGGTCGCGGGCAATCTGATCCTGCTCAACGTCCTCGCTGTGCTGGGTGCTCATGACGACGGTGTGAACGCGCTTGGGCACACCGTATTCGTACTCGACGGTGACCTGCGACTTGCCGTCAGGTCGGAGGTACTTCAGCGTGCCTTCCTTGCGGAGCTGCGCCATGCGATTGCAGAGTTTATGGGACAAGGAGATCGGGAGAGGCATCAGTTCCGGCGTCTCGTTGCAGGCAAAGCCGACCATCATGCCCTGGTCGCCCGCGCCGACCGATTCGAGGTCGTCATACAGGCCTTCGTTTTCGCTGCGCACCTCGATGGCGCGGTCAACGCCCTGCTGGATGTCCGGGGACTGCTCGTGAACGGAGACGGTTACGCCGCAGGACTGGTAGTCGAATCCGTAGCTGGAGTCTATGTAACCGGCGTCCCGGATTGTGTCGCGGACGATGGTGGCGATGTCCACATAGGTATCGGTGGTAATCTCACCCATGACGACGACGAGGCCGGTGGTGGTGCAGACCTCGCAGGCGACGCGCGCCCTGGGGTCGTCGGCGATGATGGCATCGAGCACCGCGTCCGATATCTGGTCGCAGAGCTTATCAGGGTGTCCCTCTGTGACCGATTCGGAAGTGAACAGGTACGAGGCAGAGTCTGTAAAGGTATGGCTCAATTTTCTACTCCTGGCAGAATCCGAAGTTACAGGATGTTTCAGATAGATCCGATTTCTAGTCTATGCCCAGCCTGGCGATCTGATCGTCCCGGAGGGAGATGAGCTGGGCGCTGCCTTCAGCGACGATGTTGTTCTGGACCAGAGTCGCGTATATGGAAAATTCGCGGTCTGTGCTACGCTCCAGCCGAGCGATTCCCGTAATGCGCTTGCCGATGCTGGCGGGTCTGCGGAACCTTACATCCATATTGCGCATCATGGTTACGGTGCCGTTTTGGTACGCGAAGTTCTCCATGACCTCGTAGAGCAGCGTGGCGATTATGCCCCCATGGACGATGCCGGGCCAGCCCTCATGCGCGCCTCCGGGCATGAAGTCCGTAACGATCGCATCGCCCTCCTTGCGGTAGGTGAGGTGCAAACCGATCGGATTGTTCTCGCCACAGCCGAAGCAGTTCGGGTACGCCGGAAGCGACTCAGTGGGCTGCCCATAAACGGCATCATCGAAAGAAGGGTTGCTCACGTTCCTACTTCCCAACTTGCCAGATATTCTTCTTGCTCAGCTGTCAATGTGTCGATTGTGATGCCCATTGAGAGCAACTTCAGGCGTCCAACCTCCTCGTCGATGTCGCGGGGCACGTCGTACACCTGCGGCTTGAGGGAGTGCGCGAACTGGGCGAGATGCTCGGCGGAAAGTGCCTGGTCTGCGAAGCTCATGTCCATCACTGCGGAGGGATGCCCCTCGGCGGCGGCAAGGTTTATCAGGCGTCCTTCACCCAGGAGGTAGAGTCGCCTGCCGTCACCCATAAGGTACTCGTCCACGAAGGCACGCACTTCCTGTTTGCCGTCCGCAAGCTCTTCAAGGGAGGGGATGTCGATCTCCACGTTGAAGTGGCCGCTGTTAGCCATCAGCGCGCCGTCCTTCATCGCCTCAATGTGCTGCCGTCCGACTGCCTTCATGCCGCCGGTGAGGGTGATGAAGATGTCGCCGACCTTCGCGGCTTCGTCCATGCTCATAACCTGATGTCCGTCCATTGCGGCTTCCAGTGCGCGAATGGGGTCCACCTCGGTCACTATGGTATGCGCGCCCATGCCACGCGCGCGCAGGGCTACGCCGCGACCGCACCAGCCGTAACCGGCTACGACCACGTTCTTGCCTGCCCAGAGGATGTTCGTTGCGCGGGTAATGCCGTCGAGCGTGCTCTGGCCCGTGCCGTACCGGTTGTCGAAGAAGTGCTTGGTGTCGGCGTCATTGACGGCGACAATCGGGTACTTCAGCCGTCCCGACTCCGCGAGGCTGCGAAGGCGAATTACGCCGGTCGTGGTCTCCTCAGTGCCGCCGATAAGTCCTCCGAGGGCGTCGGTGCGGTCGGAGTGAAGCGTCGCTACGAGATCGGCGCCGTCGTCCATCGTGATGTGCGGCTTGGTGTCGAGCGCCGAGTTGATATGCGAGTAGTAGGTCTCGCTGTCCTCGCCCTTGATGGCAAATGTCGGGATACCGTACTCGTAAACGAGCGCGGCTGCGACATCGTCCTGCGTGCTGAGAGGATTGCTCGCGCAAATTGCGGCTTCGGCGCCGCCATCCTGGAGCGTGAGAAGCAGGTTGGCGGTCTCGGTGGTTACGTGCAGGCAGGCGGCAATTCGCAGTCCTTCGAGAGGCTTCTCCTTTGCGAAGCGCTCACGTATCTGGCGCAGCACGGGCATTTCGCGCTCCGCCCAGTGGATGCGCCGGATGCCTTCAGATGCAAGCGAGGGGTCTGCGATGTGCCCCGTTTTAGTTTCTGCGGTCAAGTCTTCCTCCTATGGAAATGCGGGGGTTAATTGGATGCTCGTTTGAAGAGAGTTTGATCGTTGGCCAGGGGTTTGAACGCGGTGAGCCGGGAGAAGGCGCGGAAGCGGCCCTCAATGTCATCGGTGGTCAGGGTAAGAAGCCTGTCCACACTGAAATCCTGCACGCAGAACGAGCCCATTACCGAGCCGAGTATCGCGGCGCGGCGATAGCCTTCGGTAGAGGTGTCGCCGGTGGCGGCGATGTAGCCGATGAAGCCGGACGCGAAAGTGTCCCCTGCCCCGGTGGGATCCACCACATGCTCGAGCGGGAATGCGGGCGCGGAGAAGATCGTGTCGCCGCTGAAGACGAGGACGCCGTGCTCGCCACGCTTGACTACGACCGCTCTGGGGCCCCTTGCCATGATGCTGCGGGCTGCGGTTACGAGGTTTCCTTCCTGGGCATAGTCACGAGCCTCGCCTTCGTCCATGAAGAGGACGTCCGCGCTGCTCACAATCTTGTTAAGGGCGTCTCGTTTGCCGTCGATCCAGAAGTTCATTGAATCGAGGGCGACCAGCTCGGGACGCTGCTCCATCTGGTCAAGCACGTTGAGCTGAAGCTCAGGGTCGATGTTGGCAAGGAACAGGTACGGGCTGCGACGCTGCTCCGCGTTGAGCTTGGGCGAGAAGTCCGCGAAGACGTTGAGCTGAGTGTCGAGAGTGGTGCGGTCGCCCAAGTCGGCAGAAAAGTACTCGCCTGCCCAGCGGAATGTGCCGCCACTCTGTCGCTGCAAGCCGCTGACGTCAACATTGCGAGAGCGCAGCAGGTCGACGTGCTGCTGCTTAAAGTCCTCGCCGACGACGGCGATAAGGCTGACTTGCGCGAATCGGCTGATGCCGACCGAGAAGTACGTCGCCGAGCCGCCGAGTGAGTCCTCGCGGCTGCCGGTGGGTGTCTTCACAGAGTCGTAGGCGACTGAGCCGACGACGAGTACGGTCATTTTGGATCCTTAACTGACAGGTTGTGCAGGATTGGGAGGGTGTCTTCACCCCCATCCTAACCTTCCCCCATCAAGGGGGAAGGAATTTTTGTGGCTATTCGTCCGCGCCGTAGCTGGTGGGCTTTCCGGCTTCGATCCACGCGGGGGTGCCTGCTTCGATGTTGTACAGGCGCTCGGACTCGAAGCCCATTGCTGCAGCCATCTCGGCGGCGAGTCCGCTGCGGACGCCGATGGCGCAAATGAAGAGCAGGTTCTTGTCCTTCGGAAGCTCGTCTATGCGTCCGAGCAGGGTGTCCACGTGTATGAAGAGCGCGCCCTTGACATGGCCCTCGGCGTACTCGTCGAGCGCGCGAACGTCGACGACGACTGAGTCGCCGGATGCCTGCATCTCTTCGGCTTCGTCAATGCTGATGCGATAGTAAGGCTCGCCCGGGTTCCTGGTAGGCAT
>CAZWDM010000059.1:0-4744 GCA_964632415.1 uncultured Dehalococcoidia bacterium | reverse complement strand
TGGGCAAAAAAATACTTCTCGGATGAGAGAAGTGTTTGTGCATTGCTGCTCTCATCTCCGAGCCATTCAAGGCTCTCCGGAATTAGCACCAATTCACGCGCCGCATGACGCGAAAAGGTTGCCGGGCTTCACAGGGCCGGTCCCTCTGCCACTCTTGATAAGAGATATCTGTATTCGAATGTTAACGCGATTGATGTTACAAGACAGAGAATAAGCGTGTCAAGGAAATTGCCGGAAGGGGCTGGTAGGATGGACTTTAACCCTTTCCTAACCCCTGCCTTCGCAGGGGCAGGCTCTTTCGCCATCGAGGGGGAAGGGACTCTTGCTATTGAAGTCTGCCGTAGTGGGGCAGAGGGTCGCCGAGGAGGGGGCGGGCGTAGTCGAGGAACGCGGGGGTGGCGAGGTTGTTGCCGGGGTCGAGGTATTCGGGGGGCATGCGCTTGACTTTGCTTCCGACGGCTTGCAGGGGTGCGGTGGCTGTGATGCAGGCGTAAGGGTCGTTGGAGGTGCGTTCGAGGGTGATGATGATATCGCGTTCGCCTGCTATGGCGTGGCGGACTGCGGCCTGTCCTGCGATTTCGGCTTCGTGCGCGTCGGTGTGGGAGACGCATGCCATCAAGGAGCGTTGTATCGTGCCGGGCTTTTCGTGGCGGGTGCGGACACCGAGGCGCCGGGTAACCTGAGTGGCGAGATACCTGGAGGGGCCGTCGTAGTAGGGATGGCCGAAGTCGTCCGTGTAGTAAGGCTCGCCCTGCTCTCCTATGGGCTTGCCTTCCGGCGTGCGTATGTTCTCGGCAATGACGGCGACCGCGAAGCCGTACCTGCGATATGCGTCCTCTATGTGGTCGAGGAAGCGGGTCTCGTCGAACGAGATCTCGGGCACGCCGATGAAGTGCGGGGCGTCACGCTCATCACGCTTTGCGAACGCGGATGCTGCGGCGAGCCAGCCGGCGTCTCTGCCCATGACCTCGATGATGGTGATGGGCGCGGCGATGCCCATTGCCTCGGCGTCCCATCCGGCTCCCATAGTGGCGAGCGCGACGAAGCGTGCGGCGCTGCCGTATCCGGGGCTGTGATCGGTGAGTACCAGGTCGTTGTCGATGGTCTTGGGCACGTTGATGACGCTGAGCGGCATGCCTTCCGCTTCCGCGGCGCGCCCGATGTCGTGGCCGGTGGTCGCGGAGTCGTTGCCGCCAATGATGAACCAGCAGTCGATGTCGTGCTTTCGCAGGGTGTCCAGAATCGGCTGTGCATCGTCATCTCGCAACTTGCGGCGGGTGGAGCCGAGAACCGCGCCGGGCGTACCGGCGATGCGCTGCCATTCATCGGCTGGTGTGCGGCGCAGGTCGATTATATCGCCGCCGAGTATGCCCTCCATGCCGTAGTGCGCGCCGTAAATCGCGCCGATGCGGTCGGGATGGGCAAGCGCTTCGCTGACGATGCCGTACAGGCTGCGGTTTAGGACGGGCGTGCAGCCGCCGGACTGCATGATGAGGATGTTCTGTTTCTTCATGAACGGGGCTTTGCGAATCTGCCCTCACCCTAACCCTTTCCCTGTGGGAGAGGGACTCAGTTGTGAAGGGGAAGGGACTTAATGGTTAGGGCCATTGCAGGGTGTTGCCGTCGTAGATGGCGTCCAGGTGGTCGGTGGTGAAGGCGTCGTTGTAGTCGAAGGGCTTGGGCAGGGCTTCGTGCGCGGTGAGATGATCGTAGAGCGCCTGCCACTGATCGGGTGACATCTGGCCGAGTCCGCTCCGGTCGGTCACCGGGCTGACGGCATCGTCAAGCTCGGTATCGAGCATGAATCGCTGGTGCTCGGGATTCTCCTCGGGGGCGTACTTGAGGACGATTTCGACCGCCTCTGCGCGGTTGTCGCGGGCGTATTCGAGCGCCTTCATCGTTGCCTTGAGGAAGCGTTCGACCTTTTCGGAGTCGGTGTTGGCAAGCTCCTCGCGGGTGATGTAGGTCAAGCCGAGAGTGGGAACACCGAAGTCTGCCGGGTCCCACAGGGTTACGTCGAAGCCCATGCGCCGGACGGTGTCGGGCTCGTTGGACTTGAAGACGGCGAGGACGTCAACCTGCCCCTCGGTGAGTACGCGCGGGTCGAAGCCGACGCGGACTTCCTGCACGGCGCTGCGGTCAACCTGCTGCGCCTCGACGATGGCGAGGTAGTCCGGCGGAATGGAGACCTTGTAGCCGAAAGTCCTGCCCTCCCAGTCGTTGGGCGTGGCGATGCCGCTGTCCTTCAGTGCGAGAAAGCCCTGCTGCCCGCGCTGCCCGAAAAGCGCGAAGGCAACAATGGGCAGACCGGGGTCAGACCTGCGCTTGAGGACGGAGGGGGCGTCTGCCGTGGTGAAATCGACATCGCCGGACATGAGGAGCTGCAGGTGCTCGCCGCTGGAGGCGTGGCGTATCTCGACATCAAGGCCCTGCTCTTCGAAGTAGCCCTGTTCCTGCGCGATGTAGGCGGCGGCGAAGGGCAGGTTCGCCTGCGGCTTGTAGCCCGCCATGAAGACAACGCTCTCCGGCTCGGGCTGGGCGCAGGCGGTTGCGGCGATGGTGAGCAGGGCTGAGAGGGTCAGAAGGATGGGCAGTCTGAATCTGGAGAATAATATCAATGTCCGTATTCCGTATCCGTTCGCAACAAATTGACGATGTATTTTGCACGCGGAGGTGTCTGATTATGCCGCCGTTAAGACTAGGCTATGCGGACTGAGAAATCAAACGCTTCAACGATTCACTCTGTATGGGCGGCTCTGCCTTTCTACGGGAGGAGGTTCGATGTCGCGCTGGCAGTTGGGGCACACGGTCGCGCGCCGGGACACCAACTGGATGCACTTGGGACACGACACTGTGCCGCCGTCACTCATGCGCTCCTCCAGCCTCTGCCTGACCTCATCGCGGGATAGGCTGCTCGGCTCGATGTCCCGCCGGCATCGGGGGCAGACAGTCGCTCCGGGGTCAATGAATTCGTCGCACATGGGACACGGCGATAAGCCCATGCCCGCGACGAAACCGGACACAAATCTATTGGGGGTGCGCCGCCTGATGATGGCGTGAACCAAGGCGACCGGGCCGAGAAGCAGCCCGTAGAAGACCCATAGCAACGGGTTCGCGCCCTTGTTTCCGGCGATTGTAGTCGCGATAGAAGCCGATGCAATCCATCCCGCGAGAGAGAATGTGAAAATGAGGGTGTTCTCGCTTATCCAGAGTGCGAACTCGTACAGAAAACCTTCCATTCAAACCTCCAATGGGAGATGTGTACTCACGTCAGAATGCCATAGTCGAGTCGTGCCAGAAGAGCATCTTGCGCTCGACGTAGGTGGTGAGGACGGTCAGGCTGATGCCGATGAAGGCGAGGACGAGGATGGCGGAGAATAGGGTGGGCATATCTAGGTTGCTGTGCGCGACGATGATGACGCTGCCAAGTCCCCTGTCGCCGCTGAACCACTCGCCGACGACCGCGCCGATGACCGAAAGCGGGATTGAGATGCGGAATGCGGCGAAGAGGTATGGAAGCGAGCTTGGCAGCCGGAGCTTTAGGTATGTCTCCCTACGGGATGCGTGGAGGGAGCGGAAGAAGTCGAGCGCGCCGGGGTTGACCGCGCGCAGGCCGACCATCGCGTTCACCAGCACAGGGAAGAATGTGATGAGGCTTGCGATAAAGATCTTGGGCAGCGAGCCGAAGCCGAACCAGATGACGAACAAGGGCGCGACCGCAACGATGGGCGTAACCTTGACCAGGATGGCGATTGGGAAGAGCGTGCGCTCCAGGAAGCGCGAGTGCGCCATGAGGGTAGCACCGGTGAACGCTACCGCCGCGCCGAGCATGAAGCCTGCCAGCGCCTCCGCGAGGGTGATGCCGCCGTGCAGGGCGAAGAAGCCGAGGTCTCCGGTGAGGCGGGTGATTACGACGGATGGGGCGGGCACGATGTACACCTTCACGTTGGCGGCACGAACCCACGCTTCCCAGATCACAATTGCCACAGTGAGGGCTATGGCGGGCGGCAGGATGTAGCCAGCGACCATGCGCGGTTGCCGCATGCGCCTGTGGATTCCTGCCTTCGCAGGAATGACGGGTTGGCGCTCTCGTCCTTCGACAAGCTCGGGACGAACGGAGTTTGGGCCCTGTCTCGTCCGACGATTGCGCTCAGGTTGAACGGCGCCGGTGCCAGCATGGTGGACAGGATGGGGAGAGTCCTGCGATTCTTCACCCCCATCCCGGCCTTCCCCCATCAAGGGGGAAGGAGATTTATTGTAGGATTCCACTGGAAAGGGCGTCCTTGACTCGGTATGTGTATTCGAGGAACAGGTCTGAGCGTTCGACTTCCTGCTGTCGCGGGCGAGGAAGGTCAATGGTGATGTCGTCAACGATTTCGCCGGGCCGTGATGACAGCACGACTACCCTGTCCGAAAGGACGACCGCTTCAGGTATGCTGTGGGTGACGAAAATGACGGTCGGACGCTGGCGTTCCCAGAGCTGCAGCAGCTCGTAGCGCATCTCCTCGCGCGTCATCTCGTCGAGCGCGCTCAATGGCTCGTCCATGAGCAGGAGGCCCGGCCCGAATGCAAGCGAGCGCGCAAACGCTACGCGCTGACGCATGCCGCCGGAGAGCTGGTGCGGGTAGTACCCGGCGAAGTCGGCAAGTCCGACGGCGTTGAGGGTTTGCTCGGCTGCTGCGAGCGAGTCCGACCCGTTGGAGTTGGCGTTGACCTGCAAGGGGAGGCGTACATTTTCGAGCGC
>CAZWDM010000058.1:3927-17131 GCA_964632415.1 uncultured Dehalococcoidia bacterium | reverse complement strand
GATGTGGGTGTGAACCTGGCATCCGAGCGTGCGTCGGTCGAATATGTTCCCGGGATAGCGGCGGTCTTCGACATGCGGCATGCGGTGGAAGATGCGGGCTATGCGCTGATTGGCGTGGTGGGCGAGGACGACGATTCGGCTAGCCCACGCGACCTGTCCAGGCTTCGGCTCAAGCTGGTCGTGAGCGCTGTGGTGTCGGCGGCGATTATGGCGCTGATGTTCTTGCCCGGGGCTTCCGGTCTACTGCCATTCGGAATGGACTACCTGCTGCTTGCGCTCGCGACGCCCGTGCAGTTCTGGGCGGGGCGACAGTTCTATCACGGCGCCTGGGGTGCATTGAAGCACCGGACCAGCAATATGAACACGCTGATTGCGGTGGGCACGTCCGTTGCCTACCTGTATAGCTTGGCGGTCGTATTCGTTGGCGAGATTATTGCTGTCGATGGTATTGAGACCGCTACCTTCTTCGACACTTCCACCGCGATCATTGCGTTGGTGCTCTTGGGCAAGTACCTGGAAGCCAGGGCGAAAGAGCGCGCATCGAGTGCCATACGCGACCTGATGAACCTGCAGCCGCAGACGGCGAATGCGATCCGTGACGGCAGCGAAATACAGGTTGCGATTGACGAGCTGAGGGTAGGGGATGTCGTCGTTGTGCGTCCGGGAGAGCGTGTACCTGTTGACGGTGAGGTGCTTGAAGGCGTGTCGTCCGTTGACGAGTCTATGCTGACCGGGGAGAGCGTTCCGGTTGACAAGGACGTGGGAAGTGCGGTCTATGGCGGTACGATCAATGCGGTGGGAAGCTTCACATACCGCGTGAACAGGGTTGGGCGTGACACGATGCTGTCGCAGATCGTGAAGCTGGTGGAGGAGGCGCAGGCGTCGAAGGCGCCCGTGCAGCGGCTAGCGGACCAGGTGTCGGCGTACTTCGTGCCCGCGGTGATCGGCGTTGCGATACTAACATTCGGCTTCTGGCTGGCATTCGGCCCTGCACCGAGCTACCTGCACGCGATATTGACTGCCGTTGCCGTGCTGATCATTGCCTGCCCGTGTGCGCTTGGCCTTGCGACGCCGGCCGCCATAATGGTTGGAACGGGGAAGGGTGCTGAATTCGGAGTGCTCATCAGAAGCGCGGAAGCGCTTGAGCGGGCGCACAAGGTTCACACGGTTGCGCTCGACAAGACGGGCACGCTGACAATGGGGAAGCCGTCGGTTGGCGAGATAGTGTGTGAAGGAACAGATCCTGATGAACTCCTGTGCCTTGCCGCATCTGCCGAACAGGGTTCGGAGCATCCTTTGGGGCGAGCTATCGTGGAGCAGGCGGTCGAACGCGACATGGTATTGAAGGCCGCAAGCGAGTTCAGGGCGCTGCCCGGGTTTGGGGTGGAGGCAACCGTAGATGGTGAGGTGGTCCTGCTTGGCAACCAATCGCTGATGGAGAGCAACGGCGTAGAGGCAGGCGACTACGCGATGAGCGCGGATGAGATTGCCTCGCGTGGCGGCACGCCTGTTTACGTGGCGCGGAACGGCAATGTGTTGGGGCTGATTGCGGTCGCTGACACCGTGAGGCCGGAGGCAAAGAGGGCTGTCGAGTTGCTCATGGGTGAGGGCATCGAGGTGGTGATGCTTACGGGAGACAACAGCTGCACCGCTGAAGAGGTTGCGCGGCAGGTGGGCATAGAGCGGGTGATTTCCGAGGTGCTGCCGGGGGATAAGGCGGCAGTGATTGAATCGCTGCAGGATGAGGGGCAGATTGTCGCCATGGTGGGGGACGGGATCAATGATGCGCCCGCTCTCGCGCAGGCGGATGTCAGTTTCGCGATCGGTGCAGGTTCCGATGTGGCGGCTGAAGCAGCCGACATCACAATAATGGGGTCCGATGTGGGCGCCGTTTCGAAGGCGATCCGCCTCAGCAGGGCGACGATGCGCTCGATACGGCAGAACCTCTTCTGGGCGTTCGCGTATAATGTCGCGCTGATTCCCGTTGCGGCGGGCGTGCTGTATCCGTTCTTTGCGGGGAACGGCGTTCCAGTTCCGCTTGTGCCTGTTCTGGGGGAGTTTGGCTTCCTCAATCCGATACTGGCGGCTGCGGCGATGGCTATAAGTTCGGTGACCGTGCTCGCGAACTCGCTGCGACTGCGCAGGTTCAGGTAGTGCGCGGGTAAGACAGGGAACTGCCTGCGCGGGCACGAGTCTGTAATTACAGTCATCACAGTCATAAAACCTAAGGAGAATACGATGCGAATCCGGCTGTTCAACAGGAGTCCCGATTCGGCGACTGATCCGGTCTGCGACATGCAGGTGGACGTGATGAAGCCGAACGGCGGCACCTTCGATTACGATGGTACGACGTATTATTTCTGCGGGCCGGGTTGCAACCGCGCCTTCCAGAAGGAACCGGAGGCGTATCTCTCCGGTGAGAAGAAGATAGAGATGTAGCGTTATCGTTGCTTTCGCCGTAGCGATGGACAATAATTGATCCAACGCGCTTCAGAAATGCCGAAGTGGCGGAATGGTAGACGCGACGGTCTCAAAAACCGTTGGGAGCAATCCCGTGTCGGTTCGACTCCGACCTTCGGCACCACTAGCCAGCTGGCCCCCTCTCCTGTCATATCCTTTTCATCCACTTTCAGGATGAAAGTTCCTCCGTCATCTTGCCATTTGTGGTAGATTGCAGTTGCACCAATAAGCGCTTGCTCAATCGCATGACGAAACGCAACGGGCAGAGGAGGATGTCAGATGGCATACGAGATTAACCATGTTCACATCAGGGCGGCCGATCCGGACGCCTCTGCAGCGTGGTATGAGAAGTACTTTGGGGCGAAGGTCCTGTCAGCGCGCGAGGTGATGCCGGGAACGATCACGATCAGCATGGACGCTGGGGGACCCGTACGCCTGAACATCTCATCGAAGCCGGAGGGGACGCCGGACGACCCGGCGGTAGCCGGACTGAACCAGCTGGGACTGGAACACTTTGGATTCGCGGTGGATGACATAGACGCGGATATGGCGAGGATGGAGGCGGAGGGTGTGCGCGTGGTTCTGCCGATAACCGAGGTGGCGGGCGGCGGCAGGCTGTCATACATCGAAGGTCCCGACAATGTGCTGATCGAGCTTGTGCAGCGGAGGGACGACTGACCGTACCGCGGAACGAATCGTCACATTTTATGCGAGTAGTGTGTATATTGCTTCGCATGCACACCGAATTGCGCCACCCAGGTAAGGAGGGGACGGATGAGCGATGAGATCGTACGATGGCCGCGAGTACAGGAGATTCTGTCCGACATAATGCAGCGATGGGAGGGACGGGAGAAGCGGCGCGGCCTCCCCGGCATACATGGCTACTACTGGGATACGCCCCAGGAGCTTGCCGAGGACGAGGCGATGGGCATGAAGTTCATCGAGCCGGGTGTGCCTGGCTCTGAAACGGCGCTTGTCATTTCGTTGCGGCGCGGGCTGGGGTCGATCCCGAAGATGCCGATGGGCGGACCCTTCCTGAAGGAAGAGGAGATCCAGGAGATCGAGCGGTGGATTGATTCCGGGATGCCGGAGTGACTCACGAGGTCTGAATTCGCAACACCTACGACAGACGGATGAGGAATGGTCAGATGGCGGATAGACCTAAGAGCAGCGTGCAGTTGGGATGGCAGGGAGGCTTCAGGTTTGAGTCGAAGGACGGGCACGGCCACACGCTCACCGTAGATGCTCCGCAGAACGAGGGCGAGGCATTCCACGGCATGATGCCCGGAGACCTGCTTCTGTCGAGTCTTGGCGGCTGCAGCGGCATAGATGTGGTGAACATTCTGAAACGGCAGAGGCAGGATGTCACGGGCATCGAAATAGCCGTTACGGGCGAGCAACTGCCGGATGCTCCGTGGACCTGGGTTGCCATCAGTGTCGAGTACACCGTTCGGGGGCGCGGACTGCGTGAATCGTCAGTGCGGCGCGCAATCGAGCTGTCCGAAGAGCGGTACTGCTCAATCGGCGCGACGATAGCAGGGCGAGCGGAGATTACCAGCAGCTTCACGATTGTGGAGGAATAACGGGGGCGGTACTGTTCGTTCATGCTCTGTGGTATGATTTCAACCGTTCAATTCGCCTTTATGTGGCGATTCAATTCGATTTATGACGTATCAGGAGGTTGCTTGTGCCAGAATTGAGTGCTGATCTGCTGGAGGAACTGCGACAGATCCCGACGTGTTCAGTGGCAAACGCCATCGAGACTTTCGATGTGATGCCGCGAACGGAGGGATTCATGCTGCCGGCGGTGAAGTCGATCTTCCCCGAGATGGGGCATATGATCGGCTATGCTGTTACGGGGGTTATCACTGCGGACCTGCCACCGAGCGGCAAGATGAATGTGTCCAGGCTGGACTGGGTTGACACTATTATGAGCGTGCCGGAGCCCCGCGTGCTGGTGCTGAAGGACATAGACTATCCCAATGTAATCGGCTCGTTCTGGGGCGAGGTCCAGGCGAACATTCATGGCGCGCTGGGTTGTGTGGGCACCGTAACCGACGGCGGCGTTCGCGACCTGGATGAGATGAAGGAGTTGGGATTCAATGCCTTCGCCACGGATGTCCTCGTGTCGCACGCGTATGTGCATCTGATCGATGTGGGCGTGCCCGTTACAGTGGGCGGCCTGAAGGTGAATATGGGCGACGTCATTCTTGGCGACCAGCACGGTGTAATGAGCATACCGCATGACATCGCCGCCGATGTCCCTGCCGCCGTCAAGCGCGTGGAGGACAGGGAGCGCGAGATGATCAGCCTGTGCCAGTCCGAAGATTTCAGCGTAGAAAGGCTGAAGGACCAGCTTCGCAAGATGTACGGGGGTTAAGGCGGGGCGCTCGGTCCTGCGCTGTCTCTCAGGAGATATGCGCCAGCAGCCCGCAAGCAAGTTCCCGTAGAAAGAAAACGAGGGTGTCAGATGCCTGGAGCGAAAGTAGCGTTCATACATGGGCTTTCGCCTGAGATCGTGGATGTCATCACCTCGCACACTCCCGAGGGGTGGTCCACTGAGGTGGTTCCGAGAGGCACATCGTCCCAGGAGCAGATTGCCCTCGTTTCCGACGCGGATTTCCTGATGGTGTACGGTGCGCCGCTCGATGACGATGTTCTTCGCGCTGCCGAGAGCGCTCGACTGGTTCAGCTGCTCGCTGCCGGGTACGACAGGATGAACCTCGGCTTGATGTCCTCGCTCGAGGTTCCGTGCGCGAACAACGGCGGCGCGAACTCGATTGCGGTCGCGGACCACGCGCTGATGCTGATGCTTGCCCTGTACAAGCAGCAGATGCACACCGACCCTTCAACGCGCGCCGGGAATTGGAGCGCGCCGATCACCGGCACGAACACATTCGAGATGGCGGAAAAGCTGGTGGGAGTGCTCGGACTCGGGAATATCGGTCGCAGGGTCGTCAGAAGGGTGCAGGGCTTCGAAGCGCGCGTGCAGTACTTTGACATTTACCCGCTGGACGAAGAGGAAGAACGGGAACTCGGCATTACTCGTGTGTCGCTGGATGAGCTCTTCCGGACATCGGACATCCTGACCTGCCACACGCCGCTGACACCGCAGACTCGACATATTGTGAACCGGGAGCGGCTGGCGCTCATGAAGCCGACTGCAGTGGTGATCAATACGAGCAGGGGACCTATCGTCGATGAGGAGGCGCTTATCGAGGCGTTGCAGGAGGGGAAGATTGCGGGCGCCGGGCTCGATGTTTTCGAGAAGGAGCCTGTTGACCCGGACAATCCGCTGCTTCAGATGGACAATGTGGTGGTGACGCCACATGTCGCCGGCACGACCTGGAATACCTGGTTCCGCCGGGCTTCGTTCGCATACGAAAATATGCAGCGAGTGTGGAACGGCGAGACGCCTCTGGCTACTGTGCAAGAGTATTAGACGGTCGATTATCAACACGAAAAGACTGGCCATGAATTATTGGCTATATTGGTTGACGAAAGTGAGGAACAGATGGAACCTGTCATAAAGAACTATGAAGGACAGAGCAACCCTATCCTGGGGCCTGATGACGGCGTGCCGAACTATGTGATGCTCTATGTTCAGCATCCGCCGGGAGGGACAAGCCCCGGACACATTCATGAGTGGGAGCACCAGGCGTTCATAACCGAGGGCGAAGGCGTACTCTGGGTCGAGGGCACGGAATATCCCATCAAGAAGGGGGATGCGGTCCTCGTTCCGCCGAATGTGAACCACCAGTTCCGCAACACGGGCAGCACTACACTGAGCAGGGTAACGGTAAATCCGCTGAACTCAGTGGAGTAGGCAGCCCCTAACAGGAGACTCGACATGCCACAGATGAGCGGCGCGCAGGCGCTGGCATACCAGCTTCGTTCTGAAGGCGTGGACACCGTGTTCACGCTGCCCGGAGTGCAGATAATGGCTGCTTTCGACGCTCTGCATGAGGTACAGGGCGACGTGCGGCTGATACACACGCGCCACGAGCAGGCGACGACCTATATGGCCGACGGCTACGCGAAGGCTACCGGCAAGGTTGGCGTTGCGATGGTCGTCCCGGGGCCGGGTGCGCTCAATGCGACGGCAGGCCTCGGGACCGCATTCGCCAGCTCCTCCCCCGTGCTGCTCATCTCCGGTCAGATTGCCAGCAACGCGCTGGGCAAGCGGCAAGGTCAATTGCACGAAGTCGAAGACCAGCTGGATGTCTTCAAGCCGATAACGAAGTGGAATCACCGCGTAACGGAAGTAGGTGAAATCCCGGAGGCGGTGCACGAAGCATTCAGGCAACTGAACACCGGGAGACCGAGGCCGGTGGAGTTGGAAGTGCCGCCGGATACGCTTGCGGCAATCGGCGACACGGATATTATCGAGCCGGAAATGTATCCCCCTGCCGCGGCAGATGCCAATTCGATCGACAGGGCGGCCCAGATTCTCGCTGCTGCAAAGCGCCCGGCGATAATTGCCGGTGGCGGAACGATCATATCGGGCGCATCAGATGAACTGCGGGGTGTCGCGGAGTTCCTGCAGGCTGCGGTCATGACTACGCAGCAGGGCAAGGGCATACTGCCGGACGATCATGAACTGCTCGTAGGTGTCAACTACGCGATGGTCGAGCCTGTGAAGGACGTGCTTCCCGAGTGTGACGCGCTGCTCGCCGTGGGAACGCGGCTGTTGTTCAGGGTGTTCTCGCCCGAAAGCGTGCCGCCAGTCGTTCACATCGACGCCGATGAGTCGGAGATCGGCAAGAACCTGCCGACCGAAGTGGGAGTTGTCGGGGATGCGAAGCAGGCACTTGGGCAGCTTCTTGAACGGCTGCGGGCAATAAGCGGACCGAAGGAATCTCGCCGCCAGGAGATTGCCGGCTACCGGGAATCTGCAGATGGTGAACTGCAGGAGCTGGCGTCCGACCAGGTGAGGATGATTCAGGATATTCGTGGAGTACTTGATGATGACGATATCCTGGTTAGCGGGATGACCAATATCGGGTACTGGAGCAATGTCGCATTTCCCGTCAATTCACCTCGCACTTTCATCACCTCTTCGTATTTCGGTACGCTGGGATACGCATATCCTACTGCTCTTGGGGCGCAGGTGGGCAAGCCGGACAAGCGGGTGGTAGCCCTGTGCGGCGACGGCGGGTTCATGTACAACATACAGGAGCTATCGACCGCGGGGCGCTACGGCATAAACGCGGTGGCCGTTGTGTTCAATAACCACGCATACGGCGCATCGATGTGGGACCAGACGCACCAGTACGGCGGCAGGTTCATCGGGACCGATCTGAACAATCCGGACTTCGTGAAGGCCGCCGAGGCTTTCGGGGTGGTCGGGATGAGAGCGGAGCCGGACGGAATAGGAGATGCGCTGCGGCAGGCGTTTTCGGCGAATGCCCCCGTTCTTCTGGAGGTTGAGCTGCCGAACATGATGCCGCCGTTCCAGATAGTGAGGTAGCAGACTGCGAGCGCGGAGTTTCCGACTGCGATACGCAGGACATCTGGAGATTATCCCGCCGCATAAGCGGTTAAAGCAAAGGGCTGGGACGATTATTATTTCGTCCCAGCCCTTCTTGCGTGGTGAGCAATCGTAGGCTAGAAGGCGTCTTCTTCTTCCGCAATTCGTTCGAAATCGGCGTGGGTGTATGTGCCGAGGCTGCGGAAGTTCAACTCCGTGTAGTTCCTGATCCAGCGCAGGGATACCTTGAATGCCTTGTTGTAGCGCTCTTCCTGCTCGTGGTATGCGGTGTGCGCAGCTTCGTCGTCTGCCGGGACTGCTGCCTTGCGATGCCTCAGAATGTCTGCAAGCTCCTCTTCCATGAACTGCTTGGCGAGCGCAAGGTCATGCGCCTGCTCGGTGTCCTCGCAGACTGCGCCATGGATGATGCGCTGCGCCATCTGCGCCACCGAGATCCTGCCTGTCGCGAGGTCCTCCATTAGCGCGGGATGAACGCCGGGCTTGCCCTCAAGGCTGTCGATGCCCTTTGCGCCTCGGCCGGTGAGCCATCCTTCGACATACTCGATGATCATGCGTGCGTTGCGTTTTGAGCCTTCCGCCGTGATGGGACCTTCGGGCCTTTCGATTCTCACGGGATAGTTGTCCGGTTCGGACATGTCATCCGTGGGATGCCAGTCGTCGGTGATGAGCTCCTTGAAGGGGTCGCCTGCGGTCTTCATGTGGAAGATATGCGCGACCCAGCCGCGCAGGAAGCCCTGCTGCGCCTCCCAGACCTTGTCGGCTCGGATGGAGGCGGCTGCGACCTCGTTCACCTCGTTGTCCCTGCTTGGGAGGGCCGTTGCCATGCCTCCGATTGGGACCGCCCCGCGCCTGAGACAGATTGCCACAAGACGGCGGAAGATATTTGCCATGAAATCCGTGGTCTTGATGTCAACGCCGAACCTGTCGGGCCAAACGAGGTCGGGGTCGTTCATGATGTACTCAAGGATGCTCGCCTTGAGGTCCCAGCGCGCGGCGTTCAAGCCTGCCGCATACGGGCCCAGCTCGTGGAGCAAGTCCTCCATGATGTACACGGCGGGCAGGGATTCAACGAGGAAGATGCCTCGTATTTCGGCATCGTCAGGGTATCCCAGTCGCTCGCGGCTGAAGTCGAAGAAGTCGCGGAAGAGAGCTGCTTCTTCGACTACCTCGACCTTCGGCAGGTAGAAATACAAGCCTTGCCCGCGTTCGACCTGTGCCTTGCCGCCGTACGCGAATGTCAGGCACAGGCCAAGCAGCGTGGCGGGCACCGGCTTGCCGTCTATCTTGAAGTCTGCTTCGTCGAGGTGAAGGCCGCGCTCACGGTGCATGAAGAATGGTGTGTCGCCATCGGCAATCGTGTAGGTGCGGTTGCGTGCCGGATTGTGGAATGACAGCGTGCGCTCGGTGATGCCGAGCCTGTTGCGTGCAGCATTCAAAGTGTCGACCAGGCGGTGTCCGCCGGAGTCTTCGTCGTCGTCCAGGTAGCCTGCCGCGCGTTCGCCTTCAGGTCCCGGATTCACGGCATTAATCGCCATGTTGGCGATGGATACAGGGCCGGAGATCTCGATGCCCGGTTGTCGCAACTCGTCGGGCACTTCGGGCACCTGCCAGTCGTCTCCTGCCTTGGTATCCGGGAGGAAGGTGGGCATTATGCCTTCGTCGAGCGCCTTGCGCAACAGGATTTCACGCTTGTCCCGCACTTCCTGTACGCGACCCGCGAACCTGTCGTACGCCGCAACTACATAGTCGAGAAATTCCGGCGTTAGCAGATCGTCAGCGCCCTCGACGCCGCTGTAACTAACTCTGCTTGCTGTGCTGACCATTGGATTCACCTCTGTATTTGACAGTATTGATAGCCCACCGTGGCGGGACATGGACATTGTTATTCGATTTCCTGCTTCCAGGCGTCACCGACGGCTTTGGCAACTGCCGGAACGACGTCGGTATTCAGTGCGTAAGGGATAATCTCTTCCGGAGTGGGCTCGGAAATGAGATCGGAAATTGCGAACCCGGCTGCGACTTTCATGGCGGTAGTTATCCTGTTAGCGCGTACATCGAGCGCGCCCCGCAGGATACCAGGGAAAGCCAGAACATTGTTTATCTGGTTGGGGAGGTCGCTTCTGCCCGTTCCAACGACAGCCGCGCCACCTCTAAAGGCCTCGTCCGGCAGTATTTCCGGGTCAGGGTTTGCCATCGGTAGCACCACCGCATCCTTGTTCATAAGGCGGATGTCGTCCGCAGTGAGGAGATTCGCGATGGAAAGGCCGATGAACACGTCCGCGCCCTTGAGGGCGTCGTGTACGTCGCCTCTTATGCCTTCGGGATTGGTTGTTTCCGCGATCTCTTCCTTAATTGGGGTGAGGTTGTCGCGTCCCTGGTAGATGATGCCCTGCGTATCCACCATGATGATGTTCTGCACGCCCATGACCTGGAGAATCTTGCAGCAGGCAATACCGCTTGCGCCGGCGCCACTGAAGACTACCTTCACATCGGCGAATTCCTTGTTCACCACGCGCAGAGCATTCACCATGGCTGCGAGCACGACAACGGCAGTGCCGTGCTGGTCATCGTGGAAGACCGGGATGCCCAAATCCTGCAAGCCCTCTTCCACTTCGAAGCACTTGGGCGCGGCGATGTCCTCGAGATTTATGCCGCCGAATGTCGGTGATATCGCTCGAACAACGGAGATGATCTCGTCCGCCTCATGAGCGTCGATGCAGATGGGAACGGCGTCTATGTCGGCAAGTTCCTTGAACAGGAGCGCCTTGCCCTCCATCACGGGCATTGAACCTTCGGCGCCGATGTTCCCCAAGCCCAGAACCGCAGACCCGTCGCTCACTACGGCGACGGAATTGCCCTTGATGGTGAGGTCATAGATTCTGCCCCGGTCTCGCGCGATTTCTCTGCAGACCGCAGCAACACCGGGCGTGTAAGCGGTTGACATGTCGTCGATGGACTTCAGGTCAACCTTGGAGTGAACGCCGAGCTTGCCTCGGTGACGGGCGTGCATCTCCAGTGCCATTTCGTCGTAGTTCATGCATACTCCTCTGCGATAACACGCGGATTCGGCGGGATAAGTGTATGTCGCGCGCCCGAGGTTAGTCAAATGAAAATGGGGCAGTCGAATGCGCCGCGCCTTGGGGATCCTGCCATCAGAAAATCGCTATTGGATTGACGGGACTGCCGGTTATGTTACGCAGGATAAGCGGACCCAAAGCCAGCATGAATTCATAGCGGCCGTTGCTGCGACATGCTTCCGAAAGCTGTTCGAGATTCGCGTTGTCGATTAGCCACAGTCCCAGGGTAACGAGGCACAGCGTGTGCAGCGGGGAGCCGATGTTGGAGTACTGGCTAGGGCGCACATCGTTAGATGTGTCGGTGCCCAGCATTGCGACGCCTCTCTCCTTGAACCATGGGGCGCAGGCCGCCTGGCACGCGGGCGTCGGCTCTCCGCCCGGGAGCGCGCCCTCTTCGAGGCGCCGGCGGTAGTATCCGGTTCTAACAAGCAGTATGTCGCCTTCTTCCACGCGGACACCGTGCATTGCTTCGGCTGCTTCGAGGTCTTCGGGCAAGACCGGTGCGTCAGGCTGAATCCAGTCCACTCCGCGTACCTGGGGAATGTCCAGCAGGATGCCTCGCGAAACTACGCCATCCGACGCCGGTTCGATAGAGTGGCTTTGGGCGCCCTCTCGCGATGTGACGACGCCGGCGGGGACGCCGTTGTACATCAGCCCTTCCCAGGAATAGTGAGACATTGCGTCGATGTGCGTGATGCTCTGACCGTGAAACACCATGCCGATGAACTCCGCCGCGCCGCGCCTGGATACCTTTCGCTCGGGCGGGTCGGTGTCTCTCCCTTCGCCGCTGTCAACCATGAATCGCTGGACCTGGTAGCGGATGTCGGGAGCCATTTCCGTGGTAACCGGACGGGAGCAGCTTACGGTCTCGCCGGTCTGCACCAGGGAGGCGGCCTGCCTGCGTTTTGCGGGCGAGATGAGATTCAGGCAACCCATCTGGTCGTCGTCGCCCCACCTTCCCCAATTGCGGAGCGAGGTCATCCATTCGAGGACCTGCTGTTCCGTGGGATATTGCTGACCGGTCATATTGTGCTCACTTTTTGCTGCGGAGTGCCGGTCCGCGACTACATCGATAGGCCGTCGATGAACTGTGCCCCGGGGATCTTGGTGATATCCTCGGGAGCGATTTTAATCTTGGATGAGCGGCTGCCGGAGCCAAGGATTATGGACTCCTGATCCAGGAGTTTCTGGTCGGCGTAAACGGGAAGGTCTTCGGGTAGTGCGAATGCGGTGACTCCGCCTATCATCATGCCCGTGAGTTCCATCGTCTCGTCGGCGGAGGCGAAGGAAGCCCGCGAAACGCCCATCAGGCGCTTTACGGTCTTGTTAACGTCCAGGCGAGCCGAACCCTGCACGATGCAGGCGCAGTACTTCTTCGCGCCGCGCTTGGAGGCGACGATGATGGTATTGCCGCTGCCTTCGAGGGTGTAGCCGTACTTTTCGCAGAACTCTGCGGTGTCGGCGAAGTCAGGGTCGATGTGAATCAGTTCGTGGTCGATTCCCAGATTGTTCAATGTGGAAACGACGCGTGCTTCAATGTCGCTGTCAGTGATGGTCATGCTCGATTACCTCCTGCTAATGCGCCCATAATATAGCGTCAGGGGGGCCGGGGCGCAAACTGTGTACCTGTTCCTCACGCTTTGATCAGTCTCTCGGCGATCTCTAGCGTGTCGGTGGGCCAGAACATTTCGTGGCGCGGCTTGAAGACGTGGGGCCGACCGGCGTGGGGACGACAGTGTATCACGGCATTGCTCCACTGAGCTGGAATGGCATCGCGCCCATGCACTGCGCCAAATAGCGCGCCGCAAATTGCTGCCGTCGTGTCCGTGTCGCCGCCCTGCATCACAGTGTCTATGACGCCAGATCGAAGGTCGTCAGAGTGCAGCAACTGCCAGAATGCGTTGTGGAGTGCGGTTACGACCCAAAGATGCGCCGGTGTATTGGAAGCCTTCATGACTGCATCAGTGATGTAAGGAGGTTCTGTGTCCGCTGCGCGCCTGACTGCCTCGATCACTCCCTCGTCGATGCCGAAGTCTTCCGACCATCCGACAGTCCAACTGTGCAGATCCGCGCCGTTGCAGCCGGTGCGGATTGCGCGTGCTATCGATATGGTGAACACGGCGCTGGAATCCTGGCAGATGGTGCTGCTGTGGGTAATCCTGGAGTCCTGCCTTGC
>CAZWDM010000058.1:0-3827 GCA_964632415.1 uncultured Dehalococcoidia bacterium | reverse complement strand
ATGATGTATGCCGAGCGGCAGCAATGCTGTCTCGCCGTCTGATATGTGAATCAGTCCGTCGGGATATAGTTGCCTGATATCTTCTGCATTCAGTGTCTCGACAGGCATGCCAAGCATTTCACCGGCAAACTGGCCGAGCAGACATCCCTGGGCGCGGGAAAGAACATCGGCACTGGTTGCGCTTTCGCTGTCATTCGACATCAGGGCACCTCTCGGATATATGAGAAAGAAATACTTGTGCGACAATTGAGCGTCGTGTAGGTTGCAATTCGGGGCACGAGCTAGCTAATAGTTGAGTATCGGACTGGCAGTGAGAAAATTAGCACACGGTCTGCTGGCATGGCGACCTGAGCCGCCATTTTACTACGGCTGGCTTGTTCTTGGCACGGCTGCGCTGGGAGCGTTTATTGCGACCGGGGTGGCGCAGACCGTGCTCGGCGGCGTGCAAGACCTGATAGCGCAGGATATGGGCTGGGACCGCACTACGATAGCCTTTGCGGCGACGGCGGCGACCTGGACATCGGGCTTGACGATGCCATTCGTGGGTAAACTGGTGGACCGTTATGGGCCGCGCTACATGATGCTGATTGCCGCTCTGATTGTGAGCGCCTGTTTCTTCGCGCTGGGCGGCGTCAACTCAGTCTGGCAGTTCTACGCGGCATACATAATTTCACGCTCGCTCGCTGGCCCGAATCTGCAGAATGTGGTGCCGCGCACGGTCGCCGTGAACTTCTTCCGTCGAAAGCGCAACCTTGCACTGGGCATCACTGCACTCAACCGAATTGGCGGGGAGTCGCTGAATGTCCTGATCATCACTATTCTGTCGGGCCTGTTCAGCTGGCGATTTGCGTACCGCACGCTGGGAATAATCGCGCTGCCCCTGTCGATTCCCCTGTTCATCATCATGCGAAAGCGTCCGGAGGATATTGGGCTATTGCCTGACGGTGAGAGAGCAGAGCCCGGCCGTACCACGGGTGGAGGCATTCTATGGCCGCCGGGCGAATTCGACTGGCGCCTGGGTGAGGTGGTCTATGTGCCGTCATTCTGGTTTATAGTCTGGGCGGAATTTCTTGCGGTAGCCACTACTGCCGCGGTGACCTTTCAGCTAGTGCCGTTCCTGACGGACAATGGCCTTTCCCAGTCGGTTGCGGCGAGTGCCCTGATGCTGAGCATACTTGTGGGAGGGATTTCCGTGCCTCTGTGGGGGCATCTGTCCGACAAATTCACGATACGGCGGCTCACGATAACGGTGTTGATCGCAACGAGCCTTCCCACGCTGGCGTTCGCCTTCATCGATGTGCAGAGCATCGGCTTTGTCGTATCCGTCGCGTGGGGAATAGCGTCCGGCGGCATTCCCGTTGTCGGAAGCATGATGATCGGTGATTATTTCGGACGGCGCTCGTTCGGGGCGCTCACGGGGCTGACCGGCCCGTTTCGCACCGCTGCGAT
The DNA here is from genome assembly GCA_964632415.1 of uncultured Dehalococcoidia bacterium. Lineage (GTDB taxonomy): Bacteria > Chloroflexota > Dehalococcoidia > Lucifugimonadales > JADFKI01 > Bin90. The sequence goes on along the minus strand of CAZWDM010000058.1, from coordinate 2,378 downwards.
GGGTCTGGGCCCCGCGCTGGGTGCGCTGCTTGTGAATGCTACGGGTGGATATACGGCGATTTTCGCAGTGGCGGTAGCGTCCTATGCCGTCGCGATTCTGCTCAATTACAGCGTGCGACAGCCCAGGCTGCCAGAAAGGGCTAGCGCCGATTGAAACAGGATTAGTCGGCTTCGTTCAGGCATTCTTCAAGTAGCGCGAAGGCTGCTTGAGCGAACTTCCACATGTTGCCTTCGCGGTCGCTATCGGCTGTCTCGACGGTGATGGAGCGTTCGACCGGCCCGGACACCGCGAGGCAGACGTGTCCCGCGTCGTCACCATAGCGATTGCCTGTAGGACCGCTTGCACCCGTCTCGCTTAGCACCCAAGTGGTTCCCAGAATCTCACGCATGGTCCGGGCGTTGAGTGCCGCATAGTACTCGGTGCTGGCTCGATGGCCTTCCATCGCCTCATCAGGAACGCCGAGGAGTCCTGCCTGCGCGGTGCGCGTGTATATTATTGCGCCGCCGACATAGTAGGCTGATGCGCCCGGAATCGCCACGAGCGCCGCCGAGAGCAGGCCGGCACAGGACGATTCGGAAACGGCTATGGTGTCGCCGCGCTGCTTCAGGAGGTCGGCGACTGTCGCTGCAATTGTGCTGAGTTCGGTCATATTCTGTACCCGCGACTCCCTTCAATACGCCAATTTGAGCCATGACTGGGCGGTGTTGGTATTCAGCGCCTCTTTAGACGAGATGCAGGTGTTCGAGCACCTGTGGGTTGACTATGTTGCGGGGCTTCCTGCCGTCGAGCACTGCGGCGACTTCTTCACCGTAGCGTCCGGTGCGGAGCTGCAGTGACAGGACGGATGTGTGCCCGGAGTGCGGTGAGAGGATGACATTGTCCATCGAGAGCAGCGGATTGTCGCTGTCTGGCGGTTCCTTCTCAAGCACATCCAGCCCGGCGCCGGCGATCCAGCCCTCCTGCAGAGCCTTGATGAGAGCGGCCTCCTGGACTACCGGACCGCGCGAGGTGTTGATCAGGTAGGCGTTGGGTTTCATCAGGCGCAGGGCATTCTCGTTGATGATATGCCTGGTCTCTGCCGTAAGGGGAGTGTGGAGCGATATGTAGTCTGCCTGCGACATCATCTCTTCAAAGGAAACGCGCGTGACGCCTCGCTCGGCAAAGTCTTCGTCGGAAATATACGGGTCATGGGCGATTACATTAAGCTCGAATCCCTTTGCTCGCTGCGCCATCGCGCTGCCGATGCGCCCGAGCCCGAGGATGCCGATGGTCTCGCCGTGAAGTGCGCCGACCGCATAGGGCGGACGCGGCGTCCATGAGTTGGACCGGATGTCCGAATGCAGGTTCACGACGCGGCGGTTGAGGCCCAAGAGCAGCGACATCGCCTGATTTGCAACTTCGCGTGTCCAAAGGTCGGGAATGTTAACAACCGCAATGCCTTGCTCGGTGGCGGCTTCGACATCGATGACGTCGTAGCCTACGCCGGTCCGCAATACGACCTTGCACCGGGTCAGCGATTCCAAGACCTTGCGTGTTATCGGAGATTCGGAGGTGATGATGCCGTCCGCATCCCTGACGTGCGAAATTATCTCGTCCTCATCGTGCATGGAGTTGATGAGTTCCAGGTTTGCGCCAACCTGTTCAAGCGCTGACCGCGTATCGCTCAGGTCCTCGCTCTGCCAGCGACCCATGTAAAAGACGGTGAACTTATGCTCGCTCAATGTAACTTCCTCCGTGAACCTGTCGGTGAGAATGTGAGGTGCGGCTAGTATATCACGGCGGCATTTCGAGGCGAGGGGTATATGACGTGCGGAACTGGCATTGGGTCGAGGACGGATGTAGCATGTAAAATGTCGAATAGTGGTGCTGGGAGCCGCCGGTAACCTGAGGACTGTTTGGCGGAGAATCGGTACAGTGAATTAGCGGCACCGCCTGCGGTTTGTACAGGAGGAGAAGGGGGAGGGCAGTGGTGGCAACGGGTGGGTTCGAACCACCGACCTAACGCTTATGAAGCGTCCGCTCTGCCCCTGAGCTACGTTGCCATCCTGAGCAGCAGGCAGAGTCCATTATACGGCAAATCAACAGTCAGTCAAAGATATTCCGCGCTATGCGGGAGCGTGAATATGAGTGATGTATATATCGATCCCCTGATGAAGCGTGCCGTGGCAGACGCCGTAATGGAGCGCGCGTCAATCGAACTCAACAAGCTCCTTGTGGAACTCGCGGATGCTCTTGATCCCTTTCCCAATTTCATGGGCGTGAGTTCAATCCAGGGGATTGAGGTGGAGCCGCAGGGGGGCGCCAATTCCGACAGCGGCTGCGTCATTGTCTGCCCGGACGGTCAGATGAGGGAGCTTGTGCTGAGGATGATTCCCGG
>CAZWDM010000057.1:0-17962 GCA_964632415.1 uncultured Dehalococcoidia bacterium | reverse complement strand
GAGTTCGAGTTCACGGCGTCCGTCGAGGATGAGGGGATAATGTTCGCCACGCCCTTCGACTGGCATGATGTGGACGGTGACTGCGAGGAGCGGAACGAAGATGCCTGGGCGGCGCTTGACTGCCGGCTGGACTTTGATGTGAGAGGGTCTGCCGTAGAGAGTGGGATAGGGGCATCGGCGCCGTTCGGGTCGTGCTACCCGGCAGTTTCCTTCGCCGTGCTGCCATACGACCTCGGTGAGCGTCTTGTCGGGAAGATGAGGAGCGAGGACAGACAGGAGATTGCCGAGCTGCTGGAATGCCTGAATAAGGCGGCAGAAGTGTCTGAGGGCACTGAGATGCCCTGACGGCACAGGATTGCAGCTCGCCGTCGATATGAACAATGGGAGTCTCGCTTATGCGAGCGGGGCTTCTTTCGCGCTTATATATATGAATGGGGCGCTATCGCCATCTGCACGCTGAACCGCGGCATACCGGCTGTGGCAGCGGAATGGTCGATAACAGGTCCCGAAATGTACTCAGGAGAACTACGATGAAATTTACTTGCCTACAGGAAAATCTTGCAAGGGCGCTGTCGGTTGTTGGAAGGGCCGTATCGTCGCCTTCGACGCTGCCCATCACGCAGAACGTGCTTATGAGCGCCGAGCAGTCGATGCTCAAGCTCTCGGCAACCGACCTGAACCTGTCCATGACGACCTGGATTGGAGCGCAGGTCGAAGAGGATGGTGCAATCACGGTTCCCGCTCGGTTGCTAGGAGACCTTGTGAGCTCGCTGCCGGAGGAGATGGTCAGCATAGAGTCAACCACCGAGCCAATCGGCGTGAACATCAAGTGCGTGAGCTTCGAGTCGAATGTCAGCGGTACAGATGCTGACGACTTCCCACCAGTCCCGTCTGTTGAGGATGGAGTAGCGGTGCGAATGGAGCCGGACGTTCTGCGGCAGGCAATCAGGCGCGTGGCGTTTGCCGCAGCGACCGATGAGGTGCGGACCGCGCTGACGGGCGTGAAGGTTGAGATAAGAGGCGACGAGGCCAGGTTCGTGGCATCCGACGGTTTCAGGCTAGCCGTGTACGGCGCTAAACTGGCAGAGGCTTCAGAGAAGGACATCGACATCCTCGTGCCGGCGCGCGTGCTGAACGAGATAGCGCGTCTGCTGGGTAGCCAGGAGAAGGACGTGGAATTCACGGTTACGCCCACCGGAAACCAGGCGCTCTTCCGTGTGAGTGACGTGGAGATAGTCTCTTCGCTGATCGCCGGGAATTTCCCGAATTACGAGAGGCTTATCCCGACGGGATACGTAACGCGCGCGGTGCTCAACTCGCAGGAGTTCCTGCGGGCCACGCGCACAGCCGCGATCTTCGCCCGAGACGATAGTGGCATCATCCGTCTGAGGGTGGCGGCAGGAGAAGAGGAATCGCCGGGACGGCTGACGGTGGCGTCTCGCTCTCAGGAAGTTGGAAACAACGAGGGGCAGCTGGACGCCGCCGTGGAGGGCGACGAGGCAAAGATCGCCTTCAACTACAAGTACCTCGCCGACGTGCTGGACGTGCTGGGCGGAGACATCGCGATGGAAGTGTCATCTGCGACAAGCCCCGGCGTGCTGAAGCCCGCGGAAGACGACGGCTACGTGCATGTCGTTATGCCGATGTTCGTGCATGACTGACTTCGAACTATATAGGGAGACAGAATGTAAGCCCTGCCGGCAAGGTCGGCGGGGCTTTGCATTTGCGGCAAATGAGCAAGATGTGAGCGAATTGAACGGCGCCGGGTTTGTAAATGAATGGATGTCAGAGCCGGAGTTATCTGACACTACCTAGCTGCGGACACTGTGGCCGGCACTCGTTGGACGGCGCTCCAGCTGATGGCGGAGCGTCTTGGGATGCGATGCTCATGACATGGTGCGGCAAGGCATTCTTCATTACAGCGCAGTCAGGACAGAACTCAATAGTCGTTTGCTCAACCTGGGAGAAGGGCAAAAAGTTTACGTGCCTCCGTTCTGATGCGATGGTTGAGTCGGCTGTACCGGCAGGTCTGCGTATGGGACCCTCGGGCGCTTCTTGGCGTCCGGGGGCTCCTGTGAATAATTGACGAAGAAGGCGCGGACTTTTTTGCGTTTTAGGTATCTATTCTAGGTTAAGATTGAGAAAGGGAATTCGGCGAGGCGTCGATCTGGCGGTATCTTCTACGAGAAGCAGCCTTTTTTGCGTTTAGGAATAGGGTGGACGCAGGGTATATTGCTGAATTGTTTCGCCGGGTGATTTCCCATTTCATTAGGATTCGACGCACTACTTACATTAGGAGGAAACCAGGTGGCTGGTAGAATACATAAAGGACAATTGATAGCGATGGTTGCGGAGAGCCTCGACTGCTCGAAGGCGGATGCTGCGACGGCCGTCAGTGCGGTGCTGGACAATATCGGAGAGGCACTGCGTGAAAATGACCGAGTGACGCTGACAGGCTTCGGCACCTTCGAGGTGAGAGAAACTCCGGCTCGCAAGGTCAGAGCTATCGCGGGGTCGAACGCGGGGGAGATAATTGACGTGCCTGCCGGACATCGCGTTGCTTTCGTAGCAGGCAAGGCTCTGACGGAAAATGCGCGCAATGGGCGGACGTAGCCGTCCCGCTCTGTACAAGAAGGGATTCACCGCTCGTATAACCAATGTTCGGATCGTCGACGGAGACTCCATTGAATGCCAATTCAACGGGCGCTTTACGAGGGTGAGGTTGTACGCCATAGATGCCCCTGAACTTGCACAACCCGGCGGCCCCGAGTCTGCCGAGAGTCTGTTTGCAATCATGCGAAGGTCGGAGCCTCTGCTGATGGAAGCAATGGGGCATGACCATTACGAGCGCACCATAGGACTGATCTATTCCGCCAGGAGTCATCGACGGAACTCGGTGAACCTTCGGATGGTTCGGGAGGGGAATGCCTACGCCTATACGCGGTTCGGCGGCGCGGAGCTGGGTGTGAGAGCCGCCGAGAGGGACGCTCAGTCCGCCCGGCGAGGGGTCTGGCGCAGCAACCGTGAGGGCGGTGAGCGCCCTCAGGATTATAGAAGAAGATTAAGGGATGGCGCTGGACGCAGGGAGAAGCCTGCTGTATCCGCAGGTATATGGTCCATTGTAGCGATAGTAGTCGTGCTCATCCTTTTACTTAGCAGGTTTGCGGATAACTGCCTGTAGTTGGGGTTGACATTATTTTTAGGGAAGCCTTGCTTTTGTGGTGCTCATGGTGCTGCTGGTCGTCGTATCTAGTCCATGAGTAACGTCCCTACCCCTCGTCAATGTCAGGGTAGCGAATTTCTTCTTAGTTGCTGTGATTACTTCTGCCCAGACACGCGGGGTAGTTTAGGTGCGTCAACATCCAGGTTCACTATAATTTCCACAGCACATACTGAGATGTCTAACCTTCAGCCAGACGTTCACCACCAGTCGGACCAGCATCTCGCGCCACGACAATCTACTCCCCTGTATATTCGTAAATGGAGACCAGGGGTGGCTCTCGCCATCCGGTTTGCGTCGGCACATTGAAGTCCTCCACAGTCACCAATCCCAAAGAACGACATTACACTTACGGCTCACAAACAGGGGTGTCTCCCGACTGCAATAGGTCATTGTAACCACGCCGATACTGCAAATCCTGAGCAGGCATTACAGTCAACATTAGGTAGTCGTCCTCGTCCAACGAACTCACGGGTATCTCAATCCGAAGTCTCTTGGGAGAGTCTCGCATTATTGACAAAGACTGTATCTCCCCAGGTGCAAGCGTAACCACATCAACATCATCACGGCAGTTACTCCAATGCTCGCCAGGGCTAGGAACTTCGATGTCTCCCGACTTGAGTATCGTAGCCGTCAAGCCAATTAGTGTGTTGACTTCGTGAGCGCCCTCGATGAAGCCTAGAATAGCCTCCACAACCGCATTTACCAGCTCTGCTTGCTGATATTCAAACTGCTCCGAATCCTTCGTATATTCCTCATACACGCCGTCAGTCTTAGCCACATACTTCTTGATTTCGCCGTAGTCCACCCAGACCGATTCAGGAATACTCAGGCTGATAGCAACGTGTTCATGGTCTCCCAATGTCTTATCTCTGAGTAGCTCCCTGCCATCAACCGCGACGACAGTAGCAGTAGCCAGACGCTCAATATCGACAATCAACTTCCTAGCCTCCGACTCAACCGATAGCGGAGGACTGATAATAATATCCACATCCCACCTGCCGCCGTCTCCATCTATTATCCAGTCTGTCCAAAGTCTTTCAGCGTACTTAGCGTCCTCACTGATAGTAATGTATCCGTGAGAGACGCCCGACTCTCTACCGGAGTAATCCTCCAGAACATCGTACTCATAACCCCTGACGCTATCGAAGTAGAGTACGCATTGAATCGCTACTACACCTGAAGGTAGCAGAAAGTCCTCTGGGAGCCTAACTGTGAACTCGTAAGTCTCCCCGCTCCCGTCGTTTAACTGCCCGCTCGGATTAACATATCTAGGTTCGCTCTCGGTAATTCCTATGAGACCGTCACTGCTCCAGTAATGCCAAACGACCGTCAGATTGCTAAACTCTTGACCTAGCAATTGCAAGTCTCTCTCGACCGCACTGTGATTAGTCACCCTAGCACTTAACCTGGCCCTAGAGGCTTCCTCCGGTTGGTAGAAGCCTCGATGTGGGTCTTCACTATCCACTCCGCAACTATCAATTGTCGCCCTCAATGCCGGCGCTTCTTCCGGCTGCGCCGGCTCAGGAATTGGCAACGCCGATTCTTCATCTGGTCTTGTAACCTTGACGATTATCTCCCCAACATCATATCCCTGCTGGTCCGTTGCTTCGCCCTCTCCGTCAGAGGGCAGGCGTGAGCAGTTAGTGTATTCGTCTGAACATATCCAAAAGCGCATCAGTATCGTGAACTCTCCCACCTGTTTAGGTGTTATAGTCAACGACACATCCCTCCGGTCTCCCGTATGCCACACAGGATAATCTAACTCTACTAAGAGATTGTCTGCGTAGAACCGTCTGTTGCCCTCAGAATGATATATCACATCCTCATCAGGCTTATAGAAATCTACATCCGAGAATGAGGCATTACCTATTGAAAGAATGCCGATGTCTGCTTTCGATGATGAGTACGTTCCAGCAGAAACCGTATCGCCGTATTCTCCTGTCAAGTTAGGAAAAGAAATTGATATGCCTCCATGCTCACCCCCACCCTCTACCCTGGATATTCCAGCATCAAACTTCATAGACTTACCTAGTTCTAGGCTGAAATCCCTAATGCCATTAACCTCAATGCCTCCTATCTCGTACCAATAGTCAAATGAAATAGGCTCCGGTGTCGGTGTAATGTCTATCTGCTCAGTAGAAGTCCATACCGGAAACCTGTCATCGTCCTGATGAGCAGTCAAGCGAGCAACGCCATATTCTGCTCCTCTGTCGTTCATGAGCATTACATTCTGGTCGCCGCCCCTGTCTGAAGAGAACGCGATATACTTTCCGTCCGGAGACCAAGCAGGAGCCCAGTCATCCGCAGTCGAATGAGTCAGACGGGTGATGTTAGACCCATCTGCATTCATCACAAATATGTCGGAGTCTCCGTCTCTGCCCGATGTGAATGCAATACGCTCCCCATCTGGAGACCAACTAGGATAGAAATCACGGTCAGAATTGTGAGTTAACCTGACTTCTCCTGAACCGTCTGCATTCATTAAGTATATGTCTAAGTTATCACTCCGGTCCTCAGTATATGCAATCTTACTGCCGTCAGGCGACCAGCTATGGTCAGCCCATCCCTCACCGGAGTAAGTCAGCCGAGCTACGTCAGAACCGTCTGTATCCATCGTGTAAAGGTCCCATCCACCATCCCTATCTGATCCAAAAGAAATCTTCTTACCATCTGGCGACCACTCAGGATATAAATCACGAACAGAATTGTGAGTTAACTGACGTACTCCTGAGCCATCCGCATTCATCGTATAGATTTCAACGTCTCCATCTCTGTCTGAATGAAATACAATCTGTTGTCCGTCAGGAGACCAACCGCTCGGCAAGTCAAGTGCTGAATTATTGGTTAGACGAGTAACATCTGAACCGTCTCCATTCATCGAATATATCTCTAAATTGCCGTCCCTGTTCGAGACAAATGCTATCCGGCCCGACGGTTCAGCAATCAGAGGCATTGATATGTTCTGAGCAGCACTGAGCTGATTTGACCTAATAGCCACTTCCGACAACTGGCTATCCACATCAAGCGGTATCAACCCAAAGGGATTAGGCTTGACCTCCGGTTCTTGCGCCAGCAGCGTCTCAGAACTCAGAACAAATACTAGAAGCAGTATCGTAACCGGAAGGAGATAGTGTGCTTTCGTCATTCGTTAACCGCTCCAATCAGACTTATTGATAGCTCAAATCCAAAAGGATTGCCGTACTCTTCCGTCTCAATTAGCCTCCTCTCATGTATCTAAAAGATTGATGACAGCCAGAATGACAGCCTCGTGATTATCCAATTTATTGAAGAGAGGAACTGAAGCCCAAACCCCCAAATGACGAGATTCACGCCAATGCTTACGCGGTGCTTCTCTTTGCCATTCCCAGAGTCGCCGTTGAACAGGGCATCTCTATATTGAAAAAGGAAGGCGAAGCCCACCAAATTGAATAGCAACCCCAACGGTTGCAGAAGCACAATTACCAGTCCCATCGGGACACTACCCCTTGTTCTTAGTGCATTTTCACACCGGTGTCTTCCATAGCCTCGTTAATCACATTGGGCAGTTCCTCCACAGACCTGAATATGTATCTCCGGGCGCTGCTTCCAATACCGTGTGATTTGTTCGCCCTGAGCATCGCGATTCCGGCAGAATGGCACTGCTTGGGTTGGATGTTATCTTTGACGCTGGCAATGTTGTTAGTCCAAAAATAGACAGTGACGGCAATCATCTTTTCCCCTTGCCGCGCAGGTATTCCAGCATCCTGTTCGCTCATCGTTTCTCCCTCCTATTTCTAGCCCATGAGTAACGTCCCTGCCCCCTCGTCAATGTCAGGGTAGCGAACCTCTTCGACTTCCGGCGGACCCATGCCTTCGTGGAAATCCGGTTGACGCTCGGTTTCAGTCTTCAGCGCCCGCAGCCAATATGTCTGTTCCGCATGCCAGAAGTTCAGCATACTCCATCCTGCGGCTGATTCGTGTCGGTTCTGCTCGGCTGCCAAGCATCCCCCAAAACTTAGGTGAACTCCGTCCCACTCTTCCGCCACCGCTCCCCAATTCGGCACCAGGCGACCTTCATCCTTCGCCGGATACCTGACGCAGAGTTCATGCCAGTCGGCAGACCCGTGAATCTCGAACACCTTCACTTCCTCTAGGAAGCGCACCGACCACCAAGCCAGGGGGAACTCGCACATGTAATCTCCAAGCCTTTCATCATAAGCAACGAGCTCGGATGTCAGGTGGGGACCATATAGCGTTGAAGTGACCTGGCTGCTATTAGGCTTTTGCGCGTAGCGCTCCCAGTCGCTTGACGGGTTTCTCGGTCGCTTCCATCCCGTCGTGTCTGGCGGAGTAGTATCGTAGATGAACTTTAACGGGGGAGAAGTCCAGTGTAGCGAAACCCAAGTCTGAGCGTTCAGGTCTATGTCCTCGAACCACCACGCAGTACCGGGGTGCTCGATAATTGCACGCGCCTGAGCTGCCTTCTCCCTTGCGAGAGAAGACAGCTCGGCGGTTATCCGTCTGTGTACATGCTCGTCATGGTGATAGATGTCCATGAAGTATTCTGAACTTGCCGCTAACGACAGACTAACCTTCGGGTCTGCCAAGACTTCCGGTGAAAGGTCGCTCTCTACTAGCGTGAGCAGAAAATGACATCCTACTGGTGAGTTCAAAAGGTCTTCTACTCGTGCGTCAGTGTCCGCCATCCTACTAATCCTATCCACCTGTGCATTCTTCGTCTCTTGCATTACATGAAAAGCGTGTATTCTTGAAAATCGCGGTCAGCACTTTCATGGCTGTCCGACTGACGCCAACCCTCGCCATCAGGGGCATTGCGAGCATGCCGGCAACCCTCTCGATGGACTACACCATGCAACCCTATCTCTGTGCAGAATGGGTTGCTGTTCCACAACCTTACGAAGACCATTTATGCCGTCCTTTCACTCCAATGCTTATAATCACAGCCGCACCCTTCATACCAAGATTGACTTCTCGGGCTCCGGTCAGGAACAGGCGCAAATTCTATTCCTCTGTCCTTGAGAAATTGAATGGGGCCATCCTTGCCCCAATCCTGTAATGAGTACCACCTGCGAGGCTGATGGGCGAGCGCCGTGAGGCAGGCGTCCAAATACTCAGATTGCTTTGGAATTCGCTCGCCGACAGGTATTCCGGTAATCCGCTTGATTGCCTGAACGCCACCCATGTTGAGTTTTCCTGATTCATTAGTAGTCATATAGCGTCGGTCGCCTTTCTATTCCCGTTGGGCAAGATAAATCCCCACGCCCACCATGAGCGCGAACAGAACTACCGCTACGATGTATTTAGCCATTTTTGCCCTCCCATAAGGCGTTATCTTTCAATAATCCCAATAACTTCAAGCGGTTAATGCACTCTTCACACGACACACCATCCGAAGGATTACGCATTGGGATGAGGGTGGAACGCTTCACAAGTTTCAAGCACATGGAGATTGGCGCGTCCTTAGAATTGTTTATGTGTTCATAGTGAATTACATCGTCCGCGCCACTAAGCTCAAGGCAACTGCGACAGTCCACTATCGGTTTGCCAATCCTGAACCGGGGTGTTTGGAAAGTATCGTCTTCGCCGCACATGGTTGTTTGTGTGCCAATCGCGTTTATTTCAAGTATATGTACCACCTATTCCTCCGGCTGACGAGAATTTGAGTCTCCCACTACATATTCGCCTTTCAGCCATCTCACAAACCGCTTCACATTCGCAATGCGGCTGTTCTTACTGCCAGGCGTGTACGAAGATACATCTATCTCCGCGATATACTCTTCGGCAGCCGCCTCGACCGCATCCATGACACCATCTGCCAACTTGTTCTCTCGTGCCATTACGCTTCCTTTCCGCAGGGCGCTCACCCACCCTTTATCCATTCAATCAATCCGTAAATCACCAGCGCGATGACACTCCGAAGAACATGACCCCGAGACTCTGCGACAGCAGATGAGAGAAAGTTGAAACGAAGTCGGACATCCCATTAGCGCACCAGGGCAGTGGCGACATTCTTGTGAGAGAGAATGTTCCGCATTAAGTTATTCACTCCCTTGCCTGCGGCAGCCCTATTTTCGAATACCGCTCACTGTCAGCGTGAACGCGCCCGTCCTGCCCGCATAGTAGGTCGCATCTTCTATCCCTTAATCGCCCGCCGCAAGAGTCTCTGCTATGCGGAGGCAGCGTGTTTCGTCTATTTGCCGGTCTTCCAAGTGGTGCCTTGGATGGCCATCCGCACGGTGTCGCTGGACGAGTCTCCGTCACTATCGATTACGGTCAGCTCGAATTCAATCCAGTTGCCGTCGTCCAGGGCGCCGCGGTCGGTCATGTCCTTGCGCTCGGCACGGTGAATGTGGCCCGCGCCGCCGATGCGTCGCTCAGGAAGCCGCCTGCGCCGGCGTTAGCCATGGGCGCGGATGTGGAAATTGGCGCACAGGCGCTTCCGTCGTTGTATCGGCGCAGAACGGCAGCCCGAGCCTGCTAAAGTCGGCATTATCGACATTACGCAGCGCCACGGGGATGTACCCCGTAAACCGGTTGTCGCCTCTTGCCACATACATCCGACGCAGTTTGGTGAGGTTGCCCAGTTCTGTTGGAATCCGCCCACTCAACTGGTTGGCGGAGAAAGACAGCGCCGTCAAGTCGGATAGGTTGCTCAGTTGGCTTGGGATCGTGCCAGTCAGGTTGTTGGATGGAAGTCTTAACTCTGAGACGCGCCCCTCGTCTGTTGTTTTGACGCCGCGCCACTTGCTGAGAGGCTCGTCGCTCATCCAGTTGTTGTTGTTGTTCGTCCCGTCGCCGCCGCCTGTGGCGCAGTAGAAGACTTCAAGGACTTCCCTGTCGCCTGTCTTCGTCGTGCGCGTGTCGCAGACGGGGGCGTTGCAGTAGGCGTAGGCGTCGCTGTGGCTGTGGGCGTCGGAGTTTCCGTCTGCGTGGGAGGCGTCTGCGCGCTTGCGGGACGCAACTGCAACAGCTCGGCGAACAGCAGCGCCATAGCAAGACCGGCTGCGATGCGCGTCAGCGCATTGGCGACATTCTTGTGAAACAAGGCGTTCCGCATCAAGTCATTCACCTTTGGTCTTTGACGCCGCTTCTCGATCCATAATGAGTCGCATTCGCTGAATCCTAAAGTCATAAATAATTTTGTCAAACGGTATCATAACAAATAAATCCCACACACGCCATTTATTGTAATGGTATGATAACGGCACTTCAATCCCATAGTAGCCTCGTCGCCAGCCGCAAAAGACGATGACTCCGTTTTGGATGTGTCTTTGGGACAAAGGAAAGTTGCACGCACGGTTCGGAGAGGGGTGGTTGGAAAAGTACGTGACCTTAGAAGGCTGGGCAACTCGCCACCCATCTCCTCGACGGAACCAACAAATTCCGCGCAGAAATGCCAGCAACAGAAATTCGTGCTGCCCGGCTAGACTTAAGAGTGTCGTGATTTTCGCCCCGAACTCCCGCCAACGCCCTGCCTACGCAGGCGGGGTTTTACCTGCCTCCAGTTCAGGGTGGGTACGTCTGAGGTGGTGCCGTTCCGACACAGGGCGAATAGCCATGTTGGCAAGGAAGGCCAAGACCAGAAGTCCCGCCATAACGTACATCGTCACGTTGTAAACGCCAGCAGTGGGATCGACTGTTCCGGGCGGAGCAATCTCCATTAGCTTGCTGACTGTGACCGTCTTGGTGGAGACTAGCTCTTCCAGAGCTCCCAAGGGTTCGCCGAACTTGGCCTCGAATTCGGATGGTTCTGCTTTGGAAGCGAGATCGCTGATCGCCCGCTTCACGGAAAAGTCTCTCAGGTAGGTTATCGCAGCCGGTCCCAGCACTCCAGCAGTGCTCCACGCCGTCAGTAGTCTTCCGTGAATCGCCCCCACATGCAAGGTGCCAAAGACGTCGGCCAAATATGCCGGGATGGTGGCGAACCCGCCACCGTATATGGTAAAGGCGATCATTGTGGCCGCATAGAACATGACCAGCCAGACCACCAAGGGATTGACACTGACCGCGCTCGCCGCGATGGGAATCGAAAGATAGAGAAGCGCACCCAGGGAGAAGAAACAGTAGAATGTGTTCTTACGCCCCAGGAAGTCGGAGAGTGAAGCCCAGATGAACCGGCCACACATGTTGAAGACACTGATCATCAACACATATGTGGCGGCAAATGAGGCCGTCACAATGTGGGGAATACTGGACCCGAATATGTCGATCATCATAGTCTTGGCTACGCCGATGATGCCAATGCCCGCGGTTATGTTGATGCAGAGGATTACCCATAACAGATAAAACTGAGGCGTCTTATGAACCTCACTCACATGAACGTCCTCTCGGGTTATTCGCAGGCGGCGAGTCGTAATTTTCGCCAGACGACCCTTGATGCGTCGGGAGAGCCATCGTGACGTCTGCCTCTTTTCAACTTCTGGCAAAGATGCACGTGGCTCCTGCTCCGGCTGCCAACCCTCGGGACGCCAACCTTCGGCGGGAACTCGAAACATAAGGGATGCGGCGAGCATTACGAGGAAGTACACTACGCCGAGAGTAAAGAAAGTCTGTGCTGCCCCGGTTCCGCCCGTGCCGACCACGTATACGCCTTCCAGTTCCGGGACAATCATGGCGGGAATGTCGGCAGAGCTCGCTACCACCACATCAACAAACTGCCCGCCGACTTGAGCGAAGCGGCGTCCCTGCTCCGTAACGAGAGTAACGGCCTCCGATGGCCCCAGGTATTGGGGAGTCTCGTAGAATGCCTTCATCAGAAACTCTTTGAGCGGCACCGCGATGATCGCACCGCCCCCGAAGCCCATAATCGCCATGCCGGTGGCCATCCCGCGGCGGTCGGGAAACCATCGTATTAAGGTCGAAACTGGCGATATATAGCCCAATCCCAGCCCGCAACCTCCCATCACGCCGTAGCCCAGATACAGCAGCCAGAGTTGGTGAAAGTGAACCCCTGCGCCACCCACTATGAATCCAGATCCCCACAGTGTGGCGGCCAGTACGCCCACGAAGCGTGGTCCGACATCTTCGAGCCACTTCCCAGCCACCGCTGCCGCAAGACCCAGGAACACGATCGCGATGGAGAAAATCCACACGACGGAACTGATGCTCCAGTCGTTCGGCGCAGTGGCCACCACGCCCAGTTCCTTTACCAGGGCAGGATTGAATATACTCCAGGAGTAGACTGAACCGATGCACAGGTGGACGGCGATCGAGACAGGAGGAATCCGCCAGCGATCAAATTCCGGCGGTGCGACAATCCGCTCTTTCATCAAGAAGTCGAAAGGTACATTCAAGGATCGTCTGCTCAAGTGAGATTTTCCTTCGGAAAAAGATCGAGAACCAGGCTGAGTTTACTTTGTCTCCCGCTCCGGCGACAGGAAGTGATAAGGCTTTAGGGTTAGGTCAGTCAGGGTAGTGCTGACGCTACTCCCGTTGGGCGAGATAAATCCCCACGCCCACGAGTAGCACGAACAGAATTGCCGCTACAACATACTTAGCCATCATGTCCTCCTGCTTATTACTTCATCCCATACGGGCTAACATACTCAACATCTTTCAATGGAATCAGCATAAGTGATGCGGATAGGGGGCTTGCTCCGTCAGCATCTTCGGGTCCCTTGTACAAGAGATGCAGGTAGCCTAGATAAGCACCATGTTCAGCGCAATCTACAAACAATGAGCCGTTTGTATCAACATCAACATCATCCTCTTCATTCGACACGATGAGACCGCCCGTAATCCTGGACATCGTAACTTCCGCTCCCGACCCGCAGACGACCCTTACCCTTAGTGTTTCCTGATGTCCGAGAAGTGCAGTGTAATGCCTATCTGGGAGTACCATGTCCGTCACCCCTTCTTTATCCATTCAATCAATCCGTATATCAACAGTGCTATTACGCATCCCAAGAGCAGGACGCCAAGACTCTGCGACAGCAGATACTAAGGAAGTGGAGATGAAGTCGAACATCTCTCATTTACTGACGCTCCGGCGTAGCCCCCACGACGATTTCCACCCCCTCACTCAGCAGGTCAATGCCCTCGCTAATCACCCGAATCTTATAGACATAGACAGTGCCGGGCTCGATAGATTCTGAATAGCTGTAATACAGGTGGTACGGGACGCTACGCGCACCGGGGTTGGGCATGGGTCCAAGGAATTCACGGATGGTGAATCCTTCCTCGCCTTGTGAGCGCCTGAGTACCTCATACTGAATTGTCCGACCTGACAACGCCGGCTTCTTCACCCAACGCAGAGTCACATGAGTTTCTGATTCCTGTATCATCCGTCCCTTTTCTTGCAGAGTCACACGAGCTTCTGATTGCTCTGCCGTCAGGTCTATATCGACCCAATCCGTCAGTTCTACGCCGGTCGATGTGCAGGCAACTGAAAGTGACAGGCACAGGAGCATAGCCAACATCGCTATTCGATAGGGGCTGGCTACCACACCACTTTCATAATGCCCAGATATTCGTGCCGTCGTTCTGCACTTCTCTCTCAAATGATAACGCATCGGACAAGGAAAATGGTATAATGATAACGGTGTCATATCAAGACAAGCAAACCGCATGCCGCATGCCGCTTAGAATAATTCATACGTGGAAACGGCGGAGACTTGCGCGCTCCCTCTACCGAAATGAAGAGCGGGAGCGCGTTTTGTCTAGTTGACGGGCTTACAGGTGGTGCCTTGCATCGGCATCCGCTGGTATGTGTCGATA
This sequence comes from uncultured Dehalococcoidia bacterium, assembly GCA_964632415.1. GTDB lineage: Bacteria > Chloroflexota > Dehalococcoidia > Lucifugimonadales > JADFKI01 > Bin90. The sequence goes on along the minus strand of CAZWDM010000057.1, from coordinate 4,023 downwards.
GGCGTGAACACCGGGGCATCTTCACCACCCAAGCGAACCGGCGAGTCGGTGGGCATCGACATGGGTGTGAGGACACTGGCTACCCTGTTGGACGGGACGGTCGTCGAGAATCCGAAAGCCCTGGTATCCGCTCTCTAGGTACTGCGGCGCGTGGACAAGGCGATAGCGTGCTCCCGGCACACTCACGGACACAACAGGCGGTCGGCCCGCAGAGAGAAGCTCCATCGCAGACGCAGGAGACTTCACGCCCGGGTCAGTTATCTCAGGCACGACTTCCAGCACAAGGCGGCAACCGCGATAGCCAAGCGGTATGCCCGCATAGGAGTCGAGACTCTGAACTTCCCAGCATGATACGCAACCACAGGTTCAGCAGGGCAGTTGCGGACGCCGGCATGAGCGGCTTCATCTAGATGCTTCAGTACAAGTCGTAACTCTACGGAGCGGAGCTTGTCAGAATAGACCGCTGGTACGCGAATTCGAATGTCTGCTAGGGTTGCGGCAACAGGAAGGCAGAGCTTGCGCCGTCGATGCGAGAATACTGCTGTCATGAGTGCGGGCTTGTGATGGACCGTGATGAAAATGCGGCAATCAACATAGAAACTGAGGCAGCAGGGTCTACCGACTCGCTAAGCGGATGTGGAGACGAGGTAAGACCGGGACGCGAAACCGCTCCGGCGGCGTCAGCGAAGCGTCTATTGGAATCACCTGACCTGGGTGCGAGATTAGACCGCATTAGCGCAGATTAGCATAGATTCCAAAGACCGGTTGCATGGCATGACTCAGAGTATAACGTTACTCCTTCTTTACGTCTCCACCTCCGCTCCGTCCTCCACTGCCATCCTGTACCCCACCCGTGGCTCGGAGAAGATGTAGGTCGGGTTGTCGCCGGCCTCGCCCAGCTTGTTGCGCAGCCGCATCAGGTGGGTGCGAATGGTGTGCGGGCTGCCGGGGTTGGTCGGACCCCACACTCGCTGCAGCAGTTCCTGATGAGTCACCACCCGCCCGGCGTTCACCGCAAGCTCCGCCAGCAGGTCGTACTCAGTGGCAGTCAGCTGGGTCTCCTCGCCCGCCACCGTCACCCGCCGCCGCGCGAAGTCGATGGCAAGATCTCGCCGGACATACGGTTCCGGCGGCTCCACACGCTCCGGCGCCGTCCGTCTCCGCAGCGCCGCCTGGATGCGCGCCACCAGCTCCGTGGGAGAGAAGGGCTTCACGATGTAGTCCTCTGCCCCCAGCTCGAAGGCGCGGGCTATCATCCGGTCCCGGCCGTAGCCCGACAGGAATATCACCGGCACATTCGCCACGGCCTGTATGTTCTGCATCAGCTCCAGTCCGTCTGCGCCGGGCAGCACCAGTTCCAGCAGCGCCAGGTGGGGCCGTTCCTGACGCACCAGCCGCAGTGCCTCCTCCGGCTCGGCGGCGACGGACACGGCGTAACCCGTCTCTGCCAGCGTGTCCCGCAGGTAGCGCAGGGCATGCGGGTCGTCGTCCACCACCAGCACCCGCACCCGCTGCCGTCCCCTGCCTGCGGAGCGCCCCGGTGAGCGGGGCAGCAGTGTGTCTGCCTCCGGCGCCGCCGGCAGGGTGAAGGTGAACCTCGCGCCCAGTCCCAGCCCTTCGCTCTCGGCGCGGATCCTGCCTCCGTGCGCCTCCACGATGCCCCGGCAGATGGCAAGCCCCAGCCCCGCTCCGATTCCACCGGGTTCCCCGCCGCCCGCTTCGTCATCGTCAGGGCGGGAGAACCTGCGGAACAGGCGGGGCAGCCGTTCCGGCGCGATGCCCACGCCCTCGTCCGCAACGGTGAGCGCCACATGGACGCCCTCCATCGCCGCGCTGATCCTGATGGTGGTGGACTCCGCCGAGTGGCGGGCAGCGTTGGACAGCAGGTTGCCCAGCGCCTGGGCGATGCGGCGCCGGTCGGCAAGTGCCCGGGGCAGTCCCGGCGGCAGGTCTATGTCCAGCCTGTCCCTGCCCCCGCCGCTGAGGAAGGTGTCGCGCGCCTGGTCAACCAGCGCGGCAACGTCAACGGCTTCAACGGTCAGCGACAGTTCGCCCGCGTCGATGCGCGCCACGTCCAGCAGGCCGCCGGTCAGGTCCAGCAGGTGGTCCGCCTGGGCATCGGCGATGCGGAAGAACTGCCGTATCTCCGCCGGATCGAGAGTTGAGGCTGCGCGCAGCACGGCGGCGGCGGAACCCTTGATGGCCGCAAGCGGCGCGCGCAGCTCGTGGCTAACCATTCCCAGAAACTCCGCCCGCTGCCGCTGCATCTCCTCGATGGGCGTCATGTCCTGCAGGATGACGATGAAGGACTCCACTTCCCCTGTATCGGAGAGGATGGGAGTGGCGCTGACCAGGACGCTCACCCGCCGCCCGTCGGGGACCGTGAGCGCGATCTCCTCGGCCTGCACCGTCTCGCCGGCGCTCAGCGCCTGGGCAAGGGGAAACTCGCTCAGCGAGATCTCCCGCCCGTCGGCGCGCCGGAAGGTGAGCGAGTCCAGCAGGTCGTCCGGCTCCTGTCCCGGGCTGAGCAGGCCGCCCACGATGCGCCGCGCCTCCCGGTTGAGATAGGCCGGCGTTCCTGCGCGGGCGTCGAAGACCACCACACCCACTGGGGAGGCACTGACCAGTGTCTCAAGGTCGGCGCGCGTCCTCCGCTCCTCACGGTATCGGCGGGCGTTGGTCACTGCCATTGCGGCGTGGGAGGCGAACATGACCAGCGTGTCCTCGTCCTCCTGGCTGAACTCCAGGCCCGGCTCTCCATGGGCCACATAGATATGCCCCGCGCCCTGCTCCAGTCCGCGGATGGGGACCGCAATGAGAGCGAGCACCGGTACGGGAGGCAGAAACTCCGGCAGGCCCAGGGCGGCGGCGTGGCTTGCAAAGTCGGCAACCCGCAGCGGCTCCGGCAGGCTGCCCAGGTACTCGAAGAGACCCTCCCCGCCGGGTATCTCCTGCAGCGCACGGAACTCGTCCTCCGTCAGTCCCGATGCCAGCAGCGCCTCCGGCTGTCCGCTGTCGTCCAGGACGGCAAGAACGCCGTAGCGCGCGCCGGTCAGGGAGCGGGCGCCGTCCACCGTCTCCTGCAGCACGGTGTCGAGGTCCAGGTCTCCGGCGATGCGCAGGCTTGCACGGCTGAGGCGGCTGAGGCGTTCCCGCAGGTCGTCTATCACGCTCTGCATTGCTCTCTGCGAATCTTCGGAATGGTTCACGTTGTTACCCCCGCCGGTCTGCATGGGACGGCTACATGGAAAACCTGGTGACGATTATACAGCATTGCGAGTCTGTTATCGTTGCGTGATCGAATAGTCGTTATTGTTTAGTTAGGTATCTTGAAGTCTATGGCACTTATCTGTTATGAAATTACTTGACTGCTATAGCTTCGGCTGAAACAATGCCTCTACAAATTAGCACAGTAGCCATGCCGAACTTGGCAGTCATGATAAGAGGTTTATGTTGCGGCACTGGGGCGCGGGAAAGAACTTTCTGGACCATGCCATCAATGGGTTGAGCTTCAATTCCACCACAGCGCACACAGTCGGGAACGCCGGCGGCGGGAGTGTGGAACTTGAGCTACGTGGTGCATGACAACGATGACGACCGCGGCGTTGCCGACCGCTTCCGCGCCAACCTGCAGGTAACTGTGCAGCAGTAACCGCCAGCCACCCACAAAGTTAGCGCGTAATCCTGCGTTTACAATTTGATTGTGAAATTTGCCACAGATATATATAGCGAAATCTATCACAAGGGCTTTTAACAAACTGCATTGGGCCTGCCGCTGCGAGCGCAGCGGCAGGCTTTGCTTTGTTCAAAAGAGAGGAGGCGCTGCCAACGACGACTATGCCGGCTGGCATTTATCCGTATCTATGCGGCGATCGCGTCGCTCCATTTATAAGTTCACTCAATAATTTCAGGGAGGAAGAATAGATGAGCATATTGGTAAGGAACCTTATGTCCAGGAAATTCGTTTTACTGTCCGTGGGGGTTGCGGTCGCTGCTGCCTTCGCCCTCACGGTTTTCGCTATA
>CAZWDM010000056.1:5200-19068 GCA_964632415.1 uncultured Dehalococcoidia bacterium | reverse complement strand
ATTTGTGAGGGCCCATGGCCGATATTTTGGCGATTACAGTCAGACTACGGAGAATCTCCATTTATGAAAATCACATCCGTCACCGCGATTCCCGCTTCCGCGGCGCCTCGTGGGCAGGCGCGGAATTATATGTTCGTGAAGATCGAGACCGACGAGGGCATCACGGGTTGGGGTGAGGCGACTTCGGGGCCGCTGGCGGTCGCCACGATGGTCGAGGAGTTCGGCGAGGTGCTCGTCGGCAAGGATCCGCACCGCATCGAGGAGCACTGGCAGACGCTGTACCATCACTTCCATGTGCGCGGCGGCGTGGTGCAGATGTCGGCTATCAGTGGTATCGAGATCGCGCTGTGGGACATCAAGGGGCAGGCGCTAGGTGTGCCGGTGTATCAGCTGCTCGGCGGCGCCATGCGCGACAGGCTCTGGTGCTACGGCAGGTGGGACGGCCTCACGGTTGAGGGCGCAGTTGAAAACGCACTGCGTCACACTGAGCAGGGGCTTACCGCGCTGAAGGGCGACCCGTTCGACCATCGCGGACTGTTCATTCCCATAGAGGCGGAGCGCATCGCAATCAAGAAGCTCGAAGCAGTGCGCGAGGCGGTAGGAGACGATGTGGAGCTGCTGGTAGAGGTGCATGGCAGGCTCGCCCCGGCGGACGCAATCCGTATCGGCAACGCAATGGAGCAGTACCGCCCGTTCGTGTATGAAGAACCTGTGCCGCCGCAGAACCTCGACGCCATGCAGCGTGTTGCTGAACAGGTGAATATCCCGCTTGCGACCGGAGAGCGCCTTTACACGAAGTGGGACTACACCGACCTGCTGCAGAGGCAGATCGTGAAGATGATCCAGCCGGACATAGTTCAGGGCGGCGGCATATCCGAGCTGAAGAAGATCGCTGCGATGGCGGAAGCTCACTATGTCGGCTTCCAGCCGCACAACCCCTACGGGCCTCTCTGCACTATAGCATCGCTGCATCTTGACGCCTGCGTGCCGAATTTCATGATCCAAGAGGGCGGCATTCACCCGTGGTTTCAGGATGCCTGCACGGGCGATTTCCCTGTGCAGAAAGACGGCTTCCTACCGCTGCCGACCGGGACGGGCCTTGGCGTCGGCTTGGACGAGGACTGGCTCAAAGCTAATCCGTGGCGAGACGACGCGGCGGTCTGGAGACCGGCTGACGGCGCGATCGCGTCGCTGCAGCAGACAAACTGGTCGTGAGAAGTCCGTCAGTCGATCATTGTTTCAGTCGGTCAGCTGTGAGTCTGAATGAGTGTCGCACCCCTTTCTGATATTACGGTTGTGGAAGTGGCGGACTCGGTCGCGGGTGCATTCTGTGGACGCCTGCTGGCTGCCTTCGGCGCGCGCGTGATCAAGGTCGAGCGACCGCCCCATGGGAGCTGGGCCCGCTACGCCGAACCTCAACTCAAAGGCTATGACCCGCCGGATGCAGGCGCACTCTACCAGTACGACAATATGAGCAAGGAGAGCGTGCTCATCGATTGGAAGTGCGCGGACGGCTGGTCGTCACTGCTGGATCTGGTGAGCGGCGCCGATGTCCTGGTTGATGACTGGCAGCCGAAGACTCGCCGCGAACTCGGCATTGATGGTGATCGGCTGCACTCGCTGAATCCGCAACTTGTCAATCTGTCTCTGACGCCGTTCGGTCTGAGCGGACCCTACGCCGACTGGCAATCGGCACCCCTTGTCAGTCTTGCGCTTGGCGGATATCTCTACCTGAGCGGGGAAGAAGGACGCGAGCCTCTAATGTTGCCGGGCTACCAGGCACAGCGGTTGACCGCGATGAAGGGTTACGCAGGGATTATGCTTGCCCTGCGAGCGCGTGAGATTACGGGCAAAGGGCAGCCGGTCGAATTGTCCGAGATTGAGGCGCTTGCGGCGCTGCACCAGTTCACCTTCGTGTCGCACGAGTACGACGGAATCATACGCAAGCGGGCTGGCGTCAGGCTTGCGACGGGACGGCGCACCGGCGGCTATCCCATAACCACGCTGCCATGTAAGGATGGATACATCACTTTCTCGGCGTCAGCACCACACCAGTGGGACTACGTGTGCGCGATGATCGGGCGGGAAGACTTGCTCATAAATCCACGCTTCATGGCGTTCCAGAGCCTGAAGGACGCCGCAGACGAGATAGACGAGATACTGCTTGAGTGGGTCGCGGACAAGACGCGGCAGGAGATTGTTGATCTTGCTGCGGGCGTGTATTCAGTGCCGGCCTCACCGGTATTCGACCTCGGTGAGACCCTGCAGGACGAGCAATACAACGAGCGCGGCCTGTTCGCGGAGTTTGAGCATCCGCAAGGCTACTCGGTTACATTCCCTGGCGTACCCTTCCACATGAGCAGAACACAGCCGAACTTCAATCCTGCGCCAACACTGGGTCAGCATAAGCAATTGGCAAAGAGATGTGAGCATTCGGATACAGGGAGTGAGAAGCCTGCTGAGGTTGGATTAAAACCGCTCGGATCCGGAGGCTTGTTATCAGGCATCCGGGTGATCGACCTGACACGGGTTTGGGCGGGCCCGCTCGTCGCGCGAATACTCGCCGACTACGGCGCGCATGTGGTGAAGGTTGCAGACCCCCGCGTTCCGGTAGATCGCACTCGTGGTGTGGACAATAAGCACAACCGCAACAAGGACAGCCTGGCTTTGCGGCTGGACCTGCTCGAGGGAAGGGATGCATTTCTTGACCTTGCGGCCGTGTCGGACATCGTGATCGAGAGTTTTCGACCGCATGTGATGCGCAACTTCAGGCTTGACTACGATTCGCTGCGGCAGGTGCGACCCGACATCATCATGTGCTCCATATCTGGGTACGGCGCGGAGGGCGCTGCGGCCGAGTTCCCGGCGTATGGTACCTCAGTTGAATCGATCACCGGCATCCCGAGTCTGATGGGATATGACGGCGAGATGCCTATGACTTCGGGAATCGCCTACCCTGACCCCGTGACGGGATTGAATGCCGCCGCCGCTATTTTGACCTCGCTGCGACACCGGACGGCAACAGGCGAGGGACAGTTCATAGACCTCGCGCTGGCTGAAGGTCCTGTCTGCCAGATAGGGGAGTATATCGGTGCATACGCCCATAACGGCGAGCAACCCGAACGCAGGGGCAATAGCCACGACATGCACGCGCCGCACGGGGTCTATCGCTGTCAAGGTGATGACAGATGGTTGGCGATTGCCGTAACCTGTGAAGAGCAGTGGCGTGCGCTCTGCTGCATATTGGGAAGTCCCGATTTGGCGAATGATGCGCGTTTCAGTTGCGAGGCGTTGCGTAAGGCAAACGAACCGGATTTGGACGCCATTATTTCGTCCTGGGCCTGTGAGCACGACGCCATCGAGGCAATGAACGCGCTTCAGGAAGCAGGCGTTCCCGCCGGAGCGGTGCATAGAAGTGTGGATATGCTGGATGACCCTCACCTGCGCGAGCGTGACTTCTTCGTTACGCTGGATGAGCCGGATGTCGGTCGGAAGCGGTACCCGGGACAGGCGATCCTCACGGACGGGCTGCCGAAACAGAACTGGAGGCCGTCGGCGCGTCTCGGTGAGCACAACGAGTTCATCTTGTCTGAATTACTGGGGCGCAGTCGGGAGTCTTGATAGAATATTCTGGAAATTATTCTTACTGGAAGGTGATAGTGGGTTGGCAGAGATAGCAGTCGAATCTCCGATTACAGGAGTGATAGTCGAAATCGGTGTATCAGTTGGAGACGAAGTGAATGAAGGGGATTTGCTCGTTGTCATTGAATCCATGAAGATGGAGAACGAAATCCTCTCAGAGTACGATGGGTCGGTCAAACAGGTTCTTGTCTTCCCGAACCAGAATATTTCTCAGGAAGACCCGATGCTGATTCTGGCAGTTGAGTGAGCGGGCTAGTGTTCGAGAAAGTTCTCATTGCCAACAGGGGTGAAATTGCCTGCCGCATCATAAGGACTTGCCGCGACCTCGGGGTAGATACGATTGCGGTTTATTCCTCTGCGGAAGGCAACCCCCTGCACGCCGAACTCGCCGACGAATCGTGCGTTCTGCCGGATGGTGTCATACCTGCGGAGTCGTATCTGGACGCTGAATCAATCGTTGACATAGCCAAAGACAGAGGCGCAGATGCAATTCATCCCGGCTATGGGTTCCTGTCCGAATCGGCGGAACTAGCCGGGCGGTGCGCCGAACGCGGCATCGCATTTGTGGGACCCCGTGACGAGCTTGCGCGCCTCATGTCTGACAAGTGGGCGGCGCGAAAGAAGATGGCGTCGCTTGGTGTACCGGTGCTTCCCGGTGCCAGTGTGCAGGCTGAGGATGAGGAGTCTGTCGCGCTCGCATTGGAGAGGGTGGGCTTGCCACTAATGGTTAAGGCTACGGACGGCGGCGGCGGGATCGGGATGCAGGTCGTGGAGAGCGAGGCGCGCCTGCAGCGAGCGCTTCGCCGTGCCAGCTCGTCAGCCCTGCGTGCTTTCGGCAGTCCTGAAGTCTATGTGGAAAAGCTCGTGAAGCCGGCTCGCCATATCGAGATACAGGTTATCGCCGACGAGCTGGGAGACGTGCGTCATTTGTGGGAGCGCGAATGCTCGGCGCAGCGCAGGCACCAGAAGGTGATCGAGGAAGCGCCGGCGCCCTGTCTGTCGAACTTTCTACGCAATTCACTCGCCGAAATGTCAGTGAAAGCGGCACGCGAGACCGGATATGTAGGCGCCGGCACATTCGAGTTCATTGTAGATGAGAACCAGCATGCGTACTTCCTCGAAGCCAACACGCGCCTGCAGGTGGAGCACGGCGTTACTGAAATGACTACGGGCATTGACATTGTTGAGCAGCAACTCCGAGCCGCTGCCGGCATGAACTTGTCGATCAGTGACGAAGCGTCGGTGAGAGGACACGCGGTGGAATGCAGGATTTACGCCGAGGACCCCAGAACTTTCATGCCATCACCGGGCACGCTCGATTCTTTTGAACTGCCCGAGATGCCCAATCTGAGAATCGACACCGGATACCGTAGGGGCGACGCTATTACCCCGTACTTCGACCCGTTGCTTGCAAAGTTCATTGCATGGGGTGAGAGCAGGGAAGAAGCGCTTCGGCTGATGCGTGACGCACTAAGCGCAGCAGAGGTTAGCGGCGTAGCGACCAATGTACATGCTCTGTGCGCCGCCTTGCGCCATCCCGAATTCACTAGAGGGAAGTATTCTACCGACCTGATCGAAAAACTGCCGCAATGAATGTCATCTAGATAATTCACCGCTTCCACATTGAAGATTCAAGCCTGGTATTTAGGGGGACAAGCATGCCAATCGACAAGAACCGTGATATGTGGAAGCCGGGAATGCCATGGGAGCAAGCCATTGATGACATGAAGTATGTGCGGGGTATCGCCGCCGAGATGGGCGGGCCCGAGCGCGTAAAGCGTCAGCACAACGGCGGACGATACACCATACGCGAGCGCGTAGAGAAGATGGTAGATCCGGGAAGCTTCCTTGAGGCTGGTCCCATGGTGGGTGCGGCCGAGTTCGATGACGAAGGAAACATGCTCGGATTCACGCCCGGCGCATACGTTATGGGACTCGCTGAGATCGACGGACGTCCTGTCGCCATCGGCGGCGATGACTTCACAATCTCAGGCGGCAGTCCGCACAATGTCCGCAAGCACTCCCGCCAGTTCACCCAGCCACTTGCCACGCAGTACGGCATCCCCTATATCCAGCTGGTCGAAGGGGTGGGGCACAGCGCGAAGGCGGACGAAGCTGCGGGTCACATGGGTCTTCCGGGCGGCGACCTTTGGTGGAAGGGGGTAGAACTGCTGCGACGCGTACCGGTTGCCGCGGGCATCATGGGCTCGGTTGCGGGCGCTCCTGCGGCGTTTGCGCTGATGTCTCACTTCACGGTCATGATCAAGGATCAGTCGCAGATATTCCCATCCGGGCCACCCGTTGTGCGCCGCGCAATCGGCGAGGATATGGACAAGGAGGAGCTAGGCGGTTACAAGCGCCATGTACACGAGAGCGGCCAGGTGGACAACGAGGCAGAGTCGGAAGAGGATGCCTTTGAGCAGATAAAGACCTTCATTTCCTACCTGCCGAACACGACGAACGACGTCGCGCCTCGTGTGGAGACCGGCGATCCACCGGACAGGCGTCCGGAAGAGCTGCTGAACATCATTCCGCCGAATCGCAGGCGTGGCTATGACCCTCGCAAGCTAATCAAGCTCGTGGTGGACAACGGCGAGTTCTTCGAGATGCGGAGGCACTGGGCCGGCTCGATAATAACCGGCTTTGCGCGCCTTGACGGATACAGTGTGGGCGTTATCGGCAGTGATCCGATGAAACTCGCGGGTGCTATGGACGGCTGGGCGGCAGAGAAGTACGCGCACTTCGTTGACCTGTGCGACGCGTTCAACTTGCCCGTCGTAATTTTTCTGGACATGCCCGGCTTCATGCTGGGCTCACACGCGGAGCGCATTGCCACGATGCGCCGGGGCGTGCGCGCCCTGATCGCAAGCGCCGAAGCGAAGGTGCCGAAGATCGAGTTCAATGTCCGCAAGGCGTATGGCGTTGCGGCGGACGCAGCGCACAGCCTGGGACATCCCGACGGACTGAACCTGCGGTTCGGCTGGCCGGCAGGCGAGTGGGGCGGCATACCCATAGAGGGCGGAGTTGCGGCTGCGTACCGCCGCGAAATCGAGAACGCGCCGGATCCCGAAGCGCACCGCGCGATGATAGAGGAGCGGCTGCTGAAGCTGCGCTCTCCGTTCCGCGCCGCATTTCGTGGTGATGTCGTTGACCTCATAGACCCGCGGGAGACACGCCGACTAGCGTGCACATTCGTCAAGCTCGCACAGCCGATGCTGCACAAGCTTGCCCAGCGCGATAAACGAGCCGTCAGGCCGTAGCGGGAAAACGGCTATCAGCCGAACGCCTCCGCCATTGCCTTCTTGTCCGTGCCCACGATAAGCCTTCCTTCTACCTGGATGAGCGGGCGTCGGATGAGCCGCGGCTCCTCGATCATCAGGCTTATCAGCTCGTCAGCGGACACCGACTCCTTGTCGAGGCCGAGCTTTCGCGCCGATGGGCTGCGCCAGGAGAATACTTCTGCCGGGTTCGTGTCTCCCAGAAGGTCGCGCAGCTCGACTTCCGTAAATCCGTCCCTGAAGAAGTCTCGCTCGTTGAGTTCCACACCGTCCTGTGAAAGCGACGCCTTCACTCTGCGGCATGTGCTTCAACGCGCCCAAGTGTAGAACTGGACATCTGCCATGATTCTGCCTCCTCTTGGTGTATTATGTGCCGGACTGAACCGATGGTCTGCATCCCTGTCAGGCGGATTGCATCCAATCGGTTAGAGGTAGTTATGAAGAAGACGCACTCTCGACATATATCAATTGTAGTGATCGCCGCAGTTGCGCTCATTTTGGTCGCTTGCGGGGCTGAGCCGGAACCCGTCCCCACTGCCACGCCCCCGCCGCCGGTCTCCACGCCGACACCGAGACCACCTGCCACGATGTCCCCGCAAGAGACTATCGCCGTTACTCCCGAACCTACGACTGAGCCGACTCCCATACCCTACGACTCCAATCGCGCGATGTACAAGGTGTTTCCGGGCTTCGGTCGCACCAGCAATCAAACATACCTTGCACTGGATGAGGTGCGGGCAAACAAAGATAAATCGATGGTTGCCGTCCTGGTGGAGTCGATGCGCTACCAGTCAACGGCGAACGCGAGGGACGCTACCGCTTACGTGCTGAGCGAGCTAACCGGAGCGAATTACGGCGGCGAGGACTGGAAGGGATGGATGGAGTGGCTTGGCAGGCACAGCGATGAATACCCGCCGCCACCTGAATACCTGGAGTGGAAGATCAACTTCATGTCCCAGCTTCATCCGCGCTTCGGCGCTTTCCTCTATCCGGCAAGGAATGGGGCGATCACCGTCGATCCGACAGAGATCGTCTGGGGTGGAGTGCTGCCCGACGGGATACCGGATGTCCGCGATCCCATAATGCTCACGCCCGAAGAAGCGGACTTCCTTGATGAAGACGACCGTGTCTTCGGCGTGTCGATCAACGGGGATAGTCGAGCATATCCACTTCGCATAATAAATGCCCACGAGATGGTGAACGACACGGTGGGAGGCGAGCCGATTTCGCTTGCGTGGTGAACGCTCTGCAATAGCGGAATCGTGTATTCCGCGAAAATAGACGGCGAACCCACCACCTTCGGCACGTCCGGTATGCTGTATCGCAGCAACAAGGTTATGTATGACCGCCTGACGGAAACGTTGTGGAGCCAGCTACGGGGCGAGCCAATACTCGGCGAACTGGTCGGAAGCGGCATCAAGCTGGAGTACTTCCCGGTTGCGCTCACCACCTGGGGCGAGTGGTTGGCCGAGCACCCCGACACCAAGGTGCAATCGCGCGATACAGGCTACTACGGCGAGAGGAGCTACGTGCGAGAAGACGACCGTCGTTCCATCTACTTTGCCTACCGCGAAAACCCTGAGACCATGTTCCCCATCTGGAACCGGGACGAGAGCCTCGCGCCCAAGCAGCTTGTGCTGGGCGTGGCTGCCGGCGAAGAGTACAAGGCATATTCCATTGACGCGCTGAACGAGTCGCGTCTCGTGAACGATAGCGTCGGCGGCATCGACCTGGTGGTTGTCGGATCTTCACTGTCGGCGGATGCGCTGGCGTTTCGCAGCGAGGGTATTCAGTTCACGCTCCCCGATGACGCGCCCGACGGCCTGCCAGCGATGCTTCTGGACGAGGATGGTGCGGCGTGGAGTGTGGAGCGAGACAGGATCTGGAAGGAAGACGATCCGGCGCAGACGTTGCCGCTGCACCCGGCAAATGTGTCGTTCTGGTTCGGATGGTACATTACACACCCGGATACGCTATTATATGGCGCGACGGAGGGCTGACATGGGAACACAAGAAACGAATGACAGAGCCGAACAAATGATGGCAGCCATACGACAGCGCTATGGCGACAGGCTCAGTGAGGATGAGCTTGAGGAAGTGGGCGAAGCGGCGAAAGCGATCGTTCAGGCGTCGGAGGACATGCGCGACGTGCCGCTGGAGCACGGCGACTCGCCATTCAGTGTGCCGCCGTATCGCGCAGACTGACGGGGCATTGCGCCAGAAGGGGACAGAATCGTGACAAGTCCGGTATTCAAGCCCATACGTGAGCTGAGTGAACTGGTGCGAAGCCGGCAGGTATCGCCCGTTGAGGTCGCAGAGACTTTTCTGGGGCGACTGGAGAGCATTGGTTCGCGCTACAATGCCGTCGTAACGGTGACGCAAGAGCGGGCAATCGAGCAGGCACGCCGCGCTGAAAGCGAGATCGTTGCCGGCAACTATAAGGGGCCGCTTCACGGCATCCCGTACGGGGCAAAAGACCTGCTTGCCACATCCGGCGGTATTCCAACTACCTGGGGCGCCGCGCCGTTTCGAGAACAGGCCTTCGACTATGACGCAGCCGTGGTTCGCAGACTGGAGGAGGCTGGCGCCCCCCTGGCAGCGAAACTTGCGATGGTGGAGATTGCCGGAGGAATGGGATACAGGCAGCCGAACGCCTCTTTTACCGGACCCGGCATGACGCCATGGGGCAAGGATGCCTGGTCGGGAGGATCGTCGAGTGGCTCGGGCGCTGCGGTAGCGGCGGGGCTGGTACCATTCGCCATAGGCTCAGAAACCTGGGGATCTATACTTTCCCCTGCGAACAATTGCGGCTTGGCCGGTCTGCGCCCCACTTATGGGCGAGTTAGCAGACAGGGCGCCATGGTTCTATCCTGGACGCTGGACAAGCTGGGGCCGCTTTGTCTGACAGCAGATGACTGCGGACTGGTGCTGGAAGCCATCGCGGGTGTGGACGCGGACGATCCATCGACGACCGACAGGCCCTATCGCTACGACATTCACGCATCGGTGGGACAGCGTTTCAGGCTTGCTGTGCTGAAGGATGTGACGGAGGGGGCGCAGGCGGAGGTCGCCGCGAATTTCGAACGGGCGCTGAAGACGCTGGAGCATGTGGCCGACATCGAGGAGATTGAGTTCCCCGATATGCCGTATGAGGCGGTTACGCGGACGATTCTCAACGCGGAATCGGCCAGCGCATTCGAGGAGTTCATTGAGAGCGGAGCGGTCTCCGGACTGACGGCGCCCGAGTGCCACCATCCGCATGCCCGGCTGATGATACCGGCGCAGGACTACATCAGAGCATTGCGGATTCGAGGTAAGATAGCGCGCATCGCGGATGAGGTGATGTCCGGGTACGACGCTGTGGTCGGGCCGACGCGGGCGGTTACTGCAACTCCGATCGATCAGGATTTCCGCGGCGTGGTGGCGGGAACGGCGCGTGACACATTGGGCGCAGTGGGGAACAGCGCGGGCCTGCCGGCTATAAGTGTGCCTAGTGGCTTCTCGGATGAAGGGCTGCCGACAGGCATTCAGTTCATGGGGCGTGCATACGATGAGAATCGCATACTGGCGGTGGCACGGGCCTACCAATCGCTGACGGACTGGCACACGCGGCACCCCGAAGGACTGACGGATTAGAACCGACACCTGGCAATGTGAAGTGAATTCAAATGAAGAGCCCGCCCCCATGACAATTCAGGGGCGGGCTCTGCTATTGCTTATGAAAGCTACCGAAACTTACCAGGTCGGAGAGTAGTCATCGTAGCCGTTGTTAGTTAGCCGCTGCTGATTCTTGCCGTCGGCGTCCATCATGACGATCTCGCCGTCGCCGTCCAGGTAAGAGACGAATGCAATACGCTTTCCGTCGCGGGACCATACGGGCTGATCGTCGCGCACGCTGTTGCGAGTTAGCCGTTCGATCTCGCCGTCGCGGATGTCCACGACATATATCTCAGGGCTGCCGTCCTGATCGCTGGCGAATGCGAGCTTTCGGCCATCCGGCGACCAGGCAATGTTATACTCCGTGCCCTCAGACTCCGTGATGCGCTTGAGCTCGGTGGCGTCGGAGTTCATCACATAGATTTCAGGGTTGCCGTCACGCTCGGAGATGAAGGCGATCTTGTGGGAGTTTGGGGACCAGCATGGGTTGTAGTCCGGCTGATCGGTTAGTCTGACCTCATTGACGCCGTCAGGATTTCGGACGTAGATGCCTTGACCGGGGCCGTTGCGTACGGTGAAGACAACGCTGGAGCCGTCGTAGGACCATCCTCCTACCTCGTGGGCTACTATGGTGGTAAGTTCCATCGAGGATGAGCCGTCGTAATCCGCAACGTGTGTTGAAGGATCTCCGCCGTTCTGTACCAGGTACGCCAGGCGATCTCCTGCGGGCGACCATCTGTGGTCGCGGTGGGTGCCGTCGAACTTGCTCACCGCCGTCCGGTCCGCCGCCTCTTCGTTCAGGGCAATGACCTCGAGGATATTGTGCTTGTCGTCGCCGGCGAGGAACGCAAGGTGCGATCCGTCGGGCGACAGTGACGGGGCATACTCGCTGCCCGAACTCTTTGTGAGGTTTACGAGTTCCGCCTTTTCGGGATCAAGAGAGAATATCTCTCGGTTGCCATCTATGTTTGAGGTGAACACGATCGGAGTGCCTGCGGATGAGCAAGCAAGAGACGCCAGAACCAGCGCCATGATGGGGATAATGAGTAGACGCATTAGCAAGCTCCTTCCACTTATGCCTGTACTAGTTGCTAATAGCACAACATAATGTCGGGAACTGTATCAAGCATAGTTTGGTACTCTTGTTGGAATTTGTTTGAGACTTTGTGCAGACATGGTTTGGCGATTCCCTTGACGCTTGGCATAGTGTCGCCTAGTATTCGGATGATGTTTATAGACCTGCACACACACTCGGTTTCCTCGGACGATTCGCGGGCCAAGGTTGAGCAATATGTCAAATGGGTGAGTGTCCTGCGCCGCAAGGGACACCGCCTGGACGGGTTCGTCTTAACCGAGCATCGAAAATTCGATGCCGATAAGGATTACAGTAGGCTCGCAGAAGAGAATGACGTGCTGGTCCTCAAGGGGTCGGAGCTGGATACGAACTGCGGGCATTTTCTGGTCTATGGAGTCACGGAAGAACTGACGCGCCGCATCGACTTTGGAAATGTTCATATGGACGCAGCAGAACTTGTGCGAATAGCTGAGGAATGCGGCGCTATTGCTTTCCCGGCCCACCCTGGCAGATTCGGCATCGGGTTCTGCGAGTATGTTGGGCAGGTTGGCGAGTTCCGGGACGTGCAGGTGGTCGAACATCTGAATGGCAGCAATCGTCCCGGTGAGCAGGAGCGGGCGGATGCGCTGATAGAGGAGCGCGGGTATCTCGGCACCGGCGGAAGTGACGCTCATGTGGTAAGCGCCATCGGGAGCTGCATGACCGAGTTCCATGGTGAGGTGCGGAACGAGTTGGATCTTGTACAGCAGTTGCGAGCCGGTACCTTTCGCGCTGTGCGGCTGGAAGATGCCAGGGAATAATTAAACAAAGACGATCGAGATTCGCAGGAGAGCCAGGCGGGAGCGTTGATATGACAATGGACGAGGATATCAAATACGACACGAGCTATCTTGGCAAGGAGTTCCCCATCGGGACGTTCGAGATAAGCCGAGACATGATCCTGGAGTTCGGAAGGGCAACGGGAGAGGTGAATCCGATCTATGTGGATGAAGAGCGGGCCGCTGCATTGGAATACGGGGACATTATCGCGCCGCCAACCTTTTGCAACCTGTTCGTCAATGGCGGAGAAAAGCCGGACATCAAGCTGGAGTTCGGTGACATCGGATTCTTCGCGGGGCAGGCAATAGAGAGCCTCAATCCGATTCGGCCAGGGGATACCATCAAGGTTACCTCGCGGCTTAAGGATGTGTACGCGAAGACCGGACGCTCCGGTAAAATGGTATTCGCGGTCTGGGAGACGCAATTCGACAACCAGAACGGCGAGACGGTTGCCCTGGTGGACGAATCGTATGTGAGACGAAACAGCAGGCGGGCAAGCTGAATTCAGCGGACTCGATGAGCAGGATAGGATCGGGATGAAGGAACTTTACTACGAAGATGTAGATTTTGGGGACGATATTGGGCCCGTGGAGCGAGTGGTGGATGTGGAGCAGGTGAGGCGGTTTATGGGCGTGCGTGGTGCGACGCCTGTGGACAGCCGGTTTACCAGCGATGAATACGCGAGAAAAGAGGGGCTGGATGGCGCAATAGTGCCCGGTGCGATGAACATTACAATTCTGTCGCAGTTGTTGACCGGATGGGCCGATACCGTGCGGCTACGAAAGCTGGACGTGGTGTTTCGCGGGATGGTGCCGCACAACAAACCCCTGACACTCAGCGGCATCGTAACCGACAAGGATGTGGTGGATGGCGAGCCGCGCCTGGAGTGCGATGTGTTCCTGCAGAACGATGAGGGGACACGGCTGGTCATTGGCAACGCAATTGTCATACTGCCAATGCGGGGCGACTAACGACCGTAGTCCTTCCCAACCTCATCTGCCTTCTACCTGAACTGACTTAGTGCACCATAGTGCCGCCGCCGTCCATGTTGATGGACTGGCCGTGGATCCATGAGGCAGCCTCAGTGCAGAGGTATGCGACGAACGCCCCGAGTTCGTCATCGGTGCCCGTCCTTCGAATGGGCAGACTGTCAGCGATTGCCTGCCACGCATCGCCCCTGCCGACATCGTCCACGCGAGATGTGTCCACTGCGCCGGGGCATATGCAGTTCACGTTGATGTTGAAGGGACCCAGCTCGTGCGCCAGCGACTGCGTCATGCCGACCTGGGCGAAGCACGCGGCACAGTACGCAAGGTTGTTCGCGCTGCCGGTCTTGCCTGAGCCGGATGATATGTTGACGATCTTGCCGCCACCCTGCTCGATCATGTGCGGCACAA
>CAZWDM010000056.1:0-5100 GCA_964632415.1 uncultured Dehalococcoidia bacterium | reverse complement strand
CGGCGCGGACCTGCTCGGCGGTGCTCTCGATGTCGCGCCAGCCTACGGCTTTCTCGTCGGGAGGATAGCGGTCAGGGCTGCGACCGGTGCCTGTGACAACGACATCTGCGCCTAGCCGTGCGAAGGCAACTGCCGCCCCCCTGCCGATGCCGCGCAGCCGCCCCGCTCCTGTCACGATTGCTACTTTGCCGTCGAGTTCAGGCATTTTATTCTCTCCATTGTCATCGTTCGATCAGTATCCCCTGTAGGTTCTTCTGAGCCGCGAGAATACGATAAGTGAAATCGCGAGAGGAGGTAGGAATGTTGTTGCCAAGAGAACGATGCCGTAAGTTGTAGGGCCGAATAGATCGGTGGAGCCAATGCCGGCGGCTTCCAACGCATTGAAGGCGACCAAGTGCAGAGAATCGAAGGGGATTGAAAATATGTGGTATACGAGCAGGAAGACGGCTGCTGCTGCGGCCCACCTGCGGCGGCGTTTCCCGCTGATGTATGCCAATACGTGGTGCAGCCGAGCCTCGCAATCATTGCGCCGTCTCCGGGCTGATTGCGGGACAGGATCCATATTACCAGTGACCTTATCGGAACCGGACATAGCTAATTCCTTGTGGATGTCAACTTAGTTCAATGATCTGCGACTGAACCAATTGAAATGCGAGGAGCATCAAGGCGGACTCTTGGATGAGCTATCCGGGTGTGCGTAGCTCAGGTATATCTTTCGTAACCGCATGAATATCAGGAGTGTTATCAACAGCGACGGTGCGATTCTCGTAAGGGAAAATACCAGAGGATATATCTCCGGGTTAACTGGGGCAATCCTAGAATGAATGTTTACTAGGATTAAGCCCGTCGCGGCTGGAGAGACGATGGATATCAGGAATCCGACGACCGTGTAAATGAGCAAAAAGACGCCCGCAAAGGCGATCAACCTGCGATGACGCCGGGCGCAGATGTAAGCCAGGATGCGCTGCAGGCCGGCTTCGCATTCTGCCGCTTCCCGTGAGGGGGTCTGCGTGTGGGCGACCGGAGCATCGGAGTCTGCCGGAGGGGTGGTCATACTATCTGGTTCTTTCCGATGAGGCGGGCGAGAATGCGAAGGGCGGCATCGTGGTATTCAGCACCGGCGTGGCTGGCGCATGCTTCCGATAGCAAGATGGGCCTGAATCCGTTCTCGAAGAGATCAACAGCACATGCCGTGACACAAGCGTCCGTGTCTATGCCGCAGACCGCGACTTCCTCTATGCCCTTGCTACGGAGGTTATCTAGGAAGGAGGGTGTGACGCAGGTGTACACATCCTTGTCGATGACCACAACGCCGTCCGCAGGTTCGAAGGCGAGCGGCACGTCTTCAGAGGACTCATAAAAGCGGTGCCAGTTGAGAACCCTTCGGTAAGGAGAACCCTCGACGTTTATGAAGCGGGTCGCGTAAACATGCGCGTACTGCTTCTGGAGCGCATCGACCTTCGGCAGGATGTGCCGGGTGGCATCGTTGATGAAGCCAACCTGCACATCGACGATTAGGAGTGCGCTGCGAGAGTTCTCCACTTGCGAGCCTCGCCTAGTGCTCCATTACGGTGCCGCCGTTGATGTTGATGGACTGCCCATGAATCCAGGCGGCGGCGTCGGAGCAGAGGTACGCTACGAATGCGCCTACCTCGTCGTCGGTACCGTTCCTGCGGATTGGAGTGCTGGCTGCCATCTCGATCCAGCGGACATCGCGGTCGATGTCGTCCATGCGGTGAGTGTCCACTGCACCCGGGCATACGCAGTTGACATTGATGCCGTGCGGTCCGAGCTCGTGCGCCATTGACTGGGTCATGCCTACGAGGGCGAAGTTGGATGCGTTGTATGCCAGGGTATTGGCGCTGCCGCGCTTACCTGCGGTCGAGGAGATATTGACAATCTTGCCGCCGCCGGCCTCTATCATATGAGGTATTGCCGCCTTCGTGCAGAGATATGTGCCCGTAATCTTTATGTCCACGACGCGCTGGAAGATGTCCTGCGGCAAGTCGAGGATCGGAACGCGGTCTGGGCCTCGTGCGAATGCAGCGTTGTTGATCAGCACGTCGAGCCTGCCAAACTCCTCGACGGTGCGGTCGATCATCTTCTGCACATCGTCGGCGCTGGAGATGTCCACGGTGAGCGTGAGGGCTCGCTTGCCCTGCTCGCGGATCTGGTCGGCGGTGCTTTCGACGTCCCGCCATCCGACCGCCTGCTCGTCAGGCGGGTATCGGTCGGGGCTGCGCCCGGTGCCGGTCACGACGACGTCCGCGCCCATTCGCGCCAGTTCGACGGCTGCGGCCCTTCCTATGCCTCGAAGACGCCCTGCGCCCGTTACGATTGCAACTTTTCCGTCAAGGTCACCCATTGCTCTGTCCTTCCTTCCGAAAATGATGTGTGGTCTTTATGGCGCAACGTTACCCGTCAGAGTGTCGCCGCGAAGAGAGTATATCGTTGAGTGAGTAGTCTGTAAATGCGGTGCTCAGGCGTCCGCGCCCGACTCATTGAGGCTGCCCAGAAGCCAGTCCTTAAGCAGTGCGTCGAGTTCTTCCCTGCACTCGACCAGGCCGTGCTCAGCGCCGGGGAAGATGACCATCTCTTTCGGCTCGTTCGCCCATTCGAAGATCTGCTCCGAGCAGCTTGGTGGCAGGCGGGTGTCTGCGCCCCCGTGTGCTAGCAGGAGCGGTCTGGGAGATACCGCGCCCGCGTTGGACGCACCGTAGGTCTGCGAGGAAAGGGCTGCCACGGCCTTCACCATCGGGCTGAATGGGGCGGCAGCTATGACGACTGCGCCGCCAAACGAGTGGCCCACAAGGGCGACTTCCGTATGACCGGTGGCACTGAGGAATGACAGGCCCGCCATTGTGTCGAGAACGCACTCGGTGATGACATTAGGGAGGCGGTAGTCGATGCGGATCGATGTCACCAGATACTTCAGATCTTCGGCAAGCCTGCCGTAGATGCCGCCAGCAGGGCCGTCGAATCCGCCTCGCGCGCCCCAGACGAAGATTATCGCCTTGCTGGTGCGGTAATCGGGGTCAGGATTGCTGTGGACGATCGTGTGGATGTCGCCCCGCGTGGTATGAAGCAAGATGCCGTGTCCCGTCTGGTCCTCGTGCGGCGTCCAGCGGCTGACGTCTTCTATCTGTATTGTGAGGTCGTCGTTGTCAGTGCTCATAGGCGGGAATTAACATCGATGTACAGGATGGATAGAATAATTCCTAATCGTCGCCGGCAGCAGCGGCCGCGGGGCTTGAAGCCGCCTGCGTTTCGGTGTAGGGCTTATGGAAGAAAGCGATGACACCGCCGGTAAGCATCGTTAGGACGACCAGCATCGCGGCTGTGCGGAATCCTTCCAGGTAAAACGGTCCAACCTGTTCAGCTGTGAGCAAGGCAATGCCGGCAGGCAGCACCATCGCAAGCGCGGTAGCGGACACGGTCGAGCCGAATGCGTGCCCGAGCTCGCGTGTGGTTTCAAGCATGCCGGATGCGAAACCCCTGTCCCTAAGAGGCAGTGAACTCATAATCATGGCGTTATTGACAGGATTGAAGAATGCCGTGCCGAACGAAATGGGCAGCATCAGGAGGGGAATGTACCAGATGGACACTCCGCCTCCCATTGTCAAGAGGGGGATGTCCAGGCCGCCCAGGGACACTCCGCCGAACGAAATGCCTCCTATGAATATACCTAGCAGCAGGAACCCGGATGCAATGCTGACCATCGCGGCGGGGCGTAGCAACTTGGGCTGGTACTTGTCGTAGATCCAGCCCGCGGTGAAAGTCATCACCAGGCCAATGATCTGATTGGGCAGCAGAACTAGCGGCACCCAGATCGGAGGCTTGTTGTAGCCGAGCTCCACGATAATGGGTACGAGCGTCATTGTTGCCAGCATGGAGAAGTGGAATGTCACGTTAGATATGAGCGACAGGGAGAAATACTTGTGCCTGAAGTGCTGCAGGTCCACGAGAGGATTATTCATGCGGCGCTCGAGAAGTATGAACGCACCGAGGAGCAGGGCGGAAAGCGCATACATTCCAATGTGATATACGCTGCCCTGTGAGCTTGTGTACGACTCTTCTCCGCCATGCAGATGCGCTCCCGCAAGCAGGAATACGACGGAAGTTACAACAAGAAGCAATCCCCCGGGGATATCAACGGGGTTTGTGTTCGTCCGCGGTTCGTCCTTGAGCATGAGCAGCATGGGCCTTGAGACGGCAATTGCGAGTATGCCCATCGGTACGAAGGTGAGGAACACCAACCGCCAACTCAGGTACTGCAGGAAGAGTGCGAATAGAGCGAGTCCGATAAGTGTTCCGAAACGCGCGCCTACGATTGGAATGGAGAATGCCCTTCCGCGTTCTTCGGGAGGGAAGGCTGCCGCCAGGATCGCGTTGGCGTTGCCCATAATGAGGGCCGATCCCAATCCCGTCAGCCCCCGCCAGATGATGACCTGCAAAAGGGATGTGGAGGCGGCGATAAGGATGGAACCGAGGGTAGACAGTACGAGCCCAATGAAGAATACGCGGGCGTGTCCGTACCGGTCGCCGAGCCTGGCACCGAGCATGACGAATGCGCCAAGTGTCAGCAGGTACATGACGACCATCCATGCAGCATCGTCAACGCCACGATTGAAGTGATCGGCCAATGTGGGGAGTGAGAGCGCTACTGGCAGGCTGGAAAGCTGCACGAGCATGTAAGCGGAGGAGAGGGCAATTAGAACTGCGCGGCGCTGAGGCGTAGTTAGCAATGGGGCGAGTGCACCAAGTTTCATTGCGTCTGTGCCTCCCATTTGTTCGTCCGCGGGGGCGGATGTCTCAATTCTGTTCTAACCTTGCAAATATAACATTGACTGCTAGGTTTGCATAGCGGGAAGTCGGTATCGCAGGCTGGGTATAGTTCATTCCCTGCCCTTCACCATAACCCTCTCCGCGATGGAGAAGGAAGCATATGTTGACAGTACCGCCCACATCCAGATATGGGCAAGCGCGGATACGGCGAATTTCCGGTTGAGAATGAGGTCTGAAGGGTCAGAAATTCCGCGTCGTTAGCGCGTTGTGCTTGGGTTGGATGTGCGCTAGAATGCGGTCAAATTGGCTGAGTAG
>CAZWDM010000055.1:8884-19285 GCA_964632415.1 uncultured Dehalococcoidia bacterium | reverse complement strand
AGTTGAGCTGCACCTCCGGGTACTGTATGAACACATCCACGAAGCTCGCCTCGTATCCCGCAAGTTCGCTCGCAACCTCGGACATCCCCTCGTTCACCCACACGTCCTCGCCGATGTCCAGGTTCCAGTGGACCGCATGCTGGAACTCGTGCGCCAGCACGCCGAAGTAGTCCCGGCTCCCCGGACGCAGCCAGTCGCCGTCCATCACGATCATCTCCCGCTCATTGCTGTGCGGATGAGTCGCCCGCGGATACGAGTCGCTCGACGAGAAGTAGCCCGCAGCGGCGACAAGCGGCGTGTGCAGCACCACCAGGCGTGGGTCCCCGTCCACGCCCGGCTTCCAGATGTCCCCGATCGCCTCCACTATCGGCGGGCGTATCTCCCGCTCGAACACCGCCGCCGCCTGCTCCATCTCCTGCGCCGTCAGGTCAGTCTGCACATCCGCGTACCAGTACGCGTTCTCGCTCACGGCAAGCAGCTCCGCCTCCACCGTGTAGCTTTCCCGCTGTATCAGGTCCGTAACGAAGAACTCCATCCGGTGCCCCACCTCGCAGCAGTCCGGGTCCGGCGGCAGCGTGCGTCTCGGCGGCGCACCGTTCGCATCCGCCCTGCCATACCGCAGAGCCAGCGCGTACAGGTCCCGCACCGGCGGATCCTCGGGCATCGAAGTCATCGCTTCGTTCGTCCTGATCCTGTCGAAGGACACGGGCGCGGCTGTTGCAGCCGGTGCCGGTGTCGGTGCCGCTTCCGGCGGGACAGTTGGCACGGCAGTCGCACTCGGCTCGCCCGCGCTGACCACGGCAGCCGTAGGCGTGACCATTGCGGCAGTCGCATCCGGCAGTCGCACATCCTCGGCCCTCGGCTGCTCCTGCTCGCACCCTGCAACCAGCAAGGCCACCACCACGAGGCACACGGCACGAACCCAAGTCATCCCAAGTCTCGCTCTCATCACGATATCCATCCCCTCCGCGCCATCATTCGCCCTCCGGCTCCTCATGCATATCCTTATTATATGTGCATATCTGCTGTTCATCTTGTCATTCCGAACGCAGCCACCCCACAACACTGTCATTCTGAACGCAGCCACCCCACAACACTGTCATTCTGAACGCAGCGCAGCGGAGCGAAGAATCCAAAATCGCTGCCATAAGACAAGCCCGCCCGCAGTTAAGGACGCCAGACTCCTCACTCCATTCGGAACGACAACATGAAATCTGGATCCGTAATGACAGGCAGATGTTGTAGGGGCGACCGGCTGGTCGCCCTCGCGGAAGAATGCAATGCCGAATATGGCACCGACACCTGTTAGCAATATCATGTACACTGACAGAGTGTTCCACCCCATCCGGGTCGTGGTAAAATCCCGACGACCCGCAGGAACGGAATGAAGGAGTGCGACTACCTGTTTCTCACGATATTCCGCCGCCTCGCCGGCTCGGTGCAGGACCTCGCTCCCATCATACTGGTCATCGCCTTCTTCCAGATAGTGGTGATCCAGCAGCCCTTTCCCAACCTCTGGAATGTGATGGTGGGACTGGCATGCGTGGTCGTCGGGCTGGCTCTTTTCATTCAGGGGCTGGAGAGCGGCCTCTTTCCCATCGGAGAGGCCCTGGCGCAGGGATTCGCCCGCAAGGGAAGCGTCGTCGCTCTCCTGGTGTTCGCATTCTGCCTGGGCTTCGGCACCACCGTCGCCGAGCCGGCGCTCATCGCCGTGGCGGGCGAGGCCGCCTCAGTCGCCGCCGAAGCCGGGGTAATCCCGGACACCGACTCCGCGCAGGACACCTACGCCCTGCGCCTGCGCATGGTGGTGGCTTTCTCCGTGGGTGCCGCCATAGTGCTGGGCGTTTATCGCATCCTGAAGGGATGGCCCATCCACTACCTTATCATCGGCGGCTATGTGCTTGTTACCGTTATGACCGTCTTCGCACCACCTGAAATCGTGGGCATCGCCTACGATTCGGGAGGCGTAACCACCAGCACCATCACCGTCCCGCTGGTAACCGCGCTGGGCGTCGGTTTGGCATCGTCCCTCCGCGGTCGCAGCCCGATGGTTGACGGCTTTGGCCTCATCGCCTTCGCCAGCCTGACCCCGATGATCTGCGTGATGGGCTACGGGATGGTGGTCTGACCTTGGAGTTACTGTTTCACGCCTTCCTGACCTCCCTCAAGTCAACCGCGCTGGATGTCGCGCCCATCGCGGCCATATTGCTCCTGTTCCAGGTCGCCATTCTGCGACGCCCTCTCCCCAACCTGCGAAAGCTGATCGCCGGATTCATCTGCGTCCTCGCCGGACTCGCGCTCTTTCTGGTCGGCTTGGAACAGGCGCTGTTCCCCATCGGAAAGACCATGGCAGCCCAGCTCACCTCGCCCGATACCCTGGGAAGCGCCGCTGCCGAAGGCGCGCCGGACTGGCGGGCATACTGGCTCGTGTACGCTTTCGCCGCGGCAATCGGATTTGCCACCACGATTGCCGAACCATCGCTAATAGCCGTCGCGCTCAAGGCCGAGACGGTTTCCGGCGGAGCCGTCCGCGCATGGGGGCTGAGAATCGCCGTGGCGGTCGGTGTGGCGGTCGGCGTTGCGCTGGGATGCTTCCGCATCGTAACCGGAACCCCCTTGCCCTGGTACATCATGGTCGCCTATGTCATCGTGATAGTGCTGACCTTCCGATCGGTCCGTACAATCGTGCCTCTCGCCTATGACTCCGGCGGCGTTACCACCTCGACGGTCACAGTCCCCGTGGTCGCCGCCCTCGGACTGGGACTCGCGGCAAGCATACCGGGCAGAAGTCCGCTCATCGACGGGTTCGGGCTTATTGCTTTTGCCAGCGTATTTCCTATAATGACAGTGCTTGGATACGCCATTGTCGCCTCCTGGTGGAAGCGCAGGCGTGACCCAAGCCCGCCCGAAACGGAGGACCTGTTCAGGAATGAGACTCAAGCTGATAGTCGCCCTCGTCAGCGACAGTAAAACCGATGTCGTAGTCCGCGCTGCGCGGGACGCAGGCGCGACGGGAGCCACAATCGTTACCAGCGTAAGGGGCGAAGGCTTGACGCCGGGCAGGACCTTCCTCGGCCTGGAACTGGAATCCATCCGGGACATCGTCTTGTTCCTGGTCGTCGAGCCCCGCGCGCGGGAGATACTGGAGCGCATCAGGGACACCGCGCAATTCGAATCCGAGAGCGGCAGCGGCATCGCCTTCCAGATAGATGTTGAGGACGCGGTTGGCATGGTCACCCAACTGCCCGCCATTCACGAGGAATTGATTACGGAAATATGAGCTCGAAACCCGAACCCCGGGTCGGCGAAGTCATGGTCACCGAGATCATCAGCATCAACGGGCTGGCAACCGTTGCCGACGCCATGGCGCTAATGCGCCAGCACAATGTCAATTCGCTTGTAGTCGACAGGCGTGACGAGGATGACGAGATCGGACTGGTCTTGGTTTCCGACATAGCCCGCCGGGTGACTGCTCCCAATCGGTCGCCGGAACGGGTCAACGTCTATGAAATCATGTCCAAGCCCGTCTGGACCGTGCCGGCGGACATGCTGGCGCGCTACGCCGTGCGCCTCCTGGTGCGCTTCGAAGTCTCCCGCGCAGTCGTCGTGGACAACGACCGCAACCCCATCGGCATGGTCACCCTGCGCGACCTGACGCTCGGAAAATAATGCCCGCACGAGAGGCGGCAGCCTCGGCGCCCACCGCCCGCGACCGGTTGGCCTCAACCATCGAACGCAGACGCTCTACAACAACCCACATGCGTCAGATATGCAATTACCTTTCTGATTGGCGGCGGAGTGGCGGCGACGCCTTACTTCCCCTCCACGCTCAACAGGGCGGATTCTACAGTCGAAACACAAACACTGGAACCTGATCGGAGGCAAAGGAATGAAAATCACCGACGCATCTATGGAGATCTACCGCTGGGACCGCCCCGTGCCCATCCGCAACGGCATGTACACCTACCCCACAGTAGCCCTGAACCTGATCAAGCTGGAGACCGACGAAGGCATCACCGGCTACGGCTACATGGGCGGCGAGCATGTAACCGACGAGATGAACATGGGCGTCTTCAACAACATGAAGCAGTTCGTCATAGGGCAGGACCCCTTCGACAACGAACGCCTGTGGGACGAGATGTGGCAGCCCAAGCTCGTGGGCAGGCGTGGCACATCCACTCGCGCCATCAGCGGCATCGACATCGCCCTCTGGGACATCAAGGGCAAGGCTACCGACACCTCCGTACACAAGCTGCTCGGCGCGTTCACCGACCGAATCCCCGTCTATATCGCCGGCGGCTACTACGAAGAGGGCAAGGGACTGAACGAGCTAGCCGCTGAGATGGAGACTGCCGTCGAGATGGGGTCGAATGCCGTCAAGATGAAGATCGGAGGCGCGCCCATCAACGAGGATGTCGAGCGCATCCGCACCGTGCGTGAGGCTGTTGGCCCCGATGTGAAGGTGCTGATGGACGCCAACTGCGCCTACCGCTACTACGAGGCAATCGAGCTGGCTCAGAAGGCGGAAAAGTACGATGTCTTCTGGTTCGAGGAGCCTGTGAACCCCGACGACTACGAGGGGCACCGCCTCATCAGCCGCTCCACCTCGATCCCGATAGCCACCGGCGAGAACGAGTACACCCGCTACGGCTTCCGCGACCTTATCAACAACCGCTGCGCAGCAATCATCCAGCCCGACGCGCTGATCATGGGCGGTCCAACGGAGTTCATGAAAGTAGCTGCGCTGGCGTCGGCCCACGACCTGCCCATTGCGCCGCATGGCAAGCAGGAGGTCCACATCCACCTTGTGACCGCCATTCCAAACGGCTTGATTCTCGAATACTACGCCGGAGCGGTAGACCCGATGCACGGCAAGGTCTTCGAGGAGCAGCTTGAAGTTTCTGACGGCCATGTGCTTGCCCCGGACAGGCCCGGCTTCGGCTTCACTCCCAACTTCGAGGCGCTCGCGCCCCACAGGGTGATGTGAGGGCTACAACCTGTCCCCTCCCCCTCTGGGGGAGGGTTAGGGTGGGGGCTGGAACTCCTTCCCTCTTGATGGGCTGACAAGGGTAGGTTAAGTTCCCTCTCCCTGGGGTGAGGGGTAACAGATGAGTTATGCCCAGCCCTAATATTCCAAGAATTCGCCAAGCCCCCTATGCTACAATTACATGTCGCAACTCTTGATGTAGATGGAGCCGGCTGGAAGTGACATCTGAAGCTGAAAAAACCGCAGCGAGTGTAGAGGAAAACACCGCGCAGGCGCTGAAGTTCCTCGCGCAGTCCGATGCTGAGTTTGAGGCTGGCGACGATCGGCAGGGCGCAGAGAAGCTGTATGGCGCCGCGACGCAGGCCGTCATCGCCGCCTCCAAGCAGCGCGGCTGGGGCTACAGGTCCCATCGCACAAATAAGAACGCAGTTACTCGCCTGGCAGACCAATACGGCGATCCTTTTCTAGCGGCGGGTTTCGGCGTGGCAGAAAGATTTCATATCCACTTCCATCACGGCGATATGGAAGAATACCAGATGGAAGCTGACCGTCCTCTATTGCGCGAATACGTCCGACGCATGGTTGATCTCATCAACGATTACGAGTTGAATGGCCACAGCCGACCACAAGACTAGGCGCAACTGCCGACAGTGACATACCGAACAACTGAATTACTGACACACTAAACACACAGGAGCAACTCAGCAATATGATGGACGTGCAATCGCTTAGCCTGTCGCAGCGCACTGTAACGGGCAAGAAAGTCAAGCAGCTTCGGAGGCAGGACATCCTGCCTGTGCATATGTACGGTAGCGGCATCGATTCCCAGTCGTTGCAGGGCTCTGGCGGCGAGTTGCGCCGTATCCTGCCCCGTGTGGGCGCGAATATCCCAGTTTCGGTGGTGGTCGAAGGCAGCGACGCCGAGAACATCTGCTTTGTGCGCGAAGTGCAGCGCCATCCCGTGACCGAGGACCTCCTGCACGTCGATTTCATCCGCGTCGATGTTACGCAGACAATCAGCGCCGAAGTACCCATCACCCTGATCGGCTCAGCCCCGGCAACGCAGCAGGGCGGCACGCTCCTCCAGCCTCTGACCAGCCTCCTCGTCGAGGCGTTGCCCATGGACATTCCTGCCTCAGTGGAAGCCGATGTGAGCGACCTGGACGACTTTGAGAAGTCCATTGTCGTCAGCGACATCACCGTGGGCCCGAATGTAACCGTCCTGACCGACAGCGACGAGTTCGTCGCTCGCGTCAGCCCGCCGCGCGTGGAGACTGAGGACACCTTCGACCTCTCCGACGAGGAACTCGACGAAGAGGCCGCTGACGAAGAAGAAGGCGCCGAGGAAGAGGAAGAATAACTCGAAACTGACGGCATTACAGGTAGAGGGAGTTCCCTCAGTCTTCTTCTACCGTTGCCCATTCAGGCCGGCCCAAATATATGATTGCAACCAAGCGTCCCGCCGTCACGCCTCGGACACAGGCGCTTTCGGCAGGTTTCCGGCGCACTTTCGAGTCTCTCGGCAATTTCAACTTCGCGCTGCTCTGGGTGAGCATGCTCTTCCTGATGGCGGGCACGCAGATGCAGATGCTCGCGCAGGGCTACCTCGCCTATGAGATAACCGGCAGCGGCACAATTCTCGGCTACATCAACCTCGGCATCGCCGTTCCGCTACTCACCGTGCCCCTGTTCGGAGGGGCGCTCGCCGACAAGATCGACCGCAAGCTCCTCATTCAGGGCGCCCAGCTTACGGCGGCGTTGCTGGCTCTCGTACTCGGCGTCATGATCGACACCGAGGTGATAGCCTGGCAGCACCTCATGATCTCCTCGATGGTGCAGGGCGCGCTCTTCTCATTCATGATGCCCGCCCGCCAGGCAATCATCCCTCAGCTCGTGGGCCAGAACCGCCTGTCTAACGCCATGGCGCTGAACGCGGCAGGCATGAGCGCGATGTCAATGGCAGCTCCGGCAGGCGCGGGCTTCCTCTACGACTGGGCAGGCTCCTGGAACCTGTACTACATCATCGCCGCACTCAGCTTCATCGCTGTGCTGCTGATGGGCCTCGTCAAGCCGGCAGGCGACCCGACGCCCAGGAAGCAGACCGCTATGGTGCGCGACATCTGGGACGGCATTTCCTACATAGCAAGCCGGCGCATTCTCGTCGTTCTCCTGCTCGTGGGACTGGTAACCACGATCCTCGCCATGCCCTTCCGCTTCATCCTGCCCGTATTCGTAGTCGATATCTACAAGCAGCAGGCGGACTCGATGGGGCTGCTCACCGCGATAATGGGCTTCGGCGCGATGGCGGGCGCGATGTATGTCGCAGCCATTGGCAGGAAGAACAGGGGCATGCTCCTCATCATATCGAGCATGCTGTCGGGCGCCGGTCTGCTGCTGGTCGCGGCGATTCCCATTTACTCGGCAGCCGCGTTCATCATGGTAATACTGGGCATGGGCGATGCGGGACGCATGTCCCTGAACCAGGCGCTGCTGATCGAGCTGTCCGACAACGAGTACCGCGGGCGTGTCATGAGCATCTTCATGCTGAACTTCGGCTTCATGCCGCTGGGGACTTACCCGGCCGGCGTAATGATCGACTACCTTGGCGGTCAGTTCGTAATCGGCATGATGGGCCTCGCGCTCGTCGCCGTAACGGTAGTGATATTCATCACCCAGCGGCAACTGCGCGGCATCGCCTAATTTGAGGAGGTTAACACGATGCACAATATGGAGAGGTCAAAAGTGGATCTATGGGTGTAGGAATCTATGCAGAGGAGGGGCGCTCTTGGGCGGAGACGCGTGCGGCTCGCATGGCGTCTTTCCGTTCTTCTTCTTTCCATATCTCTATACCCTCTGCCAGAAGCCTGCGAACTTCCTCTTCGCTGTCGCCCGCGACGCCTACTCCTGGATAGTCGGGCGAATATGCACTGTAGTTGTTGGGCGAGCGCTCTACCACTACTCTGTAACCCATTGCTCACCTCCTATTTCAGTTCGGCTTGCCTTAATATATTCTGCCAGGTGCCTTCTCGCATATCCACACCCGGATGCCCCGCGACTACCACTGTTCCCGTCTTGACAGGATGCTTATAAATGCGGTGGCTGCCGCGTATTCGATCAACGTACCAGCCATCCCGCCTAAGAATGCGCATGACTTCCCTAACTTTTATCGCCATTCACTCGTTCCATAGCATACCCTAGCTCCTATAGTCATCACAGGGCTGATTATAACATGTTGAATAAATAGTTAACGACATTCCGAGGAATTATAGATGCCAACGCTGAATGACATTCACTCCCAGTTGAACGAGACCGCGATGCGGCGCATAGTCGCGCCGCGCACGGTCGCAGAAGTTCAGCAGGCGATCGCCGACGCTCGCGAAGACGGCTCTGGCATCAGCATCGCCGGCGGTCGCCACGCGATGGGCGGGCAGCAGTTCCTCGACGGCGGCGTGCTGCTGGATGCGCGCGGGCTGGACCGCATCCTCGAGCTGGACGCCGAGCGCGGACTGGTGCGCGTAGAAGCGGGCATGATGTGGGATGACCTGGTGTGCGGACTGCGAAAGTTGCAACAAGGCAATGACCGCCGCTGGAGCATCGTGCAGAAGCAGACCGGCGCGGACAGGCTCAGCATCGGCGGCGCACTAGCGGCGAACGGGCACGGGCGCGGCCTCACGTACAAGCCCATCGTGCAGGACGTGGAGTCATTCGACCTTGTGGACGCTTCGGGAGCGATTCTGCATTGCAGCCGCACCGAGAACCCCGACCTATTCAGCCTTGCCATCGGCGGCTACGGGCTGTTCGGCGTCATATACGCCGTCACGCTCCGGCTAATGCCCGCCCACCGCGTGCGCCGCGTGGTCGAAATCGCCACCATCGAGCGCCTTGAATCGCTGTTCAAGCAGCGCATCGCGGACGGATTCACCTACGGCGACTTCCAGTACAGGACGGACGAGACTTCGCCGGGCTTCCTGCGCGACGGCGTGATGTCCTGCTATATTCCCGTTGCCGAAGAAGAGGCACCCACCAACGAGGCGCCACTCAGTCTGCTGAGCGAGCAGGACTGGCGCGGGCTGCTGTTCCTGTCGCACGCGGACAAGGCGCGCGCCTTCGACGAGTACGCCGGCTTCTACATGAGCACCAGCGGGCAGACCTACGACAGCGACACATTCCAGCTCAGCATGTACATCGACGACTACCACCAGGAGCTGGACCGCAGCCTGAACGCTTCAGCGAAATGCACCGAGACCATCACTGAAGTCTATGTGCCGCTGCCGTCTCTCGCCGACTTCATGGACTCAGCCGCCAGCGAGTTGAGACAGCGAAAGGCGAATGTCATCTATGGCACCATACGACTGATCGAGCGGGACGACGAGACCTTCCTGAACTGGGCGCGCCAGCTCTATGCCTGCATCGTCTTCAACCTGCATGTGGAACATACCGAATCCGGAATAGCGCGCACCGCCGACGCCCTTCGCGCACTCATCGACCTCGCAACCGAGCGCGACGGCAGCTACTTCCTCACCTACAACAAGTTCGCCACACCGGAGCAGCTACTGCGATGCTACCCGCAGTTCCCGGAGTTCCTCACCAAGCAGCGGCGATACGACCCTGACGGCGTGTTCTCCAGCGACTGGCTGCGGGCTTACGATTAGAGGCTGACAACAATTGTAGGATATGCTTGTTACTAGTCCCTCCGCGGGGATCAGTAGTCAATCAACCTGCCAACAGATTACTAGCGATGATGGCAGCGAGCAATCCTCCGCCTATGCCTATCATCGTGTACATCATACGCTTTATGTCCGAGTCAATCCGGTCAAGCCTCTTGACTATCTCGCGCCGCCATTCCTGTTCATCATCCAGGCGCTGCTCAACCCTTACAACTCTTTCGCTAACTTCGGTAGCCATTTAGCACATCCATCCCGGCCCCCACGCAAAGCGTATTTTGCAAAATTCCTAAAATATATTCTACATTCTATTATTTCACAGCATCGACTGAAAGAATTGGGGATTCGAATAATACCATAGCTTCTATCTAGCACTCCCGAGCATCATACTGCTGTCGGGCTAGTTCCAGCTGCTTCAGTCATTCCGATAGTCGCCGCTCTGCCCGCCGCTCTTGCGAATCAGGCGCACGCCCTCGACGCGCATACCGCGGTCAACGGCCTTGCACATGTCGTAGATGGTCAGGGCGGCAACGCTGACGGCGGTGAGCGCCTCCATCTCCACGCCGGTCTTGCCGGTCGTCTTGGCTTCGGCGGTGATGCGCACGGCGGTGGCGTCCGTATCGAGCTCGAAGTCTACGGCGATGCGGCTGAGCGGCAAAGGATGGCATAGCGGAATGAGGTTGGAGGTCTGCTTTGCGCCCATGATGCCCGCGATGCGCGCGACCGCAAGCACGTCGCCCTTGTCGAAGG
>CAZWDM010000055.1:0-8784 GCA_964632415.1 uncultured Dehalococcoidia bacterium | reverse complement strand
CTGCGACGCCGCTACTGCGAGAGCGTCTGCGCGCTCGTTACCGGGGTTGCCAGCATGCCCCTTCACCCATCGCACGCTGACATGGTGGGTTTCCAACAGATTCAACAGGGTTGCCCACAGATCGGGGTTTAGCGCGCGATCCCTTTTGTTGCGCCTCCAGCCGTTCGACTGCCAGCGCTTCGCCCAGCCCTTGTTCACGGCATCCACGATGTACTTTGAATCGCTAAAGACGGTTACCTCACAGGGATGCTTCAGCGCACGCAATCCTTCAATGACCGCGAGCAACTCCATGCGGTTGTTCGTGGTCTTGCGGAATCCGCCGCTCAGTTCCTTGCGGTGTTCGCCATACTGCAGGACGGTGCCGTAGCCACCGGGACCCGGGTTACCGGAGCACGCGCCGTCGGTGTGGATGACAACTTTGTCAGACATAGAATCGCAGGATGTGACCACTATCCGCCGATGTGGTACATCTCGACCTTTTTGCGGAGGGCACGGAGTTCGTCGGTCATGGAAGAGCGCTCTTCGGAGTAGCGGTCTGTGCGGACGCTCCAGGTGCCTCTAATGATGTCGCTCAGCTCGTCATCGTCTGCGCCATCCCGCATCGGAGTTCGCAGGTCGGTGCCGTTGACGCCGAACAGGCATGTGAAGAGCGTACCTTCGGGCGAGAGACGGAGCCGGGTACAGTCCCCGCAGAAGGGCTGCGTCACCGAGGCTATTACGCCGATTTCGCCGCTCCCGTCCTTGTAGCGATAGCGGTTGGCGACCTCACCTCGATAGTTGGACTCAGCCGGTTCCAGCGGCAGCTCTGCATCTATGCGTGCGACAATCTCCTCGGCGGAGACGACCTCATCGAGCTTCCAGCCGTTCAGGTTCCCCACATCCATGTACTCGATGAAGCGCATGATGTGGCCGCGCTCGCGGAAGTATCGCGCCAGCTCCACAAGAGTATGGTCGTTGACGTCCTTTTGCACCACGGCGTTGACCTTGATTGGACGAAAGCCGGCGTCCTCTGCCGCAGCGATGCCCTCAAGCACTCGACCTACGCCGAAGCCGCGACCGTTCATCTCACGGAATATCGCGTCGTCCAATGTATCGAGGCTTACGCTGAGACGGTGCAAGCCCGCGTTTCGAAGGGCGACCGCCTTGCGCGGAAGCAGGTACGCGTTGGTGGTCATCGTCAGGTCGCCAATGCCGTCGATACCCGCGAGCATTGCAACTAGCTTCTCTATCTCGGCGCGCACAAGGGGCTCGCCGCCGGTCAGCCGTACCTTCACCACGCCAAGCTCAACGAAAATTCGCGTCAGCCGCGCAATCTCCTCGAAGCTCAACAGGTCCGCCTTCTGCAGGAACTCATACCGCTCGCCGAAGATCTCGGCGGGCATGCAGTAGGTGCAGCGGAAGTTGCAGCGGTCGGTAACGGAGATGCGCAGGTCGCGCAGGGGCCGCCTGAACTTGTCGAGGATGGCGATTGCCTGTGTGTCGGTAGTGGTCATGATGACATTATAACCTACACCTGCAAGTAGATACCGTCTTTGAGGCGCGCAATAAACCCGATGCCGCCCGTGCTTGGAATGAATTTGGTCAATCCGCGTCGATCCGCAGCGCCTCAACCGCCTTGCGTACCGCGATTCCTCGATGGCTTACGGCGTTCTTTTCGGCATCCGACAGTTCCGCCATGGTGCGGTTGTGCTCCGGAAACAGGAACGCCGGGTCGTACCCAAAGCCATTATCCCCACGCGGCTCCGAGATGATGACTCCCTCGCATGCGCCTTCGTGCAACTCGACCTCACCGTCGGGTGCCACGATTGCGATAACACAGCGAAAGCGCGCCGTCCATGGCTGTGGATGCGATGCAAGATTGGCGAGCATCTTGGCAATGCGGTCGGCATCGGTCGCATCAGGTCCTGCATAACGCGCCGAGTGGACTCCGGGTGCGCCACCGAGTGCGTCCACCTCCAGCCCGGAGTCGTCAGCGAGTGTGCGCATTCCGGCAAGTCGTGCGTAGGTGGTCGCCTTCAGTTCGGCGTTCTCTTCGAGGGTGCTGCCGGTCTCCTCCACATCGAACTCGATACCTACATCCGAAAGCGACACAAGCTCATACGGAACACCGCGCAGCAGTTCACGCAGTTCCGCCAGCTTGCCCATGTTGTGAGTGGCCACTAGAAGTCTGTCTGTCATTTTCGGCGTGGGTTCTTCAAGCCCGTGGTCAACTTCGTGCGCACTTCGCGCTTAACACGGGCTGCGAGTTCGTCATCGTGGATATCGAGGAACGACTGCACGGCGTCGCGATCATGCCACACGAGTTCACGCAGCGCCCATGATAACGCCTTCTCCACCATGTCTTCGTGGTCGGCGGCGAGCATTTCGCATATTTGCAGAGTTCGCGGCGTATCGCCGTTGCCGCCGTATGTGCGCATGTTCAGCCCTATCGTGCTGACGAGTGCCGCACGTCTCCACCACAGGTCGTCGGAAGTCGCCCATCGGCGTATCAGCCCATCCGACGCCATGCCGTGCAGCCACGCGGGGCCGGACAGGGTGCGCGAGAAGTCGTCAACCGTGTCCCAGCTGTTCATGCCCTGCCCGAGTTCGTCTAGCAGCGCGTCGTCAAGGCTCTCGAAGGCGGCCTTGTGGTTGCGAATAAGCTCGAATGCGACCCAACGCAGCCCTCTGCGTCCACTCTCTTTGTCGCGGGCTAACAGGGCACGGGCAAGCTCGATGACAACGGCGGCATCCGCAGTCTTGAGAACGCGGGAGTGTTCGCGGCGCACCTTGCGAACGGTGGCGGTACTCCTGGCAGGAAGCGCCTCTATGTCGGCGACTATCCGCTCCGCTATATCCGAGGCGGCTGTCATCGCCTATGTGCCCATATCCGGCGTGTACTTGCCCTGCCGCGCTGCGCTCACGAGCATTGCGCGGCGGTAGAATTCCTGCTGAGCGGCCTCGGTGTTGGCTGCGCTGCCGCCCCATGCGTTGAGAGGAGCCGCTTGCAGCGCGCGCCCGTAGGAGTAGCTGAGCTCCCATGGCGTGTTCAAGTCCCGTGCCGCGACGCTTATTGCCTGCAGATTCTCCGTCGCCTCATCGTCGGTCTGTCCGCCGCTGAGGAAGACTATGCCCGGCACTGCGGCGGGCACCTCTCGCATGAAGGCGTCCAGGGTGCGCTCCGCTACCTCCTGGGCATCCGCGCGGTCTGCGGCGTCCTTGCCGGAGATGACCATGTTCGGCTTCAACAGCGTGCCGCTAAGGTCAACGCGATGGCGCGCGAGCTGATCGTAGGTGGTGTGCAGCGCGTTCAGCGTCACCTCGTGGCAGCGTTCGATGCTGTGATCGCCATCCATCATCGCCTCCGGCTCGACGATGGGAACGAGGCCGGCTTCCTGGCTGAGTGCTGCATAGCGCGCAAGTGCGTGAGCGTTGGCGTCTATGCAGTACTGGCTGGGGATGTCCTCGCCTATGTTGATCACCGCGCGCCACTTGGCGAAGCGCGCGCCGATCTCATAATACTCGGCGAGCCTGTCGCGAAGGCCGTCCAGGCCCTCGGTGATCACCTCGCCGTCGGTGTTCGGGAGGCGATGCGTGCTCTTGTCCACCTTGATGCCGGGGATGATGCCCTGGTCTTGCAGGATATCAACGATTGGCGTGCCGTCCGCGCCACGCTGCCGCAGGGTCTCGTCGTACAGGATAACGCCGCTGATGAACTCGTTGGCACCGGGAGTGCGGAACAGTAGCTCGCGGTAGTCGCGCCGGTTCTGCTCAGTGGATTCGGTATTGATGGAGTCGAATCGGCGTGTGATTGTGTTGGTGCTCTCGTCTGCGGCGAGTATCCCCTTGGCCGGGGCAACGAGTGCCTTCGCGGTTTCGTTCAGTGTGCCAGAGTTCATCGCAAGTCTCCCAAAAGTGGTTAGCCATAAGGCCAGACGCTCAGTTAACCTGATCGCTGGATATTCTATCAGAAATATGTTGGAAGAATTCACATATTGTTAACCCTGGGACAGAGAAGCAGATGAGCCTCAATAGCATCGATTTCAGAACCAGCTTCACCCGGAGATATCTTCATATCCCTATCCCTCCGGTCCTTCACCGGAATCGCCGCATCGCCACGATGGAGTTTCTACCGGCATGTATCCTATAATGTACGGCAGAGACGCATATCGGCAATATGATTCCCTGGAGAGGAAGGAAGACACATGGTCAACTACTCAGACTCTGATGTGAAAGAGCTCGTCCGCGAGCGCTACGGCAACGTCGCGCAGAATGCCACAGAGAGCTGCTGTGGCGCCGGAAAGGCTACCACGAAGAACCAGCTGTACGAGGTGGATCAGCTTCAGGGTCTGCCTGACGAGGCGCTGCTGGCGTCGGCAGGCTGTGGCAACCCCACGGCAATCGGCGATCTCAACGCCGGCGAAACGGTCGTGGACTTCGGCAGCGGCGGCGGCATAGACTGCTTCATTGCGGCGAAGGCCGTCGGCGAGCATGGCAGCGTCATCGGCATCGACATGACGCCGGACATGATTGACCTCGCGCGCAAGAATGCCAACGACCTGGGCTTGTCGAATGTGCAGTTCCACCTGGCCGAGATGGAGAACACGCCCCTCGAAAGCAACTCGGTCGATGTCATAATCTCCAACTGCGTCATCACCCTGGCGCCCGACAAGGACGCCGTCTTCCGCGAGGCACATCGCATATTGAAGCCGGGCGGCAGGATGTTCATTTCGGACATGGTGCTCACGGCGCCGCTTCCGGCACATGCCAAAGAGGACCCGGACAACTGGGTCTCCTGCCTGTCCGGTGCCGAACAGTGGGATATCTACAGTGGCAGGATGAGCAATGCCGGGCTTGCCGATATAGAGATTCTCGAAAGCAAGCCGTGGAAGGGCAAAGAGGAGTGGGCTTCGCGCGTTCACAGCGCGAACATCAAGGCATTCAAGCCCTAACCGCAAGCAAAGCAAACACAAAAAAGGACAGCGAATCAGAGTTCAAGACTCTTGAAACGCTGTCCTTTGTATTTTTCTGCGCGTTTGGCTTTGGCTATGCCACCGCAACGCCGTTCTCGGAAGCGACTGCCCCGTTGACGGGCACGCTGTTCTGCTGCTGCTTTCGCTTGCTCGCCTCGACTTCGAGGTTCAGCGCGTCGATGCCGCGTCGCACCTGCCCCAGGATGTCTGCAAGCTGCTCCTCCAGGTTGAACAGCACCTCGCGAGCGTAGCTGTCGGCGCCGTCCCGGCGTGCCAGTGCCACATTCTCGGCCTCGCTGACGATGCGATACGCCTTGCGCTGCGCGTCCTGCAGGATCTGCTGCGACTCGTAGCCGGCCTGCTCCTGCATATCCTGGGAGATCTCCTCGGCGCGCTTCAGCACCGAAGACTCGCCAACCTTTGTGCGATACTCCGTCTCCGCCTGGCTGGAAAGCTTCGCCACTTCGTCCTCTGCCGCAGTCCGGATGCGCTTCGCCTCCAGGTACGCCTGGTTGAGAATGCTCTCCTTCATGCGGATGACCTCGGAAGCCTCTCGCACGTCATCATTCATATCGACATTGCCGAGCTGATCGCTCATCGTTATCAGGCTGTCAATGTCAACCATCACCTTGCCCCGGAATCCCGGTACTCGGGTCCCCGCTGCCGCCATAGCCCTGAGCTGGTCTGCAATCTGTGGTGCCTGCATTTGTCCTCCCTCAAATAATTTGTTTTCAGTTTTGTTCGTTGGTCATCTCTACATTTCAGCTCTTTGAGCAGCGTATCGGATGGCCGGAAGCAATCCTTACTGCAAAAATCAGCCAGAATTGAGCTTTTTCTGCAGCGCCTCCAGCACCGGCGCGGGGATCAGGTTCTCAATCCTGCCGCCAAGTCCCGCCACCTCCTTTATCCGACTCGAATGCACAAACTGGTTCTCGAGGGCGGTCATCAGGCAAACGACATCGATTTCGGGGTCGATGTTTCGCCACATCAGAGCCATCTCGAACTCCATTTCAAAGTCGAAGCCTGCCCGCAGCCCCCTGATGATGAATTCCGCATCCACACTCCGTGCCACCGAGGGAGCTAGACCCGTGAATGGCACCACGCGAACATTCGTAAGGTGTGGTATGGAGCGTTCGAACAGTTCAACTCGCTCCTCGGTCGTGAACATCAGGCTCTTCGTGGGTGGCGCGTCGTAAACGCCAACCACCAGTTCGTCGAACAGGTGCGATGCCCTCGTCGCTATGTCCACATGTCCGTTGTGGACCGGGTCGAAACTGCCAGGGTATAGCGCCCTAACCATCTATCTCTCCCGATTCATATATCGATATTGCAGTATCGCCATAGCGCCGCCTGGTCAGCAGCGTTGCCTTGCCGTATTCATCCTTCATTTCGGTGCTGTGCCTGTGCTCCGCCACCACTATCGCCCGCTCGGCGAGCAATCCGGGGCGGTTCATTGCGCCCATCAGCCCGTCCCAGTCATCCAGCGCGTATGGCGGGTCTGCAAAGACTAATTCATACTCGCCTTCGAGAGACTCCAGCACCCGTTCCACTCTGCCCTGGTGGACTCCGCCTCGCTCGCTGATACCCAGCAATTCCAGAGCTTGTCTGATCTCCCCGCATCGGCGCCCGTTCACTTCCACAAAGTTCACGCTTGCTGCGCCCCTGCTCAATGCTTCCAGCCCGAGCGCTCCACTGCCGGCGAACAGGTCAAGCACTCGGGCTCCCCGCACCGCATTCGCACCCAGAATCGAGAAGACGGCACTCCTGACCCTGTCTGAAGTTGGTCTGAGGTCCGATCCTCTCGGCAGCCTGAACCTGCGCCCACGGTGTTCGCCGCCCGTAATTCGCAGGGTCAAGTGATTACCCCTACCTGGTCCAAACCTCGCCGCTTCACAATTCCTGCGTCAACACTAGCACGGCGTATTTCACACGATAAAGGACTTTTTCAGCCATTTTTTGAGAAACTGTTTAACCAATGGCACATTTACATTCAAGCTGCACACGGAAAATATCAACTCTTTTCTCTGAATCTATGTTCGCCCTCGCCTCTGAGACCTGCTAGAATACGGAAGGTCTTTTTTTCGCGGCACGGAGTGGAAAATCGGCAATGACCCATCCGGAAAACGAACTCTTTCGAGTACGGCTTGAGAAACTGGAGCGCATAAGAGAGCGCGGCGTCGAGCCATACCCGCACAATTACGAGCGCACTCACACGAGCACGCAGGCCGAAGAGTTATTTGCTCAGGCCGAAGCGGAGCAGCCCGAGGACGCTCGAACCGAACCCGTCTCAGTCGCGGGGCGCATCGTCGCCTTCCGCGGCATGGGCAGGGCATCATTCGCCGACCTCCTGGACGGCGACGGGCGCATCCAGGTCATGTTTCGCCGCAACCAGCTCCCTGACTCGTACGAGACGCTGGACGACCTGGACATTGGTGACTGGCTAGGAGTTCGCGGGTCCGTCTTTCGAACACGCACGGGGCAGGTAACGGTAGAGGCGCAGGAATTCACGCTCATTTGCAAGTCGCTGCGACCGCTGCCCGAGAAGTGGCACGGCCTGCAGGATGTGGAAATCCGCTTCCGCCAGCGATACCTCGATCTCATCGCCAACCCGGAAGCACGCCGCGTTGCCGTGATGCGCAGCCACATCGTCAGCTCCATGCGCCGCTTCATGGACGGGCGCGGCTTCATCGAAGTGGAGACTCCGACGCTCGTGCCAGTCGCCGCCGGTGGAATGGCACATCCCTTCGTCACGCACCACAACATGCTGGGGCGCGACCTCTACCTCCGCATCGCCACCGAACTGCACCTCAAGCGCCTCATCGTGGGCGGCCTTGAGCGCGTCTATGAGATCGGCAAGATATTCCGCAATGAAGGTATCGACCTGACCCATAACCCCGAATTCACC
The DNA here is from genome assembly GCA_964632415.1 of uncultured Dehalococcoidia bacterium. GTDB lineage: Bacteria > Chloroflexota > Dehalococcoidia > Lucifugimonadales > JADFKI01 > Bin90. Next base: position 927 of record CAZWDM010000055.1, on the reverse strand, counting down.
TCGATGGAGAGCTACGAAGCCTTCGCCGACTATAACGACGTGATGGAGATGGTCGAGCAGATGGTTTCCGGAATAGCCCGGGAAGTCACCGGCTCGATGGTAGTCGATTTCGATGGCGAGGAGATAGACTTCACGCCGCCCTGGCCCCGCCTGAGCTTGCGGGAGCAGATCAAGCAGCACAGCGGCATCGACTTCCTCGACCATCCCGACATCGAGTCCCTCAAGACGGCGATGGCAGCCAACGGCATCGACGTGAGCCAGCAGCTGAGCTGGCCGGGCCTCATGGACAAGCTCATATCGTCGCGCGTCGAGGACACGCTGCGCCAGCCATGCTTCCTGGTGGACTATCCGGTGGGCATGTCGCCCCTTGCGAAGAAGACGAAGGACGACCCTCGCCTTGTGGAGCGGTTCGAGGGTTTCGTTGCGGGCATGGAAATATGCAACGCCTTCACGGAACTGAACGATCCGGTGGACCAGCGGCAGCGCTTCGAGGAGCAGGAAGCGTTGCGCACGCAGTTCGCGGGCGAGGAAACGGACAGGCTGGACGAAGACTTCCTGATCGCCATCGAACACGGCTTGCCGCCGACCGGCGGGCTTGGAATCGGCATAGACCGGCTCACCATGCTCTTCTCAGGGCACAAGAGCATCCGCGAGGTGGTATTATTCCCGCAGATGCGTTGACGGGCGATCACATCAACAACAGAAGGGGCACATCATGTTGCCCCTTCACTATGAGAGGCAATGCACGATGATGTTAGAAATGGGCTTCCAGATAATATCCTGTCCGATATGCGGCGACCCCACCGCCATCACACTGCCCTACGACGATGCCGCCTACATTGTCACCGAGATGCCCTACCTGGAAGTTGATCCTGACGCCTGGCACGACGACATCGAGGAGCGCATCATGTGCCCCGGCGGGCATAC
>CAZWDM010000054.1:17163-19404 GCA_964632415.1 uncultured Dehalococcoidia bacterium | reverse complement strand
CCCAACCGGCATCGGCTCAACCGTGCCGGCGATCGCCAGGCCAATGCGGCGCTGTATCGCATAGTCGTCGTCAGACTATGCCACGATCTGGGGACGCAGGCGTACCTGCGTCGACGAACCGCAGAAGGGATGAGCAAGATCGAGGTCATCCGCAGCCTCAAACGCTGCGTCGCTCGCGGAGTCTACTCGATCATCCGAAAGCCCGCCCAAATGCTTGAAAGAGTCGCTTGAACACTATAGAAGCGTCCTTCTTGTTGAGGCAACGCGACCGGCTATTATAAATGTCGTTGTTTAATTGCGTCACCAAGTATATAGTTCCTTTATGTTGTTTACACCTCTATCTGTCATTCAGCCCGGGCAGATCGGTCGTGACCACCTCGAAGAACTCCCCCTGCCGCTCGGCACCGGCGAATCCCGAGAGTCTCGACTGTCCCTGGGACACATCTTCCTCGCAGACCTCCATCTCAAGCTCGATTAGGTCGTGGCGTTCCAGTCCCAGCTGCAGGATGCCAACAGGGATGCAGCCGGTGAGCGGGTTTCCGCTAAGGTATAGGCGGCTCAGATTTTTCAGATTCCCAATCTCCGCCGGAATCTGCCCGGTCAGCTCGTTATTTTGCAGGTACAGTTCGTGAAGTTCGGCCAGGTTACGGATTTCGGGTGGAATCTCTCCTGTCAGATGATTGTCGAACAGGTGGAGCAACTTAAGATACGATAGGTCGCCGATGTCTGCCGGGAGTGAGCCGCTCAGTGCGTTTTCCTGCAGCGCAAGCAGGCTTACATGCCCGTTGGAATCGACCCCGACGCCATACCACCGATATGTCGGCTTCTCGCTCAACCACAGGAAATTCTTGGTCCAATCATCGCCACCCGTGGAGTCGTACAAGGCGACAAGGGCAGCCCTTTCCGCCGGATAGTCGGGCACATCCAGGCTGATCCCTGTGCCATAGAGTTCCATTGCCTGGAGGTCGGGCAGGTTGAGAATTTCAGGCGGCACAGTTCCGCTCAGCATGGTATTTTCGCTTACACTCAGTGTTCTCAGAGAGGACAGATCGCCCAGCTCCGGCGGAATTCCTCCGTTAAGCCTATTCGCATCGAGAGCAAGAACTTCAAGGTTCGAGAGACTGCCTAGCTCCGGGGGAATCTCCCCGATGATAAGATTGCCATTAATCCAGAAGTTGACAAGACTTGAGAGGCTCGCCATGCCAGGAGGGATCTCCCCGGTGAGCCTGTTGTAAGACAGGATTAGTGTTTCCAGGTCGGATAGATTCAGCAGTTCTGACGGGATACTGCCGTCAAGCTCATTCTCGGCCAGACCGAGGAATGTCAGGTTTGAAAGCCGGCCCAGTTCGGGTGGGATCTGTCCGCTCAACCGGTTCTGGGCTATATCCAGTCCTTCAAGGCCAATCATGTCGCCGAGAACCGGTGGAATCTCGCCCGTTAGCTGATTCTCCCAGGCCGCAAGCCGTTCGAGATTCGACAGATTTCCCAGTTCGGGCGGTATCTCACCACTGAGCCGGTTCTCACTCAGCCAGAGGTTCGTCAGGCTGGAGAGGTTGCCAAGCTCCGGCGGGATCTCGCCGGTAAGCTGATTGTTATGAAGGTACAGATCTTGGAGATTGGAGAGGTTGCCAAGTTCCGGCGGGATCTCACCCGTAAGCTGATTGTTAAAAAGGTACAGAGCTTGGAGATTGGAGAGGTTGCCAAGTTCTGGTGGAATCTCACCGGTCAACTGATTCCGACGGATCCAGAGCTCGGTGAGATTCGTCAGTTCGCCCAGTTCCGGCGGGATCTCGCCCGTTAATTTGTTGGTGCTCAGAGACAGGATTCTCAGAGTGGAGAGATTGCCAAGTTCCGGTGGAATGGCTCCCGACAGATTATTGGAGGCAAGTCCAATATGCAGTAAGTTCGGCAGCCTGCCAAGCTCGGGCGGGATTTCACCAGTGAGGTCGTTTCCCCACAGCCGCAGGTACTGGAGGCTTGGAAGGTCTCCCAGTTCCGCAGGAATCTCTCCGGTCAGCTTGTTGTCCTGCAGGAGGAGGTGTGAGAGATTACTGAGTTTTCCAAGTTCCAGTGGGATCTCGCCGGCCAGGTCGTTTTCGTTCAGGAAGAGTTGCGAGAGACTGCTGAGGTTTCCAAGTTCCGGCGGAATCTCGCCGGCCAGGTCGTTTTCGTTCAGGAAGAGTTGCGAGAGACTGCTGAGGTTTCCAAGTTCCGGCGGAATCTCCCCGGCCAGGTCGTTTT
>CAZWDM010000054.1:0-17063 GCA_964632415.1 uncultured Dehalococcoidia bacterium | reverse complement strand
GAGAGACTGCTGAGGTTTCCAAGTTCCGGCGGAATCTCCCCGGCCAGGTCGTTTTCGTTCAGGAAAAGTTGCGAGAGATTACTGAGGTTTCCAAGTTCCGGCGGAATCTCCCCGGCCAGGTCGTTTTGGTGCAGGTAGAGGTGCAACAGATTACTGAGGTTTCCAAGTTCCGGCGGAATCTCACCCGTCAGTCCGTTGTTTGCAAAGGAAATTCCACGCATATCCGACAGGTTGCCCAGCTCCCGTGGTAATTCGCCGCTCAGCGAGTTGTGGGATGCCACAAGATACTGAATTTGGGCAAGGTCTCCGATCTCTCCCGGTAACTCTCCGCTCAGCTGATTGTTCTGCAACTGGAGCAACATCAGGCTGGATAAGTTGCCAAGTTCCGGCGGAATCTCTCCGCTGAGATTGTTGTTGAACAGATACAGAGTCTGGAGATTGGACAGGCTACCCAGGCTAGGCGGTATATCGCCGCTCAGCTGATTGTTCTGCAACTGGAGCAACATCAGGCTGGATAAGTTGCCAAGTTCCGGCGGAATCTCTCCGCTGAGATTGTTGTTGAACAGATACAGAGTCTGGAGATTGGACAGGCTACCCAGGCTAGGCGGTATATCGCCGCTCAGCCGGTTGTTCTGCAGCTGGAGGAATGTAAGGCTGGATAAGTTGCCCAACTCGGTGGGGACCCGTCCGCTCACCCGGTTGTTGTCCAGTCGCAGAGTCGTAAGGTTGGTCAGATTCCCCAGTTCCGGGGGGATGCCCCCGCTCAGGTCATTGAATTCAAACTGAAGTGTTGTGAGGCTGGACAGGTCACCCAGTTCGGACGGTATCTCGCCGCTGAGCCGGTTGTCGTAAAGCAGCAGTTCCCTAAGGTTGGTGAGGTTGCCGAGCTCCGGTGGAATCTCACCACTGAGCTGGTTGGTGTCCAGGTGGAGGTGCGTGAGACCGGTCAGATTGCCGAGCTCAGCAGGTATTTCTCCGCTGAGGCTGTTCGTGCCAAGCCGGAGATCCTTGAGGCTGTCCAGGCTGCCCAGTTCAGGCGGGAGCTCCCCGGTCATCTGCTGTCCGCCAAGGTAGAGGTTGGTGACGCGCCCGTATTCATTGACCCATAAACCGCTCCATTCACTTATCGGGGCGTCGCTAAGCCAGTTATCATTATCGACCCAGTTGGGGCCGTCGGTCGCATTGTATAGAGCCACGAGCGCCGCGCGGTCATCAGGCAGCCCGCTTATGGCCAGCGTGAACTCTCCCGTGATCCCGGCCTCGTATGTCGTAGCCTCTATGGTGTATGTACCGGGCGCGAGTGCCTCTCTAATTAGAGAGTTGGTGTTGGCTCCATATTCGATGTCGTCATGTTCGTGCAGGATGCCGCCATTTCGCCCTTCACCCTCACGAACGTACAGGTAAGCATCCTCAGTGGATTCCAATCTGATTGTGATCTCTGTGTTCCGTGTGAGAGCAAAGGGGTAATAGCGAGCGTAGCTGCCGCCTCTGCCTTCGGACTCGCAGTCGCTGCTCCACGTGCCGGTAGTCGTGCCGTCCTCTGTCAGATGTTCCGAGCACCCTTCGGGAATCGGCTCAGGTGTCGGCACAGGGGCAGGCGATGCGGTTGGGCTGGGCGACGGGCGAGTGTCACCGGGCAGGCCGCTGATGCTAAGAGTGAATTCTCCATGTGTCTCCTCATGGTAGGTGGTGGCTTCTATGGTGTAGTCGCCAGGCTGAAGCGAGACCGACAGCAGGGAGTTGAGGTTGGCTTCATGTTCGATGTCGTCGTTTTCGTGCAGAATTCTGCCGTTACGCTCTGACCCCTCGCGTAGGAAGAGGTATGTGTCTTCTGCGGACTCCAGTCTGATGCTCACTTCCGTAGCTTCTACCAGGGTGAATGTGAAGTAGCGAGCGTAGCTGCCGCTTCTGCCTTCGGACTCGCAGTCGCTGCTCCATGTGGCAGTAGTCGTGCCGTCCTCCGTCAGATGTTCCACGCACCCTTCGGGAATAGGCTCAGGTGTCGGCTCGGGGGTAGGCGATGCGGTTGGACTGGGCGAAGGGCCGGTGTCGCCGGGCAGGCCGCTGATGCTAAGTGTGAACTCTCCGGTGACTTCCGCATAGTAGGTAGTGGCTTCTATGGTGTAGTCACCGGGCTGAAGCGAGACCGACAGCAGGGAGTTGAGGTTGGCTTCATGTTCGATGTCGTCGTTTTCGTGCAGCGTGCCGCCGTCCGTTCCATGGCCGCTGAGGATGTAGAGATAGGTGTCTTCGACGGAGTCGAGCGATATCACAATGTCCGCGGACTCATCCAGCGTGAGGGTGTAGAACCGGGCGTAGCGGTCACCCTCGCCTCCCGGAGCTTCCTTCCCGGACAAGCATGTGTCGTCCCAGGCGCCTTCTATCGTGCCGTCAGCCTCGACGGACTGCAGGCACGCGCCATCAAGCTGTGGTACTGGCCTCGCCTGCGATGCGGCTCTCTCCTTATGGCCGATCGCGGCCTTCTTAGCTTCATAGACGATATCGGATGAGTGGAAATAGACGCCTGGCACAAGTGGGCCGGTGCCCGTGCCGCCAGGCGTCCGGTCACCGAGGTCGGCATCCGGGGATTGTGGGCGGGTCTGTGTCTGGGCTTGTGCGATTGGCTGCCCGTCAACGGAGGTCAATCCGACGCCTCCAAGCAGGAATCCCAGAGCGGCTACCCATGCCGGGATCGTCCAGAGGGTACGCCTAGCGTTCATTTTCATTCGTTTTCATCCTATTTTGACTCTGTTATATTGCCGATTCGCGAAGCCTTCTAACGGAGGGGAGAAATTGCTCCGCTTCCGCCCGATCACGGGCGGATACTTCTTCATGTCGCTTCCCTTCGGCGATGAGGGCCCGGGTCCAGCGTTTACTCTTGCTGCACCGATATATAACTGGATCGCTGAAGGCTGGCGCACATAGATTATCCATTAATTGGAAAAAAGATAAGGCTCATATGCATATGACTTACGGTGTATTTCATCCTGACTGAAAGATGTGGATCATCTCTATTTCTTCGACCTGCAAACTCACATCAGTTTCCTAATAACTGTGCATTTGTTTGTCCAATGGAGTGATTTGCCCTTTATCCTCCATGACATATGAGACTTGAAACTGAGGCGAATGCGATTTAGAGTCTGAACCAATCGGTTTCTTGATTGCCCCAGACCAGTCACTCCAATGTGTGATACGAGACGATGGCCATTAGCGGAAACGATATCCTAAGCGCCTTCCGACACAATAATCTTCAGAAGCCGGCGACGGTTCTCGCCAACGCCTTTCGCGTGAGCGACTGGACGCTATACAGCGTCGACCCGGACGGCCTGATGTACGTGTCGAAAGTCTGGGTGTGGACGCGCTGGTTCATAATCCTCGCGTGCTTCGTCGTGCTCGTCTATCGACCCGGGCCGGCCTACCTTCCCTATGGCACGTACGTCCCGCTGTTCCTCACGATGGTCGTGTTCAACATATTCCTGCATTACCGCCTCGCAACCAACAGGATGACCACCTGGCGCTGGGTGCTTGCCTCTTGCGCTGTGGATACTTCGCTGGTGATTGGTTGCATCGTGGTTGCGGGCGGGTTCAGCCACTACTTCTTCCACCTGCTTCTCTATCCTGTTTTGGCGGCCGTTGCCGTGACCATCTCGTCGCTCAGGCTGAACCTGGCATGGGTGACGGCTGTAGCCGTCATCTATCTCGCTATTAGCCTGCTTCTTGGAGACGGCATTGATACGAACGTGCGTGAGGAAAAGCCGCTCTTCATAAGGATCATCGTCATGTACGCGGTCACGATATCGGTCAACCTCGTATCGAGCTATGAACGGGCCAGATGGCGGGAGGCGGTGGACAGGGAAAGGGATCTCCAGCGCGACAGGATAGCACTCTCACAGAACCTGCACGACACCCTGGCGCAATCCGCGTACATGATGGGGCTGGGACTCGACACCGCCAGAGAAGTGGCAGACGAGTCGAATGAGAAACTGCAATCGACGCTGCAAGCTACTTCGCTGATTTCTCAGACCGTCATCTGGGAGTTGAGACATCCAATTGACATAGGAAGGATCTTCGAAGGCAGGGAACTGGGCAGAACACTCAAATCGCATGCGGCTACATTCACCGCCATTACGTCCATACCGGCGATGGTCACTCAGCAGGGAGCTGAGCCGGAACTCTCAATAGACACCAGGAGCCAGCTTTTCTCCATAGCGCACAACGCTCTCACCAACGCATTCCGCCACGCGCAGGCAACCGAGGTGCTGATCGAACTGGACTACGAAAGTGACACCCTTCGGCTGTCGATTTCCGACAACGGTGTCGGCCTCCCCGAAGACTACGAGGAGCGCGGGCACGGGTTTGCTAACATGCGAAAGAGTGCGGAGCGTCTTGGCGGACGGCTGATCGTCGTGCCACGAAATGCTTCCGGTGGAGCGAGTGTTTCCTGCCTGCTGGCAGGCGACGGAGCACGATAGGAGGGCTGATATTCTGACTGATTCCCCCATAAGCGTGATGCTAGTAGACGATCACCCGATCGTCCTGGACGGTCTGCGGAACGTGCTGGACAGCTCCGAAGAGTTCGAGGTGGTCGGTCAGGCCAAGGATGGCGCTGAGGCCGTCGCAATGGCCGCCGAGCTGTCGCCCGATGTAGTCATCATGGACGTGCTTATGCCGAACAAGGACGGCGTTGAGGCGTGCCGTGAGATTATGGAGTCCGTTCCCGGGACGAAGGTCATCATGCTGACGGCCTCAACAGATGAGGATGCCGTGATAGAGGCTATGGCCGCGGGCGCGACGGGATACTTGCAAAAGGTGACGGGCAAGGAACGCCTTCTGGCAACCGTGAAGGACGTGGTTGCCGGTGAATTGCGCGTTCCCACCGATGTGGTGATGCAGACAATCAGGGATTTGAAGGATTCTTCATCCACAGGACGGGCGCCGGACACCCACTCACTGACGAAGAGGGAGCTGGAGATACTCAAGTCCTTCGCCGCGGGCGCATCGTACGCCAGCATATCGGAGGAGCGGGGCGTCAAGGCCGGCACGATACGAAACGCGATATACGTCATCCAGGGAAAGCTGAGGGTGACTTCCAAGCAGGAACTGGTGATATGGGCTATGCGCAACGGGCTGCTCGACGAGTATGAGCTGGAGCAGTAAACTCCCTGAAATGGGAGCCTGGGCGTATTGTATGTCGTAAAGTTCGAATAGGAAGAGGATGGCAGTCGCATGCGAGTTTGCAACGGGACCTGGAAGCAGCTATCCGGGAACTGTTTCCGATACTCAGCTGCGCTGTGTCGGCTCGTTGCCGACCGACAGAATCCCGAGGCGAACCGCAGTGAGAACCGCTTCCAGCTTTGATGCGGCGTGGAGCTTGTTGCGAAGGTTCCGAATGTGGTTGCGAACCGTGTGCGGGCTTATGCCCAGCTCCTCCGCAATGCGGTCCGTCTCACTACCTTGCGCTACTAGCCTCAGCACTTCCACCTCCCTTGCGCTGATGTACGGGTTGTCGTCCGATGGGCTGTCCTGAGCCTGGTCATGAGGTGGCTCGGTGCCGTCGGGGTCGAGTACTTGCCGCAGGGATTCGCCAGTTTTGACGAGCGCCTCATCCCAGGGAACCTCACTAAAGAGATGAACGAGCACCGGGGCTTCCCAGGAGATACCGGCAATTACAACTGGTGCGACAGCTACCCACTTTCGTTCTCCGGAGGCACAGGCCAATTGCAGCCGCTGGGGTGATGGCACCAGCCCGGCGCGCAGGTGTCGAATCGATGGGCAGCCCGACAGACACTCCGGCGACAGACCGTCCTCAGAGGGTCCGGCCGTCACTTCGTAACAGCGACGCCCTATCATTACCGTCGGCTCGTGCCCCAGGATGCGCTGGGCTGCTCGATTCCAGTACAGGATGACCTGATCGATCGAGATAGCATAAGCGCCGTATGGGATGTCGTCTAGCAATGAGAACAAGGTATCGGCTATGAGATTTCCACGATTCAGCATGAAAGGACCTCAGATTGTATCAACAGTGGCCTTGGAAACAGCCTGTGGCAGTCGTCGACCTGACTAACGAGAGGATGAATTCGGCCAGATATCCCAGCACTCAGAGCGCAGATAATCAGAGCGAGCCTTGACATTCCTCAGAGGGCTGTTGCGATGATATCTTCCTGTCCAAGCTGACATTGATGTTTCATAAATGAGTGCAGGTGGCAGGGGCCAAACATATACATTGTTCTGCATTGTAACATATGTTTGTTATGGAAGTGCTTTCATCACTTGCCATTGTATGCTAGATGTGTGGAACACCACGAGATGCTTGTCGAGGCATGGGAGCGGTCGGATCTCAGTTAATACTGGACATTGACATAGCGTAGAGGATGGTCAGTAGCTTTCGTGCGTGCGCAGTACTGCTCCGCGAAATCCGTGCCCCGGAACAGCTGCCCCGGCAGCGAGGCAAGCAAGCCGTAAAAGCCTCCCCGTCCCATGTGGTCCAGGTATAGGTTGTCCGCAGCCCGCAGGCCCCACTGGCCTGAATGCTCTCCCAGGGCTTAGCGCCTCCTGACGGTGATGCCCCCTGGTATAACTCCCAACGCTTCCACTCCTACTTTTTCGGCGAGACTTCCAGGCGGCTACCTGCAGGACAACCGCCCTCAAGGAGGACGCGGGCGATGACAGACGGTTTGCCGACCTTTCGCGCTTGATGCTGAGCTTAGTAGGCTGTGGAGCGTTGGTCCCCCAGGCTTGACGCCTCGGAATGCTATCGGAATGCAAAGCCGAGACTTTCGCCGTTTCGTGTCCATGCGAGTGACCTGCCCGCATGAACATTTCGGAAGCCTTTGCAGGACATCATGTGGTGAAATATCTCGCGTATATGCTGTTGCTCACGATTGCTGAAGGCGAGGCAACAGTCGAGAAGCCCGTTCGGACTGGCGCAGACATGTGTGGACGTCGCATGGGTGTCCTATAGCATTGAAGCAGTAACGCATCTTTGCTAATCTCATATAGATTACCCATATAGCATGACTAAAGTTTGTCAGCGACGGATCGTATGCGATCAGAGGAGTTGGTCGCTGACGATTTCATAATCTGTTCGGAAACTGTGAACCGATGAAGCCCCACCGAAGGCTCTTGCCCACTGTAAGCGTCGTCATTCCTGCTCGTGACGCCGAGGAGACCATAGCCGACACGCTGGAGGGTGTCCTGAACCAGGATTATCCCGGCGAGGTAGAGGTCGTCGTGGCTGACGGCTCCGCCGGTGATGCCACTGCAGTCGTCATCAGAAATCGTTACCCGGAAGTGAAGTTCGTCAGAAACCCTGGCGTTATCGCGTCATCCGGGCTGAATCGTGCGATTGAGGTCTCACGTGGGGAGGTGATCGTGCGCTGCGACGCACACGCAGTGCTTCCGCCGGGCTACATCACGCGTGCGGTGCAGACCCTTGAGCGCACCGGAGCCGCTGTGGTGGGAGGGCTGCAGTGTCCCTGGGGCACGGGGCGGTTCCAACGCGCTGTGGGAATTGCCATGACCACGCCCCTTGGCGCGGGGGACTCACGCTACAAGATAGGCGGACCCGAGGGCCCGACCGACATGGTATACCTCGGCGTATTCCGGGCTCAGGTGCTATCTGAGGCAGGCGGCTTCGATGAAGGGATAGTCCACAACCAGGACTACGAACTCAACTGGCGTCTGCGTGACGGAGGCCACACGGTGTGGCTGGACCCGCAGTTGCGCGTGAGATACTTGCCGCGCAGCAGCCCGAGGGCCCTGGCGCGCCAATACCTGAACTACGGCCGCTGGAAGTCTGTGGTTCTGATGAGGCATCCGCGGTCACTGCGTTGGAGGCAACTTGCGCCTCCTGTATTGGTTGTGGCACTTGCGCTGTCACTTGCTGCAGGACTGGCCGGCCACTGGACCCTTGCCGCAGCTGTTCCTACAGCATATATCCTGACGTTGCTTGCAGGTTCGGCGGTGGTCGGGTTCAGGAGGAGAGCCGCCCGCCAGGCGTTTCTGCTCCCGCTGGCTCTCCTGACGATGCATCTCAGCTGGGGCGCGGGCTTCTTTCTGCCAAGTCGTCGGCCGGTGACGCGGCTGGAGCCCGCTGAGGACGGCGCGCGAAACCGTCTCCGTATCGGAAAAAGAAGCAATGAGTAAGACTACCGGAGGTTCCGGCAGACTGACGTCTCCCCGTTATGACTACCTGCTGTTCGGAGGTCCGGGCAGGTCAGCCACCACCTATGTGTACCAGGCGCTGCAAGGACACTATGCCGTCCTCTTCCCGGAGATCAAGGAAGCCCATTACTATCGCAATCCCAGGCGCTATCAGAGAGCCCGGCGGACGATACCGTCCGACCGGCTGCTGGGTGATGTGTCCAACGACGCCTACCTGGACCCCTGCCTCACCAACGCCCTGGCGAATCTTCGGACTGTGGGGCAGAGGGTGCTGCTTGTTATCGTGTTGCGCGATCATTTAGCACGAGCCTGTTCGATGGTGCGCTTTGACGAAAGCCGCGGGAGGGCCCTTCGGCCAGGAGGCAGTCGCGCGCTTCTACGCCGGGTGGTCGAGAGGCGCCTCACGCCGGAGCGGCTAGACAGCCTGTTCGGCATGGCCGCGGACGTTGCGGTCCTTGATTTCGATGTTCTGACCGCAAAGCCCACCGGAGCGCTGAATGCCCTGGCCTCACTATGCGGAATCTCTCCGACCGCAACGCGGCTGCCGGAAGCAAGAATCAACGAGTCCGAGCGCGCCCGCAGCGCCCTTCTCGCGGCCGCGGCCGCGCTCACTGCCAGAGCTTTGCGAGAGGCGGGCTTTCGCCGGACGCTGCAACGCCTGAAGGACAGCAGGCGCATTCACGGCTTGATCTTCAGGCCCGCTTCGGACGAATACGCCGCCGCCGCGGATACCGCGTTCTCGCAAGAGCAGATCGATATGCTGCTTTCGGCCAACAGCGGGTGCTGGGAAGTCATCAGACGGCACACGGTAATCGAAAAGGACGGCCTCTATGTCGGCCCGAATGCCACCCTGGAACCGGTGACCGAATGAGATTGTAGTGCAGCTTGCCAGAAATATGACCTCCCGAGGCATCCTTACCTCGAACCGGAACACAAAGCCCCGTGCTGCCCGGTATTGACGGAAGGCTGCGCAGGCATGGAGATCTGTGTGAGGTCAGGCAACGCAGCGTTTCTCTTTGGATTACCTCGCCTGTGCCGTGCCGTCCGGAGGCAATCGCATCAAGTCCCGCTTCTTGAAGGCCGACACGACCTGATTGAAGTTGAAGCCAATCCAGGAGCAATGAACTGGAATCCACGCATTTTTCGGAACACAGATCGGAGATCGGGCTGGTCGTCGCGATGCGGGTCGCAGTTTTGTGCATCGCTCTGGTCAGCCAGTTCGTGCTCGCGCACCTGCTTCTTGCAGAAGGGCGCGGCATATATGCGCTCTGTGTCCTGTTCGGCATGCTCTCCGGCGTAGCCCTCACTCCAGGCGCCGACAGGGGAGCGCAGTATTTCGTGATGTCCGGAAGGATGAGCCTGTCTGAGGGCCTGTCCTCGGCGTACCTCATCTGCGCAACGGGAAGTGCAATCGCCCTGGCCGTCACTGCCGCTCTCGTGCACGCCGGTCTAGCCCCTTTCGACAGTTCCCATTCGGGAACACTCTACCTGGCCTTTCTGCTGGTTCCAGCGGTTACGACTTCGAGGACAACCCTGAGGCAGATATCAGGACTGAAGAGATTTGGGCACCTCGCGGCGTACTCGGTCGTTCAGGCCGTTACCACGCTAGCCGCAACGCTCCTGATGGTCTGGGGACTCGGACTTGGCATAGACGGCGCGATCGGTGCGTTGCTGCTGGGCCATCTGGTTTCCATAGCACTGGGAGTGTCGTACCTTGCGCGTCATCACGGACTGTCGGTCCGTATTGCGGCCCCGCAGAGAATGAGGCCGCTTCTGCGATACGGGTTCAGGGAATGGGCGGCGGCCGTGGGTCTTGCCGCCGAGTCGATGGTCGTCGCGCTGGTCCTCGGTTTAATCGCCGCTCCCGCAGAGGTTGGACTGATCGCGCTTGCAGCGGCAATCGTCAGGAAGGCCCTCGTGCTGTCCGACGCGGCCTCCACCTGTCTTGCGCCAAGGGTTGCGGAAGACCCGCTGGGAGCCGCGCCCCTGTCGGCTTTCTTTATACGCATTGTCACCTGGACGGTGACTGCGCTTCTGCTCCTATGGGTCGCATTGAGCGCGACCGCAGTGGAAATGCTCCTGCCAGGTGAGTTCGCGCCCGTAACGCGGCTCACCTGGATACTGGCCGTCGGGATGGCCGTCGCCGCGCCTTCCGCCGTGATAGCGGCGCACTTCAGGTCGGTCGACCGTCCCGAGGTCGTGTCCCGCTACACCTGGGTGGGACTCGTCTCCACCGTTCTTCTCACTCTCGCTCTCTATCCGGCTTTCGGGCTGCACGGAGCGGCCTGGGCCGTAACGGCGGGTTACGCAATCGGCGGAGTGTTCCTTTACGCCGCGTTCTTGCGTCTGACGCGCCTGCCGCTCATCTCGCTGGTCCTGCCGCTGCCTTCCGACATAGGCCGTCTCAGAAGCTCCACGCTTCAGGTCCTCACTGACAGGAGGCCGGTATGAGTCGAGCGGCGAGTGAAAGGCTCAGGGTGCTATGCATCCTCCCCAGGATGCGAGACAGCAGGATCGCAAGGCGCATAGACATGCTACTTGAAGCGGGCTTTGAAGTGGAGGCGATTGCGTTCGAGAGAGAGGACGACGTCGGGCGAGAGCCCGCCTGTGCGGTCAGGTCTCTCGGTGGTATCCGGCACGGACGTTATATCACCCGGATACCCAGGCTGCTGAGTGCGATACCCGCTGTCAGAAGCGCAATGGGACGAGCGGATCTGGTATATGCATTCGGCCTGGACCTGGCGCTGCTTGCTATGGCAGCCGGCACTGGCCTCCGCATACCTGTCGTGCTGGAGACCGCGGACATCAGGGAGATACAGACTTCAGACGGCTGGGACGGCCGCCTGGTACGAGCGCTGGAGAGACTGGTCGCGGAGAACTGCGAGCTTCTCGTGCTCACTTCGAAGTGCTACCGGACCTACTACCGGGATTGGGTCGGCGCCGATGGGGAGACGTTGATATTGGAGAACAAGGTCGACGCCGGATTCGCGGGGCAGATCGTCCCAAGGCGTCCCCGCTCGTCGGTGATACCGATGGGAGATGGAACGCTGCGGATTGGGTGGTTCGGGATGCTGAGAGACGAGTGGAGTTGGCGCGTGCTGACCCGGCTGCTCGCCGATAGGCCGGTGCGCTTCACCGCCGTACTGGCAGGAGCCGGAATGCTGGACTCATTTCACAGGAGGCTCCTTGAGCACCCCGGCCTCGAGTATCTCGGCGAGTACGCTAACCCTGGAGACCTGGCGCGGATTTACGGGGGAGTCGACATGGTGATGGCGTGTTATCCGGTGGGCATCCCCGGCAGCTGGTCGCGTTCCAACCGCTACTATGAGGCCTGCCTGTTCGGCAAGCCGCTGATAGTGAGGGCCGGCAGCGCGGACGCGGAACGGGTCAGTCGCCATGACATCGGACTGGTGATTGATACTGCGGACATTTACGAGGCGGTCGCAGCCATCCGGGCCGTCACACCGGAGGACGTCTTGCGCTGGAGAAAGAATATCAGCGGGCTTCCAGTCGATGAATACGTGATCACAGGTGAGGCAGCGCACCTAGGCGGATCAGTTCGGAGGGCCGCAGAGGGCTCCCGACGGCAGGCGGAACAGAGATGAGGAGCGACCGGCGAATCGCGGAACGGCTTCTTCTGTACCTGATCAGGGCTTCGCTCGCCCTCGCTCTTGCGACGCCTCTCGTGTCCCTTGGCGGCTGGCTCCCCGACTCCATATTTCCGCACGCCGTTGGAAAGGCGCTGTACATTCGTCTGTGCACCGAAATCGCATTCGCGGCCTGGCTGACACTCATCATTCGTTTTCCTGCGTACAGGCTGCCTCGCTCATGGCTGCTCGCCGCGCTCCTGGTGTATCTGGCGGTCGGACTGGTGGCATCCATCACGGGAGTCAGCCTGACGCGCAGCATATGGTCCGATTACGAGCGCATGGGCGGCTGGATCGAGCTCGCCCACCTCACCGCGTTCGCCCTGATGACGGCATCCACGCTCCGCACCATTAGGCACTGGGAGACTATGCTGAACGCCAATCTTCTCGTCGGGTTGGTCCTGGGGCTGATGGGACTGTACGAGATAGCCGCGGGCTGGGGCAACAGGCTGGAACTCACGTTTGGCAACCCCGCGTTTCTAGCAAGCTACGCCCTGGTGAACTGCCTGGCGGCTGCCGCATTTCTCGCCCGCTCGCTGCTGGCCCCCGGAACCGGGACCTTCCCTGATAGCGCCGGAACGGACGGCGCTCCCGGCACAGGCGAGTCCTTGATGCGCTCGTTTTGGGTCGCCGTGATCTGCCTGAACCTTCTCCTGCTGAGCCAAAGCGGCACAAGGGGCGCTGCCTTGGGGCTCGTGGCGGCTATTCTGTCCGTACTTGTGATGGGGGTCTTCTGGAGCGAGAGGAGAAACATCCGCAAGGTTTGTATTGGCGCGATTGCCGGCGCGATTGCGATCGGCGCAGCGCTGGTTCTCCTGAGAAGCACTCCGATCGTCGTCTCCTCCGGCAGCCTGAGCCCGACACTGGAGCGTTTCACGGGCCTGACGCCCGATGCGTACGCCGTTCGGAGCAGGCTGTCCGCAATACGCTACGGTCTCGAGGCGTTTGCGGATAGGCCGCTGCTCGGCTGGGGACCGGAGAACTTCAACGCGGCATACGATGCCCACGTCGACGGCGAGGCGGCAGCCGGGTTATACCGTTTTGACCGCGCTCATAACAGCGTCGTGGAGGAACTTGTAACCGCGGGCATCCTTGGGCTTCTGGCCTTCTGCGCGCTCTGGTTCATACTGGGCAGGACGCTGCTCTCTCGAATTAGGGCGCTGCCGTTCGACTCCAGGGTGTTCGTTGCCATATTAGCGGCGGCTCTCGTTGGCCACTTCGTGCAGAACCTCTTTCTGTTCGACACCCCGGCGGCCTCGCTGCAGTTCCATCTGCTGGTCGGCTTCACGCTCTGGCTGGCCGGGAAGCCTCTCTCCTCGGTGCTGGTCGACGAGTCGGCGCCTGGGAAAGCGAGGAGTCACGGCGTCCGATTTCTACGTTCTCCCGCCGCCCTCGCGATTGCGACCTGCCTCAGCCTGGCTGCCTTTGCCGTCGTGTTCCATACGCTGACCGTTAGGACGCACCTTGGAGCCACGGCGACGCATTCCGCGCTCAGTGGCAGCCACACGGGCGAGCGTCGCTTCGCCCTATACGAGTCGGCGTTCTCCAGTGCGCCCTGGTACTCGGCCGAGACCGTGCGTCGCTTCAGCCTGGAGCTAGCCGACAACTGGGACGAGCTTTCGGATTCCGAGCGCCGCAGGGCACTGGAGATCATTGAGCGCGATGCCGAATCGGTCATCGCGCGCGAGCCCAGAAACTGGCTGCTGCACCTCGGGGTCTCGGAACTCTACATCCGTGCCTCTCAGGGCGATCCCTCGTTCATTGCCAGAACAAGGGCTCATATCGACAGGGTAACGGAGATCGCGCCGGGACGCTTCGAGACGCTTCGGGCCAACGTGAGACAGCACATCCTTGAGGGAAACCACGACGAGGCGCTCGCCCTTCTCGACGACTACGCGGAGCGCTCAGAGTCCTACCTGCCAATGGACTCGAACGCCTACAGGAGCCTCGAATGGATGCGCGCCGCCGCGGACCAGGGCAGGTAGCCGACTGGGCGACGTTCCATGCACCGTCGCACGCTGTGACGAAAGGACAAGAATGTTGGAAATCGAGTCGGATATCGAACTGATACTGCCCTATGGGGGCGGGCTTGCCAGCCTGATAAAGCAGGGGCAGGAGGCTGATCGTCTGCGGGAGGAGGCGCTGCGCCTGCCGTCGGTGCAGTTGTCCGACTTTACCGCCTGCGACCTCGAGCTGCTGGCGACCGGAGCGTTCTCTCCACTGGACCGCTTCATGAACGCTAAGGACTTCAGATCCGTGGTGCACGACATGTGCCTAGCCGACAGCACACTCTTTCCCGTTCCCGTAACACTGCCCGTAGAGCGGCGCGACCTACCTCCGCTCGACTCCAGGATCGCGCTAAGGGACTCGCGCAACGAACTGCTGGCCGTAATGGACGTCGAGGAGATATACGAATGGGACGCCGACGACACCGCGCTGCGCGTGTGCGGCACTGTGGACATGCGGCATCCGATGGTCGCCCGGATGCACGGCTGGGGCGGGTTTAACCTCTCCGGTCGCCTGTCGGTGCTTGCGCTGCCGGCCCACCACGACTTCCACGAGCTCCGCCTTACACCCCGGCAGGCCAGAGCAAGGCTTCGCGCACTCGGGAGGAAGAAGGTCGTCGCGTTTCAGACCCGCAATCCCATGCATCGCGCGCACGAGGAGATGACCAGGCGCGCAGCGGAGGCCATAGGCGGCACACTGCTTGTGCATCCCGTCGTGGGCCTGTCGATGCCCGGCGATATCGACCACTACACCAGGGTGCGCAGCTACAGGGCGCTCATTGCAAATCACTATCCTCCCGGCAGTACGCTGCTCTCCCTGCTGCCCCTCGCAATGCGCATGGCGGGTCCGCGCGAGGCCCTCTGGCACGCCATTATCCGGCGCAACTTCGGCGCAAGTCACATCATAGTGGGGCGCGACCACGCGGGGCCGGGTTCGGACTCAGCGGGCAGGCCCTTCTACCGCCCATACGAGGCTCACGAGATGCTCGAGGAGCACGCGGGCGAGACCGGCGTGACCCCGGTCGGCTTCGGCGAGTTCGTCTATGTGCCGTCGGAGGACCGCTACGAGCAGAAGTCGCTTCTCTCGCCCACAGCGGAGACGCTGTCTCTCTCCGGGACCCGGGCGCGCCGGGACTACCTCGATGCGGGAAGGCCGCTTCCCTCATGGTTCACGCGACCGGAGGTGGCACGGATCCTGGCCGAGGGTCACAGGCCCAGACACAGGCAGGGCGTGTGCGTATGGTTCACCGGACTGAGCTGTTCGGGCAAGTCCACGACGGCGGAGCTGCTGTCCGCGCTCCTGCTGGAACGCGGCAGGCGCGTGACGGTGCTGGACGGCGATGTTGTCAGAACCAACCTGTCCAGGGGGCTCGGCTTCAGCCGCGAGGACCGTGACACGAACATACTGCGCATAGGCTACGTCGCATCCGAGATAGTCCGGCACGGGGGCGTGGCCGTCTGCGCCGCCATCAGCCCTTACACGGCGGCCCGCGAGTCCGTGCGCAGATTGATCGGCGAGGGCAGATTCATCGAGGTGTTTGTCGACACACCGCTTGAGGTCTGCGAGCAACGAGACTCAAAGGGTATGTACGCCCGGGCGCGGGCCGGCGAGATTCGCGGATTCACCGGCATAGACGATCCCTACGAGCCGCCTCTCGCCCCGGAGATGACGCTCGATACCGTTGACCGTACCGCGGAGCAGAACGCGTGCGCACTGGTGGACCATCTATCGGCTCTCGGCTTCCTGAAGACCGAAGAGGCATTGGCATGAGAACACCGGCTTACAAGCGTTCCTACGACATCACAGTCATCGTGGTGTTCGGGCTGCTGCTGCTCCCGCTGTGGCTGTCCGTGTGCATGCTGGTGGCCGCCGCGATATGGCTGACCGACAGGGGTCCCGTATTCTATTCCCAGGAGAGGGTGGGCAAGGCCGGCCGGCCGTTTCGGATTCTGAAGTTCCGCACGATGGTGTGCGACGCCGAGAGGGAAACGGGTCCGGTATGGGCGAGTCCGGGCGACCACCGCGTGACACCCGTGGGGAGAGTCCTGCGGCCTCTGCAGATAGATGAACTGCCCCAGGTGGTGAACGTGCTGCGCGGGGAGATGAGCCTCGTCGGACCGCGTCCAGAGCGACCGGAGCTTGCGGAGCGGTTCGAGAACGAGGCGCCCGGCTACCGCGACCGCCTGCGCGTGCTGCCGGGTCTTGCGGGTCTCGCGCACGTCCGGGGCAGCTACTGGACACCGCCCAGGCAGCGCCTGCGCTACGACAAGTTCTACATCGGCCGGATGAGCCCGGCGCTGGACACCAAGATCATTCTTGGGGCTGTCGCCGTCGTGGTGAGGCGATTCGCGAGAATGAGCCGGCGGTCCGTCGGTCGACCGTCGCCCGGGGAGAAACGCAGTCCTACGCTACAATGACCGGCGCCCCCGTGGGCACGCTTCTCCCGCCCGCACCCGTAACGTGTTGCGAATGCACCCCGGCTGCAATGACATACCAGTATGATGTCATTTAACCAGTTCATCTCCGTGGACTGCCTCAATAGAGCGGTGAATACCTTGACACAAACGCCTGATTGCCACAAAAATGTTACACCGACGGCATATCCTGATGTAACATCTCTGTGTCAGCACCGCAAAACGGGTCGTGACGCACCCGAACGGCTGCCTGCAGGATGCGCGTGGTGCCGAATCGGATTCCTCATGCTCGCCGAATTGCAGTGGAGGTCAATGTGTTGAGGAAGAGAGCAGTGCAGGTGATGTTTCCCGTCGGCCATCGGTCACCCCGGTCCGGGCACGGCGGTAGCCGCATTTTGCGCAGTTGCGTTCGCATTGCGCCCGTGCTGGTCGCAATCGTCATCCTGATTGCCGCGCTGCTGAGCCATGCCGTGCAGCTCTCGGCGCGCGGCCACGAGGGCGCGCCCGCCGGCCTGACGGCCGAGGTCGTCGAGGGCGGCATCGAGCTCAGCTGGGAGCCGCCGGAGGGCGAGGACCCGGCGGGGTACCGGATCCTGCGCCGGCATGCCAGCGGCTGGGAGGACCTGTCCGTGCTGGTGGAGGACATCGGCGGCACCGCCACGCGCTACACGGACGCGGAAATTCGACCGGATACCGAGTACGTTTACCGGGTGCAGCCGGTCGGCCCCGAGGGCGCCGGTCCGCGCTCGGACTTCGCGCGCGTCGTCTCGGCAGGCAGCGCCGTCGAGGGAGAGCCGCTGCCGCCACCGCATCCGCCTGCGGACCAGTCGGT
>CAZWDM010000053.1:0-19937 GCA_964632415.1 uncultured Dehalococcoidia bacterium | reverse complement strand
ACCAGGGTGCGGCCGCCTTCGAGATGTGGACGGGCCGGGCAGCACCAATCGATGCTATGTTCGCCGCCGGCAATGTCGCCCTCCTGAAAATGGACTAGCAAGTATCTAGTTTTCAGTTCATGCCAAAGAGCAGGCGGCCGGCCGGTATATTGACCAGAGAAATATGAAACCCAACATCTTCCTTACGGGCTTTTCGGGCACGGGCAAGACGACCATCGGGCGCGAGGCGGCGCGCATACTCGGCTGGCGATTCGTTGATCTCGACGAGCGCATCGAGGCCGACGCGGGCACGACCATAGACGCCATCTTCGCGCAGCATGGAGAACCGCACTTCCGCGCGCTTGAAACGCAGACGCTGCTCGCCGCATGCGAGTCCGAGCGGCAGGTTGTGTCCACCGGCGGCGGGATCGCGGAGAGCGCCGATAACCGCGCCGCAATGATGCAAAACGGCGCCGTCGTCTGCCTCGAAGCATCCCCGGAAACGATCTATGAGCGCGTCCTGGCGCAGAGCGTCGGCGACGGCGCGATAGTGCGCCCTATGCTCGCGGCGGACGATCCACTGGACCGCATCCGTTCGTTGAAGGCCCTGCGCCAGCTGAACTATACTCTTGCCCATTGGACAGTCCACACGGACATCATTTCACCGGAGCAGGCAGCCCACGAAGTCGTCCGCGCATTTGACATTCTCAACGACGACGACGAGGCGATCTGCTGGAAAGCCTATCCCGACTGGATGCGGCGAAGAGCCGAACATTTGCAACTCGGAGACCAATAAGCACCGTCACGCCATTCGTCATCCCTGCGAAAGCAGGAATCCAGTATCCTTTACATCCTGTCTATCCTGTTATCCCCGTCCCTACACCCTGAAACACTGAGAGACTGCATATCGCCATGACTACAACGACCGACTATTCCGACCTTGCCGCCGTCGTGAACACCTCCCAGGGCGACTACCCGATATGGGTGGGCTGGAACATAATCGATGAGATTGGCGAGCGCGCAAACTCGCTGCTGGAAACCTCAACCGCGTACATCATCACCGACGAGGGCGTACACCGGCAGGCGCGTCGCGCGCAGTTCTCGCTGGAAGCCGCAGGCATCGCCGCGCACATGTTCATCATGCCCGCCGGGGAGACACACAAGACGCTGGAGACCGTGCAGCTGGTGTATCGCTGGCTCGCGGAGCGCAAGGCGGAGCGCGGCCACCTGATAGTCGCGGTCGGCGGCGGTGTCGTTGGCGACCTCGCGGGCTTCGTGGCTGCGACCTACCTGCGCGGCTTGCCATTTGCCCAAGTGCCCACAACCCTCCTCGGCATGATGGACGCATCCATTGGCGGTAAGACAGCAGTTGACCTGCCGCAAGGCAAGAACCTGGTCGGCGCGTTCTACCAGCCCAGGTTCGTCCTCTCCGATGTCAGCACACTCCAGTCCCTTCCGCAGCGCGAGCTGACCTCCGGCTGGGCGGAGGCGATCAAGCACGGCCTGATCCTCGACCGTGAACTGCTGGACGACTTCGAGACCCACAGGGCACCGCTGCTCGCGCTGGAACAGGACATCGCCACTGACATCATACGCCGGAGTGTTGCCATCAAGGCGAACATCGTCTCGCAGGACGAGCGCGAAACGCTCGGCATCCGCATCCTGCTGAACTACGGCCACACCATCGGTCACGCGATCGAGGCGGCAACGGGCTACGGCAGCTTCCTGCACGGCGAGGCCGTCAGCGTCGGCATGATGGGTGCGGCGCGCATCGGCAATGCGATGGGCATGATGTCCGACGATGAGGTCGAGCGACAGCGCGCCCTGCTCGAGAGCTACGGTCTGCCTCTTTCGTGCGGCGAGATGGACATCGAAGCGGTGAGCAACGCGATGATGTCCGATAAGAAAGTCGCCGGTCGCGCAATCCGCTGGGTGCTCCTCGACGGCATAGGGAACGCCACTACCCGTAACGATGTTCCCCCGGAACTGGTACAAGAGACCTTACGAAGCCTCATTTAGTTTCTGGCTTCAGATATTGCAAGCCTCTTTCTTGTACAGAGTTGTGGTATTTATTTGCCACAATTGTTATCCTGTTTCCATAAATTTGCAGCCTGTTCCATAAGTCGGAGTTTAAGGTGTGAGGATTCGACCGCTCCGATACCGAGATGGTGAGTCAACAGGACCGAGTGTGGAATACAAGGAGGCGACTCGAAGTGAAAGCTAAGAATCTTGTCATTGGGATGGTTGCGCTGATAGCAGTTGCACTGGTCGCATCGCTCGTTACTGCGGGAATAGTAACAGCGTCCACCGATGCCGGTGCAACGGCAGTGGAACGCTCTACCGTGGCAAAGGTACAGACTTCCGTCTCAGATCTGCCAGTGTGCCAGCGAATCGGCGCAAGGGGCGTTCGTCTTGACTCAATCCAGACATGGGCGGCGGATGCCGAGGTGATACTCACGCTCGACGACACATGTCGTATAGGCAAAGCCCAGACCAACGCGGTCGGCATCTTCGGTACGCTCGTACCGCTTGTTCATCATCAGCACTACACCCGGACCGTGGGCATCGCTACATCTAAAGCGCTCGTCCCATACACCACCAGGATAAAGGTCCATATCAACGGGGTTAGCGCAACCTACGGCATCCCATATACCGCCAGCGACGTTGACCTCTACGACCTCAGCCGCGACATTGGCGAGCAAATAATGAGAGTCAAGAGCAACCCCAGGCTGACTCGCGTGGCTGTGTCGCATGGCAACACCACCGACTGGGTCGGAGTGTTCGACTTCAAGGGGATTACGCTTTACCCGAATATGGGCGCTGAAATGACGCAATAGTCGCCGAGACGAACAAGGGACTCCCCCTCTGAATGCGGAATAATGTAGAATACAGTCTCGATTGGAACGTTTCGGTACTGGAGGCGATGTGCTTTTCAACCAGCGTCTTCAATGCCTGGTGGCTTAAATGCCGGGGCTGGACTGGCTAACCGGCTCCGGTATTGAATGGTTGCCCGCTGTCGGTTGGCAGCAGGCGACCGAGTGGCTGACACTTGCCGTTGTCGGCTTCGTAACCGGCGTCTTCGGCGTCCTGGTGGGCGCCGGCGGCGGCTTCATTCTCGTCCCCATCCTCCGCATATTCTTCGACAAGGATCCCGCAATCGTGGCGGGGACGGTACTCGCCCTCGTCGCGGCAAACAGCATATCGGGCGCGTTCGCCTACAGATACATGCGACTTGTGGACCGACGCAGCGCATACCTCTTTGCCGCCGCCGCCATTCCCGGGTCAGTTCTCGCGCCGTTCGTCCTGAAGAAGGCGCTCGAAGGCATACCCGGCGTATTCGACGCAATGTTCGGGCTGCTGCTCGTCGCCCTCGCCGTTCGGATAGCAACCCAGCAGTTCGACTCCGGGCGGCAGTCGCGGCTGTCGCGCGCCAGGAGCCGTCGCCGCAGCTTCGTCAGCCCCAGCACCCTACACCGCCGCCGCATTACGGCGGAATCCGGCGAGACCTTCCGCTATCGCATTAGCGAAAGATGGGCGGTCCTCATCAACTTCGTTCTGGGGTTCGTTTCCAGCTTCTTCGGCGTGGGCGGCGGGTTCCTGCGAACTCCGATACTCGTTTACGCCTTTGGATTTCCCGTGCAGGTCGCGGTCGCCACATCCATCTTCGCACTATCCTTCTACACCACCGCGGGCGCGGCGACTCACGCCGTTATCGGCAACATCGAGTGGTTCCCCACCTTCGTATTCGGTGGCATCGGCCTCGTAACCGGCGGACAGATTGGCGCCCGCCTCGCCGGCAAGGTTCAGGGCCCGTGGATAATGCGCCTGCTCATGCTGGTGATACTCGCCATGGGCGTGCAGCTGGTGATACAGGGGATTCGGGGTTGACGTCCAATCCGCTACATGCCCATCCACCGCTACATGAGTGATATAACTGCTCACAAGACAGGGCCCCCCTTTCCACAACCCCCATGGGAGGTTCGTAATGACCTTTGAGCCTGACGTCCTCTCTGACACCGCAACGGGACTCAGGCGATTCCCTGTGTCTCCACCTAGGGAAGATATGCAAAATCCGATCTACCTATACCGCCCTTCTCACATGACCGCGCTCGCAGTATTTCTCGGCAACCCCGAAACCACGCTGGTTCTAGGCGAAGCGCCGGTAAGCTCAACCATCAGACACCGCGCGAAGGTTCGCATACCCGACCTCACGGTGTCGTTCAACTGCAATCCTGCCGTCATCGTAGAGCAGCGCGGATATGAGATAGGAGAATAAGCGAGATATTCCCTACGAATCTCTCATGAAAATCTATTTGGCGGAGCGCGTAGAACAGAAGATGCGCCAGTAACGGCATACCTGTAAAATACCGGTATGCCCTTCTTCACGCTCCACGCCACCGACGGCGACGCCCGCACCGGCACCCTGCACACCCCGCATGGCGATGTGCCCACGCCCGCCTTCATGCCCGTAGCCACGCAAGGCTCGGTCAAGGCGCTAGACTCCGCCGACCTTCGCAGCATCGGCGCGAACATCGTCCTCGCCAACACCTACCACCTGTACCTGCGGCCCGGCGTGGACATCGTGCAGGACCTCGGCGGGCTGCACGGCTTCATGCAGTGGGACGGCGCGACACTCACCGACAGCGGCGGCTTCCAGGGATTCAGCCTCGAACACCTGCGCAGGATTACCGAGGACGCCATAATCTTCAAGTCGCACATAGACGGCAGCGAGCACACGTTCAGCCCGGAGGCGGCGATCCGGCACCAGGAGGGCATCGGCGCGGACATCATCATGCCCCTCGATATTTGCGCGCCAGCCGACAGCGACCACGGGATGGTTGATGCCGCGGTGGATAAGACGAACCGTTGGCTATTGAGATGCCTTGAAGCGCACACCCGCGCAGACCAGCGGCTGTTCGGCATCGTGCAGGGAGGCTTATACCCGGAGCTGCGCCGCAAGTCCGCCGACTACATCACGGGCGTCGGCTTTCCCGGCTACTCCATCGGCGGGCTGAGCGTCGGCGAGCCCAAGCAGGCGATGTATGAGACGGTGGAGATCACGACGCCGATGCTGCCCGTGGACGCGCCGCGCTACCTGATGGGCGTCGGCTCACCCGAGGACCTGGTGGAGTGCGTGGCGCGCGGCATCGACATGTTCGACTGCGTCCTGCCCACACGCATAGCGCGAAACGGTTCGCTGTTTGTGAAGACCGGCAGGCTGAACATCACGGCGGCGTTCAATAAGCGGCAGTACGGGCCAATCGAAGAGGGCTGCGACTGCTACACATGCCGCACCTACTCGGCGGCGTATGTGCATCACCTGTTCAGGGCAAAGGAGCTGCTGGCATACCGGCTGGCGACGATACACAACCTGCGGTTCATCCTGCGCATGATGGAAGAGATGCGCGCCGCCATAGACGCAAGCAAGTTCTCAGAGTACCGTCGCGAGTTTCATAGCAGCTTTACGCCGCCGGACGAGCAGACACGCCGGGACCAGAAGCAGAAGTGGCTTGCCTCATTCAACCGGGCGTAACGAACCTCCCACCTCCAGGTGAGGGTTAGGGCGGCAAAAAATCCCTTCCCCCTTGGTGGGGGAAGGTTGACATGGGGTGAAGTGTAGGGCAGTTCGGTGTGCTGCGAGGCTGCCTAGCGGCCGCCCGCAACCGCCGGCACGATGCTGACCTCATCGCCGGTCTTCGTGGCGGTACCCAGCCCGTCGAGGAAGCGCACGTCCTCGCCGTTGATGTACACATTCACGAAATTACGGAGCTCGCCCTCTTCGTCGCAAAGTCGCGCCTTGATGCCAGGGTACTGGCTCTCCAGCGAGCCGATAATCTCTTCCAGGGTTGCGCCGTCCGCGTCAACCTTGTCCGCGCCTTCCGTCACGCGCCGCAGCGGTGTCGGTATCCTCACCGATATGCTCATGTCCGGTATTCCTCCGAATAAAGTCTCCTCCCCTAAGGGGGAGGATTAAGGTGGGGGGTGTCATCCCCTCCATCCTGTCCATCCTGTTAAGCCTGGTCACCCCTCGATCAGGTCGCCGATAATCGGATCGACGCGCACTCCGGCCTCCGTCATCCACTCCAGGCCGCGGTCAATCTCGCTGTCTTCGCCTTCAAGCTCCAGCACGACCCAGCCCACGCGCTCCTGCACATTCGCCCGCCGGATGTTCGTGATGATCTCGAAGTTGCGCCCCAGGTTGTAGATCAGGGGCTCGGTTATTAGCTGCTCGGGGAAAGTGAACCTGACGCGTCTCCTAGCCATTGGCCTTACCATTTCTTTCTTCGCGGGCCGCGAGGCTGGTCATGAAGTCGTCGTATGCGGGCGTAGTAAACACGGGGTCTATAACGGGCTCCACCACTTCCTGCGTCTTCAAGCCGTTGCCCGTGATGTATGCCACCGTCAGGTCGTCGGGCTGGATTTTTCCGCACTGCGCCAGCTTCCGCAGCCCGGAGATCACCACGCCGCCTGCCGTCTCGGTGAATATGCCCTCCGTCTCGGCGAGCAGCTGTATCCCCTCGACGACCTCGTCCTCGGGAGCGGCAACCGCGCTGCCGCCGCTGCGCTCGATGGTCTTGATGGAGTAGAAGCCGTCGGCAGGATTGCCGATTGCAAGAGACTTCGCAATGGTGTCCGGTGTAACCGGGCGCACATGCGGCGTGTCCTCGTCGTATGCGGTCACGATGGGCGAGCAGCCCTCTGCCTGCGCGATGTGCATCTTCGTGTGCGCCGCCGAATCTATCAGCCCCAGGTCGGCAAGCTCGTTCAGGCCCTTGTATATCTTCGTGAACAGCGAGCCCGACGCTCCCGGCACCACGCACGCATCCGGCGCGCGCCAGCCGAGCTGCTCCGCCACCTCGTACGCCAGCGTCTTGCTGCCCTCAGAGTAGAAGGGGCGCATGTTGATGTTCACGAACGCCCAGCGATGGTTGTCCGCAAGCTCGCTGCACAGCCGGTTCACCTGGTCGTAGGTGCCGTCCACCGCCACCAGCGTCGCGCCGTATATGCCCGCGCCCAGGATCTTGCCGCGCTCCAGGTCCGACGGGAAGAACACCATCGTGTTCAAGCCCGCCTTGGCGCCGTGCGCCGACACCGATCCCGCGAGGTTGCCCGTCGAGGCGCATGCTAGCGTATCGAACTCGAACTCCAGCGCCTTCGCAGATGCCACCGAAACGACCCTGTCCTTGAACGAGAATGTCGGGTTCACGCTGTCGTTCTTGATGTACAGGTTATTCAAGCCCAGCAGCCTGCCCAGGTTCTTGGCGCGAATGAGGGGCGTGAAGCCTGTCTGCATGTCCAGAGCCATATCCGCGTCAACCGGCAGCAGGTCGTGGTAGCGCCACATGGTCAGCGGGCCCTTGGTGATGCGTTCCCGGCTGATGACCCGCGCCACGGCGTCGTAGTCGTAGCTGACCTCTAGGGGCCCAAAGCAGAAGTCGCATACATACTGCGGCTCGACGGGGTATTCGCTGCCACACTCTCGGCATTGAAGGCTCTTAACATTAGACAAGGCAGGTGCTCTCCGTCCGGTACTAGCGCGCATGCGCACGCCAGCCCTCATGGTAGCAACGCGCATCTCAGCATGTCAAACACTTGCAACGCCTCGTTATCCCGCAAATGCGCTGCCGACGAAGGGCAATCATCCTCCTTTCAGTCCCGTTCGCAAACCTATACAATCATGCCCGTTCCAGAACGGTCCTACCTATCCGTCCATCCTGTTATCTCTCTGAGGTGCAACATGAGCAATTTCGCGGGCAAAGTGGCGATTGTGACCGGCGGCGCTGCAGGCATCGGCGGCGCCACTTCACGGCTTCTCGCAGAGCAGGGCGCAAGCGTCCTCATCGCCGATATCAACATGGATGAAGCGAATGCCAACGCCGACGCCATTCGCGCTGCTGGCGGCACCGCGGAGACGCTTTCCACCAATGTCGGCAGACACGAGGAAATCGCCGCGATGGTGCAGGCCGCAATCGACCGCTGGGGTCGGCTGGACATCCTTGTGAACAACGCATTCAGTCCCACCGACGAGGGCGACGGCGACGCGCTCACCGTGACCGAGGACGCCTGGGACGCGGGCATGGCGACGCTGGTGAAGGCGCATTTCCTCGCGGCAAAGCACGCCGTCCCCCACATGCGCGAAAGCGGCGGCGGCAGCATCGTCAACATATCCTCCGTGCATGGCCTGCTCATGGCGCCCCGCAAGCTCATCTACGAGGCGGGCAAGTCCGCGGTCATCGGCGTGACGAAGCAGATGGCGATAGACTTCGGCCCGGACGGCATCCGCGTTAATGCCATCTGCCCCGGGCACATCGTTACCGAGCGCCAGCAGGAACGCTGGGACGAGAACCCCGGCGGCCTCCGCTACTTCGAGGACCAGTACCCCGTCAGGCGCACGGGCACGCCGCTCGACATCGCCAATGCCGTCTCCTTCCTTAGTTCGGACCAGGCGTCCTTCATCACGGGCCACGCGCTCGTCGTGGACGGCGGCCTGACCATCCAGCTCCAGGAGGACTTCAGCGTGCGCCAGGTCCACTACGTCCGCGACCATCCCGACGCCCGCATGCCGTATTAGCGTTTGTCAGTTCATCGGTCTCTCAGTCAGCCAGCATCCTGGACTGGGCTTAATATGCTGGTTGAGTTCGTTCCACCATCCTATTTATCCTGTAAATCCGGTTAGTTGCATGGAAACGCTGCCCGACTACCTTCGCGAGAACCTGGACATCGTGCTCGTTGGCCTGAACCCGAGTCTTTATTCGGTCGAAGTGGGCCACTACTTCGCGACAACGCGCAACCGCTTCTGGCGCGCCATCAACCGCTCCGGCCTGCTTGCGGAGACACTGGACACCAACACCGACTACAGGATGCCGGAGCAGGGCATCGGCATGACCGACATCGTGAAGCGCCCGACGCGAGGCGCGTCCGACCTGCGCGCCGCCGACTACCGCGAGTGGGCGCCCGTCCTTAAGGAGAAGCTGGAACGCTTCAGCCCGCTAATCGTCTGCTTTCACGGCGTCGTTGCATACCGCAACTACCTGCGGCACGCGGAGGGCATCAGACAATCTTCGATCGAGCTCGGCTTGCAGCCACACACGATTGGAACCACCCGCGTGTTCGTCGTCCCCAACCCTAGCCCCGCCAACGCCGCGTACTCCCTGGACACGCTTGTTGGCTGGTATCAGGCTCTGCGCGACCTGCGTGACACACTGAAGAGCGGTGATGCATGAGCGCAGAGCAAACACAGACCATCCGTACCTTCGTCGCCGTCGAGCTTCCCGACGGCGTGAAAGCGCACATTGCCGCCGCCATCGAGCAGCTCCGCGCCGAGCGAATCGACAACATGCGCCTCGTGCGGCCGGAGGGAGTCCACCTGACGTTGAAGTTCCTCGGCGACATAGGCGTGGACCGGGTTCCGGCGGTCGCCGAAGCGATGTCGCAGGTCGCCGCGCTTCACGCTCCGTTCAGCCTGGCTCTCGGATCGCCCGGCGTATTCCCGAACGCGAACCGCCCCCGTGTTCTCTGGATCGGCGTAGAGGGTGAACTCGAACGGCTCAGGCTGCTGCAGGCCGGCGTCGAGGAGGCGCTCACGGCTGCGGGCTTTCCGGCGGAAAGGCAGCGGTTCAATCCGCACCTCACCATTGGCAGAATGCACCAGAGGGCGGTACGATCTGACAGGAACCGCGCCGCTGCCGCCCTCTCTTCGCTGCGACTGCCCGAGGAACAGCACATCGCCGTAAACGCTATCAGCCTGATGAAGAGCACTCTGCTTCCAGAAGGCGCAATTTACGAGCGCATAGATGAATCGACCCTAATTTCGAACCGTTAATGACATTGTGCGCTAAAATGATACACAGAGCGCATTGAACTTAGCCGTGAATTAGTATCATAATCACTTTGTTGTTGGGGCAAAGTGTACGAAACTGGGACCGCAAAGGGACGCGCATTTGGGGTTCTGCTACAGATACGCCCCGCAAGCGCAAGTGAAGAGACTGATAGTACAAGCATTGTGAAATACTTGTTTGACACAATCTTATAGTGTTATACTTATCTCACTATAGATCGGCTTTTCAGGTCGTGTAGGTAGAATGAGGAGGGTGCCGTGCAACAGACTTGGCCGGAATGCAGAGTTTGCCCAGAGGGCAGTTTACTCCCCCTGTCGGACTTCGGTAGCCAGGGGGCGCCAATTCACTATAAGGCGTGGGTATGCAGCAATCCCGATTGCGGATTTAACATCAAAATTCGTAACGGCGACGTGTACCTGAATGAGCCCATTGCGAATGGAGCGGCCCACATACCGCGAGCTCGATAGCTTCCCTGCCCCACAATTAACCTAAATTCAATTAGCGCCAGGTTCCTGGCAAACCATTTGCGCCTGATTCCAGGCGCAATTTCGTTCAGCGTCCCTTGTTATGCGCTATAATCGTCCTGAGCGCTGTGCTCCAGCTTAACTGAAAGTGTCGCCTGAATGAGGACCGACCCCCAGTCGAACCAACCCTCACACGCGCATAGGCCGGGCGCGTCCCGGTTCTCGAGGTTCCTGCTGGGACGCTCCATCGGCATTGTGATGGTGCTGGTAGGCGCACTCCTTCTTACGCTGGTCAGCGGTTACTACGCCTACTCCGCAAGCGCTCGATCACAGCTCGATGATCTCAACTTCGAAGTTGAGCAGCCCGCACAGCCACCACCTGTCCTCGCGCCGCAGCCACAGCCACTCCGGACTGCCTCCCCTGCTCAGGTCGCGGAGGTCTCAGTCCCGGCCGGCGTTTCGGTGAGCATAGCCGCCCCGGTGAGCGCTCAGGCGCCGGCAAGCGTTCAGGTCCGCACGGTCGAGGCAGTCCCGCCCGGCGCGAGTTCCCCGCCACAGCCTGTTCAGCCACCGGAACCCGTCAACCAGGAGGCATCGACTCTTCCGCTCACCAGCTATACCGCCCTGTACCCTGCGATGCACATACACCCCAAGTTCTGGGCGCAGCCGTTGTGGTCCGGCGGCGAGCCGTACGTGTACATGCCGGGCAACCCCGGCACCGGCCTGCCGGACGGCTTCCGCGTGGTGTCGGCAATGGACGATGCACTGCGGCGTGGCCAGGGCGCTGCCACAACGCGAATCTCCATCCCGCTCATCGATGTGGACTCCGGCACCGCGGAACTGGCTATCCTCAACTTGGGTGACAGCAGGGCTTATGAGACGCCCAAGCACCTGGTGGGGCACATACCCCAGTCGCCCAACCCGGGCGAGATTGGCAACGCCTGGTATTTCGGGCATCTCGAGAGCCCGATCAAGGGCGAGGGCAATGTCTTCCAGCGCCTGCCGGAAATACCCGATCTGCTACGAGACGGCGACAATGTCTTCGTTGAACTGGAGAGCGAGGACGGGCGCACCTTCCTTTACAAGACGATACGGACAGAGGTCTTGCATGAGGACGAACTCGAGCTATACGGTGCGGATGTCGCGCAGCTGACTCTCGTTGCATGTGTGCCGCGCCTCGTCTATGACCATCGCATTCTGGTCACCGCGGAGCTCGTCGGCGTCAAGGACGCCACCGGCGCCGTCAACTAGCGATTCTCCGCTTTACCTCCGCGAACCGGCCGGGGACAGCACGTCCTGCATCACCGAGATGAAGTTGCCGGTCGGAGTCGATACCGTCTTGCCCTTCAGCGTGATGATGCCCGCCTGGTCCACCGGCAGGAAGTTCGCCAGGCTTATCATGCCCACACGCTGCGAGTCCTCCGGCTCGATGGAAAGGCGTGGCCCCACGGAAATGCCCATGCCAAGCTCCACATACCGCTTGATCATGTCCATGCTGTCAAGCTCGACCACAATGTCGTAGTCCACGCCGCGTCGCCTGAACTCATCCTCGAGGATTTCCCGAGTGTGCGTCCCTCGCCCCATCAGGATGAGCGGCCACTTCGCAATCTGGTCGAGCGACTCCAGCGGTTCGCGCATCAGCTCATGGTCCAGCGGTGTTATCAGGACGCGCTCATACAGGAACAATCCCTGGAATTCCAGTGCGTCCCGCTTCTCCGAGTGCTGCACGATTCCGAGGTCAACCTCGCCGCTCTCCACCATCTCTATGACTTCGGTTCTAGTGCCTGAGCGTATCCGCAGGTGAACGCGAGGATACCGGTTGAGGAACACGCGCACCACGCGGATCAGCGTATGAGGAATTATGTCCGGCGTGGATGCGATCTGCACCGGTCCCTGTTCCTCCGCAACGGCAGTCATGCTCGGCAGCGCGTCGATGCCCTCAACCAGGGGCTCGACGATGTCTGCCAGGCGCTGCCCTGCGAGCGTGAGCTGGATCGGACGCTTCACCCGGTCGAAGAGCGTCATCCCCAGCTCTTCTTCGAGCTTCTTGATATGCGTAGTAACCGTTGGCTGGCCTAGTCCCAGTTCCCGCGCCGCCCTCGATATGCTCCGCAGGCGTGCCGCCGTGCTGAAGCTCCTGAGTTCCCGAATTTCCATTGCGTGACTGTCCTCCGAAGTGTGCAACGCCCTTAGCGCATTGCCGCAGTAAATATATCATATTAAACAATATGTCTTCAAGGAATAGCACAGGTTGGATACCATGAATGTACACCGTAAAGACCTGCCAATCGTGGCAGCAGGAAACGGTCAATTAGCAACCATCGAAGAGAACGAAAGGAGGTTGCACATGTTTGACAGATTCGTAGGCTCCATCAGGGGAATTCGCAGCCACCGAACCGGGTTTGACTCCTACCTCGTTAACGTACAGAAGGGCAGAGGCATGGCCGGGCCCAAGTACGACGAGGCGCGCGAGGACTTCAACAGGGCGGTTCGCGGTGAGTTCCGCGGTTTCCTCCGCTAACGGAGGCCTCTGGCAGATAAACCGGCGGGAGCAGTCGAAAGGCTGCTCCCGTTTCATTTTGCCTGATTTCAAACTGTCATTCCGAGTGAAGCGAGGAATCTAAACTTCCCGACCATAATCAGCCTTGTCTTGCCATAGGGATTTCGGACCCTTCACTCCGTTCAGGGTGACAATGAAGAGTGCCCGCCCACTCAACTTGTTAGCCTCACCCCTTGATGTTAATCTCATAATGACGGGTATTCGGGGAGTCCGCCGGTTTGCTCCGAGCCGGCCCCCGCCAGGACTAGCAACAGGGAGGCATACACCGAATGAGCAAACTAAGCGCAGACGCAGTCCGGCTGCTCAGCGAGGGCAAGAACCTGGCGATCATCGCGACCATCATGCCAGACGGCTCACCGCAGGCGACCGCCGTATGGGTTGACACGGATGGCGAGCATGTCCAGTTCAACACCGCCGAGGGCCGCGTCAAGACGAGGAACCTGCGCCGCGACCCGCGTGTTGCAGTATCCATCCTGAACGCCGAGAATCCCTACGAGCAGGTTACCATCCGGGGCCGAGTGGTCGAGTTCGTGCATGAGGGCGCGGTCGAGCACATCAACTCGCTTGCCAAGAAATATGTGGGCACAGACGAATTCGAGGGACTCGAGCCCGGCGACCAGCGCGTCATCGTCAAAATCGCTCCCAACTAAAGCCCTTCCTGCCCAATGACATCCCTTCTCCCACTGGAAGAGGGCTAGAGCCTGCCCTGAGCATGTCGAAGGTGTGAGGGGACTGAAAATCATCCTGTCCATCGATGTAGAAGTAAAATGCTGAAATTCTTCCGCCGCTCGACCCCTGAAAACAAGGCAAAGACCGATCAAGCCGTAAAACGCTCCCGCCAGACCTTCTTCGGACAGGTGACGGACCTGTTCCGTCGCCAGCAGATCGATGACGCGCTCTGGGACGACCTCGAAGAGCTGCTCATCACCGCCGATGTCGGCGTGGAGACGACCTTCAAGCTCATCGAGCGGCTCCGCGACCAGGTGCGTGACCGCCGCATCTCAGACCCACAGGACGCGCTCGCGCTGCTCCGGGAGGAGATGCTCTACCTCGTTGACTTCGATGACACCGATCAGGCGCTCGAAGTCGATGAAAAGCCGCTGGTAATTCTGATGGTCGGCGTCAACGGAGTGGGCAAGACCACCAGTATCGCCAAGCTCACAAAGCTCTATCAGGACGAGGGCAAGAGCGTGCTGATCGGCGCCGCCGACACCTTCCGCGCCGCCGCCATCGACCAGATACAGGTCTGGGGCGACCGCCTCGATGTCGATGTCATCGCGCACCAGCAGGGCGCGGACCCAGGCGCGGTCGCCTTCGACACGCTGCAGGCAGCCCGCGCCCGCGATGTGGATGTCGTCATCATCGACACCGCCGGCCGCCTGCATACCAAGTTCAACCTCATGGAAGAGTTGAAGAAGATGCAGCGCGTCCTCTCGCGGCAGGGCGCAGACACGCAGCGCGTCCTCCTCACCATCGACGCCACCACAGGGCAGAACGGCCTGATGCAGGCGCGCGCCTTCACCGAAGCCGTGGACTGCGAAGGCGTCCTGCTCGCCAAGGTGGACAGCTCGTCCAAGGGCGGCGTAGTCTTCGCCATCGGCGACGAGCTGGACCTCCCCGTCCTCTTCATCGGCACCGGCGAGCAGCCCGAAGACCTGGCCCCCTTCGACCCGGAGGCGTTCGTGGAGAGCCTGTTTGCCGACTCCGAAGACTGACCCCTGACACGCGGCGCGATGCATGATAATCTGACAACAGTCATCCAGCAGGAGTACAGATTTATGGTACAGCAGAAAGTAGCGGATCTGACCACTGACGAACTCCGCGAGATCATCCGCGAAGTCGTGATGGAGACCATGAATGATCTTGTCAAAGACCCGGATGAGGGCTTGGAGCTGCGCGAAGACTTTGCATTGAAGTTGGAAGCGTCGATAAAGGCCGTTGAAGCAGGAGAGCCTACTATATCCGCGGAAGAAGCCGACCGACTGCTTGGGCTTTCCTAGTGCCATTTCGGCTAGAGTACACTCCTACTGCCATCTCCGACATGTCGCGTCTGAACGATGGCACAAAGCGCAGGATTCGAAATAGATTGCGTTGGATGGCGAATAACGCAGAAGAAGCCCGCCATACTGCATTGACAGGAGGGCGGTTTCGGAACATGTTCAGACTGCGTATCGGTGATTACCGGGCCCTCTATACAATGAATAGAGCAGAGCGAAAGATGACCGTTCACTCTGTCGGTCATCGAAGTCAAGTGTATCGCTCCCGATGAAGTTTATCTTGCTCCAGTACGCTTGTACTGCCGTAGTAGTAATACAGGCACACCGTCTCTCGTCTGCTAAAACTTGCTCAGTTTTGGCAATCTGAAGTGAAGTAAGGAAGGGAAATGGATTTTAGGTGCGAGTGGGCAAGTCAGTTTCTGATGTCAGAGATAACCTGCAGCATCAGTGCTGTGATGTACGCAATGACGGAACGAGCCTGGAGAAAGCGGAGGGAAGGGCCACTAGGGGGAATAGCAGGAGCATTTTTGTGCCAAGCGCATGCGGACGAAATGTTAGCGTTTGCGAGGATTGATTTAAGAGATCCTGGGGACGCCGCGCCGCTTGTGAGTGAATATGAGAACGCCGCCGTTGAGTTCGAGAATGCTACAGCCGTCCGTAAGATTGCCACATCACAGGAACGTGCTGATTTGGGTTTCAGCGATTGGTGGCAGGAAGCGCTTGAACGGCGGATGTCTGCGCGACTTCGGCTTGCCGATGAGTTGCGCCGCCGCCATACACCACAAGTAAAGGAAACCCAAAAACCAACTGAAAACTGATAACTGACAACTAAAAACTAAACCACAGGAGGCACACCATGACAGCCACAGCCACAATCCGAGACCGGTACGGACTCGCCATGACCACCACATCAGCCACCGCAGCCGAGCACTACGTCGAAGGCGTCGATATCCTGCTCGAGCAGGGCTACGGCACCGAGCAGCTCTTTCAGCAGGCGATAGACGCGGACGAAGGCTTCGCGCTGCCCTACGCCGGCATGAGCATGATGCAGATGCTCCGCGGCGCGCCCGCAGAGGCAAAGGCAAGCGTAGCCAGGGCACAGCAGCTCGTCAGGAGCGCAACCCGCCGCGAGCAGGGGCATGTCGAAGGCATCGCCCTCTTCATCAACGGCCACGGTCCCCAGTCCCTCGCCGTCTGCCTTGAGCACCTCGACGAGTTCCCCCGCGACGCCGTGATGATGCGCGTCGCCAACCGCCTCTACCTGCTCGGATGCAGCGGCGCGGGCGTGCAGAACTTCCCCGACGAGCTTTACGCCATGCTCCAGAAGCTCGAGCCGAGCTACGGCGACGACTGGGCATTCCTGGGGCAATACTCCTTCGCCCACCACGAGACCGGACGCCTCGACGAAGCCCTTTCCCTCGCCGAGCGCTCTCTCGCCGGTCGCCCCACCAGCGGCCACGCATCCCACTCCATCGCACACGTCTATTTCGAGAAGGGCAACGCGGTGGACGGCGGCGACTTCCTCGGCAACTGGCTCAAGGGCTACGACAGCCGCGCGCCCTTCAACATCCACCTCTCCTGGCACCAGGCGCTCTTCGAGCTGGCGCAGGGCAAGTACGCCGACGCCGTCAAGATGTACGAAGAAGTCATCCGCCCGACCGTAGTGGAGAAGAGCGCGAACTCGCTGATGGACAGCT
Source organism: uncultured Dehalococcoidia bacterium (assembly GCA_964632415.1). Classification (GTDB taxonomy): domain Bacteria; phylum Chloroflexota; class Dehalococcoidia; order Lucifugimonadales; family JADFKI01; genus Bin90. The sequence continues at coordinate 3,401 of CAZWDM010000053.1, read as the reverse complement.
CCTCCCTCATGTGGCGGCTCAAGGTGTATGGCGGCTGCGATACGCCATTCCCGCCCCAGGAGATCGCAGAGCAGGCATCCCCCGCCGCGACCACGCCCGGACCCGCATTCCGTGACGCCCACGCCGCCCTCGCATTCGCCGCCAGCGGAGACGAAGAGCGCCTGAGCGGCGTCAAGACCCGTCTGCGCGAACTCGCAGGACAGGGCGACGCCCTCGCCAAGGAAGTAACCCTGCCCCTCGTCAAGGGCATCAGCGCATTCGCCGACGACCGCTACGAAGACGCCGCGCGATACCTCGAACCCGTATTCCCGCAGCTCGCCCGCATCGGCGGCAGCCACGCCCAGCGCGAAGTCTTCGAGGACACCCTCCTCGAGTCATACATCCGCGCCGAGCAATACGACAAGGCAGAAGACCTCCTCCGCGTGCGCCTAAACCGCCGCGCCTCCGTCCGCGACAGCTACTGGCTCGCCCGCACCAAGGCATCCACCGGCGAAGTAGAGACCGCCCAGAACACCCTAAAAATGGTCGCCCAAGACTGGCAATCCGCCGACCCCGACTCCCCCGAGATCAGGGCGCTGAACAGTTTGGTGAACGCGGGCTAATACATTCTCCTAGCCGAATCAATGGCTCGGTATTCTCCAAGAATGCCGAGCCATTTTACTCTTGCATGACATTCTATCTTTGCTAAAATAGATGGCTAACCTCATCGGACGCACCTAGCCCCACAGGACGACACACCATGCTCACAGGCATAGGACTCCGCAACTTCAAAGCATTCGGCGACGAAATGCAAGAAGCCCCCCTGTCCAAAATCACCCTCATCTACGGCCCCAACTCCGGCGGCAAAAGCTCCATCATCCAAGCGCTTTTGCTGCTAAAGCAGTCGTTGAAGGTTGCGGATAGCGGACTTGTGCTTAGAGGTGAGTACGTCGACTTGGGTAGTTCTCACGCCTTGCTTCACAAACATGTGACAGAGCGCGAACTTGGTATAAGCATCAAGTACAGAAATCTGGAACTTGCTTATGATGTCGCTGAGAATGATGTAACCCTGACTTACTTGAGCTCCGGTAAATTGTCGAAGGTAAGGCACAGAATTACCGCACACGAGAATAATGGGCTATTGATTGATGCCACTGCTGAAAAGCAACTCAGTGAATTTGTGCCCGGGTTGCCGTGGCCGTTCTATTGGCAGGGAAATGTGAAACTTTTCGACCCTAACGGTAACGACGTTATCGAAAGCAATGGCATTGCGTTTCTTAGTTCTGAAGTTCTTACAGCAAGTGAAAATATTCCACTGCCAGCATTGGCATTACCTGGAATGCACGGGGCGCGAGAACAGGCACAGAAGCAGGCATGGGCAATACCGCAAGCCGCGAATCTGTCAAGGACAAATAGACTGCACCGGGCAAGCAAACTGGCACAGGAACTGGAATGGGAGCTTGCAAATGCACCAGGGTGGGAATGGGACCTTGTAGAGGAATTAGGACTAGAACTAGGACTGGCACAGACGCTGCAATTGGTGCAGGAACGGGCACTGGAGCAAACACGGACACTGGGCAGCCATGTTGGTGAGTTGAACTTATCGGATGAACAAGTGCTGGATTTAACTCCAGAAAACATCCCTGCCGACTATGAACGTCACCTGCGTTCAGTCAATTACCTAACTCCGCTGCGAAGTGCGCCGGAAAGACTGTATCGGCTTTCAAGCGAGAGCGATGACTATGCGGGTATCACTGGCGTCCAAGGCGAATTCTCGGCCAATGCACTCTACCATAGCGACAGAGTACGAGATGCTGTAAATCATTGGTTCGACCGAATTGAAATCCCCTACAAGCTCGATGTCGTAAAACTAGGCGAACCATCTCTCGCCGGCGAATACATCACCATCGCCCTCCACGACAAGCGCACCGATACGCAGGTAACCCTCGCCGACGTAGGCTACGGCATCAACCAGATCCTGCCCGTCATCATTGAAGGCATCGCCTCGCAAGAAAGCGCAATCCTTTGTGTCGAGCAGCCCGAAATCCACCTCCACCCGCGCCTGCAAGCGAACATCGCCGACCTGATGATTGACACCATCGCCGACGAACCCGGCAAGCGCAAGCAGTGGATCGTCGAAACCCACAGCGAACTGCTCATCCTGCGGCTCCAGCGCCGCATCCGAGAGGGCAAGATAAAACCCGAAGACATCTCCGTCCTCTACGTCGACCCCAACGACGAAAGCACCGAAGGCAGCGCCATCAAAGTTCTACGCCTAGGCGAAGACAGCTACTTCAAAGACCAGTGGCCCGATGGCTTCTTCGCTGAAGGACTTATGGAGCAACTCCCTGGCGACGATGAGTTCGATGAAGACGTAAACATACTGGACGAACTGTTTTCTGAATAGGCGATTATGCTCGTAAATTTTGGTGTTGACCCTGACGCGATAGACGACTCTACAAATGGATACCATGTCAGAGCACTGAGAAGTAAGTGGCGACAGTTTGGGGTATTAGTACATCCCAGCCATGACGACGGTTCATTGAGTCTCATAAGCCTAAAGTTTCTGTCACTGAGGCAAGAGATACAGACCTTATGGGCGGACGCCTGGCAAGAGATTATGAACGACCCTGTTCGTTATCTAAGGTGCAGAGACAGCTTCAGGCTTGCTTTAGTGTCAGAGGCACGTGCACAAAATCGCCGGATACCTAATGGAGATAGCATATATCTTGATAGTGATTCACTGGATACCGTCGAATGGATTAGGTTGACAGAAGTCAATGCCTCCAAAGAGTTTGAACGCGCTGAAATGATTTCTAGGAGTCCGATACGCCGTGGAGAGTCTGTCGAAAGATTATGGCAGGAACGGTTTCAATCACTTGCAAAGTTTTCGAGAGAGATTGTGATCATTGACAGAAACGCAGTGACGCGAGGCTTGACCAATCTGCTCAGGTTCATTGACGAAGATGCCACAAATTGCACGGTGACCATATACTCGTCGTTTGAAAATTCGGAACTGAATGAGTATCGAATTAGCACATTTAACTTTGAGAATGTCAATACGCTCACCATTTGTCTGCCATATAATCATCAATTCGGCAGAGAGGGCAGAGATAGATTCATCCGTTTTGATGCGCGTGCATTCTCTCTAGGACATGGCATCACAGAGATATTTCAAAACGGTTCCGTTGAGACAGGCACTACTTTCGGACCAACAGAACTGCAATACGTGCAAAATTTGGAATCACAGCTAAAAGGCAACACATTGCCGAAAAACACCATTGATGTATAACGTAGTTCTTTGGATCAATTAATTCAATGATTGCCTGTACTTCTACCCTCACCCCCACCCATAGTATAATCCCTCCACCATGCTCGACGCCCTTCGATGGCTCATTACCGTAGAACTCATCGGGCTGGCG
>CAZWDM010000052.1:17133-20017 GCA_964632415.1 uncultured Dehalococcoidia bacterium | reverse complement strand
CTACTCCATCTCCCCCCAATTATCACCCACCTTCATCTCCACATCCAGCGGCACCTCGAACCCCACATCCGGCGGCACCGCCGACGGCATCAGCTCCGTGATGATCGCCCGCATCAGCTCAAGCTCACCACGCGGCACCTCGAAGATAAGCTCGTCATGCACCTGCAGGATCATCCTCGACCGCATCCCAAGGTCCGTCATCCTCTGCTGTATATTGATCATCGCAATCTTGATGATGTCCGCCGCCGTCCCCTGTATCGGCATGTTCACCGCCATCCGCTCGCCCGCGGCCCGCGTATGGTAGCTCCGTGAGTGAATCTCGCTGATTCGCCGCCGCCGACCCATCAGCGTCTCCACATAACCGTCCGCGCGCACTTGCTCCTTGATGCCGTCGATGTACCCTTGGATACCCGGATAATTCGTGAAGTACGTGTCAATGAACGCCCGTCCCTCCTCCGCGCTGAACCCCGTCTGCTGCCGGATCCCGAACGGACTCAGCCCGTACAGCACCCCGAAGTTCATGATCTTCGCCACCCGCCGCATCTCCGCGTCCACATCCCCGATACCCACGTCATACACGCTCGCCGCCGTCGCCGCATGGATGTCCTCGCCGTTCCTGAACGCCGACATCAGCCCCTCGTCCCGCGAGTAGTGCGCCAGTATCCGCAGCTCAATCTGCGAATAGTCCGCCGCCAGCAGCGTCCAGTCCTCGTCCTCCGCCACGAACGCGCTACGCACGCGCCGCCCAAGCTCCGTCCGCACCGGAATGTTCTGCACATTCGGCTCCGTGCTCGACAGCCGCCCCGTATCCGATCCAGTCTGCTTGAACTCCGTGTGAATTCTCCCTGTATTCGGGTTCACCAGCGTCGGCAGCGCGTCCACATAGGTTGACTTCAGCTTCGTAAGCTGCCGGTACTCCAGCACCAAGTCCAGCACCTGGTACGCCTTCGGATCGACACCCTCAGCATTCCCGCTATCTAAACGCTCCTTCAGCCCGTCCAGCGCCGCCGCGTTCGTCGTGAACGCCCCACTTGGAGTTTTGCGCGTTTCCGGCAGATGCAGCTCATTGAACAGCACATCCCCGAGTTGCCTCGGCGAGTTGATGTTGAACTCGTGCCCCACCGTCTCGTACATGCTCTCGGTGATCGCGTCTATCTGCTCGCCCATCTCCACCGACATCGGCGCAAGCGCACCCGTATCAATGGCAACCCCGTCCCGCTGCATCTTCACCAGCACCGGCACGAGCGGCATCTCCAGCGTGTCGAAAGTATGCCGCAGGCTGTTCTCCTCCAGTTCGTCCGCAAACACATCGATGAGGCGGTAGGTCATATCCGCGTCAGCCGCCGCATAGTCCGCCGCCTTCGCGATCTCCACCTTGTCCATCGTGATCTGGTTCCGACCCCTGCCGATCAGCTCCTCGATCGGCGTCATGTCCTCCTTCAGCATCGACAGCGCCAGCGGCTTCAGCCCCACCGAAGTCCGCGTCCGCCCGCACAGGTGCGCCGCTATCATCGTGTCGAACGCGATCTTCACATCTATGCCGTAGTTCCCCAGCACCGTCATATCGTAGTTCGCGTTGTGCGCCGCCAGCGCCACCTTGCCTGATTCCAGCAGCGGCCTCAGCCGGTCCAGCACATCGTCGCGCCCAAGCTGCTCCCCCTCCTCATGCCCCACCGGCACATACCACCCCCTGCCATCCTCGTTCGAGAACGACAGCCCCACAAGCTCCGCCAGCATCGCCGTCTGCGAAGTCGTTTCCGTGTCGAACGCGACAAACTCCGACGCCTCCAGCGCCCTCACCATCTCCTCCAGCGCATCCGTCGTATCCACCACCACATACTCAGTCGGCACCCGCTCCTCGTCCGAAAGGTCGAACAACCCCTGCTGCTCACCCTCGTTGCCGGACACGGGTATGCGGTTCACCATGCTGAAGAACTCCAGCTCCCGCATCAGCCCGAGCACATCGCCGTGCCTGAACCCGCCGAACCGCGCCGCATCCAGCTCCAGCGTCACCGGCGCATCCCGCCTGATGGTCGTCAGCATCTTGCATTGCATCGCGAGCTCGTGATTGTCCCGCAATGTACTCTGCACCTTCTGCGCGCCCCTGATCTTCAGCGAGCTGACCTCGTCAATGCGCTCGTAAATGCCCTCGATGCTGCCATACTCCTCCAGCAGCCTTATCGCGGTCTTCCTCCCCACGCCCGGCAGTCCGGGGATGTTGTCCGACTTGTCCCCCTCAAGTGCCTTTATCGCCGCAACATACTCCGGCCCCAGCCCCTCGTACCGCTCCTTCACCCGCGCGATGTCATACGCGCTCGCCCTCTGCCGACCCGAGTCCAGCAGCACGCGCACCGACGGCGACACGAGCTGCAGTATATCGCTGTCCCCCGTCAGTATTAGCGTGTCCAGGTGCTGCGCCTCCGCCTGCGCTCCCAGCGTCCCCAGTATGTCGTCCGCCTCGAACCCCGCCATCTCAAACACCGGCACATTGAACGCTTCCATGAACTGCTTCACCCGTCCGAACTGCGGACGCAGCTCCGGCGGCGTAGGAGGCCGCTGCGCCTTGTACTCCTCGAACGCCTCGTGCCTGAATGTCGGCGCCGACACATCGAATGTAACGATGCAGTGCGACGGTTTCCACTCTTCGAGAGCGCGCAGGAACATGTTCAGAAAGCCGTACACCCCCGACACCACCTCGCCCGTGCTCTGAACCGTCAGCGGGTCACGCATCGCGTGGTGCGCCCTGTGCACCAGCGCGTGCCCGTCGATCAGTATCAGCAGCGGACTTCCATCTCGGTCGAGCAGCGGTGCGGCGCCTGCGGCAGTGGTCATGGTTCTTCACCTGTCTGATGAGGGCGTGTACTATGGATATACGATGCCAGAC
>CAZWDM010000052.1:11022-17033 GCA_964632415.1 uncultured Dehalococcoidia bacterium | reverse complement strand
CATGGTTCTTCACCTGTCTGATGAGGGCGTGTACTATGGATATACGATGCCAGACGTTAATGATTATACACACGCCACGCCAAGAGTTCGTAAGGTAGGTTCTGGTCTACGCAAGGCGGAAAACACGAAAATAGAATCCGAAAACTGTTAACTGACAACTGGTAACTCCCATGAACGACTACACTCCCGCCACCTACGGCGACCGTATCGCCGAAGTCTATGACGAAATGTACCCCATGCGCGCCAATGTCGGTCCCGCCGTCGACGCCCTTGCAAGTCTCGCCGGCAATGGCACCGCCCTCGAGCTCGGCATCGGCACCGGCAGAATCGCCATCCCCCTCGCCGAGCGCGGCATCGAAGTCCACGGCATAGACGCATCCGAAGCCACCGTTGCCAGAATGCGGCAAAAGCCCGGCGGCGACTCCATTCCCGTCACCATCAGCGACTTCTCCGACTTCCACCTTGAAGGAAGCACGAAGTATAGGCTCGCCTATGTCGTCTTCAACACCATCTTTCAGGCAACCTCGCAGGAAGCGCAGGTCAACTGCTTCCGCAGCGTCGCCGCCCACCTTGCGGACGACGGCGCATTCCTGGTCGAGGCATTCGTCCCGGACCCGACCCGTTTCACCCGCAACCAGAATGTCAGCGCGGGCAGGGTGGAGGCCGATCTCGTCTCGCTCGACATATCCAGCCACGACCCCGTCAACCAGTTCGTGCAGTCCCAGCACGTCTTCCTCACCGAATCCGGCGTCAGGCTCTACCCCGTGCAGGTGCGCTACTCCTGGCCCTCCGAGCTAGACCTCATGGCGCAGCTAGCAGGCATGCGCCTGCGCGAGCGCTGGTCGGACTGGGACGCTTCCCCCTTCACCGCCACCAGCGGATTCCACATCTCCATCTACGAAAAAGCCCGCTAGTTCAGCAGCATCAGCGCCCACACCACAACCACCATTGCCAACGCAAGGAACACCGCCGCCGAACCGTAGTCCTTCGCCTTTCTGGACAGCTCGCTCTGCTCCGGCCCGATTCTGTCTATTGCCGCTTCGACCGCCGAGTTCAGCAGCTCCACGATCAGCACCACGAACAGTGCGCCGATCATCAGCGCCCGCTCCACGTTGTCCTCCCCAAGCCACACCGCAACGGGTATAAGGATCAGCGCAAGCACAGCCTCCTGTCGGAACGCCGTCTCTCCGACAACCGCATCCCGCAGACCTGTGAATGAGTATTTGAGCGCCCTGAGCAGTCGCCCAAAGTCCAGCATTTCCTCACCCGAATTTCCATCCCATCCTGGCTATCCCGTGCATCGATGTTAGCCCCCGTTCGTGGTGAGCCTGTCGAACCCCGCTCATAGCCTACCGGCTAGATGCCTGCTGATAGCTGATAGCTGACCGCTGACCGCTATACCCTCAGCCGCCGCAGCGTCGGGCGCATTATCCCCAGCACAAAGACAAACGCCAGCATCGCCAGCGCGCCGCCGCCCAGCGACATCGGCCAGCCCCAGTACTCGCCCACCGTACCCAGCGGCCACGCCCCGATATAGTGCATCGCCGCTCCGATCAGCCACAGGCTCATCATGCGCCCCCGCAATTCCGGCGGCGTGGTCATCTGCAGTACGGTCGTACCCATCGAGATGAATCCCGTAAACCCCACTCCGGTGAAGAACAGCAAAACCACCGACAGCATGTATATCGGCGACAGCGCGAAGAAGAACAGCGACACTCCGAACAGGATGATCATCCCCAGCAGCAGCCAGTTCTTGTGCCTCGCGTTCCCAAGCGACGCCAGGTAGATGTTCCCCACCAGCGACCCGAGCCCCGCGATTGTCAGCAGGAACCCCGCGCCGTCTGCATTCAGCCTCAGCACATCCTTGCCGAACGCCGGCAGCACCTGCACATACGCCGCCCCGAAGAACCCGAAGGCGAAGCTCAGCCCCACCATCGTAAGAGCCACCGGCGTCACCCACACGTACTTTACGCCATCCCAGAAGTCTCGCAGCATGTTCGCGTCAGGGTTCTTGCTGCGCGATTCCACCCCGGACATCATCAGCAGGCACACGCTCCCCAGCGCGTAGCATATCGCGTTGAAGTACAGCGCATGTCCCATTCCCACATACTGGATGATCCACCCCGCCAGCGACGGACCCATGATCCGCCCCGTATTGAACACCGCCATGTTCAGCGAGGTCGCGTTCAGTATGTCGTCCTTGCCCACCAGGTCCGGCACGATCGCCATCCGCGCCGGCATGTTCAGCCCCTGGATCGTCCCCAGCACGAACGCAATGGCGTAGATGTGCCAGATGGAAATCAGCTGGTACAGCGTCAGCGTCGCCGCCCCGAATATCAGCGTCGCCACAATCGTCTGGCTGTAGAAGAGCAGCCATCGCCGGTCTACCCTGTCGGCGAATATGCCGCCGAACATCAGCATCGCCAGGTTCGGCGCCCCGTAGATTGCTATCACCAGTCCAAGCTGTGCCGGCGAGCGCGTCAGCTCCAGCACCAGCCAGCCCAGAATCAGGAACTGCATCCCCAGCGCGGCAGCCTGCCCGATCCCCGCGAACCAGTACAGCCGGAAGTTTCGATGCCGCAGCGCACCGAGCGCCTGTGTCGGTGCAAGTGTCGCCCCAAGTTGAAGTGCCAATTACCCGTCCCGTCTCAAGTCTGATGCCCCCTGTGCGTGCACAGGCTCGATTCTACCTGCTTAACCGCCATTTGTCATAGCGAACTCCCTCTTACATAACGAGAGATCGCAATTTTCGCCTTGCTAAACCAATAAAGCGGTGTTAATCTCGTTTGAATACCTTTCAGGAGACGGTGTTGCTTCAAGTTCTATTCGGCGATAAGCGTATTTTCTACGGCTGGTTCGTCGTTGCCGCGGGCTCGTTCGCACTGTTTGTCTCAATGGGAGCGCGCAACGGCTTTGGCGTCTTCATCAATCCGATGGAGGCAGACGCGATCTGGGAAGGCCGCGCCGCCATCTCAGCCGTAATCGGACTCGGCACGCTGGTCAACGCCCTGACGCAGCCGTTTCTGGGTAGCCTCTATGACAAGTACGGCGGTCGCGTCGTAATCTCCGCGAGCCTGGTCGTTCTTGGCCTATCCACCCTGACCCTCGCGATGGCGGGAAGCTATGGTCCCGAGTTCAGCGTCAGCGTCCTCGGCCTGTTCGATCTCACTAACTCCCTGCTTTTCCTCCTGATCTTCTACAGCGTCGTCATGTCCACCGCATCCAGCGGCGTCTCACTAGTAACCGTTCACGCGATGCTCTCCAAGTGGTTCCACCGCAAGCGCGGTATGGCACTCAGCGTCGCCACCGCGGGAACATCCGCGGGCGGGCTCCTGCTGACGCCATTCTCCAGTTTCCTGATACTGTCATCCAACTGGCGGATCGCATGGATCGCCCTGGGCATCTTCGTACTCCTGTTTGCCCTGCCCATCGCGCTGACCATCATGCGAGACACACCCGATGAGATCGGCGAAGTCCCGGACGGCGACCAGGAAGACGGTGCCGCGGACTCGACCCCTAGAGCAGCCGGGCGACCGTCCGCCGGTCCCATCGGGCAGCGCACCCCTCTGGAGACGACCGTCTGGCAGGACTCGCTGCGGTCACCCCCGTTCTGGCAGCTCTCGGGCGCGTACTTCGTCTGTGGCGTCACCACAATCATCATCTCCGCGCACTATGTGCCATTTGCCATTGACCTCGGCATAGCGCCGGGCGTCGCCGCCCTCGCATTCGGCTACATGCAGGGACTCAACGCGGTCGGCGTGATAGTGGTGGGCTTCCTGTCCGACAGGTTCAGCCGCAAGAACCTCCTCGGCACCATCTACTTCATCCGCTTCCTCGCGTATGTGATGCTGGTCACTCCCGGATTCCTGATGATGCTCTGGGGCTTCTCCATACCGCCGGCAATCGGCATATGGGCATTTGCAACGCTGGCAGGCGTATCGTGGATTGCCACGCCTCCGCTCACCAGCTCGCTCACAGCCGACATCTACGGCGTCCGTAACATCGGCACGCTCAACGGCCTGTCCACCATGTCGCACCAGATTGGCGGCTCGTTAAGCGTATTCATGGCGGGCGTCCTGTACGACATGACCGGTGCCTACGAGTTCCCATTCGCCATAGCCGGGCTCTTCCTTCTAGGCGCGACACTCGCAAGCTTCGCGGTCAACGAGCGCAAGTTCTCCATCCGCTACCAAACCCCTCAGACGGCGGGCGCTAGCGCAGAGGCCGACTGATGCCTCTCCTGCTGAACATCCTCGGTCACCACTCCGAGCCGGGAGACCCCGTGCTGCTCGATTGGCTGCTGCACCTCATCAACGGCGTGGTAAACTTGGGTCCCCTCGCATTCGTCATAGCTATCGGCACCGTTATCGTGATCATTCCAATCCTGATAATGGCAGCCTTCCTCAGCCAGCGCGCCAAATACAACTCATAACTACAATGAAAGTGGAGTTCGCCAACAATCGTCTCCGCAGGCGCCATGAAACATCCGCAAGGGCGAGTCGAGCATGGGGAGATTTAATTGGGCGTAGATATATTTAGTGCATTGACGAACTAAGCGTCGTCGACAACTTGAATGACCTTTATCGGGTGCCTTGGTACAGACTACATCGCCTTTCAGGGCAGCGAGCAGGGCAGTTTCCGATGGCGCTCGATAGGCGTTGGCGTCTGTTATTTACTTACATAGAAGCCGAAAACGCGGTTCGCATAGAGGGGGTGACAAACCACTATGGCGACTGACGCGACAAACACCGAGCAAGAACTGCTTTCAGATTTGGCAATACCCCCCAGCGAAACCGTTTTGGAGGGCATAGAGTATCACGGCATCTCAACGCATGAACTTGCCGAAATGATAAATCTGTCGCCCCATTCACTTGACGAACTCATCAAGGGGGAGATTCCGATGACGCAAGATGTGGCAGAAAAACTCAAAAATGTGCTGGGCATTCCCGCCCATATGCTGCTGAAACTTGAGGAGAGATACCGGCGTGCCCTTACAGGATAGCGCGAATAGCGGATTTCTCCCGTTCGCCCTGACCCTGTCGAAGGACACTGACAAACTGGCTTCTACCTAGCCTTTTGCAGCACATTCCCGGACGCTTCCATAGCGCTCTCTACCCACGCCTAGCGCCGACATGCCACAGTACGCCAAACCGCCGGGTCGATTATATTGCGTGACACCGAGAACATACGCTACGAGCCGCAGGAAACTCCTCCGCTTACCGTAACGCTGAATGCCGCGCTCCAGGGCGCAGTTCTTGCCCTGTCCAACACCGTCGCGATCACTACTATATTCGCCGCTGCATCAGACGGCGGTGAAAGCTACCTCGCCTGGGCGGTCTTCGCTTCTCTCGTAGTCGGTGGGATAGCCACCATCCACATGGCATTGAACCTCGGTCGTATCGGCCCCGGGTACATGCTCCTCATGGGCCCCGGCTCGCCATTCATACCCATCTGCGTCCTGGCAGTGGCTGAAGGCGGACTGCCCGTCATGTCCGCCCTGATAATCGCCGCTTCGCTGGTTCAGTTCGCCCTTGCGTTCTGGCTGATACAGCTTAGACGGATCATCACCCCCGTCGTTTCCGGCGTCGCGTTCATGCTCTTGTCTGCCGCCGCCATGCCAATTGTAATTGCCAGGCTGGACGACGTGCCCGCAGGCGTTTCGCCGGTTGCGGGAATGCTCGTAGGAGCGTCGTCACTGGCAGCCTTAGCGTTCCTGATGCTACGCGGCACGGGCATATTCCGGCTGCTTGCGTTTCCAATCATCATCGTCATAGGCTGCGCCGTCGCTGTGCCTCTTGGCGTGTACGAAATTCAGGGAGCCTTCGACGCGCCGTGGCTCGCTCTCCCCGAATTCTCCGCCTGGCCCGGCATAAGCACGGAGTTTGGCAGGGATTTCTTCGCCCTCCTTCCGCTGTTCCTGGTTGTCAGTTCCTTCGTCGCAATCAAGACCGGCAACGAGGGAGCGGTTATCCAGCAGGCTTCATGGCGCAGGCTGCGCGCGATAGACTTTC
>CAZWDM010000052.1:3952-10922 GCA_964632415.1 uncultured Dehalococcoidia bacterium | reverse complement strand
GAGGGAGCGGTTATCCAGCAGGCTTCATGGCGCAGGCTGCGCGCGATAGACTTTCGCGGCGTGCAGGGAACCCTGAATGTCAGCGGCCTCGCCGCCCTCCTGTCGGGCATCGCCGGCACCATCCCAACGATCATCTACCTGCCATCGTCTCTGGCTCTCATCAGCTTCACGGGTGTAGCGGCCCGCCGCGCTGCGTACGGAATCGGTGTCACGCTCATCCTGCTGGCTCTGCTGCCAAAGGTCGTCGCTCTTATCCTGACAATACCGCGCCCCGTAACCGGCGCAATCCTGATGATTGTAATGGGACTGCTCTTCATGGAGGGCTTGCGCACAGTCCTGCAGGACGGACTCAATCAGCAAAAAGTGCTCACCGTCGGAATCTCGCTCTCTGTCGGCATCGGTCTGCAAACAAACAACATCCTTGTCGCAGCCCTACCCAGCCCTTGGGGAGCCGCATTCGGCAACAGCGTCATCGTGGGAATTATCGTTGCCGTCCTGATTTCAGCCGTCCTCGAACTAACAGGCTCACGCCGCAGGCGAATGGAGACGGAACTGGACCTTTCTTCGCTGCCCGGCGTCAACGACTTCCTGCGCAACCTTGCCGGCAGTATGGGTTGGAACCAGGCATCGACGGAGAAATTATGCTCCGCAGGCGAGGAGACTCTCTCCAGCATGCTCGTGCTCCGTGAAGACTACGAGGCAGACAGGACGCCGCGTCTCGTCATCATTGCCCGCCCCTCAGCAGGTACGGTAGAGATGGAGTTTCTGGCAGTCTTCTCGGAGGAGAACATCGAGGACCGCATCGCATACTTGAGCGAGCAGGCTGAGACGCCCGAGGTGGAGGAGATCTCATTCCGTCTGCTACGCCATTACGCCTCTTCCGTGCGTCACAGGAAATATCACGGAATCGACCTGGTTGTGGTTCGAGTCGATGTTTAGCAGCGTTAATGTCAGGATTAAGTGGTATAATTGCCAGGCACGAAATCGCGCAGTCCGCGCAACACAGAAAACAGAATGAGGAGTTACTGATATGGCAGCGTATTTGATCTCAGACGGCGAAGTAACGGATGCCGACCTCTTCGCCGAATTCGCCGAAGGAATCTTGCCGGTCATGGATGCTCATGGCGGCAAGTATCTCGCTCGTGGCGGAGCCACCCAGGTCGTTGGCGGCACTTGGTCGCCTCACCGCCTCGTCGTAATAGAATTCCCAAGCATGGAGCAGCTCCAGGCACTGATAGCATCGCCCGAATATCTCAGGCTCGCGGAGATTCGTGACAGAAGCAGCAACTCCAACACCATCCTCGTCGATGGCATATAGACGCTGCGCAAACCCTTCCGGCAACAGTCGGTGAATTCGCTTCAGGCCGACTCCAATCGGACCGAGTAGAGAGCAATGGCGAGCCTGCATGCCGTCCGTTAATCGTCCGCGCTCTGCAGCACATTCCCCGACAGCTCCGTGATGCTCTCCACTCGCATCAGCGCAGCCACGCCCTTGCGCTCCGGGTCCCTGTCCATCTCGCCTTTCGGCGTGAGACCCATCGCCCTGTCGCGCTCGATGCCCGATGCGTGCAGTGTTACCCTGCCGTGAAACCGCCAGCGTATACGCTCGGCGGTGTTCTGGTAGAAGATCACCACCTGCGGGTTCTCATCGATATTGTCCACCGACGAGCGCATCCCCCGCTCCCACCAGCACAGCGTCTGCCCGTCGTACACCGCCACGCTGCCCCGCATGCTGATCTGCGGCTTCCCCTCCGCCGACGCCGTCCCAACAAAGCAAGGGTACCCGTCCGCCAGCGCATTGGTTATCTTCTCCCGCATCTCACCCGTAATCGAAATCGCCATCGTTGTCTCCTACAGAGTTATATCCCTTCCCCCTCGATGGGGGAAGGCTAGGATGGGGGTGACAGGTCTGCAGACAACAAACCGCCGCCCACAATCCTAAAGCAAAATCCCTTGCCTATCCTGTTTATCTCGTGCATCCATGTTAGCCCCGACCGCACCGTCCCGCCAAACGCTGACCTTGCCGAACAAACCGTCGTATCCCGGCTCGATCACGATATCACCCGTGCGAACCCTCCCCACGCCATCCGCTATGCGCTCGCCGCCAACCCGCTCGATATCGGAGACATCCGCATCCATCAGGACATGCATCTCGTTCCCAAGCTCTTCGACCAGCGTCATATACTGCCGCTGCACACCCTTCGTGTTCACTCCCCGCCCCAAGCTCTCCGCTACGATCTGCTGCAACCCCACCAGCGACCTGAACGGCGGCCTGCCGTCGCTGTTGCAAGTGAAGCCGCCTTCATCCTTGCCGAAGCTCTCCGGCCTCTTCGCAAGTGCCTCGGTTCGCTGCATCACCCCCAGCGTCATCCGCCGCCCGCAAACCGGGCATGTCGCCCCCGTCTTCGCCACTTCGGCAGGCGACAGGTTCACCCCGCACTTCCTATGCCCCGAATGGTGGTACTTGCCCTCCTCAGGAAAGAACTCCACTGTGTACGCAATGCTCTGTTCCTTCAGTGCCTGCCTCAGCCCGTCGTAGCTCAGTTCGCCATCTATGTAAGTCAGCTCCCGCGCCATCTTCGGCAGCGAGTGCGCGTCCGAAAACGATACGATACTCACATCGTCCAATTCCGGCATTCGCCAGTTCATCGCCGGATCGCTCGACAGCCCCGTCTCTATCGCGCTGATATGCCCCGTCAGGTCCCCGAAGCACTCCTCAAGCGAATCGAACCCCGTCCGCGAGCCGTACAGTCCGAAGTGCGGCGTCCACGCATGCGCCGGAATCAGCATTATCCGCTCGTCGATCTCCAGCACCGTCTCCAGAAGTTCACGCGGCGTCATGTGCAGGGTAGGGCGGCCGTCGGACGCAAGCAGCCCCTTGTCTGCGAGAGCCGCATTGATCCGCTCCACAACCGCTATGCTCGGCGCAAGCATCAGCATGTGAATGCGCCGGTTCCTGCTTCCCACCACCCCGTTGCAGTTAACCTCGGTCCCAAGCACGAACCGCGCGCCCTCGCACTCGTACAGCCCGTCCCCCGTCGGGCGCAATTTCCGGTTCGTCTCCGCAAACCACTCAGGATGCGTAAAGTCAGCGCTCGCCAGCAGATCAATACCCTTGATGCGCGCCCACTGCGCCATATTCTCGAAAGTCAGCTCCCTGCTGGTCGCCCGCGCATACGGCGAGTGCAAGTGCAGGTCCGCAGAGTAAATCAAGGCATGCCCTCGACGCCGCTAGATTAAGAAGTATGCAAAAGTCCCTTCCCCCTTGATGGGGGAAGGTTAGGATGGGGGTGAAATTACAACTGCAAGCCGGTTATTTTCAACACCTACCCCTGATAACCATTGACGGGGCAAGGTTAGCTAGGGAGACATGGGAAATATGATGAATCATGCCCAGTTCTAACTCCCCGAGTCCGGCCGGGCGGGCAGCAAGTCTGCCACCGCCAGTTCCAGATCAGGCATAGATACCGGCGTTAGGGTTTCTCCTCGACGGTGAATCGTATGCTGGGCGTAACCCTCCGGCCCCGGTCCAGTGAACCGCTCTATGCAGTCTTCGGGCAGGTTTCTGACCCAGGTCTCAGGCACGCCGCTGCGTCCGTAGATGTGCGCCTTAATGCCTCGGTCATATTCCAGGCTGCTGTGCGCCACCTCGATGACCAGTAGCACATCCGCGGGCGTGGGGTGCGCCGCGCCGTAGCCCTCGGGACGCCGGCGCAGCAGCGCAACGTCCGGTTCCGGTTCGGATTCATCGCTGAGTCTGACCGGATTTTGGATTCGGATACGGAAGCGGTCCCTTGCGTATTGGGCAAAGACATCAATGTACTCGTCCACATTATTGGCATGCTCAGGACCAATGGGCGGCATAACTAGAATCTCTCCCTCGATAAGCTCAACCCGCTCATCCGGCTTCAGGATGCCGACCTCCGCCATCCGGTAATACTCCGCTACCGTGAACTTGCGGGTCTGTGGAAGCAACGCCGCGCCATCGGGAATCGCCGTAACCCCCGGCGCGGTTATGGTTGTGGAAACCGCCGTCGGCACTTTCTCTTGCGTAGCCATTAGGACACCTTGCCTTTTGTAGGATGAACTGTTGCAAATTCATCCTGCCTATCCTGTCCATCGATGTTAGTTCACCCAAACATCCCCCGCCGCTCGAACACATCCGCCAGTGCCGCGACCCCATCGCGAATCTCCTCCGCGGTGTTGTGGCTGAAAGTCAGCCGCAGGTGATTGTTTCGGTCTCGCGGTGCCCTGTATATCCCGCCCGGGTTGTACTTCACGCCCGCTTCCACCGCGCTGTCCAGCGCCGCCCACGTGTCCACGCCCTCCGGCATCTTCACCCAGCCCATCATCCCCCCATGTGGCGGCACGATCTCGCACTCCGTCGGGAAGTTCTCCCGCACCGCGCTCACCAGCGCATCCCGCCGCGCGAGCAGCTCCCGCCGCACCGTCTCCACATGCTCCGCCTTTCGCGTCCGCAGGTACTCGTACACCAGCATAGTAGCCAGTTGACTCGGCATCCCGCCCGTCAGCACATCCTGCACCTGCTGTGGCGCGACGGCAAACCCCACGCGCAGCCCGCACCCCAGCAGCTTCGTGTACGACGACACATAGATGACCAGCCCGTTCTCGTCCAGCCCCAGCATCGAAGGCGGAAGCGGATCCCCGTCGATCCGAAAGTCCGCATACGACTCGTTCTCCACTATCGGGACACTGTACTCCGCAGCAATCTCAAGCATCCGCTCTCGCCGCTCAAGGCTCAGAGTAGAGCCCGACGGATTCTGGTACACCGAAATAGTGTAGATAAACTTCGGCTTCCTCCCACCCGCGATCTGCCTCTTTATCTCCGCTTCGAGCGCATCCGGGTCCATCCCCTCCGAGTCCGACTCCACATGTATCACATCGGCGCGCTTGCTCAGCAGCATATTCAGCGTCCCCGAGTATGTGAACTCCTCCGCCAGCACCACATCGCCCGGATCTATGAACGCATCCACCAGCTTGCGGATCGCCCCGCCCGCTCCGTCGCTCAGAAAGATGTCGTCGATATCCACTGCAGCCCCGCGCTTGTCCTCCAGTTCCGCCGCGATCAACCCGCGCAGCCCCTCATGCCCCTTCAGCCCAGGATAGCCCGCAAGGCTAGTCGCCTCCCGCCGCAGCGCATTGCTGATCGCCTCAGCGTACAGCTCCCCGTCTATCGCCTGCGGCACTGCATTCGTCACCGAGAAGATATGATCCGTATCCGCCCGCAATCCCGCCGGCATCTCCACCGTCGCGGGAAGATTGTTGGAAAAGAACTCGGAATAGTCCATAGAAAGTCTCCAGTCAGGTAGTATTATTGAAATAAGCCGAATAAACCGGCGCTCACCAATGCAATACTACCATGTCGGGGCGAGGCAAGGCGCACACGTTCAATGCAGGCAATCCTGTCGCTTGGAGGGCTACTATGGCTACATACATACTCCTGATCTCCACCACCGACGAGGGGCGGCAGAAGATTCTGGCAGACCCTCATGTAATCAGAAGTGCGGAGGATGATATGAACTTCTCCGGCGCCGAAATACTTGGCCTCTACGCCGTGTTGGGCAGCATAGACTTCGTCGCCATCCTCGAAGCCGAGGACAACGCCACCGCCGCCCGCTTCACCCTCGAACTCGGCGTCCGCGCAGGCTTGCAGACCACCACCATGCCCGCCATCCCCATCGGCAGGCTCGAAGACCGCTCAGGAAACCAGCCCGGCGAGCAAAGCACCTACACCGTCATCGGCTCACCTGCAAGCGAAGGCGCCGGCGCATCCTGACGTCCCCGCTCAGGCACGCGACTCACATTCCAGGAGCGGCCTGCATACATAGCTCAGAAAGAAAAAAGCCCAATCCTGAGCCCAGCGAAGGAAAAGGGGCGTAGCGAGGTGTGCCTAGTCATCGTGTCAATGCTCCCCTCACACTATGATCTCCGCTAACCCGTCAGCGTATGGTATTCTGCGGAATTTCAAAGTGAATCGGAGAGTCAGACATTCTGTACCGTAACTTTATTGAGGTCTTGAGCCAGTACACAGTCTTCGAAGGCCGGTCAAGCCGCTCGGAGTTCTGGTGGTACTTCCTCGCGCTTCTGATAGCCGCGTTCTTCTTCGGAGTTGTGCTTCTATTCCTGACCTTCATACCCTACGCGCTTAGCATAGGCGTATCTGGTTTCATTCTCGCCATACTAACCCCAACTCTCGCCGTTACAATCCGGCGATTGCACGACACCGGACGCAGCGCATGGTGGTCTCTATGCTACGCCCCCTCAGGCATCGGTGATGTTGCCGTCCTGCTTGGCGTCCCTGTATCTGGCACGGTCATATTATCCGTAGGCATCATCGGCAGAATCCTGTTGGTCCTGCTGATAATCTTCCTGGCGCTCCCCAGCGATACCGGCAGCAACAAGTACGGCGCAGACCCCCGATAATCCAAATTGAGAACTGTCGCGTACTTCTCGCTCTCCCATTGTTGGCAGACGCACGAGTAAGACTAATTCTGGCGCCCCCACCGGTGTGCAAAGCACCTAAATCGTTTACGATTTAGTGGCAAGCGTAAGAGGGGTTCAGGAGAGGGGAGTCTGTGGGGTCGGTGAAGAGACTGTTGTCGGCATTTCGAGGAAAGATAGACTATCCGCTAATCAGCGCAAATAGCCCTGCAGTCAGCGCTCCCAATGCCGTCAGGAGCGTCAGAATATTCAGGTAGTATAGCTGCCGAATATCAGAGCGAACGCTCTCGAAGTTGCTCCGCATATCGGCCGCAAGCCTGTCGTAACTGCTGCGCATTTCGGCTGCTAGCTGCTCGTGACTATTGCGAGTATAGGCAACCGATTGCTCTTGGGTTGCGCGAATATCAGCAGTTAATCGTTCATAATTTCTGCGCGAGTCCTCAGCCAGGCGGTCAATCGCCGCCAGTATGAATGCGGTGCCATCACCGGAGTTTGAATTTGAACCTTG
>CAZWDM010000052.1:0-3852 GCA_964632415.1 uncultured Dehalococcoidia bacterium | reverse complement strand
CAATCGCCGCCAGTATGAATGCGGTGCCATCACCGGAGTTTGAATTTGAACCTTGGAGGCGTGGTTCAACCGCCATCTTCATTCCCCTGCAAGCAGGGTGTTATGTCGTTTATCACATCATATTTCAAGCATTAATATAATAAGGCTTTCCTCCAACTTTCGACAAGCAGAGGAAAGCCCTGTGTTATTCGCTCATATACGCCTTTACAACGGCAGATGCACCTTCTCCCCCGTCTGCGCGCTGATCGTCACCGCCTCCGTGAACTCCATGTACCGCACGCCGTCCGCGAAATTCGTGTGAGTGATCTCCTCCTCGCCACGTATCGCGTTGATGAACTCCTCCTCAACCCGCCATGACCCCTGGTTCTCCTCCGGTATCTCGATCTCCGACATCTCGCCGTCGTCCCGCGTACCGCCGTACAGCGCCATCCCCGGCGACTCCGCGAACAGCGTACCGTCAGTCCCGAAGATCCACGCCCCGTTCTGCGGCGAATGACCCGTCACCGCGCTCATCCGTATGTGCAGCAGCGGCCCCGAGTACATCTCGGCAAGCACCTCGATATGGTCCGGTATCGTGATCACCTGCGAGTTCCCGTCGCCATCCTTGCGGCTCTTCACATGCACCCGCGTCAGCGCCTGCACCGACTCCGCCGGCCCAACCCAGCGCATCATCGCCTCGTACCAGATACCCATCTGCATGATGTTGTACCCGCTCATATCGCGGTTATGCCGCCAGTGGAACGGCGCGCCCGGCGCCACAAACCCGGCGGGGTGCATCGTCCTGTCGTTCACCACCAGGTTCACCGACAGCACATCCCCCAGGTACCCGTCCGCAATCAGCTGCTTGATAGTGTTGTCCACCCGCAGCGTCATCGGCGACGGCACGATCTGTGCAACCAGGTGCGGCGCCAGCATCGACGCATCCAGCATCTCCCGCGCCTGTGCCGCATCCATGCACATCCGCGCCTCGGTCATCACGTGCTTCTCGTTCTCCAGCGTCGCGATCACCATATCCCGGTGCGTGTACGGCCACGTCCCAATGCAGATAGCGTCCGTGTCGTCCGCCTCGATCAGGTCCACCCAGCTGTCATACACCTCTGGTATTCCGTACTCATCCGCAATCCGCTGACCCGACGCGCGACTTCGATTCGCCACGCTCACGATCTCCACGTCATTCATCGCGCCAAACGCCGGTATGCGGCGCAGCACCGTATTCGCGCCGGCGCCCACAAGTCCAATCCGTATAGTGTCGTCTGCCATCTGAAAACGCTCCTCTGAATGATATTTGCCTCTGCTAGAATCGCCCGAATTATAGCGATGGGGCATGCGTTAGTCCAGTTGAACCCGCCCGCAGAGAAACACGCAGAAATCCCTTCCCTCGCGATGAGAGAAGGTTAGAGCTTGTCCGTCCCAATCCTGAGCCAGTCTAAGGATTGCCGAAGGGATGGGGGTGAAAACACACTGATACTGCCCTGAATATGCCCTTTTGCATATTTCTGCCTGCAGTCAGCGTTTCCTGAAGGGTGCTTCTGGGGCATTATGTTGCTGGATTTCCGCACTGGCGGAGGTCAAGTGCAAGATCAGCCGCTGCCCGCACCGCTGCGCTGCCTGGCGCGACGAAATAACCCTGGTCTCAGGCGTCGGCCCTGTATTGGCCCTATCCGCCAAACCGTCACGCCACCGTCCGCGTCAAGAGCGGCAAGCCCGCCCCCGTCAGGCCGCCAGTATAATTCGGACACTGAGTTACCCACTTCTGCGGCTCCTATCGGGCGTCCTTTTCCATTTCTCTTCAGAGACCACACAACCACGCCGCCATCTCGGCCCCCAGATGCCAGGTGCATATCGCCGGGCGCAAAGGCAAGCGTCGTAACGGGCTGCTCGTGATACTCCAGGACGCCGGGCCGCGTACCCTCTGGCCCCCTTCCACGGAAGCTCCAGACCGTCACCGCCTCCCCGCCGCCGGTGGCTAATAGGGTGCCTGTATCATCGAAGGCAAGCGCAGACGGCTTGGTGGGATATCCGGTCATCTCGGAGTCCTGCCCTGTGGAGCGACGCCAGAAATGCACCGAGTTGTCCTGGCTGCCGCATACCACGATGCCCCCGTCCGGGCTCAGTGCCATCGAGACCAGGGATCCCTGCCACTCCAGCTTCTGGCGAAGCTCGCCGGTGGCTGCGTCGAAGAACGACGCTCGACCATAACAGGCCGTCGCCAGCTCCCCTGCGCCCGACCATGCTATTGCGCTTACGGTGCTGGGATGTTCATCAGACCTCCAGATTTCGGTGCCGTCCACGTCATACGCGAAAACCTGCCGGGAGCAGGAGGCAGCCAGCCGTTTACCGTCCGACGACCACGCCACGTTTTCCACCCAACCGTTCCCGAATTCGATAGCTCGGCTTACCTTGCCTTCGGCGGCGTCCCAGATTAAGACTCGCCCGTCCTGTCCGGCCGTAGCGAATACGCTACCGTTTGGATGGACTGCCACCGAGAGCACGCCACCGTCATGAGCATTGCGCTGCGCCCAGGCGGTCTCGCCGGTCTCGCCGTCGAATGCGTAGATGCCGCCCTCGGTATCGCCGGCAACCAGCTCCTGGCCGTGCAGGCTCCACCCACCGGCGATGGCGTAATCGCCGACAGCCGCAGACCAGCCACGGCTGAGAACGCCCATTGGGGTGCCGGCATTTATATCAGACATGCTTCGAACCCCTCCTGCATTTCCTGCTCATCGAGGTTACGACCGATGAAGACGAGCTGGTTGCGGCGGGGCTCGTCCCCCCATTCGCGATCCGGCTGGCCGTCAAAGAGCATGTGAACCCCTTGGAAGATAAAGCGTCGTGACTCCCCCACGACGCTGATGAATCCCTTCATCCGGAAGATGTCCACTCCGCGCTCTGCGAGCAGTTGGCCAAGCCAGGCGTTGAGCTTTTCGGGATCGGCGTCGCCTTCTACCTCGATAGAGATCGACCCCACCTCGTCGTCATGCTCGTGCTGGGCGACCCAGGTTCGCTCGGCTTCGGCAGGAACCGCCGCTCCCTTCACGCGTTTTGTGTGTGTCTCTTCCTCTGTGCAGACAGGCTCGGAGCAGAAGTTGCCCCCCAGTGTGAAAGCCTCTCCATCCGCGTTCCTCAGTTGGATATCGAACTCCTCAGCGAGGTGCTGAGCGTAGAGACCGACCTGTACCGGCGCATCCACGGCAAAGAAGAACGACTTGCGTCCAGGGGAATCGAGCTGGAGTTCCACATGCTTTCCAATCGGAATCTCTTCCCCTGGATGAATGATCTCCGCAGGTTCCGCGTACTCCCGCACACACCACTCCGCGCTCTCCCGTAGTGCAGCGTCATCCGTGCCCTGGTCTGGCACGACGACGAGCGACATCGACGGATCGGGTCCTTCGGCGAGGTTGAGTTCGTAGCGGCCCGTACCGAGCGAATAGACTCCCGTCCATTCGAAGGGATACTCCGGCTCCAGGAAGGTGGGACGACGCTCGAGCACCTGGTCAAGGTCGAAAGCAGCGAGGTCTAGCACAGTCTCCACGGGTATGTTCGCTCGCTCGCTGCGCACCACTCGCGCCATTCGGTTCATGCCTCGGAGCCGTGCTTCCAGGCCGTCAATGGCCTCGTCGTTGACGAGGTCCGTCTTGTTGAGCACGAGGACATCCGCGAACGCTATCTGCTCCGTGCTTTCGTCGCTTCTGCCGAGCTGCTGCTCGATGTGGGCTGCGTCAACCAGTGTAACGATACCGTCGAGGGAGTAATCGGCGCTAAGCTCGTCGTCCATGAAGAACGTCTGCGCGACCGGGCCGGGATCGGCGAGCCCCGTGGTTTCCACCAGTACATAGTCGAACTTGTCGCGGC
>CAZWDM010000051.1:15041-20403 GCA_964632415.1 uncultured Dehalococcoidia bacterium | reverse complement strand
TCGTGGTACTGCGAGATGCGCTCGGCGACCTTGTGCGGGTTGCCGAAGGGTCCCCAGCGGTCGCCCCAGATGTTGGAGCCGTAATACTGGTGGAGGAAGGCTTCGGATTCTTCGGTTGCGGCGGATTCGTCCTCGCGGAGATTGACGGTCATGTAGAAGGTGGCTTCGGGTGATTCGGGGTCGCCGCCGTACTCGGCGGTGTAGCCGCGCACCCTGTCCACGACGCGGGCGTACTCGTCGGGGTAGTCGGATATGGACATGAAGCCCGCGCCGAGTCTAGCGGCACGCTGGAACTGGCGCTCTCTGCCTGCTCGCCAATGGCATGCTACGAGGAACGGGACGCCGTCTGGCTGGACGGACCGGGGCTGAACGCTTATGCCGTCGTACACGAAGTGTCGCCCATCGAAGGTAACCTCTTCACCACGGGTGAGACCGTTGGTTATCTCCAGGACTTCCTCGAAGCGGCGGGCGCGCTGAGACGGCTCCACGTCGACATTGCGCCATTCCTGCTGCTGGGCGGGGTTGAATGCGCCGCCGACGCCCGCGCCGAGAATGAGGCGTCCGCCGGATATGGTATCGACGGTTGCGGACATCTGCGCGAGCTGGACGGGGTTGCGAAGTGCGGCGAGCATGACGGCAGTGCCGAGGCGGACCTTCTGCGTGCGCAACGCTATTGCCGAGAGGGTTACAAGCGGCTCGAGGCGAGGTTTTGCGGTGAGGCTGTCGCCGACCCATACCGAGTCGAGCCCTGCCTGTTCAACGGTTTCAGCCATTCTGAGGAGGGGTTCTATGCTGGGCGGGCCGTCACTGCCCATCACGAGACCGCGCGTAGGAAGTAGTATGCCAAGTTTCGGTGCCATTAGTCCTCTTTCTCACCTCTCGCGGTTTCGACCGGAGTCGGGGCTATCATCCTTGAGAGAAAACCGGGTTGCAGCCTGTCGCACAGGGCGAGGTCTTCGGGAGTGTCCAAGTCGAGCGCCAGCCCGTCGCTCAGGCATACAGTATATGGGATATCGAGCGAAGCCGCCTGCCTCTCGTGCCGCGCGAAGCTGTCCTTGCCGAGCAGCGGGGGGAAGTGAAGGCACCCAGGAATGAGCATGGCGTTAGTGCCGCCGTCCTGCTGGGCGGGGGAGAGCGTGAGGGTTTCACCGCCGTTGGATGCCCGAGCAATCTTGCGTATGTCTGCGTCGGTAACGAATGGCAGGTCGGCGGGCAGGTAGATCGCGGATGCACTGTCCATGCATGCCCTATCGAGGGCGAAAGACAGAGATTCGTTAAGGTCGCTGCCAGGGTCTTCGTACCAGTCGGCGCCGATTCGGATTGACGTCTCGCGTACGGAGGCGTCGCCGCCAATCACCCATACAACGCCAATAGCCTCGTGCGCCGCCGCGACTACCCTGCTGAACATGGCGAGGCTGAGATCGGCGCGCTCCTGCTGAGGCAGCACACCGGATAAGCGCGTCTTGGACTGGCTGAGCGGCTTCATAGGTACGACCGCGACTATGCCGGAACTGGTCATTCAGCCAGCTCGCGGATGTATTCGGCAAGGCGCACCTTGTCGTCGTCGGTAATCATCATCGTGTTCGTTACGGCGGCACGCATGCCGAGTGTTTCGATGTCCCCTGCCCTGTCAGCGTCCACATCGTCAAGGATGAATATGTCGCACAGGTCCTTATACTGCGCAGCGACTCCAACACAGGATGATTCGATGCCCATCTCGCCCATCATCTTGGCGGCGGGACCTTTGATCGCCTGCCCGCCGACGATGGGGCTGACGGCGATTCGCGCGCCATCAAAGTGCTCGATTGCATCACGCACGCCGGGGACGGCAAGGATGGGCGCGACGCTGACGAAAGGATTTGACGGGCAGAATACAAGGACATCGCATTCACTGAGGGCGCGGACGAATTCGGGGGCGGGCTTCGCCCGTTCCACGCCGTCGAAGCGAATTTCGCTGACGGCAGGTTCGCAGCGGTGCCTGACGAACCATGTCTGCATGGGCAATTCGCCGATGCCTGTTGTGAGCATCGTTCGGACGGGCTGGTCGCTCATCGGCACTATGGGGTGCGTTACGCCGAGCGCGGTTCGAAGGGATTCCGTGACCTGCGATAGTGTGTAGCCCTGACTAAGCAGGTGCGTCCTGCGGATGTGGGTGGCGAGGTCCTTGTCGCCGAGGTTGAACCAGGTGTCTGCGCCGTAGGCGTTCAGCCGTTCGAGGGTGCGGAATGACTCGCCGGTCATGCCCCAGCCGGTCTCGGGGTTGGAGAGACCGGCGAGCGTGTACATCACCGTGTCCACATCGGGTGAGACGTGGAGGCCGTGGAAGTTCTCATCGTCGGCGGTGTTGACGACGACGGTCAGACCGGAAGACGGCAGAATACGGGACAGTCCGAGGGCAAGCTTGGCGCCGCCGACGCCGCCAGCGAGGGCGAGGTATTTCATGGGCACACCCTTTAGCCAAACGTTGTGGGGCGCTCAAGGGCGCAGAGTTTTTCAAATATCATGTGCAGCATCAGTTCAAGCCGCCATAGTGTTGACTTCGTACTGCGTAATGCGATTATCGCTAGTTACCAGAACCAAGTCTTCCAATCTTGCCTGTGCAACTAGAAGCCGGTCGAACGGGTCTCGGTGATGGAGTGGCAAGCCGCCAGCTTCCACGCCGTGCTGGAATGTGACCGATAAGTGCTCAAAGCCCTGTTGATCGATGGTCGAATACACATTGTCGGGCACTTCCAACTTTCGCAGGTTACTCTTCAGGGCTATCTCCCAACCGCTAACTGCACTAATCAGGACTCTATTATCCGGGTCGGAAATCGCCTCGTGAGTGCCGTCATTCAACTGTTCGGGTTCCGTAAGCCACCAGAGAAGTGCGTGAGTATCTAGTAGCAAGCGGGGCACTATGCTCTACCCTCTTGTGAGGATTCGGGCTTCTCACCGGGGAAAATCTCTCCGTCATAGAAGAGGTCTATGAGTTCCTCCGGGGTGTCATCAAAGTCCGGCGCAATCCAGATTTGCCCTTTCAGTGCACCTGACAAGCGTCTAGGCTTCGCTCCGTCAGTCTTTTCCGCCCGACTTTCATGTGCGTCGTAGGGCGCCAGGCGCAGGAATGGCTTGCCCGCCTTGGCGATGATGACTTCTTCGCCCTGCCACGCGAGCTCGCCCAGTTCTGTCAGCCTGGACTTCGCTTCGTCCATGTTCACCTGCATAGTGCCCTCCCGATTCGACCTTGCGACAATTCTATCAATAATGTCGCAGGCGTTTCCAGCGAGCCGGGTTCAGAGACTGAGGGGGCGCTGTGTTAAAATCCGAGTCCAGACGGCACGGGGCAGATTCACGGCGGTGAGGGGCGCTATCTATATTTCGCATTTCAGCCTGACGAACTTCCGCAACTACGAGCGGCTGGAGCTTGACCTTCAGCCGGGTATGACGCTGTTCCAGGGGGTGAATGGCGCGGGCAAGAGCAACTTGCTGGAGGCGATGTACATGCTGGCGGTTGCGCGCTCGCCAAGGGCATCGGCCGACAGGGAGCTGATACGGCGCGGCGACGGCACGGGCGAGTTCTACACGCAGGTGGCGGCAGATGTTCAGCGGCAGGACGACTCGGTGAACCTGCAGATCAACTTTCGCTCGTCAAGTTCGCCCGCACCGCAGGCCGAGCCCACGGCATTGACGGTGCAGAAGTACTTTCGCGTGAACGGCGCGGCGCGGCGCGCTTCGGCGCTCATGGGCCATCTGAACGCGGTGATGTTCAGCGCAGACGACCTGGAAATCGTGTACGGGTCGCCGAGCGTGCGGCGGCGGTACATGAACATCCTGATCTCGCAGACGGACCGCGAGTACCTGGGCGCGATCCAGCGATACGAGCGGGTGGTCAGGCAGCGGAACCACCTGCTGAGGCAGATACGGGAGGGCGCTGCGCGTGTTGAAGAGCTTGCATTCTGGGACGGCGAACTCGTGAAGGAGGGTGGGCAGATCGTCGCCCGGCGTCTCGCCACAGTTCAAATGCTGTCCGAGGGAGCGGCGCCCATGTATGTGGGGTTGAGCGGTGGGAGCGAGACGCTGTCCGTCTCGTACATGCCAAATGTGGAGATTGCGGACTGCTCCACTGAGGACGAGATCTCAGATGCCTTGCGTTCCAAGCTGGAGGAGCGGCGGCGGGTGGAGCTCGCCAGGGGAATGACGGTTACGGGTCCGCACCGGGACGATCTTGCGCTGACGCTGGACGGCATGGGCGCGGCAGAGTTCGCCTCGAGGGGGCAGACGCGGACTTCCGTGCTTGCGCTGAAGCTTGCAGAGGCTTCGTACCTAAGGGAGAGGCGCGGACGGGAGCCGGTTATCTTGCTTGACGATGTGCTATCGGAGCTGGACGCGGCAAGGCGTGAGCAGGTGCTGGGGCATGCCGCCGAGTACCATCAGACGCTCGTAACGACTGCGGAGGCGGAAGCCGTCACGGGACATCTGCCGACCGGCACTGCGCGATTCAGGGTGAATGGGGGCGAAATCAGCTCACTTGACCAGGCGTAATCGCTGGGGAGTTGCGCGGGGGATGCGCTCGATGTCGCCCTTCACTTCCATGTCCAGCTTGACGGTGGTGGTGTACCAGGACACGGAGCCAAGATCTACAAGCTGTTGAGGACTCAGGCGGCCTTCGATGAGACCGGGAAGACTACGGAACTGAACGCCCTCCTCGCTGCCGCCGAGGATGTCGAATATGATGCTTCGCAGCAGGTCGTACTTCCACTTGTGTATGCGGGTCGGCTTCTTGCCGGGGGTCGGCGTGTGGCAGACGATTCGTTCCTCGTTCGTCATTTAGAACTCTCTCAGTTCTCTACACGCGCGGACCGCGGCACATTCACGCCTATCCTAACCCTTCGCCATCGAAGGGGACGGAACGTGTCGGCTAGGCGGTCTTGCGCAGGGGACCGTCGGGGCGCAGGTCGTCGAGAATCGCCGCGGTCTGGGCTGATACGTCCTCGCCTGAGGTGCGCCTGCTGGCGAGCAGGTCGAGTACATAGTCGGAGACGCCGGGTTTTATGCGCAGTTCTTCGGGCTTGTAGCGCATGCAGCGGCGCATGAGGACTTGCGCGGGGCGGCGCGTCTTTTCGGTGCAGCCGTACGCGTAGGGACACATGTAGGCGTAGCAGGTGGTGATTTCGCGGTGAATGGCCGGGACGCGGCTCGTGGACGGCGCTACATGATTGCCAGTGAAGTCGTCGAGGGGCTTGTCGAGGGCGCCGGGGGTTGGGGTTTTCTTTTGCCTGCGCATATAAGCTGTGCCTCTCCGGGAAAGAGTAAGCCTGGGAGCAATGCGCGAATCTTAAACGAAAAATAATATAATTTCAATACATCAGTGTTGAAATTA
>CAZWDM010000051.1:5929-14941 GCA_964632415.1 uncultured Dehalococcoidia bacterium | reverse complement strand
TGCGCGAATCTTAAACGAAAAATAATATAATTTCAATACATCAGTGTTGAAATTATGCCAATGTATGCTGGCGACAAATTCGATGTGGCGCTCTTTCGCAGGGGCGACCAGCCGGTCGCCCCTGCTACAGCAAATGCCCGTCATTTCGTACCCGGTTTTCGTAATTTCAATGCGTACCCAGATTTCATATTGTCATTCAGAACGAAGTGAGGTATCTGAAATTGTTGACAGCGACCAGGCTTGTCCTATGGCGGAGATTTTGGATTCTTCACTCCACTGCGCTGCGTTTAGAATTACAGTGGAGCGGGATTGTTGCGTTCTGAATGGCAGGATGAGCGGGTTTGCTGCGTTCAGAATGGCAGGATGAGCGGGATTGTTGCGTTCAGAATGGCAGGATGAGCGGGATTTTTCGCTGAATACACCGCTTACCTACCCTTGTGAACCCATCAGGGGGAAGGGACAAGATGAACGGCAAGGAGGATGGCACGGTGGGACAGGCGATGTAATACGGTCGCGAGCCACTGCAGTGGGAGGGGCGTCGGGTTATGCCGGGACGGCTTCCGGCTATGCGGACTTGTCCAGCATCAGCGGCGGTACCGGCATCTGCACGATCTCGCCATTCTTCAGGCTGACTGTCACGGGTGCGTCGCCGAGGATGGCGTCCGCATCCACTACGCAGCGGCTGACGTCGGACATGCTGGGGAGTTCGTACATCACATCCAGGAGGGTGTGCTCCAAGATGGTGCGGAGACCGCGCGCGCCCGTCTTGCGCTTGAGCGCCTGCTCCGCCGCCGCGGAAAGGGCGTCACTGGTGAAGACAAGCTCCACATCGTCCATGTCGAACAGGGACTGGTACTGGCGGACGAGGGCATTCTTCGGCTCGCTGAGGACCTTGATCAGAGCGGCCTCGTCGAGGGTGTCCAGCGTGGCGATTACGGGAAGGCGACCGACGAACTCGGGTATGAAGCCGTATTCCATCAGGTCGTCGGAGTTCACATGGTGGAGGACGTTTTCCTCGGTCTCCGCCGTCCAGCTTGCCGAGCCCGTGAAGCCGATGGAGTGCTTGCTCTTGAAGACGCGCCTGTTGATGATGTCTTCCATGCCCTCGAATGCGCCGCCGCACATGAAGAGCACGTTGTCGGTCCTGATTTTCAGGAAGTCCTGGTGCGGGTGCTTGCGGCCGCCCTGCGGGGGGACGTTTGCCTCGCAGCCCTCGATTATCTTCAGCAGCGCCTGCTGGACGCCCTCGCCGGACACATCGCGAGTGATGGACGGGTTGACGCTCTTGCGGGCGATCTTGTCGATCTCGTCGATGTAGATTATGCCCTGCTCGGCACGCCCCACATCGAAGTCGGCGGCCTGTATTAGACGCAGCAGGATGTTCTCGACGTCTTCGCCAACATAGCCCGCCTCGGTGAGTGAGGTGGCATCGGCGATGGCAAAGGGGACCTGCAGGATGCGCGCGAGGGTTTGCGCGATATGGGTCTTGCCGGAGCCGGACGGGCCGAGCATCAGGATGTTTGCCTTCTGAATCTCGACGTCCGACTGTGTCTGCGCAGAGCTTATGCGCTTGTAGTGGTTATAGACCGCGACGCTCAGAATCTTCTTGGCGCGGTCCTGCCCTACCACATACTCTTCAAGGTGCTGGTAGATGATCTTCGGATTCAGGCCGTTCGCCATCGGGTTGGAAACGACACTGGACTGCGTGGGGCCGTCCTCTGCGATAATCTGGTCGCAGAGCAGCACGCACTCGTCGCAGATGAACACGCGATCGGGCCCTGCGATGAGGCGTTTAACCTGTGTCTGCGCCTTGTCGCAGAAGGAGCAGCGGTAGTCGGTCCTGCTAGTCATATTGCGGAAGCTCCACGTTAGTCACAGATTGGCATTTCCAGGTCTCAGCGCCGGTAAACACTCAACGCTGACCCATAGACACAGGCATCGAACCTATGCGCCCGTTGAGGACGCAAGCACTTCATCGATCAGACCGTACTCGAGCGCCTGGTCCGCGCTCATGTAGTGGTCGCGGTCGGTGTCCTGCGCGATCTTGTCGTAGGGCTGTCCGGTGGTGTCCGAGAGTATGGTGCGAATCTTGTCCTGCAGGCGCAGGATTTCCCGAGCCGCGATCTCCACATCGCTTGCCTGTCCCTGCGCTCCGCCCATCGCCTGATGCATGTGAATGGTGGAGTCCGGCAGGGCGAACCGCTTGCCCTTGGAACCCGCGGTCAGCAGGACGGTGCCCATGCTTGCCGCCAAGCCGACGCAGATGGTGGAGACGTCGGGCCGGATGAGGTTCATCGTGTCGTAAATCGCGAGGCCGGCGTAGATGACGCCGCCCGGCGAGTTTATGTAGAGGCTGACGTCACGCTCCGGGTCTTCCCGGTCGAGGAAGAGGAGCTGGGCGATGATGGCGTTCGCAACCTGGTCATTAATGGGAGTGCCGAGATAGACGATGCGCTCCTTCAGCAGCATCGAGTAAATGTCGTAGGCGCGTTCACCGCGCGGCCCGGTCTCGACGACCATGGGGATGACATTTTCAGGCCCACCGTCCTGCAGTAAGTCACTGGCGCTTAAATCTTCGGGCCTAAACAGCATCGTCATATTCTCCTTAGGTCAGGGAAGTCTCTCCCTGAGCGTGATTATTCTTCTTTTGATTCGGCTTCGTCGGATTCGTCCGCGGTTGCCTCGGTGCCTGATTCTTCGGTCGATTCGGGTAGGTCGGGGGCTTCCCCTTTCGCGATGGCGATTAGGCGCTCCATCACTTTTTCGGAGTACATCATGCGCCTTATGGAGCTTCTCATATCATCTGTAATTTCAGGCGCTTCGGGCGCTTCGGGATACTGCTCCCGGTTCTGCTCGAGGATGGACTGGATGCGCTCGTCCACTTCGTCGTCGGCAACCTCGATGCCCTCTGCTTCTCCAAGCTTTTCCAGAGCGACCGCACGCTTGATGCGGGTTATCGCCTCTTCGCGTGCCTGCTCCCGAAACTCCTCCTCGGAGCTGCCAATGGAGCGCAGGTAGTCGTCCATGCGTATGTTCATTCGAGCGAATGTCTGCGCCTGCTCGTTGATCATGTGCTCGGCTTCGTGCTCGATGATCACGGGGGCGATCTGTGCTTCAGCGCCCTCCAGCAGGCCATTAATGGCGGACTCGCGCAGTTCCTGCTCGGCGTTGTTCTGGAATTCAGTCTTGAGTTCTTCTTCAATCTGTTCACGCAGCGCATCTAAGGAATCGTAGCCCTCGCCAATGCCCTGGGCAAACTCCTCATCGAGTTCCGGAAGCGTGCGCTCCTTGATGTCGCTCACCGTTACCGACACCTGAACGGTCTCGCCCGCGAACTCCTCTACCTGGAAGTCTTCAGCAACTTCGAGCTCGAACTCTTTCTGCTTGTCCAGTTCGGCGCCGACAAGCGCCTCGGCAAATCCGGGGAACGGTCGGTCGGCGTCTTCGACGAGGAGGTACACGGTATCGGTCTCATCCAGGATGGTGTCGTCTTCCACGGTGCCTGTGGCGGTCATCGTGATCATGTCGCCCATCTCCACCGGGCGCTCAACAGGGTCCCATGATCCCATGCTGCTTCGCAGGCTTTCCAGCCTCTCCTGGACATCTTCTTCGCTAACTTCGGGCTGTTCCACCTCGACTCGGATGTCTCTGTACTCGCCCAACTGCACCTCGGGCCTGAGGGGAACCGTCGCCTTGAAGGTGACGGGGTCGAGGTCGACGACTTCCATGTCGGGCATGCCGCCGGGCTGCAGGTCCTGCTCGTCGATTGCTCTGCCGGTGACTTCCGGCAGCATGGTGTCGAGCACCTCGTTCAGAAGGGCTTCCTTGCCCACGAATTGCAGGACGATGTGGCGCGGCACGCGGCCCTTGCGAAAACCGGGGAAGGAGATGTGCGGCTTTACTTTCTGGTAACCGATGTCGAGATAAGGGCGGACGTCTTCGTCTTCCATCTCAATATGAAGCACGGTCTGAAGGTCAACAATTTCCCCTTGAGTTATGCGCACGAAAGTCTCCTGACAGTTTTCTACAACGGTATTTTGATTATAGCACGTCGATTGTGCGCTAGAAAACAATCAAAACAGTCGTCGATTTGGCGAGTTTTCCCGCGTTATCGACATGTTGACACTCGCGGGGCAGTTGTTTACGATGCAAGAAATAGGCTATTCGCCATACTCAGTTAAACGCAGGGTTATGCAACCATTCAGGGGCAATGAGGATGCCTGACCAGTACCAAAAAGAGATCGAGGACATACTGAAGAAAGCGGAGGCCGACGCGCCTCTGCCGTCCGCTCAGTCGCGCAGCAGCTTGCGCGGGATGGTGTGGCAGTACGCGCGGCAGTCGCTGAACACGAAGGCGTGGGGGATTTCGCCCGGCAAGATCATGCTGGCAGCGCTCGCACTGCTGATCGCAGGGCTGGTGCTGCGCTACATGATCCCCTCCCTCAGTATTCTGATGTGGCTGGGGCTGATAGTTTTCATCGTCGGATACGGGATGGTGTTCCTGCGGCCGTCGAAGTCGCGCGGAGAGCGCAAGATGTGGCGGGGACGCTACATCGACGAGGACAAGAGCGACGGCTCGTGGTGGGGCGGACTGAAGGGGCGATTCAAGAAGTAATCGCCGGGATAATGTGAAACGCATAAGGGGCAGGCTTAACGCCTGCCCCTCTCTCATTGCTTTCGTTCAGTGGATTGCGGCTATACGGCGCACTCGCCCTCGCCGCGCTCCAGCACGTACTTGACGGTCTTGTCCCAGTCTATGTACTGCTCAAGCGTATCCCTGTTAAGGTCGGGCAGGTCCTTGAACTCGGACATCAGCTCCTCGAAGTAGCCGGGGCCCTGCCTAAGCACGTAGTCCTTGAAGACCTCGCCATCGTCGTGGCTGTCCCTGTAGTCGTCGACCAGCTTGTGGAGAGCCTCGGGGGCGCGCTTGGCGGGAATTTTCGCCTTGATGCGCTGACCGAAACGCGGGTCGTCCTGCGAGTAGCTTCCACCGAGGAACAACTCGTATGCTGGCACCTGCCCTCCGGGTCCTCTCGCCGCCGCGCCGTGGAAGCCGATGTCGGCGATGTGGTGCTGGCCGCAGCCATTGGGGCAGCCACTCATCTTGATGTGCATCTGGCGCACCAGCGGGTCGGAGCTGTCCACATGCTCGACCGCGTCGGTGAGCGCCCTGCCGAGGCCCATCGATGCGGTGATGCCGAGCTTGCAGCTGTCGGTGCCGGGGCAGGATACGATGTCGGTGATCTCGTGAGCGCCGGAATCGCCGAAGCCAATGTCGGTCAGTCGCTGCCATACTTCGTAGAGGGCGTTTTCGGGCACCCAGCGGAACGCGAGGTTCTGCTGGTGCGTGATGCGGGCGCGACCGCCGGCGTACTTGCGAGACATGTCGGCGAGCTGGTGGAACTGCCGGGCGTTTATGTCGCCGAGCGGCAGCTTCACGGTGACTACCTTGTAGCCGTCCTGGCGCTGCGACTCCACGTTGGAGCTCACCCATTGCTCGAACTCCGGCTCGCTGCCGGTTGCGGCGTAGTCGCCGTCGAGCGCGGGGGCGTCCACCGACTCGTCGTCGATGAACATCAGGTCGGCGGGGTCGAAAGAGCGCTGCGCCCAGGACTGCTTAATCTCTTCTTCGACTTCCTTGCGGAACTCGTCGATGCCGATGCGCGCGATGTAGAACTTGATGCGCGCCTTCATGCGGTTGCGTCGGAGCTCGTTCGTGCGGTGGAAGATGCGAAGCACTGCCTCTGTCATCTTCAGGTACTCTTCGACGGGCACGAACTCGTACAGCGTCGGAGCGATACGGGGCATGATCGAAGTGCCGCCGCCG
Organism: uncultured Dehalococcoidia bacterium; assembly: GCA_964632415.1. Lineage (GTDB taxonomy): Bacteria > Chloroflexota > Dehalococcoidia > Lucifugimonadales > JADFKI01 > Bin90. The sequence goes on along the minus strand of CAZWDM010000051.1, from coordinate 9,114 downwards.
ACGACCATCTTGAAGCCCTTCTTGCCATCCTGTATGCGCGGCAGGAAGCCGATATCGTGAATGGGCGTGATTGCACAGTCGCTGTTGCAGCCGGAAAAGGCGCTCTTGATCTTGCGGGGAAGGGACTGGCTGAACGGGTGCCGGACGAAGTAGCGGGCGTATGCCGCGGCATAGGGCGACACGTCGAAAGGCTCGTTCATGCATACGCCGGCAGACGCGCAGCCGGTTACGTTGCGCACGGTGTTGCCGCATGCCTCGCGGGTGCTCAGTCCGACATCGCCGATGAGGCGCATAATGGCGGCTCCGTCGTCGAGCCTAATGTGGTGGAACTGGAAGTTCTCACGTGTGGTGACATGCCCCTTCTTCAGGGGAGCGTATTTTTCAGCCATGATGCCGAGAGCGTCGAGCTGGTCCGCGTTGACGCCACCAAACGGGCACTTGATGCGGAACATCTGCGCGTCGGGCTGACGCTGGCCGTAAACACCCTGCCGCAGCCGAAACGCCATGAAGTCGGTCTCCGACCACTCGCCGGCTCGGAAGCGGGCAACTTGTCTTTCGAAGTCATCAATCTCTTCGGGAAGTATCTCGATGATGCTCTGAGATCGAGGCTTCCATTCCGTCTGGGTCATACTGTTCGCTCTCCTCCCGCGGTAAAGCAGGCGTTCAATGTGTTGGCGGCAATTTGCGTGAAACAAAAACCCCGCTCCAATGTAATGAGCGGGGTATCTCCCAAGTCTGGCAAAGCCTTTCTGCGCGACCCCCTAACGGTCGTTCATACAAGGGCAGATGGTGTCAAAAGCGCATTTCGACATAGTCGGTAAACTGTAACAACCATGCACAGTAATGTCAACTTGAACCTGGCGCCTGTTTAGGGCTGGGCACAGTTCGCCTCACCCCATACCTCCGGCAATCCTTCGACCGGCTCAGGACAAGGACGGACAGGCTCTCGCCCTTCCCCGTCGAGGGGGAAGAAACTTCAGCATATTCTTCAGGCGCGGGGTGTGTGATTGACGAAATAATGCCAGAATTATAAAATAGCCCTAATACTTTGTGCGATTTGACACAATGTATGAGGCAGTCCATTACGCAGCGAAAGACAGGTGGAAAGTCGGATGTCCATGGGTTCTGTGGAAGTCCCTGAAGTAGTTGTTCTCAGGTTGCCGCTCTATGTGAGGGCGCTGTCGCAGCTAACTTCCGAGTCGATAGATGTGGTGAGTTCGCAGCAGCTTGGCAGCCTTTTGCAGATGACCCCCGCGCAGATTCGCAAGGACCTGAGCTACTTCGGGCGCTTTGGCAAGCAAGGCAGGGGCTATGACGTGCGCTTTCTGCTGAGCGAGCTGCAGGAAATCCTGGGGCTGGACCGCGAGTGGCGGGCGTGTCTCGTCGGAGTGGGGCGCCTGGGCAGGGCGATCATCAACTATCCGGGCTTTTACCGCGAGAACTTCCGCATCGTGGCGGCGTTCGACGGCGACCGCGCGCAGGTCGGCAACACGATCGGCGAGTTCGAAGTGCAGCCGATGTCCGAGCTGACCGATACGGTAATAGAGAAGAAGATCTCCATAGGCATCGTTGCCGTGCCCGCGCAGCAGGCGCAGAACGTGATAGACGTGCTGATCAAGAACGACATCAAGGGCATTTTGAACTACGCGCCGGTTGCGGCGCAGGTGCCGATGAACATCGTGGTGCGGAACATCGACCCGGTGCTGTCACTGCAGTCGATGACCTTCTACCTGCGTGAGTTCGAGTAACGGGAATTTACGCGGACGCACAGGTTCGACATGACAAAAGAAAGGGCGGCTGTGATAGCCGCCCTTCTCTTCATTTAGCTTTTAGCTTTGCCCGTATCCTCTTTTATTGGAAGGGGAAGTAAGCACTCACCCCATCCAAACCTTACCCTATGGAGGGGGTAGGGATTTTGTCGGGCTATGAGGGCTGTTGTGGAGCGCCGCCGCGGTCGCGCCTGCGACGTCGTCTTGCGGCGAGGAGTCGCGCTTGCGATCGCCGTAGGGAGAAGAGAGCGCGCTGCAGGTCGCTGTCGGAGACGCGTGCCTCGATGCGCTCTTCGGCGCGTCGGACTGCTGCCTCGGCGCGCTCGATGTCTATCTCTTCGGCGCGCTCTGCGGTGTCAGCCAGAATCGTGACCCTGTTAGAGAGGACTTCGAGGAAGCCGCCGCTCACTGCCATGTAGTTCTCTTCGCCATCCTTGTCAACACGGATCTCGCCGGGTTGCAATGCCGTCAACAACGGGGCGTGGTTGGGCAGGATGCCGAGCTGCCCGTCGATCCCGGGAGCGACGAGCATGTCGACTTCCTCGGAATAAACTCTCCGCTCGGCGGTGACTATTTCCAGTTGCATTGGGGCCATTCGAGCCACTCCAGTTAGACGGGAGACATTCTCCCCATCTTAGCCTTCCCCCTAGGGGAAGGGATTTCTTTCGCCCTAACCCTAACCCTCTCCCAGGAGGAGAGGGGACAGATGAGATTAACTTACCGCAGCCATCTGCTCGGCGCGCTCGACTGCCTCGTCGATGGTGCCGACCATGTAGAAAGCCTGCTCCGGCAGGTCGTCGTGCTGGCCGTCCAGAATCTCGCGGAAGCCGCGCACCGTCTCGCGGATGGGCACGAAGCGGCCGGGCGCTCCGGTGAACACTTCCGCGACGAAGAATGGCTGCGTGAGGAAGCGCTGAATCTTGCGCGCCCTGGCGACGGTCTGGCGGTCCTCGTCGGACAGCTCCTCGATGCCCAGAATCGCGATGATGTCCTGCAGGTCGGCGTAGCGCTGGAGCACCTGCTGCACGCCGCGCGCGACATCGTAGTGTTCCTGGCCTACGACCGCGGGCTCGAGGATGCGGGAGAACGAGGTCAGCGGGTCAACGGCCGGGTACAGACCCTGGGCGGCGAGTGCGCGCTCGAGGGCGACCACGGCGTCCAGGTGGCCGAAGGTGGTGACGATTCCGGGGTCGGTGTAGTCGTCCGCCGGAACATAGATCGCCTGGAATGAGGTGATCGAGCCGTTTAGGGACGATGTAATGCGCTCTTCGAGGTCGCCCATCTCGGTACCTAGCGTGGGCTGGTATCCGACTGCGGAGGGCATTCTGCCCAGCAGCGCGGAGACTTCCATGCCCGCGAGAATGTAGCGGTAGATGTTGTCGACGAAGAGCAGGACGTCCTGGCCGCGCTCTTCCT
>CAZWDM010000051.1:0-5829 GCA_964632415.1 uncultured Dehalococcoidia bacterium | reverse complement strand
ATGTAGCGGTAGATGTTGTCGACGAAGAGCAGGACGTCCTGGCCGCGCTCTTCCTTGAAATACTCAGCCATCGTGAGGCCGGTCAGCCCGACGCGCGCGCGGATTCCGGGCGGCTCGTTCATCTGGCCGAATACGAGAACGGTGTTGGCTAGAACGCCGGACTCCTGCATTTCGCGCCAGAGGTCGTTGCCCTCGCGGGAGCGCTCGCCGACGCCGGCGAATACCGACACGCCCTCGTGCTCCTCGCTGATGTTGCGGATGAGTTCCTGGATGATAACCGTCTTGCCAACGCCCGCACCGCCGTAAGCACCGACCTTACCGCCCTTGGTGAAGGGGGTGATCAGGTCCATAACCTTGATGCCGGTCTCCAGAATCTCGACCTGCGTAGCCTGATCCTCGAAGGTCGGGGGCTTGCGGTGGATGGGCCAGGTGTCGCCGGACTCTACCTCTTCGAGATCGTCGAGCGTCTCGCCCAGCGCGTTGAAGAGCCTGCCGAGTGTGGGGTCGCCCACGGGAACGGAGACAGGCTGGCCGGTGTCAACTGCGTCCACGCCGCGAACCAGGCCCTCCGTCGCTCCGAGAGCAAGGCAGCGCACCCAGTTGTTGCCGATGTGCTGTTCGACTTCAAGGACAAGACGCTCACCGGCGATGCTGGTCTCGAGCGCGTTGTAGATAGACGGCATCTCCTCCGCGGGGAACTCCACGTCCACCACGGTGCCGATGACCTGGGTTATCTTTCCCGTTGCCATGGTTCCTCCGTAAGAGTTATCAGTTTTCAGTCGTCAGTTTTCAGTTCAGCCGCTTTTGGAATAGACTCACGCTTTCGCGGGAATAACTATCGTCCCCTCACCCTAACCCTCTCCCTCGGGGAGAGGGAACATAGGGGGGCCTAAAACCAGCCTATCATTCGACTGCGGCGACACCACCTACGATGTCCAGCAGTTCCTTCGTAATCGTTTCCTGGCGCGCCTTGTTCATGACGAGCGTCAGGTCATCCACCATTTCATTGGCATTGTCGGTCGCGTTGCGCATTGCGACCATTCGCGCCGACTGCTCGCTTGCGATGCCTTCGAGCAGGTAATGGTACAGCTGCATCTCGATGTAGCGAGGGAGCAGCGCGTCCAGTACCGGGAACTCGTCAGGCTCGTAGATGTAGCCAACCGCCTCCGTTGAATCCAGTTCAGCCGGAACGACCGGCAGGAGCTGGGTGACGGTAGGGCGCTGGAGAGTGGTGTTCACGAAGTCGGCATACGCGACGAAGACAGCATCGACCTCTTCATTCGTGAACGAGTCGATGACCATGCGGGCCACCGGGGTAACCTCGCTGATGCCGGGCCGGTCGGGGATATCGGTGAAGACGGCCTGAACGTTCTGGCCGGTCCTGACCATGAAGTCCCTGCCCTTCTTACCCATCGCGATGACGCTGACGCCTGCGCCCTGCTGATCTACGACGAACTGTCCGGCGGCACGGTTGATGTTCGAGTTCAAGCCGCCGGTTAGTCCCCTGTCCGGGGAGATGACGACAAGACCGACATTGTTGCGGGGCGATCTTTCAACAAGCAGGGGATGGTGCTCTTCGTCGTCCTGCGTCTGCGCGGCAAGATGCGAGAGCAGCGTCTGCATCAGATCGGCATACGGCCTGCCGCGAAGGGCGGCTTCCTGCGTGCGCCGCATCTTGGACGCCGCGATCATGGACATCGCCTTCGTAATCTTAGCCGTATTTTCGACGCTGCGAATGCGCCGTCTGATCTGTCTTACGCTTGCCATTTGTTATTTCCTATGGGCGCTACAAGCATGCCCGGCTCTTCAGCACAAGATTTCAGACAGAGGATTCACCTCCATCCTAACCTTCGCCCTCATCCATCATAAGGTGGAAAGGGACTATTTCTGTCTAGTAAGGCACGTTAGCCTTGAAATTGTCGATTGCCGCCTTCAGCGTCTCTTCGGTCTCGCCGGAGATGTCCTTCAAATCCGATATGCTCGTCAGGAGATCTGGATGGTTGGACTGGAGAAAGCTCATGATGGCCTCCTCGAATGCTCGAACCCTGTCGATCTCCACATCGTCGAGGTAGCCGTTCGCCAGCGCGTACAGGATAGCCGCCTGCAACTCCATCGACAGCGGCGCGTTCTGGTCCTGCTTCAAGACTTCGGTGGCTCGCTGGCCGCGCTCAAGCTGCTGGCGGGTTGCCGCATCGAGGTCTGCCGTGCCGAACTGCGCGAATGTCTGAAGCTCGGCGAACTGCGCGAGGTCGAGGCGGAGGCTTCCTGCCACGCCCCGAATTGCGCGAGTCTGCGCGGCGCTGCCGACGCGGGAGACCGAGAGGCCTGCGTTCACTGCCGGTCGGATGCCGGAGTTGAACAGCTCAGGCTCAAGGTAAATCTGACCGTCGGTGATGGAAATAACATTGGTGGGAACGTACGCCGACACGTCGCCGGCGAGCGTTTCGATGATCGGCAATGCGGTTATTGAGCCACCGCCGTTTGCGTCGTCGAGCTTCGCGGCGCGCTCAAGGAGCCGGCTGTGCAAGTAGAAGACGTCACCCGGATATGCCTCGCGTCCAGGAGGGCGGCGGAGCAGCAGCGACATCTGCCTGTATGCCCAAGCGTGCTTGGAGAGGTCGTCGTAGATGATCAGGGCGTCCTTGCCCTGCCACATGAACTCTTCAGCCATCGCGCAGCCGGCGTAGGGTGCGAGATACTGCATCGGAGCGGGGTCGGCGGCGTTGGCTGCGACTACGATGGTGTGTTCCATCGCGCCGTACTGCTCTAGCAGTGCCACAGTCTGTGCCACCTTGCCGACCTTCTGGCCTATGGCAACGTAAACGCAGATGAGGTCTCCGCCCTTCTGGTTGATGATCGAGTCGAGAGCGATTGCCGACTTGCCGGTGGAGCGGTCGCCGATGATTAGCTCGCGCTGGCCTCGTCCGACGGGAATCATCGCGTCGATCGCCTTGATGCCGGTCTGCACCGGAGTGTCAACGGAGCTGCGGATTGCCACGTTCGGAGCAACGACCTCCACCTCGCGGGTGCCGCTCGTATTGATGGGGCCCTTGCCGTCTATGGGCTGGCCCAGGGCGTCCACGACGCGGCCAATGAGCTCGTCGCCCACCGGAACGACAACGACGCGGCCGGTGCTCCTGACCTCGGAGCCTTCCTTCACGGCGAGGGGGTCGCCGAGAATCACCGTGCCCACGCTGTCTTCTTCGAGGTTGAGCGCCATACCCATGACGCCGCCCTCGAATTCGAGCAGCTCGGAGTAGGCAACGCCGGACAAGCCGTGGACCTGCGCGATGCCGTCGCCGACCTCGATCACCGTGCCGACATCAACCATGCTCAGGTCGCGCCCGAACTCTTCAATCTGGCGCCTGATCACCGAAGCAATATCTTGTCCTCTGACTGCCATGCAGGTCCTCCGTCTGGGAGCGACACACCGTCTGCGTATCGCTTGAAGATTTAATTCTCTTTAGGCTTGAATCGCTTAACGCCCGACAGGGCTATGCGCCATGCACCAGTTCGCGGCGCAACTCGTCCAGCCTGGTCCGAGTGCTGCCGTCGATCACCTTGTCGCCGACACGAGCAACGAAGCCGCCGAGTATCTGCGGCTCAACTCTCGATGTCGCGGTAATTTCCTTGCCTACAATGCCCTTGAGCATCGTTTCGATGCGCCCTTGCTGTTCATCGGTGAGAGCGATGGCAGAGACGATCTCGGCACGCTCGATGCCGTTGTGCTCGTCGAGCATCTCCTGGTACGACTCCGTGATGCTCGGCAGGAGCCGCGCCGAACTGCGAGAGGCGAGCAGAGACATGAGATTCAGCGCCAGCCTGCTGACCGAGTCGCCGAGTGACTCTTGTATGACGCCCGTCTTTTGGCCCAGAGTTACCTGGGGCGCGTCGAGCAGGTTCGCGAATTCCTCATTTGCCATTGAGTCGGAAAGCAGAGCCAAGTCGTCGAGCCACCTGTCGGGCTCACCCTGCTCCAACGCAATGGCGAAGATCGCCTGTGCATACCTGCGCGCGGATGCTCCTTTTGCCATGTCGTATCTTCTCGCTTATGCGCAAATGTCATTGCCGACTTTCAACCCGGTAACGACTGCTGGGGTTTCACCCCCATCCTAACCTTTCCCCATCAAGGGGGAAGGGACTCTTACCCTCACCCCAGCTTTCTCCCACTGGGATAGGAGACAATTGCTCTAGTTGCGGCTGACGTAGCTGTCGCTTTCCTCGAGGACGCTGTCGATTATGTCCTGGTGCGTCTGCTCGTCAAGCGACCGTTCCACCACGCGCTCCGCTGCCGTTATCGCGAGACCGGCGAACTCGCCACGAAGCTGCTCGATGGCGGCGTCGCGTTCGCGCTGGATGTTAGCCTCGGCGCGGCTGCGCTCTGCTTCGATCTCCTGCCTGACCTTGGCGGTCTCTTCCTCACGGAAGCGCTCCGCCACCTCACGCGCCGATGCAATGAGCTGCTGCCCTTCGGCACGCGCGGCTTCAAGCTGCGATTCGACCTCTGCCTGAGACGCTGCCGACTCTTCCCGGGCGCGCTCTGCCGCTTCAAGGCTATCCCTGATGCGCTGTGAACGCTGGTCGAGCATGTTCACAATCGGCTTATACAGGAAGAGCTTAAGCAGCACCATCAGCAGGGTGAAGCTGATGAGATGCGTTACCAGGCCGGGTACATTGATCCCCAAGGCTTCCATGCCGTATCCCCTAATTCATTCAGTGAACGGGGGCATTCGCCCCAATTCCAACCTTCCCCCATCGAAGGGGGAAGGGACTATTGCAAAAATTCGGAATGCCTATACGAACTTGATGATGATTGCCACGACCAGCGCGTAAATCGCGATAGCCTCCGTGAAGGCGATGGCCAGGATCATGTTCTGCTGGATGGGACCCGCGGCGTCGGGGTTGCGGCCTAGCGATTCCATCGCCTTTGCAGCCAGCAGACCGATACCGAGACCAGGACCCAGAGCGCCCAGACCAATTGCGAGACCCGCGCCCAAGCTTGCCCAATCTTCCATTTCCACTTCTCCTTACTTATAGATTTCTGCGTACCCTGTACTTTTCAGGTCCTACGCATTTATTGGCTGATACTGAATTCTAGTGATGTTCGCCGCCGTGCGCCGTCGTCGCCATAACAGCGAAGACCAGCGTAAGCATTGCGAATATGAACGCCTGAATTGCGCCCACGAAAAGCTCCAGCCCCAGGAACGGGACGATGCCGATGAGCGGGAACAGGAATGCCATTGCTATCAGCAGCACCTCGCCGGCGAAGATGTTTCCGAACAGACGGAAGGTGAAGCTGATGACCTTCGCGAATTCGCCGATGGCTTCGAGGATGCCCACGAAGAGCCCCACCGGACCTTCCTTGAAGTTGATGAACTTGCCGAGGTGCCCGAAGCCCAGCATCGAGAAGCCCCAGAAATGGACCGTCACCATCGCAATCAGGGCGATTGCCAGGGTGGTATTCACGTCGGTATTGGCGCTGCGGAAGAAGGGCACGAGCAGGCCTGCCTGCTTGCCGTCTCCGGCTCCGTGGTGTTCCTCGTACTCGGCGGCGGTGATGTCGTCGTTGATTGAGCCGAAGCCCAGGAAGCCGAAAGCGCCATCGCCTTCGAACACCTGCATGTGGATGGCGTCCAGATCTACATGCTCGCCGGCTTTCTCGGCCTTCTCCTCGGCGTGGTGGATGACCTCTTTGGGAGCCTCTATCCAGCCGATGGTGCCGAATCCTGGGAGTATGCCGATCCAGTTGGAGACCATAATGAACAGGAAGATGGTCATGACGAGGGGGAAGAACCGTCGCGCGCGCTCGGCGCCGGCGATTCGCTCGCA
>CAZWDM010000050.1:13075-21368 GCA_964632415.1 uncultured Dehalococcoidia bacterium | reverse complement strand
CCTCCGCCCTTCCCTATGCTATGCTGTATTCGGCGTTCACTCGCCTACCCATCCTTGGAGTCATCATCAAATGCCCCACTTTCTGAGCCGTGCCCTGCTCGGCGCGGCCCTCCTGATCATTCTGTCTGCGACACTAGCCGCCTGCTCACAGGAACCCGAACCCCAACCTGCTCCGGCCCCCACAGCAGCCCCGCAAGCCCCTACCGCCGCACCACCCGCACCGGCGCCCACCGCAGCTCCGCCACCACCGCCAACAGCAGCTCCGTCAGCAACCACCGCTCCCGCGGCAACGGCTGCACCGGAACCCACCGCGGAGCCGACCCCTGAGCCCGGGCCGACGGCAATGCCCGAGCCTGAAGCCGTGTCAATGAACACATTCATCCTTGGTGAGGGCACCATCGCCCGATACAAGGTGGAAGAAGAGCTGGCAACCCAGGGCTTTTTCGTCGCCACGGGCGAGACGACTGAGGTTGTCGGGCGCATCTCGTTCGACGACGACGGCGGCATCCTATCCGACGAGAGCGGCATCGTCTTGCAGGCTGCCACTTTCAAAACAGACAGCGACCGCCGCGACCGCTATGTGCGAGAGCGCACCCTGCAGACCGCGGATTTCCCGGCGATCTCGTTCAGGCCCACATCGGTTGACGGGCTGCCGTGGCCCTTGAATGAGGCGAGCGGCGAGGTCGAGTTTACTCTCAGCGGCGACCTTACGATCCGCGACCAGACCCGCCCGGTAACCTGGGATGTCGTGGCGGAATTTGGTGACGGCATCACCGGACTGGCTTCCGTTGCAGTCACATTCGAGGAGTTCGCGATGGAGAAGCCCAGCGTGGCGATCGTCCTGAGCGTTGACGACATCATTCACCTCGAGATCGAGTTCGCCGGCACATTCGAGCAGCCCGGCGCGATCAACGTAGATGGCGCGGACGACCAGGCATACGCGCAGTTCCTCGGCGAAGAGAACGCTCCGGTAACGGTCATCGAGTTCTCGGACTTCCAGTGACCGTACTGCCGCAGTTTTGCCCTCGGGCCAGGGCAACAGATCATCGAGGACTATGTTGACTCAGGCAAGGTGCGCTTCGTGTACCGCCACTTCATTGTAATCGGCACGGAGTCCGTATTCGCTGCGATGGGGACGGAGTGCGCCGCGGAGCAGGACATGTTCTGGGAGTTCCATGACGCCATATTCGACGACTGGTCGCAGGGGCGTCAAAGCGGCTTCGACTTCACCTGGCTGCAGGGCACCGCGGCGGGTCTGCATATGGACACTGCGGAATTCGAGGACTGCATCCAGAGCGGTCGCGCATTCGAGCGCGTCAGGGCGAGCCAGATAGACGGCATGGGCCGTGGCATCAACAGCACGCCCACTGTATTCATCAACGGCACCCGCGTCGGCGGCGCAGACTACGAGGAGTATCGCAGCGCCATCGAAGACGCGCTCGCGGAAAGTAATCAGTAGTCAGTTGTCAGCAAGAAACGATACCGCAAGGGCATATCTGAATGCTGACAACTGATGTCTAAGACCTGCTCTAGTCGGCGTACACCGTGGTCTGGCTGTCCGGGTGCGTCAGCGAGATGTGGGAAAAGTCCTCGCCGTCCACGGCGCCATGCCAGTGCTTCTCACCTGCCGGAATTAGAGCGGTGTCGCCCTCGCCCACTTCGACCTGGTCGGCCTCGGTAGCCACATATCCCTTGCCGCTGAGAACGAAGAGGATCTGGTCGCTCGTGTGAGTGTGGAAGTGGTTCTTCGCGCCATTGAAGAAGCTCACCTTGTTGAAGTTGAAGTCGCCGCTCATGCCGCCGCCGACAATCGCCTCGCCCTCAACCTTGCCGCCGTAGAAGATCGGCGCATCCGTGCGGTCTTCCGCCTCGTTCTGTCCTTTTCTGATTACCTGCATCTGTACCCTCCGCGCTCTAGTTTTTGTCATTTGCCCGGTGTGTCGCCATACGTTCTATCGGACGTCACGCCGCCGCCATTATACACCTATCCGCGAGCAGGCATCCTGCCCACCCTATCCATCGGTGTCCGTCTCCCCGCCGTCCGACTGCTGACCGCTGGCGGCTGGCTGCTCCTCCCTACGCCTGGGCTTGCCCGCCTGGAACAGCGCTATCGCACCCGTGAAGAACAGCGCCGCAACCAGCAGGAATGCCACTCGGTAACTTCCGGTTGCGTCGAACGACCATCCCGCGAGTATGGGTCCAAGGAACGAGGACACTCCCATCGTTATGCTCATCACTCCCATGATGCTGCCGTAAAACCTGACGCCGAATGCGTCCTGAACGATGAGCGGAGTCAGCGCTCCGAAGGCACCCAGGAAGAAGCCGAAACAGCCCACTACAATCCACACCAGCGGAAGCTCCGCGCCTGGAGCGAGCATCTGCAATGGGATGGACACGCCCGCGAAGTAAGTGAGCAAGACGAGGAAGCCCGACTGCCCGAACAGGTCGATCATCAGGGCGTACCGCGCCGTGATGCGGTCGGCGAGCAGTCCCATTATAAACTTGCCCGTCATTCCGCAGCCCGCGAGGAGGCTCAGCGCGATTGCCGCCGCTCCCGGCGAAACGCCCTCTCCCGTCAGGTGAGCAGCCACCTGCGTCAGCACGGCCGTATATGTGAACGAGCCGAGCATCATCGCGACTGTAATCGCGTAGAATGCCCTCGTCCGTGCGGCCTCTTTCAGCGACCAGCCCGTGAGCACGACCGAGGCGCCGTCTGAAGCCGCAGCTTCCTCGCGGCCCCTGCTTCGCAGCTGCTCCCTGGTCGGGAACTCCCGCACTATCAGGAGAGCATAGACCGTCATAATTACGCCGATGACGCCGAACAGCAGATAGGTTCCCTGCCAGGGAGACAGGTTTATGAACGCCCAGTGCCATGACATTCCCAGCGCAAGCGTCGTGAGCGGCGGAAAGGTGATGCCACCGAAGTTGTTGCCCATGAGCGTGATGCCCATCACCCTGCCGCGCGACCTCTGGAACCAGATGCCGACAAGCCTGCCGGCGGGCAGGATGGATGCGCCGGAGAAGCCGAGGTACTGTATGAAGCTGAGAGCGTACCAGTGCCACAGTTCGGTCATGAATGGGCGCAGCAGGTAGCTGACCACAATGAGCGCCATAGACCCGACGAGAATGTTCTTTGCCCCGTGCTTGTCCATTATGTAGCCGAGGTATGGCGCTACGATGCTGCCAACAGCCGTGAACGAGAGCGAGAGGTTTATCTGCGTGCGCGTCCAGCCGAACTCCTGCTCCAGTGGCTCTATAAGCAGCCCGAAGGCGTACTGCCCTGAGCCGACCGTGAGCATCGCGGCAAGAAACGGTGCGGAAATGACCCACCAGCCGGCGTAGATGGAGATCGGCCGTGGGCGCAGTGCTTTGAGCATCGGCAAAGAGTATATCAGTGTTTCAGTTTGTCAGTAAGTCAGCCCGTCACCCAAAGAGTACCATCCCAATTGATGTGGGAAGTCCAGGATGGGGCGGGTGTCAGTCACCGGAATACACTGCAGGTTCCGTTGCCGTTCCGATGTGCAGGTGATATAACAGACAGACTGAAACACTGAAAGACCGACACACCCACCGGAGGTAAACCACATGGCTGACGACTTTCGCATCGCACTTATCGGACAGGCGGCATTCGGGGAGAGCGTGCTGAACGCCCTTGTAGAGCACGGCGAGAACATCGTCGGCGTATTCTGCCCGCCCGACAGGGAAGGCAGACCCGCAGACCCCATCAAGACCGCCGCCGAGGCGCACGACATCCCGGTGCTGCAGTTCCGGCGCATGCGCAACCAGGACTGCATTGACGCGTTTCTTGCCCTGAATACCGATCTCTGCGTTATGGCATTCGTCACCGACATCGTGCCCGATGCCATCCTCGAAGCGCCAAGTCACGGCACCATCCAGTACCACCCGTCGCTGCTGCCGCTGCACCGCGGACCCAGTTCGATCAACTGGCCCATCATCCAAGGAGACGAGAAGACGGGCCTGACCATATTCTGGCCCGACAAGGGACTGGACACAGGTCCCATTCTCTTGCAGAAGGAAACGCCCATAAGCCCAGACGACACACTCGGCTCAGTCTATTTCGGCAGGCTGTTCCAGATGGGCGTTGACGCGATGGTAGAGTCTGTTGATATGGTCAAGGCTGGCACAGCACCCCGAATCGAGCAGAACCACGACGACGCCACCTACGAAGGCTGGTGCCGTGCCGAGGATGTCATCATCGACTGGGACAAGCCTGTGGGCGAGATATACAACATGATCAGAGGCAGCGATCCCAGCCCCGGCGCAGGTACGACTTACGGCGAGGCTCAGATGCGCTTCTTCCGCGCAAGCAGCTCTGACGAAGATGCCGGCGCCGCTCCCGGGGAGGTTACCGAGGTCACGGACGAGGGCTTCCGCATCGCCGCGAACGGCGGCTCAATCTTCGTCGGCAGGGTGCAGCAGGGACGCGAGCGCAAAGTCAACGCGCCGGAATGGATCGAAGCAGTCGGCCTGAAAGTCGGCGACAGGTTCGGCACATAGGAGAACTTGCGCACGAACTCTAACTGATATGCAGGGGATGCTTTGCGTCCTTCGGTCTTACTTCAATGTTCAGGGGTGTCCCTGACACGGACATCAGGCCGAGCACATGAAAGCTGAGGACTTTACCTTTTTCATCCAGGCGAACCTCGACACGCTCATCCTCGGTGTCGTAGGCAACTCCTTTGCCTGCCTCAAAGACAACCTCAAGAAAGTCCGCCTCCGAGTCGTACCAGAGTTTTATTGCGCCTTCTGCCACACAGGATGGTCTCTTCTCCGATGCGCTCCCGCAAGTACGCCGATGCTCGGTGAAGAGTTGCATAACTCAACTGTTGCTAACCCCCGCTCAACCTGTGCAGGTCCTCCCACTCGTCCCGCAGAACCTCCATCAGAACGAAGTCCAGGCCACGCTTCCGGACGCTCTTGACCCGCCGGAAGCCGGACTTGCCGAATGACTTCTGCGCGCGCAGGTTCCAGTCAAGCGTATGCAGATAGACGCGTTCCAGCTTGGACTCGCTGAATATGTACTTCAGGAGCGTGTCCACCGCATCCGTGCCGTAGCCCTTGCTCCAGTACCCGCGGTCTCCGATCATTATGCCAAGCTCGGTTTCGCGGCGGCGCGTGTCGATGTCGTAATACATGCAGTTGCCGATGTGCTTTCCCGTGAGGTCGTCTATCGCGAACCGCTTCGAGCGCGAATTCGGATAGTCGATCTCCTCCTGGGAGTAGCGCAGGAAGTCGTTGTATGCCATATTGAGCGGACGCGTGGCGTCCAGCCTCGCAAGCTCCTCGTCAACACGCCAGGTGTAGTCGTCGAGAGCATCTTCAATGCGTTTCTCCCGAAGAACCACCTTCCTGCCTTCAAGCGAGATCGGCTCAGCCGGCTCGGGCTTTCTTCGAGATAATGTGAAGGGCATTCTTAACAACTTTGACCTCGTTATCGTAAGTCAGCGTCTTCAAAGCTTCCGATGAGGGAAACCAGCGCACGTAATCGAATTCATGGTCATGCAGGGACAAGTCTCCGCCGTTCGAACTCATCAGATAGAAGTGTACTACCTTGTGGCACGCGGCTCCGTCGCCGTACCGCTCGAAACAGTATTCTATACTCTCGACGAACCCTTCGATGCTGACTTGAAGACCCGTCTCTTCATTCACCTCGCGCAGGGCGGTCTCCTCACGGGTCTCGCCCTTTTCCGGCGTACCCTTCGGCAGCCCCCACACCACATGTCCCGGCTGCGCGTCGAAACCGCAGACCACGATCTCAACATCGTCCCCGCTCGCCCGCGCCACCACGCCGCCCATGGACTCCATCTCAATAAAGTCAGCCAAATCGCCGCTCCGTGTTCTCCCAATCGCACGCGGCTCAGTAAGGACTTGACCCACATGTTGCATTTCGCGCTATTCTAGTGGCTTGCGCGAAAGGGCGTCAAGGCGTGCAGGGTCGGCGAACCTGCGCAAACAGGGTTGGCAGGACACCGGATTGGGCGCCGCTCGCACAGATTGTTAGCTAGTTTCAGTTGAAGCATGGCTTGTCCACGATGTACAATGATGCGGACATATTCGTAAGTAGTGCCCCTTTAACTCAGTCCTGAGAGGCTGGCAAGGGAACGACAGCATAGCCGTGAGGATGCGCCCGCTCGCATATCTCGCCACCGCTTAACCTCTTGCCAGCCGCGCAAGAGGTTTTTTGTTGACCGAAACCCTGGAGTCAAACGGCACCGCAACCGAGCGCACCATTCTCGGCGCCGACGAGATCCGGCGCGCGCTTGTACGCATCTCGCACGAGATCCTCGAGCGCAACGGCGGCGTTGACGGCATCGTGCTCGTCGGCATCCAGACCCGCGGAGTCTGGCTTGCGAAGCGCATCGCCGCGTTCATTCACCAGTTCGAGGGTGCGGATGTGCCCGTCGGCGAGCTGGATGTCGGCCTGTACCGCGACGACATCGCCGAGCGCGGCCGGCCCCTTATGCACACGAGCATTCCCTCCGGCGTTCACGGGCTGTGCGTCGTGCTGGTGGATGATGTGCTATACACCGGACGCACCATCCGCGCCGCCATGGACGCGCTCAACGACTTCGGTCGTCCTCGGGAAATCCAGCTCGCGAGCCTCGTTGACAGGGGGCACCGCGAACTGCCCATCCGGGCCGACTACGTGGGAAAGAACGTGCCGACCGCGCGCGAAGAGTCGGTGCAGGTCTATATGAGTGAGATCGACGGCATCGACCAGATTGCGCTGCTGAGGGAGGACGACTGATGACGACTACCAGCCGCCGCAGACCTGTGAGACAGGCGCCTCTACCGCCCACGAACGGCGCCCGGCCATCTACGCCGCGCCATATCCTTGACCTCGACGACTTCACGCGCGAAGAGATCGAGACCGTCCTGCAGAACACCGGAGTCATGAGCGAGGTCCTGCAGCGAGATATCAAGAAGGTGCCTACCCTGCGCGGCAAGACGGTAATCACCGTCTTCTACGAGGCGAGCACGCGAACCCGCGTCTCCTTCGAGCAGGCGGGCAAGATTCTGAGCGCGGATGTCATCAATGTCTCCGGCAGCGGCAGCAGCGTGGAGAAGGGCGAGTCGCTGTACAACACCGCGCTGACATTGCAGGCGATGAACGCGGACATCATAGTGGTGCGCCATCCTCATTCGGGAGCGCCGCACTTCCTGTCGCGCTTCCTGAGCTCGGCGGTGATAAACGCCGGCGACGGCCTGCACGCGCACCCCACGCAGGCGCTCCTCGACCTCTACACCATCAGGTCGCACTTCGGCAAGGTCGAAGGCTTGAAAGTGGTCATAGTGGGCGACCTGCTGTACAGCCGCGTCGCCCGCTCAAACCTCTGGGGCCTGACGAAAATGGGCGCTGATGTAACGCTCTGCGCCCCACCCACCCTGATACCGCTGGACTTTCTGGGTGGCGTCAGCAGCAATGGTAGCGCATCGGAGCACCCCTTCAGCGGCGTGAAGATCGAGACGAACGTAGAGCGCGCCCTTAAAGCCGCTGATGTGGTGATGGCGCTGCGCCTGCAGAGAGAGCGACAGGATGCCGGGCACCTGCCGACGCTGCGCGAATACTCGCGGATGTACGGCATCACGCCACGCCGCATGGAACTCGCCAAGCCGAACGCGCTCGTTATGCACCCCGGCCCCATGAACGAAGGCATCGAGATCGACCCTGAAGTGGCGCACGGTGCACAGCAGGTCATCGAGGAGCAAGTCACGAACGGAGTAGCCGTGCGAATGGCGCTGCTCTACGCAGCCGTCACGCCGCGCGTCCCTTGAATCCCTTCTCCTCGCGGTTGAGGGGAAGATACCAGAAGTTGAGGACGGAAAATTGAGCGAAACGCCACGCCAGCGGGCAACGGCAATAGTAGTGCGCGACGGACGCATCCTGGTGGTGCGCGACAAGTTCCGGCCCGCGTTCATGCTGCCGGGCGGCGGCATCGACGATGGCGAGTCACCCGAAGTCGCAGCAGCGCGCGAACTCGAAGAGGAAACCACCCTTATAGCAACCGGCTTGAAGTACCTCTTCACCCACGACGGCAAGTACAACCACCACCATGTCTTCAGCGTGGAAGCGGATGGCGAAGTTGACATTTCGCACGACCCGCTAGTAGTGGAATACGCCTGGTGGGACGGCGGTCCCGATGTGCCGGTTCACCCGCATGTAACCGAGATTCTTCGCAAGGCGAGCCTCTAGTCCCTTCCCCCTTGACGGGGGAAGGTTAGGATGGGGGTGAAACCCTCATCAACCAATCTCATAGAAAAGTTCCAAGGA
>CAZWDM010000050.1:9649-12975 GCA_964632415.1 uncultured Dehalococcoidia bacterium | reverse complement strand
GGTTAGGATGGGGGTGAAACCCTCATCAACCAATCTCATAGAAAAGTTCCAAGGATAACGGAATGAAAAAGCTCCTAATTAAAGGGGGTCGCCTGATCGACCCGTCGCAGGGCATCGACGACATACGCGACCTATTGATCGAGGACGGCGCGGTCAAGGGCCTGGCAGAGCACATCGATCCACCCGAGCAAGCCGAGGTTATCGACGCCACCGGAATGGTGGTATCCCCCGGCTTCATAGATGTTCACTGCCACCTGCGCGAGCCCGGCTTCGAAGACAAGGAGACGATAGCCACGGGCACGCTGGCGGCTGCGCGCGGCGGCTTCACGACCGTCTGCGCTATGCCCAACACGAACCCCACCATGGACACGGCCGCGACGCTGGAATATGTCCTCCGCAAGGCGCGAGACGAAGCCACCGTCCGCGTCCTGCCCATCGGCTGCGTCACGAGGCAGAGCAAAGGCAAGCAGCTCGCCGAAATGGGTGAGCTTGCCGAGGCGGGCGCGATAGGCTTCAGCGACGACGGCAACCCTGTCTCCGACTCCAACATCATGCGCCAGGCGCTCAGCTACAGCTCAGCGATGGGCCTGCCCATCATCAACCACTGCGAAGAACCGGAGCTGTTTCACGGCGGCTCCATGCACGAGGGCTGGATATCCAACCGCCTCGGCATCAAGGGCATCCCCAACTCCGCCGAGGACATCATGGTTGCCCGCGATATCGACCTCGCACGGCTGACCGGCGGACGCTACCATGTGGCGCACCTCAGCACTGCAGGAGCGCTCGAACTGGTGCGCCGCGCCAAGGAGCGCGGCATGACCAATGTCACCGCCGAGGTAACACCGCACCACCTGACCCTGACCGACGAGGCGATCCTCGGCAGGACCGCCGACGGCGCCGACGTTAACGGCGCGTACGCCCCACTCACATCAGCCGCCTACGACACGCTCGCCAAGGTCAACCCGCCCCTGCGCGAGCAGCACGACATGGCCGCGATGATTGAAGGCTTGCGCGACGGCACGATAGACCTCATCGCCACCGACCACGCGCCGCACAACCGCACCGACAAGGAATGCACCTTCCACGAGGCTGCATTCGGCATCAGCACACTCGAAACCGCGCTCGGCCAGCTCATGTCGCTAGTGCATAGCAATGCAGCAGGGCTTCCCCTGCTCATCGAAAAGCTGACCCTCGCACCCGCCCGCTTCCTGCGCCGCAACGACCTCGGCACCCTGAAGCAAGGCGCCCCAGCCGACATCACCATCATAGACCCCGACGCCGAGTGGGTCGTCGACACCGCGCAGTTCGCCTCCAAAGGCAAGAACACGCCACTCCAGGGCGCAACCCTGAAAGGCCGCGTGCATGCAACGCTGGTTGGTGGTGAAGTGGTGTATCAATGCTAGATTCTCAGGTCCATGAATTGTCCTCAAACCTTAGACCTAGAAACTCTGGAGTACAATCTCAATAATGCCAAAACCAACCCCCGCCCACCTCGTTCTCGAAGACGGCTCCACATACCGGGGCTACGCGTTCGGCGCGCAGACCTCAGCGTTCGGCGAGGTTGTCTTCGCCACTTCGATGACCGGCTACCAGGAGATGCTCACCGACCCGTCCTTCGCAGGGCAGATCGTGGTTCCCACCTACCCGCTCATCGGCAACTACGGCATCAACTCCCGCGACATCGAGTCTCGCAAGGTGCAGGTGTCCGGCTTCGTCGTGCGCGAGCACAGCCTGCGCCCGAGCCACTCCCTGAGCGACAAGACGCTTGACGCCTACCTTCAATCCGAGGGCATCGCCGGCATCAGCGGCGTCGACACCCGCGCCATCACCCGTAGGCTCCGCACGCTGGGCGTAATGATGGGCGCTATCGGCGTGAACGAGTCGCCCGAAGCCACACTGGAACGCCTCGAAGATATACCCGCATACGGCGAACTGGACTTCGTGCGGCAGGTTTCAACACAAAGTGCCTACGACTGGGACAGCCCCCTCTGGCAGAAGCCCGCGCCGGAAACAACCCGTCGCGTTCTCGTAAGCGACTTCGGCCTGAAGTACAACATCCTGCGCATGCTGCGCTCCCGCGGCTGCGAGGTCGTCGCGATGCCCGCCACGGCATCCGCACAGGACATCCTCGGCCGCAACCCGGACGGCGTGATGCTATCACCCGGACCCGGCGACCCCGAGCTTCTGGACTACGCCGTAGATACGACGAAAGGACTGCTCGGCAGGATTCCGGTATTCGGCATCTGCCTCGGCAACCAGGTTGTCGGGCGCGCAGTCGGCGGCAGCACGTTCAAGCTCAAGTTCGGCCATCGCGGCGCGAACCACCCGGTCAAGGACCTGCAGACCGGCCTCGTGCATATCACCTCGCAGAACCACGGCTTCGCAGTCGATGCCGACACGCTGCCGCAGGAGGTCGAGGTCAGCCACATCAATCTTAACGACAATACCGTCGAGGGCATACGGCACAAGTCTCTGCCGGTGATGACGATTCAGTACCACTCCGAGGCATCGCCGGGCCCACTCGACAACGAGTACATGTTCGACAGGTTCGTGGACATGATCGACGACGCGGAGGGCAAATAGACAGTGCCGAACTTCATAAACATAGCGCACCGCGGCGCCTCATCCTATGCGCCCGAGAACACCTTTGCCGCCTACGACAAGGCGCTCGCGATGGGCGTTGACCATATCGAGCTTGACGTCCATCTGACCCGCGACGACCACATCGTAGTAATCCACGACGACACTGTGGACAGGACGACCAACGCCTCCGGGCCCGTATCCGGCTTCACGCTGAATGAGCTTCGGGCAATGGACGCCGGCGGCTGGTTCGCCCCGGAATACGCGGGCGAGCCAATGCGCTCTCTCGGCGAGACGCTGGAGCAATACAAGGGCAGGCTCCACTTCCACATCGAGATCAAGCAGCGCGAGATTACTGGCGGACTTGCCCGCCGTACAATAGACATGGTGCGCGGCTACGGCCTGAATGACAGCGTAACCATAACCTCGTTCCAGATTGAATGGCTGAAAGAAGCCGCAGCCTACGACTCCAGACTGCCCAAGGGCTGGCTCGTGCCGATGGGCAACGTCCCCTGGGACGACTCGATCATCGAGCAGTCCAAAGAACTCGGACTGACCCAGATATGCCCCCGCGCCGACCTCACGACACCAGAGCTGGTGAACAGGCTTCACTCGGAGGGCTTCGTCGTGCGCTGCCACGGCCTGTTCAACGAAGACCTCATGCGCCATGCTGTAGATGTCGGCGCGGACGGCGCGACCGTCAACTTCCCCGACAAGATGGCCGAGTACCTGAGTTCGAAGGGAAT
>CAZWDM010000050.1:2333-9549 GCA_964632415.1 uncultured Dehalococcoidia bacterium | reverse complement strand
CGAAAAACCTTCCAAAGTCCTCGTCATAGGCTCCGGCCCCATCATCATCGGGCAGGCGGCGGAGTTCGACTACGCCGGAACGCAGGCGTGCAAGGCGCTCCGCGAAGAGGGCGTAACCACCGTCCTGGTCAACTCCAATCCCGCCACGATCATGACCGACGAGGACATCGCTGACATCGTCTATATCGAGCCGCTCACCGTCGAGGTGCTCAGGCGCATCATCGCAGCCGAGCGACCGGACGGCATCCTGCCCACCCTTGGCGGCCAGACCGGCCTGAACCTCGCTGTCGAACTCGCCGACGCGGGCATCCTCGAAGAGTACGACGTCCGGCTGCTAGGGACGCCCCTTGAGACAATCCGCAACGCAGAGGACCGAGACCTCTTTCGTCAGCTCCTCTCCGACATTGGCGAGCCGGTCTTGCCTAGCGTAATCGTCGAGTCCATGGAAGAGGCTCATGAGGCGCTGAACACCCTTTCCCTGCCCCTCGTAGTGCGTCCCGCGTACACGCTCGGCGGCACCGGCGGCGGCATCTGCACCACAATGGACGAGTTCAACACCATCGTCGCAAGCGGTCTCGCCGCAAGCCCCATCAGCCAGGTGCTGCTGGAACGCTCCCTCATCGGCTGGAAGGAGATCGAGTACGAGGTGATGCGCGACGGCGCCGACAACTGCATCACCATCTGCAACATGGAGAACATAGACCCGATGGGCGTCCACACCGGCGACAGCATCGTGGTCGCGCCCAGCCAGACGCTCTCCGACAAGGAGTACCAGCTCCTGCGCTCCGTCAGCCTGAAGATAATCCGCGCACTCGGCATTGAGGGCGGCTGCAACATACAGATGGCGCTCGCAGCCGGCGATGTGGTCGGCAAGACGCTGCCGGATGGCGGAGGCAAGGATAACGAGTATTACATCATCGAGGTCAACCCGCGCGTCAGCCGCAGCTCCGCCCTCGCAAGCAAGGCGACCGGCTACCCCATCGCCCGTGTCGCCGCCAAGATCGCAGTCGGCAAGCGCCTGGACGAGATACCCAACGCCGTCACGCAGCAGACCCTCGCCGCATTCGAACCCGCACTCGACTACTGCGTGGTGAAGATTCCGCGCTGGCCCTTCGACAAGTTCCCCGCAGGCGACCGCTCCATCAACACCCAGATGAAAGCGACCGGCGAGGTCATGGCGATAGACCGCTCTTTCGAGGCGGCGTTCCAGAAGGCAGTGCGCTCCCTAGAAATCACCAACCGCGACATCCTCTGGGAAGACTCAGCATGGAAATTGAACGGGGAGACAACTGTCCCTTCCCGCTCAGGGGGCAGGTTAGGAAGGGGGCAAGACGAAATACCCCGCCTAGAAGGGGGAGTGAATGATGTAGAAGGGCTTGACGACGCCCGTCTCCCCCTGCACCCGAACGACGAACGCCTCTGGGCGCTGCTCTACACAATGCGGCGCGGCGTCAGCCCCGAAGCACTCTCTCGTGCCACGGGCATAGATCCCTGGTTCACGCGTGCCTTCCAGAACATCGCGCTCATGGAAGAGGAACTGCTGTCGTCCCATCTCGACGCCGACACACTCTGGCGCGCCAAGCGGCTTGGCTTCTCCGACGCAAAGATTGGCGAACTGACCGACCGCACCGCTCAGGAAGTGCGCGACCTGCGACACCGGTGGGACCTGCGTCCCGTCTACAAGATGGTGGACACCTGCGCCGCCGAGTTCGAGGCGCTCACGCCCTACTTTTACAGCACCTACGAGGAGGAGAACGAGGCAACGCCCATGGCAACGGGCAAGGCGCTCGTCGTGGGCAGCGGCCCCATCCGCATCGGGCAGGGCATCGAGTTCGACTACTGCTCCGTTCACGCTGCGTGGGCGCTCAGCGAGGAAGGCGTCTCCAGCATTATCGCCAACTCAAACCCTGAGACCGTATCCACCGACTTCGACACCAGCGACCGCCTCTACTTCGAACCGCTCGATGAGGAGAGCGTGCTGGATATCCTCGAGAATGAAGCGGTATCGGTTGACGGCGCCGAGCTGGACTTCCCGCCGTCCATCGTGCAGTTCGGCGGACAGACGGCGATCAACCTGTCGCAGACCCTCGACAGCGTGGAGATGCCCATTCTCGGCTCCTCGGCGCGCTCCATCGACATCGCATCCGACCGCCACCTCTTCGAAGAGTTCCTCGCGAGGACCGGCATACCGAACCCACCGGGCGCAGCGGTCAGCAACCTGGAGCAGGCGCTCAACGTGGCACAGGGCGTGGGCTATCCCGTGCTTGTCCGCCCCAGCTACGTGCTCGGCGGCAGGGCGATGGAGATCGTGCAGAACGCCACCGAGCTTGTGCGCTACATGACCCACGCATTCGAGGCGGGCATGGGCAGGCGAGTCCTCATCGACAAGTACTTCGAGGGCCGCGAGGTCGAGGTGGACGCCGTGTGCGACGGCGAAAACGTGCTCATCCCCGGCATAATGGAGCATGTGGAGCGCGCGGGCGTGCATAGCGGCGACTCCATGGCGATCTACCCGGGCGTCACGCTCACGGAAGCCGAAGTTGACACCATCGTCGACTACACCACGCGCATCGGTCGCGCGTTGCAGGTCAAAGGCTTGATGAACATCCAGTATGTGGTGGTAGGCGGCGATACCTATCGCAGCCCCTCGACCGGCGGCGCAAACGGCAATCGGGATACCCAGGTCTTCGTCATCGAGGTCAACCCTCGGGCCAGCCGCACCATTCCCTTCATCTCCAAGGTAACCGGCGTGCCGATGATACGCCTTGCGATCAAGGCGATGCTCGGCAAGAGCATAACCGATGCCGGCTACGAGGGCGGCTTGTGGAAGCGGCAGAATCTGATAGCGGTGAAGGCGCCCGTCTTCTCGATGTCCAAGCTCTCCGGCGTGGACACTTATCTCGGGCCGGAGATGAAGTCAACCGGCGAGGTCATGGGCATCGACACCGACTTCTCGTCTGCCGTTGCAAAGGCGCTGATTGCATCCGGCATGATGCTGCCGGAGAAGGGATCCATCCTGCTCACCATTGCCGACCGCGACAAGGCCGACGCCGTGCCGATGATACGCCAGCTCGCGGAAGCGGGATATGGCCTGTTCGCCACGGAAGGCACCGCCCGTCTCATCCAGGGACTCGGCATCGATGCCTTCGCCATACCCAAGGCGCACACCGGCGAGCATCCAAGCACTGTGGACATCATCGCGGACGGCACCGTGGCGGCAGTCGTCAACACAATCGAGGGAGACCGCGAATCCCTTGAAGACGGCTTCGAGATTCGCCGCGCCGCCGTTGACCAACGCATCCCCTGCTTCACATCCCTCGACACCGCCCGCGCCGCCGTCGAGAGCCTCATAGGAGGAACCGCCAACTACAACATCAAGCCACTACCGGAGTACCGCAGTAACTGATCCCGATGTCTGATTTGACGATAATCGAGTGATCAGTACAAGCCAAACATGCGGGGCTGTTACAGCTCGATCTCCTGCAGATCAGGCGACACTATCAGCTCCGCGTCCGTCTCCGCCTGCACCCCTTCTGCCGTCCAGCCCGGCGCAACCTCCCGCAGCACCAGACCTTCGTCCGCCACCTCCATCACGGCGATGTCGGTAACTATCAGATCGACGCAGCCCTGCCCCGTCAGCGGGTAGCTGCACTCCTGCACCACTTTCGACTGACCGCCGCGGTCCGTATGCTCCATCGCCACGATTACGCGCCGCGCGCCCACCGCAAGGTCCATCGCGCCGCCCACATTCCCCACGCCCCGCTCAGGCAGCATCCAGTTCGCCAGGTCGCCCGACGCCGAGACCTGCAGCGCGCCCAGCACCGTAACATCTATGTGCCCGCCGCGAATCATCGCGAACGCGTCCGCCGAGTGGAAGAACGACATTCCCGGATGCCACGCCAGGAATTGCCCGCTCGCGTTCGTCAGGTCAACATCCTCATCGCCCTCCTCCGCCATCGGCCCGAAGTTCATCACGCCGCTCTCGCTGTGATACAGCACGTCGCGCCCCTCCGGCACGAACTGCGAACACAGCGAAGGTATGCCGATCCCCAAATTCACCACATCGCCGTCCTGCAGCTCCTTCGCCACGCGCATAGCGATGATCTCCCTGTCCAGCCTGTACTTCTCTTCCGTCGCTGCCATTCTTCTTTGCTCCTGAACCCGTGTCGGTATTCTAGATCGTCAGTGTACCAGACAATGCTACTGATGAAGCGAAAGTATGCTATCATTGCGCGAAAGATAACCGTCTGTTCGAATGTATAGGGGTAGCTAGATGGAATGGGCTGGCGTGGGCATAATTGTTGGCGTGCAGGTGGCGACCTTCCTTTACACACTTCGCCGAATGGACGCCATGCAAAATGAAATCAGCGAATCTCGGCAAGAATTTCTGCGAGAGATCGGTGAGGTGAAAGAGCGCGTCTCCCGTTTGGAAGGCTTCTTGGTTGGACGTCAAGAAGTAGGCAACGGCGCAGTCACGCAGTCCGGCGACGACTAATCCCCACGCGTACTCGGATACATCAGCCCTGCAACCACACCAATCCCAGAAACCACCGACATCACCACCAGCCCCATCAGCAACGACCCACTCACCTCCGCAACCACTCCCACGATCATAGGCCCCGCCGCGAACCCCAGTCCCGCGAACATCGCCACCAACGCGCTCACCGCCGCCACCTCGCGCGGCAGTATGTCCTCGAACTCGAATGGCAGCATCTCCATAGCCGGCACTGCTATCCACACCAGCCCCAGCGCCGTGATCGCCACAGCCAGCAGCACCGCGTCCGTCGTCAGCACAATCGCCAGCGCAAGCACCACATTCAGCACCGCCGGCACACCCAGGAGAACACGCCGGTCGCTCAGCTTCCGATTCACCCATCCGCCCGCCAGTGCGCCAGGTATCAGCCCGTAGTACAGGAATCCCAGCAGCGGTCCCCCCAGCGTTATATCGATGCCCCTGTCCTCCAGCAGCAGCGTCGGCAGGAACGTAACAATCCCCGTCCACACCGATGCCAGCGAGAACATCACTATCGCAACCAGCCAGCCCTGCCTGTACTTTCGCAGCGCCGCGAGCGGGCTTGTCGGCCGGTTCGCGAGTGCATCGTCCGTCTCCTGCACCGGCGCCCTGCTATCCCGCGCCACGACCGTGAATATGACCGCCTGCAGCGCAACGAATCCCGCCTGCAGGTAATATGCGCTTCGCCAGCTCCCAAGCGCGACTATCAGCAGCGCGCCCG
This sequence comes from uncultured Dehalococcoidia bacterium, assembly GCA_964632415.1. Classification (GTDB taxonomy): domain Bacteria; phylum Chloroflexota; class Dehalococcoidia; order Lucifugimonadales; family JADFKI01; genus Bin90. The sequence goes on along the minus strand of CAZWDM010000050.1, from coordinate 4,315 downwards.
TACTGACAGCAACCGCCAGCAGCAAGCTATGCTGCGAAAGCCCGACGGCGTTGATGAGCGCGTACTGCCGTCTCGCAGCCCACTGGTGGAACAGCAGCGGCCGCACGGCAATCGTCAGCGAATGGAACAGCACCGCAAGGAACCGCGCAACGAACAGCATGAGGAAGCCGTTCGCCAAGCCCTGCAGCAACAGCAGCGGCGCAACCACCCACATCGAAAACCGGGTAACCGCAACCGGCCTATAGCGGGAGAACCATACTCCGAACGGCAGCACAGCCACCGCCGCCGTCACCCACCACACCCCCTGCAGCAGTCCCGTCTCCAGCGGACTCAACGCCAGGTCCTGCGTGATGAACGGCAGAAACACCCCCAGCACAAACGAAGACAACCGCAGGCTGCTCAACTGCAGGTGCGACAGCAGCAGCACACCCCATCCCCGCAAGGATGTGCGCTCTATGCTGTCAGGCTGTGAAATTGAAGATTTCATCAATGGAATGGCGGAAGTTCTGGATAGCGAACCTGGCGATTTCCGAAACCATGCACGGCTTAAACACGGGAGATTTGGTGAAATATATCATGATGTGCTATGCTTCTAGCGAAGCGGCGAAGCGCGTCCGTTTCACAGGAGCGTTCCAATACGGAGCGCACTTTTTGTTTAAGGCAAATTAGCAAAGGAGGTTGAGCATGACCTAGCAATCGGCAACACACATAAAGCGGGCGAATTGCGCCCATTTGAGACGTTCCCATGTGGAGCGTTTTTTGGTTTCTAGCAGGTGTAAGGCGATAAGGAGATAGACATAGAATGAGGAGGAGAGACATAGATAAGCTAGTTGCAAGTGCATTCGATAATTTAGTCAAGAAAGCGCTGACTTCAGAAACCCTAAGCAACGTTGCTCTAAATGGAGGTGAACATGAAAAAGAAGTGGAAAAGCTTTTCCATAGCGTTTTGAGCCCTCAATTCGGTATGGATACAGTATGCCGTCAGAAGATTGCGTATTACAGAAAACGGCGTAAGTTTCATGACGTAGTAGTAATGCACGGTACTCGAAAGGCCGTAGTGGTTGAGATCAAGTCAATCTTTACGGATCCAGGTGGTGTATCCGGTAAGTTAAGCAAAGGCAAAGGAATGGAGAAAGACATGAGATCTCTAAGACTTGCGCTGGATAACGAGAAAGTTAGAACTTATGAATTGGCAGTTCTGTTTGAATGTTTCCCAGTGAACAAAGGGGGAGAACCAATAAATGATCCTGACTCAAGAATAACATGGCAGAGGGAATGGGGATATGTTCCCCGTAAAGGTGAACAGAAAGGGAACCGTGAGTTGAAGAGACTAGCACGAGAACAGGGTCTCAAAGCGAAGCGCATCAAAGGCTGGGATAGAGTTGAGTTGCCCAGCCCCCACTCCAACATTCGCGCCTTCCTAGACTGCGCCCTCTACAAAGTGCAGCTAAGATAACTCGCCTTAATCAGACAGGCGGCAGACGCAACATACGCCCGCCGCCTATCATGTATAAACAACGCACAAAGAAAGTCCCCGCGCGTATCAGACCGATTTCGCGCGGGGTTCTCTTTCTATTCCAAAACTCTAGAGAGAGTGAACAACGCGACCATTATCATCACCAGCCCTCCGCCTAGTACCCACAAGGCGCGGTACATGTCGGCGCGCAATTCCAGAATCTTTATTTCCACGTGCGATTCCAAGTCCGACTTGACTGTCAGCAGGTCCGATCTGGTTGCGACATTGTCCCCAAGCGAATCCTGAATTGCGGCAACTATCGCCTCTGACTGCCGTTCGTCAAATCCGGCATCCCTGAGCGCCTGAGCTATGCGCAGAGTATCAAACGGAGCAGTCGCCATCACTTCCTCCTATCGCAACTATCCCTATTCTACCACCTCGATTGACGAGCAGGTTTCTTAGGAGCGCGTCAACGCCTCTCGCCCTCAATAATCCGCCTGAAGCGATCACGCAGCTTGCCCAACCC
>CAZWDM010000050.1:0-2233 GCA_964632415.1 uncultured Dehalococcoidia bacterium | reverse complement strand
CTTGCCACTTCCGAGCGCCAGTCCCGACGCGGTTCTCTGGACATGCCATCCTCGTCTGCTCCCACTTTCGTGGGAGCAGTTTTCCCATTTATGTCAAAGAAAATCTACGCGTACTTCCCCGTCAACTGCGGCGTAGTACCCTCGTTCCCGGCGGACTCCCACTCGTGGCGCGTCTCTCGACCCCACGTTCGCTTCAGGTCGTCCCGCACATTCAGGTGCATCTTGCCGAGCCCCTCGACCTCCATGTCGATCGTGTCGCCGTCCTGGATCGCGCTCAGCCCGAAGTGGTTCGTGCCGGTCGCCACAACATCGCCCGGTCCCAGCGAATGAACGGAAGTCACCCACTCGATCACGCGCGGGATCTTGTGCGCCATGTCGTCCGTGTTGAAGTCCTGGCAAAGCCTGTCGTTCACCCACAGCTTGACGGGCAAGCTCTGCGGATCCGCAATCTCGTCGGCGGTAACGAGGTACGGCCCCATTGGCGCGAAGGTCTCGCGTGACTTCATCTGGTAGAACGCAGGAATGCCCCGCGCCGAAACGTCGATGAAGTTGAGGTACCCGAAAATGTAGTCGTAGGCGTCCTCCGCCTTAACCTGCCACGCCGGCTTGCTGATGACCAGCCCAAGCTCCGCCTCATGCTCGAATATCGACGATGCCACATCGGGCAGCAATATAGTGTCGCCATCCCCGATAACAGCGTTCGGAGACTTGTTGAAGGCATTGATCGGAGCCGGCTCCGAGCGTGTACCGTTCTCCATGTAGTTCACTGCCATGCAGATGATGTTCAGGGGCCCCGGTGCCGGAGACCGCAGCCGCACGCTCGACAGCGGCACGCCGTCGCTCGCGGCAATCGCCTCCTCCAGGTGAGACTTGTGCGAGTCGAAGTCGGCAATCAGCCCCGACAGGATGTCCTGTGGCGACACATGCGGTATGTGGTTCGCCGCATCCGACAGATCGACGACATTGTCGCCCTTGACCGCACCCAGCTTGAAATCATCGAAAAATACCAGTTTCATTGTCCTGCTCCCTTCGTCCTGATGGTGATCTTAGTGCGTTAGTGTACCAGTCAGCATTCCGAAATGTCAGTAACGAGGCTCCTGAGAAGTTAGATGCCAGTATCCGCAGCGGTCATTGTAGTATGCGCGCAGGTAGGTTCCTCGCTGCTGCGCATTGTCTGCCGCGCTCTGAGCGCTCTCCCCGTCGCCGTACACAATTTTCTTGCACCTGCCGCAGCGACTCCTGCCCTTGTCGTCCGTGTAATCGGCAGGGGGTGCGGTAAGCCTTCTTATCAGCAGCGCTATGCCAACAACGATCAGAATCGTGACTATGATTTCCATAGCGCCGTTCCTACCGACCTAAATCTTGGCGATGCGGTTCACATAGATCGCCGGGGTATGAACACCGTGTCCGTCTATCTCCCCCACGTCCACAACCTCATCCACCTCCATAATCGTCGTCCGCGCCGCAGTCGCCATCACGCCGTTGAAGTTGCGCGAAGTGCCGCGATAAACGATATTGCCCAGCGGATCGGCGATGTGCGCCCGCAACAGCGCGAAGTCTGCCCTCAGAGCATACTCCAGCACATGCGGCTTGCCGTCGAACTCCCGAGTTTCTTTGCCCTCCGCCAGAAGCGTGCCCGCGCCCGTAGGCGTGTAGAACGCAGGTATTCCCGCTCCACCCGCTCGTATGCGCTCCGCGAGCGTCCCCTGCGGCACAAGCTCAAGCTCCACCTTGCCCTCGCGATAGGCGCGCTCATACGAAGTGGGGCGTGACGGAGACGGCGACACCGGGAACGACGCCACGACCTTCTTGATCTGCTCATTATCCACCAGTATGCCGATGTCTATGGGACGGTCGCCGGGAATCGTGCCGAAGCCGATAACGCTCGCAAGCCCCGCCGTGTTGCTGATGACCGTCAGGTCCTTCGCGCCGTGGTCCCGCAGCGCGCGAATCAGGTTCTGCGGCGTGCCGCCCGGCCCCGCGAACCCGTCTATCATCAGGATCGCGCCGTCCGGTATGTCCGCCACAGCCTCGTCAAACGACCCCACGACCTTGTTAATCGCCATATGCTCAATAGCCTCGACTCATTAGGATTTCACGGGGCATTATAAAAGAACCTTGCGCGCATTGTCCCATTTGGGTTCCGAGATGGGATTCAGCGAATTGGCAGCCCCTATCTGCTGGAATATACCGTGGGGCAGTCGCAGCCGTCAGGGGCTTCGCCGGGGGAGTA